>CAYTGX010000014.1:38118-74442 GCA_964437385.1 uncultured Spirochaetaceae bacterium
CGCGCCGACGTACGGGGTATTCCCCGAACGGGTACTCCCGTACTCGGCGGATTCGCGCGCGTTTCCGTGTGGACACGCATCGGCGCTCCGGCTAAACTTGCCCTCACGGAGGAGCGCATGACCGAAAAAGGGCTTCCCCTCACGCGGGAAAAGCTCGAGAAGATTGTCCAGACCCATCCTACTCCTTTCCACATCTACGATGAGAAGGGCATCAGGGAAAACGCGCGCGCACTGAAGAGCGCATTCTCGTGGGCGGAAGGGTTTCGGGAGTTCTTCGCGGTCAAGGCGTGTCCTAATCCCCACATACTGAAGATCATGAAGTCGGAGGGGTTCGGCGCGGATTGCAGCTCCATGGCAGAGCTGGTCATGTCGGAACGCGTGGGCCTTGCCGGTGAGCAGATCATGTTCACCTCCAATGACACGCCCTCCGCGGAGTACGTGAAGGCCCGGCAGCTTGGCGCCATCATCAACCTGGATGACATTACGCACATCGATTTCCTGGCAAAGCACGCCGGTCTTCCCGAGCTGATCTCCTTCCGCTACAACCCGGGGCAGCTTCGGGAGGGAAACCTTATCATCGGAAAGCCGCAGGAGGCCAAGTACGGTTTCACCCGGGAACAGCTCTTCCAGGGCTACAGGACCGTGAAGGACCGGGGCGTGAAGCGTTTTGGCCTGCACGCCATGATCGCCTCCAATGAGCTGAACCTCGACTACCACATTGAAACGGCGCGCCTGCTCTTCGATCTCATTGCGGACCTCTCCGGGGAGCTGGGGATCCGGTTCGAGTTCGTGAACCTGGGGGGCGGGTTCGGCATCCCGTACAAGCCCGACCAGACCGCAATCGACTGGCAGGCTCTTGGCCGCGGCGTGCGTGACATGTATGAGACAAAGGTGAAGGCGCGCGGCCTTCATCCGCTGAAGCTCTACATGGAAAGCGGCAGGGCCATCATGGGTCCCTACGGGTGGCTGGTGAGCAGGGTACTTCACCTGAAGCACACCTACAAGGATTTTGTCGGGCTGGACTCCTGCATGAGCAACCTGATGCGGCCCGCCCTCTATGGCGCGTACCACCACATCACCGTCGTGGGAAAGGAATCCCTGCCGCCGGACCGGGAGTACGACGTGACCGGTTCGCTTTGTGAAAACAACGACAAGTTCGCGATTGACAGGCGCCTGCCCCGGATCGACGAGGGGGATCTCCTGGTCATCCATGACACCGGCGCGCATGGCTTTGCGATGGGCTTCAACTACAACGGGAAACTGCGCTCCGCGGAGCTTCTTCTCAGGACGGACGGCTCGGTCCAGAGAATCAGGCGCGCAGAGACCCTGGACGATTATTTTTCCACGCTGGAGTTCCCCCCCGCGTGAAATCGATGGATACGGCGGCCGGCTTCATTCCCGGATTGCGTCTGGGCAGCATGTTCTTCTCAGAAGCCGCGCGCTCGATCATCGAGAGCGTCATTCCCGCTGACTCGTACGCGGCAGCGTTCATCGGGTACGGGTCCGACGTGCTGGGCTATGATTCGCAACGGTCGGTGGACCACAACTGGGGACCCCGGTTCCAGCTCTTCCTGTCCGAGGAGGCGCACGCGGCCAGGAACGGGGCGATCGACTCGGCGCTGAAAAAGCGGCTGCCCGGCGTATTCCACGGCTATGCGGTGGGCTTCTCTGATCCTGATCCCCTGGACGGCGGCACGCAGGTGCCCCTCCCGTCCGATGCGGCACCTGCCAATCACCTCGTGGAGATCACGACAATACGGGATTACTTCCATCGCTATCTCGGAATGGACGTACGAGACGGTATCGGGCTCCTGGACTGGCTGACGTTTCCCGAACAGAGGCTCCTCGAGCTCACCTCCGGGGAGGTGTTCCATGATCCTCCCGGGGAGCTGACCCGGCTCCGGAATGACCTTTCCTACTATCCAGCAGACATCTGGCTGTACAAGATGGCCTGCCAGTGGCAGAAGCTTTTCCAGCAGGAGGCGTTTGTCGGACGCTGCGCGGAGGCGGGTGACACGGTCGGCATGAAGATCGTTGCCGCCCGGCTTGCCCGCGACATCATGAGACTGTGCTTTCTGATGGAGCGCCGGTATGCGCCCTATGAGAAGTGGCTCGGCAGCGCATTTGCCAGGCTGGCATGCAGCGCAGAGGCCACCCCGCAGATCATGACGGCCCTGGAGGGTCGGGAATACCGGCCCATCGAACAGAGCCTTGCCGGGCTCTACGTCATGCTGGGGGAGATGCACAACGCGCTGGGGGTGACCGAACCGCTTGACACCTCGCCGCGGCATTTCTTCCACCGCCCCTACACGGTCATTCGCGCGGACAGGTTTTCCAATGCTCTCCTCGGGGTCATCGAGTCCCACGCGGTGCGCGACATCTCCATCCGGATCGGCGCCATCGACCAGTTTGCAGACAGCACCGACTTTATCGAGAACGTCGACATGTACAGGAAGAGCCTGCGGCTGTACGAGTGATTTCTGCTCCGGCCGGCCTGAAGCGCGCGTGCCGGCCTGCAGCCGGCCTGCAGTCCGGCGGCGAATCTACAGCCGGCCTGCAGTCCGGCGGCGAATCTACAGCCCGGCGGCAACCATGTCCCCGACCTGGCTCGTCGAAAAGCCCATCTTCCCCGCGGCCATGCTCTTCATTTTCCCGATCACGGCGATCACCGAGCGCTCCACTGCTTCAGCGGCCTTTGCCTGGCCGAGCTGATCCAGCATCATGGCGCCGGCGAGGATTGAAGCCACCGGGTTGATGATGTTCTGGCCGGTGTACTTGGGCGCCGAGCCCCCGATGGGCTCGAACATCGACACGCCCTGCGGGTTGATGTTTCCCCCGGCCGCCACGCCCATGCCGCCCTGTACCATGGCACCGAGGTCGGTGATGATGTCTCCGAACATGTTCTCAGTCACGATGACGTCGAACCACTCCGGGTTCTTGACCATCCACATCGTGGTGGCGTCGATGTGCGCGTAGTCCGGGGTGATATCCGGGTATTCCCTGGCTACTTCCATGAACGTGCGGTACCACAGATCCTGTACGTACGTGAGGACGTTGGTCTTGCCCGACATCGTGAGCTTCTTCCTCTTGTTCCGCTTCCGTGTGAGCTCGAAGGCGAAGCGGACGCACCGCTCCACGCCTTTCCGCGTGTAGACCATCTCCTGGAGCGCAACCTCGTCCGGAGTGCCTTTTTTCAGGAATCCACCGGCGCCGATGTAGAGCCCTTCCACGTTCTCCCGCACGATCACGAAGTCGATGTCTGCAGGGCCCTTGCCCGCAAGCGGGGTCTCCACGTTCGGATACAGCCGAACCGGGCGGAGGTTGATGTACTGGTCCAGCTCGAAACGCAGCCGCAGGAGGATGCCCTGCTCGAGGATACCGGGTTTCACGTCGGGGTGTCCGATGGCGCCGAGGTAGATTGCATCGAATCCGCGGAGCTGTTCGACGCCCCCTTCCGGAAGCGTCTCTCCGGTCTTCAGGTACCGCTCACCGCCCCAGTCGAAATTGGTGAAGGCGAGCGGGAAGGAAAACTTGCGCGAGGCCGCGGTAAGGACCTTGATGCCCTCCCGAGTGACCTCGGGGCCTGTTCCGTCGCCTGGGATGACTGCGATCTTGCTCATGTGCGGACATTAGCCGGTGGGCCGACCCTCTGTCAATGCGGTCGCTCCTGGCAACATTTGCGGTCCTCGGTAGCGGTTAAGACTCGCGGCCTCGCTCGGGCCGGCAGCGCGCAATTGTGGAAAAGTGACCGGATTTCTCTTGACATATCTCGAGTCAAATGATAAAGATAGTTTCATTGAATGAATTAATACATTAATTCATTCAATTCAGGCTATGACAAGAAGACTGAAACAGGGCATTAACCTTGAGGACGTTCAGGATCTGAACAGGGCTCTGGTCATACGGCTGCTTCGGAAGCTCAGGCTGTGCTCACGGGCTGATCTTGCCAAGCAATCCGGGCTCAAGCAGTCGACAATTACCAACATCATCAACGACTTCATTGGCTGGAACCTCGTGACCGAGCGCGGGATCATCGACGGGGAGAAGGGCCGCAGGTCGATCGGCATCTCACTGAACGCGGACCTGTTCAAGGTCATCGCCGTCCGCCTTGCCCGCAAATATTTCTCAGTGGGCATCTTCGATCTCTGGGGATCGGGGGAGATCGTCCTGCAGGAATCCCTCGAGGTTTTCGAGGGCTCAACAAAGGCCGTCAGGCGTATCGTCGACGCGGTAACCGCATTGATCGCCTCCAGCGTGGAGGATCGGATCCTCGGCATCGGCGTGGCAATCCCCGGCCCGTTCTTCCGCACAGAGGGGAAGATCGCCCTCATGACCGAGTTCCCCGGCTGGGAGCGGATTGCCCTGGAAGATGAGCTTCGGTCCGCGTTTCAGATTCCCGTGTACCTGGAGCATGACGCCAATGCCGCGGCGCTTGCGGAGTGGTGGCTGGGCGCCCACAGCCGCGAAACGGGCACGATGGTGTACGTGGCGGCAGGGCAGGGCATCGGCGCGGGCATTGTCATCGATGGAAGACTGTTTCGGGGCACCCTGGGCATCGCCGGGGAGATGGGACACATGAGCATCGAATTCGACGGCCCGAAGTGCGAATGCGGCAACAACGGGTGCCTGGAGCATTACTGCTCCACGATCGCCCTTGAGCGCGAGGTGAAAAAGGCACTCGTCGATTTCCCTGAGAGCCCGTTGCAGCATGACCATTCCTTCTCCGCAATCATGAAGGCGTTGAAGGCCGGTGACGAACTGGCGGTCCGTGAGCTGCATCGGGCCGCGTGGTACCTGGGATTCGGGCTCGCCAGCGTCGTCAACCTTTTCAACCCGGATATAATCACGATTGGAGACGACCTGGCGCGAGCCGGACCGCCTCTCCTGGAGGCAGTCCAGGAAACGGTGTTCAGCCATGTACTGCCCAGCGTCTCCCGCACGCTGCGCATTGAGCTCAGCTCGTTCGAGACAGACCCGGTTCTCGTGGGCGTCAGCACTCTCGTACTGGAGAAAGTGCTTCAGAGCCCTTCGGCGCTGAAAGGGTTCTCACAAAACGGGGCACTGCTGGTGGATGCCGGATCGGCGGGAGGCTGATGGCGATGCGGGCCTTTCTCGGTATCGACCTTGGCACCTCCAGCGTAAAGGCGCTTCTCCTGCGGGAGGACGGCGTCGTGCTTGGAACCTGCAGCGGCGAGTACCCCATCCTCATCCCGTCTGTCGGCTGCGCGGAGCAGGACCCCTCATCCTGGTGGCTCGCCGTGACGGGTGCCGTTCGTCGCCTGCTGGCCGAAACAGGAATCGCGACCCGCGATATCGCCGCTGTGGGTCTCTCCGGACAGATGCATGGCATGGTGCCCTTGAACGAGGCGCGCGAGGTCATACGGCCTGCGATTATCTGGGCTGATCAGCGTGCGCTGGAGTATGTTGACTATGTCTACGGGGTCGTCGGAAAGGATGTGTTCAGCCGGATTACCCTCAACCCGCTTTCTCCCGGCTTCCAGCTGGCGACCCTTCTCTGGATGCGCGACCATGAGCCGCTCAACTATGGGCGACTTGCCAAGGTCGTCCTGCCGAAGGACTTCATCCGCTATCGACTGACCGGTACCCTCGGCACGGAAAGCACCGATGCCTCCTCGACCCTCCTTTTTGACACCACGGCCCGACGATGGTCGACGAAAATCATCGAGACTCTCAGCCTCGATGAATCCCACTTTCCCGGCCTTTCCGAGTCCCTTGATGTCGTGGGCGGAGTCACGGCAGCCGCGGCGGAGGAGACGGGACTGGCGGCCGGCACCCCGGTAATCGCGGGCGGATCGGACCAGCCGATGCAGGCCATCGGAAATGGCCTTACCGCACCTGGCAGCGTCTCCTTGACCACGGGCACGGGCGGGCAGTTGTTTTCTGTCGTGGAGCGGCCGGTGTTCAACCCGGACCTCAACACGCATACGTTCTGCAACGTTCTTCCCGGAACCTGGTATGTAATGGCCGCCACTCTCAGTGCGGGGCTCTCTCTCTCGTGGTTCTCGGAGAACATCGCTCACGAGGAGAGTTTCGACATTCTCTCTGCAGAGGCAGCCGCGATTCCGCCCGGGAGCGAGGGGGCGTTCTTCCTGCCTTACCTCGCGGGCGAACGGACACCGCATCTGGATCCCGACGCGCGAGCCATGTTTTTCGGGCTGACCCTGAAGCACACACGCGCGCATATGACGCGCGCCATCATGGAAGGTGTCGCGTATTCCTATCGGGATTGCCTTGACGTCCTGGAAAAACTCGGCATTCCAGTGCAGCGCATCATCGCATCAGGCGGCGGCGCCCGCAGCACGCTGTGGCTCCAGATCCAGACCGATGTTCTTGCACGCGAAATCCACACAACCGGAGTGAAAGAGCAGGCAAGTTTCGGGGCAGCCCTTGCGGCTGGCGTCGGCGTCGGCGTGTTCAGCGATATTCCGGCCGCATGCGCCGCGCTGCTGCGCGGCGAGGAGCGGGTGATTCATCCCGACCCGGCCCGCAGCAGGTTCTACGAAAAGTGCTACCCGATCTATCGCGATCTGTATCTCAGCGTCCGCCCGTACGGGCGGCGCATTGCCCAGCTCGATCCGCGCGGCGACAGAGCGCGGGGAATCGGGCTCGCGCGGGGAATCGGGCTGAAGAAAGGCGCCGCGAATGAATCGAATGCAGACTGATCGCGGTGCAACTGAGGAGAGGAGGTGATGCGGCTCAGTGTCTTAGGTTTTTGGGTCTCTGAGCGTGTTCGAAGGATATTCGTTTCATATACGAGGAGGTTTCCATGAGAAGGATTGCAGTACTCGCATTTTGCGCCGCCCTGATGTGCGGGACGGCATTGTGGGGTCAAGCGCTAAAAAAGGTGACGATCGGCGTGGATATCCACGGGATTGCCAATGCATATTGGAACCAGGAGCTCGAGGGCGTCAAGCTCTTTGCCGCGTCGCTCCCTCCCGGAACAGCCACCGTCCAGGCCCTTATTTCCAACGGGGATCCCAACACGGAGCTTCAGAATATAAAGAGCCTCGTCGCATCGAAAGGACCGAACGTCATTTTCTACATTGACCCGTGTGGCGAAGCAAACATACCGCCGATTGCAGATTTTCTCGAAAAGGCCCATGTGTATTTCTCTACCACGTGGCACATTCCCGTCGGATTTGATCCGACGCAATACAAATACTACGCAGCCTTCTCGAGCGTGAACGGAGTGCACCAGGGGTACGAGACGGCGACCGCCTTGTTCAAGTCATTCAAGAAACCCGGCCAAGGGAAGGTACTTGCGCTCCAAGGGCCACTGAGTGATGATGCAGGCGTTCATCGATTCCAAGGGCTGCAGCAGGCGCTCAAGGAGAATCCCGGTGTCCAGCTTCTCGATGCCGAAGTGGGGAACTGGGACCCCCAGCAGGCATTGAGCATTACGCAGGACTGGCTCGCGAAATATCCGGATGTCGATGGAATCTGGGCGGCGAATGATGACATGGCCCTGGCAGCCGTGCAGGCGCTCAAGGCAAAGGGTCTCAACGGCAAGGTGGGAGTGACCGGGACTGACGGGGTGCCTGCCATGGCCAAGGCGATCGAAGACGGCGACGTGGTCGCGACAGAAGTGAACAATGGATTCCTTCAGGGCGGCTATATGGCGGCATTTGCGTACGACTCCTTCATCGGCAAAATCGACACGATGAAGCAGACGAAAGGTATGCGTTTATTCAACACCAACGCGCTGTTCGTCGACAAGAAGAATGTTGCCCAGTTCAGGAGGGACTTCCTGACTGGCAAGCCTCAGTACAATTTCAACGATCTCAAGTTTGCGATTCAAAGCCCTTACGAGCTGGTGACACAGTAGTTCCTGGTCTGGATCTGGGGGTGAGATCGCGCAAATGCGGTCTCGCCCCTTTGATTTCGGTCAAAAGTGATGAGCCGCAATTTCGGCGGATATTCAACCGCCGCTGAAGCGGAAGGTGACGGCCCTGACTGGGGCGTCGGTGAACAGTTCTGACCTTGACCTGAACGAGATTCGGAGTGAGGAGCGATGGCCACAGAAGAAAACAACTCGGGCACGAAAGCGGACATGATCACAACAACGGTCGCCGACGACTTTTCCGAAAGAATTGCCGCGGAACGTACCCGGAGCAGAATTGTTGAGCTGGGTCCACTCCTGGTGATGCTCGCGTTGATAGTTGCCATGTCGGTTTTCGTCCGGGGATTCTTCACCTGGAACAATCTGGCCGCACTGCTTCAACAGATCGCCACCCCGCTCGTGCTCTCAATGGGGCTGACTTTTGTGCTTCTGATTGGGAGCATTGACCTTTCTCTCGAAGGAGTGATGGGTTTTGCCGGGTCCATAGTCGCTCTGCTTGTGTTGAACACGAAAAACCAGCTCGACCTGGGAGTAGTGGGGATTCTCATTGCAATCACGGCGGGCACACTATTCGGAATTCTCTCAGGGGTCCTGCACACGAGGTTGAAGATACCCTCATTCATGGTGACCTTTGGGATGGGAAGCGCCATTACCGGTTTTGGCATCCTCAGCTACAGAGGAATCCCCGCCTCTGTCAACGACCCGATGTTCGCCCATATTGCGGCGGGAGCTTTCCTGGGTATGCCGCTTTTGACATGGTTTGCCTTGGTCGTCTTTTTCATCGCGCTCTCGATTGAGCGTTACACAGCCTTTGGTCGACATCTCTTTGCGATTGGTGAAAATGAAAGCATGGTCAGGGCGACTGGAATAAACGTCGATACAATCAAGGTCATTGTTTTTGCGTGGGCAGCGTTTTGCTCGAGTGTCGCGGGAGTCTTCGGTGCAATCAAGCTCAATATTGGACAGGTCATCATCAGCAATGGGTTCCTTTTCTCCACGATTACCGCCGTTGTGGTCGGCGGCACTTCGCTCGTGGGAGGCAGTGGAGGGGTCGTACAGTCACTTGTGGGCGTCATCATCGTGACAATGATCCAGGATGGCATGATTTTGCTCGGCGTAAACGCCTATGTGCAACCTGCGGTTCAAGGCATGATCGTCATCGCCGCCGTATCTCTCACGGTTGCGAGAGGCAGGAAGCTTGTCTTTAAATAGGTGGGAGAACGATGATGGAAGATGTGCTGTTTCGGACGAGGAAAACCGGAAAACAATATCCGGGGACGGTTGCTCTCAAGGACATAGACCTGGAGGTCCGCAGAGGCGAAATTGTCGGGCTCGTAGGTGAGAATGGTGCCGGGAAGTCGACATTATTGCGGATAATTTCCTGCGTGGAACAACCCACTTCGGGAAGCATGGAGATGCATGGCAGGCAATTTCGCGGCAAAAATCTTTTGGAAGCCAATCTCATGGGCGTGGGAATGGTTTTTCAAGAACAGTCATTGATGAAGAAGCTGTCTGTTGCCCAGAACATCTTCCTTGGAAGAGAGAAGAGCTTTGGGACACTGACTTTCATCAATTGGAGAAAAATGAATGTCGCCGCCTCCAAAGTCCTCGAATCCCTGGGATTAAAGGACATACTTCCCGCACGCAAGGTGATAGAGCTGGATTTTGCAGCCAGGCAAATGGTGGAAATCGCGAAGGTTCTGAACCTTGTCGGGGACAGGCAGGAAGGATGCCTCATACTCCTCGATGAGCCGACTTCGGTATTGAATGAAATTGAAATCAAGAAGCTTTTCGAAAAGATGAAGCTGATAAGAGACCAGGGCAATTCCATAATCTTTGTTTCCCACAGGCTCAGCGAGGTGATCGAGATATCTGACCGCATTTATGTCTTCAAGGATGGTCAGCAAACAGCCCTGGTCGAAAGAAAAAACGCGAATGAAGACATACTGTATGAAAAAATGGTGGGAAGGAGCACGAGCGGAGAATACTTCAAGGTTGATCGCCAGACCGACCCTGGCGAAGAGATCATCCTGGAAGCAAGAAATCTCGCTCTCAAAGGCTACTTCAAGAATGTCAGTTTTCGCGTTCGCCGGGGCGAGGTGCTCGGCATTTGCGGGGTCGTTGGTTCGGGCAAAGAAGAGGTCTGCGCTGTGCTGTGCGGAGATGACCGCCCGGACGGAGGACAGATATTCGTGAACAGCATTGAGCGCCATTTTGCGGACCCCGCAGCGGCCTTGAAGGCAGGAGTACTGTCTGTCCCGAAAGAAAGAAGGGAAGAAGGCATTATTGGAATCTTAAGCGTTGCAGAGAACATAAGTCTTTCGAGCATGAAGGCGATCAGTCGCCACAATGTAATCTCATATCGGGAACGCTCAAATCGGGCGAAAGAATGGATTGCGAAGCTTAACATAAAGACTTCGGGACCCAAAGAACATACTGAAACACTCAGCGGCGGCAACGCACAGAAGGTTGTATTCGCACGGGCAATTTCAGGCGGGGAAAATAAAATTCTGATACTCAACCACCCGACCCGCGGTGTTGATGTAGGGGCCAAAGAAGAAATCTACCTGCTCATCAGAGAGATTACAGAAAGAGGCATCGGCATCGTGCTGCTGGGGGATACTCTTGACGAAACCATCAGCCTGAGCTCGAGGCTCATCGTCATGAAGGACGGGCTTGTTCTGGCAGAGTTGGAAGCGCCCAAGGATAACAAGCCATCACAGGTCGATGTCGTTCGCTACATGATGTGACAGGTTGTGGGGATCGGAAAATGACACAAAGAATATCCGGGCGGACAATTCTCGATAATCTCCCGTGGCTGTCACTGATAGTCCTTTTGGGAGTGTTCACTTCCATCAACCCGCGCTTCGTAGGGGCGTACAGTCTCGCAAACATATTCCTGGTTGCCGCTCCGTTGCTTACCCTGTCGTTCGGCGCCACCTACGTCATCATGGCCGGCTCAATTGATCTTTCCGTCGGGGCGATTGTTTCCGCTTCCTGCGTGATCTACGGAACGACATTTCCGATCCTCGGCAACTGGAGCATCCTTGTGGCTGTTGTGTTCGGCTTCGTGGCCGGCAGCATCAATGGCCTCCTGTTCATCTGGCTGAGGATACCTTCGTTTATCGTTACACTTTCCACGCTCAGCCTGTGGAAGAGCGTTGCCCTTCTGCTTGTTGGCGGAGGCGCCAAGGGAATTCCGATGAAGCTTTGGAAAGGGCTGGCATGGGCAGACCTGGCGCTTGGAATTGTGCCCTTATTGTTTCTCATTTCCCTCGTCGTGTTTGCTGTATTCTATTTCGTTCAATCGAGAACGGCGCTTGGCAGATCCGTGTATGCTATCGGCGCCAACGAACGGGCCGCGAGGATGTGCGGCCTCAAGGTGAACTCCACCAAGTTCTGGGTCTATGCTTTGTCAGGGATCGGGAGCGGCGCGGCCGGCGCTTTCTATTCCATTGAACTGAAAACAAGCCTCGCTACAATAGGCGATCCACTGACCCTCTTGTCGATTGCGGCAGTGGTCCTGGGAGGCACTCCCCTGACGGGCGGGAGGGGGAGCGTTCTGAGGACCCTGCTTGGCGCAATGCTCGTCATAATCATCCAGAACGGGCTCAACACGGTAGCCCTTGACGTGTATTGGCAGCAGATTGTGTTCGGGGCATTTGTCATACTCGCCGTGTTCCTTAACTCCGAGAAGGGTGGACGCACTCTGATTATCAAATAGACCCCCTGACTGCAATCCGGGCTTGATCATGGAGCGGAAAATGGATATTGAAGGCATTAAATCGGTTGCGACAGCAATCAGGTGTATTTCCATGGACGCAGTTCAGCGCGCTCGTTCTGGACATCCGGGTTCGCCCATGGGTTGTGCAGAGCTGGGGGCGCTGGTATTCGGTGAAGTGCTGAAACATTACCCGCGGGACCCGGGTTGGATCAATCGAGATCGGTTTGTCCTGTCGGCCGGACATGCATGCGTGTTGTTGTTCGCCCTTCTTCACCTGAGCGGATATGATATCTCCCTTGATGACCTCCGGCGTTTTCGGCGAATAAACTCCAAGGCGACGGGGCATCCCGAGCTCGGAGTCACACCAGGAGTGGAAATAACGACTGGGCCGCTTGGTCAAGGGATTGCAAATGCGGTTGGCATGGCCATCGCCGAAAGAATGCTTGCGGCGCGGTTCAACACCACAAGAGAAATCATCGACTATTACACGTATGCAATGGTAGGAGACGGAGACCTCATGGAGGGAGTGAGCTATGAGGCGGCCTCCCTGGCAGGACATCTGGGATTGGGGAAACTGATCGTGTTCTACGATTCAAACGGGATTACGATAGAAGGATCGACCGGACTGTCCTTCACGGAGGACGTACGAAAGCGGTTCCAGGCTTGCAACTGGCAGGTATTCGAGGCAAGCGCGTATGCTCTTCCCCGGATCATGAAGTTTCTCGGATCGGCAAAAAAGGAAACGCAAAAGCCCACTCTGCTCATCATGAAGTCGGTGATCGGGAAGGGATCAGTGAATCTCGCCGGCTCGCACGAAGTGCATGGATCGCCCCTTGGTAAAGACGAGGTCAAAGCAAGCAAGAAGGCCATGGGAGTTCCAGAGGACAGCGAGTTCTACATTCCCGCCCGGGCTTTCGCATATATGACTGAGCGGAAGAAAAAGTGGGAAGATCACCATGCGCAGTGGCAGGAGATCTTTCGATTGTGGCAGACAGAGAATCCTGAGAAGCGGTCTGAATTGGAAAGGGCCCTGGGGTCCGGCTCACCTGCCGTTCCGGTGCTCCCGCCTCTGCACACCAGCAGGACGGCTGGGTTGAAGCTTCCTGTCTTCCAGAAGGGTGCGGAAATGGCAACCCGTATCGCAAGCGGCAAGATCCTGGAGGCTTTGGCGAACGAGCTTCCCGAGCTTGTCGGTGGCTCGGCGGATCTTTCGCATTCGACGGCAACACACATAGAAGCCCTCGGTCGGTTCGATTCCATGAACCCTCGTGGGAGGAGCATCTGTTTCGGCATACGGGAGCACGCAATGGCCGCGATCGCAAACGGCATGGCGGTCGGTCGATTCTTTCGTGTGTTCTGCTCGACCTATCTCGTGTTTTCCGACTACATGAGACCCTCGATACGACTCGCCGCCATGATGAAACTGCCGACGATCTATGTTTTCACGCATGACTCGGTGTTTCTTGGCGAGGATGGTCCCACGCACCAGCCTGTCGAGCAGTTGGCGTCCTTGCGTGCAGTCCCGAACCTGCTGGTGCTGCGGCCAGGAGATGCGGAAGAAACGGCCGCAGCGTGGAAGATGGCCATTTCAAGGGAAGACGGCCCGACCGCGCTGATTCTGAGCCGTCAGCCGCTCAAAGTATATGAGAAAGCTGATACGAACTGGGAGGAGACCCTTCGCCACGGCGGATATGTCGTTTCTGATTCAAAAGGCCAGCCGAAGATCGTGCTCATCGCGACGGGGTCCGAGGTGAACCTTGCACTTGAAACCAAGAGGCTCCTGGGCTCGGACGATGTGCGAGTGGTGTCAATGATGTGCAGAGAGCTTTTTCACAAGGCTCCTTCCGGGGTTCAGGAGAAACTTGTTCCAACCGAGGCCAGGAGGATCGTACTGGAAGCAGGGGTTTCGCAGGGCTGGGAGGGAATCGCAGGCAAATCGGGTCGCATCTTCTGTGTGGAAACCTTCGGGCAATCAGCAACGATGAAAGAGTTGCAGGAGTTCTTCCAGTTTGAACCAGCCAGGATATGCACGGCAGTAAGGGAGATGTCAGTCGATGAGAGTCAAAGCTGAAGGAGAAGGCTGGATGAAGGAGATTGCAGGGCGATGGCAAGCAAATGACAGCCGGGCCCGCGCGTGGACTCCCGGCGCGCAAAGCGCGCCTGCCGCCCTACGGATACCGCCCTTCGGGCTGTGCATACTAGGCGATGATGATCTGCACGCCCAGGTCCTTCACCTGGCGCTGGAAATCGTCGGTGATGCCATCGTCGGTGATCAGGTAGTCCACCTCGGACAAGGGGATGGTGTTCACGTTCCCCGTCTTGCCGCATTTCGAGGAGTCCGCGCACAGCACGACCTGGTCCGTGCGCCGGACCATCTGCAGGATAACGTCGGCGATCTCCAGCGAATACGTGGTCAAGCCGTGTTCAGGGGAGAACCCGATCGTCCCGATGAACGCATACCTGGCGTTGAACCGCGAGAGCGCGTCCAGCGACAAGGACCCGACGAAGCATTCATCGAGGAACCGGAACTCCCCCCCTACCATGGTGAAAGTAATCGAAGGGTTCAACCGAAAATGGGCGATCTGGAGGATGGAGTTCGTGATGACGTGGATGTCCCGTTTGCCGATCAGGTAGCGCGGGATGATCGCCGTGGTCGTTCCCGAGTCTATCATCACGGTGTCACCGATTCCGATCATCTCAGCAGCCTTCTTGGCGATGCGGATCTTCTGCTTCAAATTGGCACGCTGCCGCCCGATCATCATCGGGTGCAGCGCGGGAGTGGCCTTCCCGTGGCTCCGCACGATCAACCCGCGGCTCGAGAGGTGGTTGAGGTCGTTGCGAATAGTGGCGTCCGTCACGTTGAGCATGCGGCTGAGCTCGACAACGCTGGTTCCCGGCCTTTTGATCAGCTGCTGCAGAATCTCGCTCTGTCGCTCCGTGATCAGCCCGTCGCCGTAGCCTGTGTCGGCGTGCGTCCCCGGCGCCATGACGTCTCCCCTCTTTCCGGCCGTCTTGTGACTGACAGCCCCCTGCGGTCAACCCAGAATACTACAAAACGCGTACGGCTTCAAGTTCAAGTGAAAGGCTTTCAGAAATGTATTGACACCAATTCGAAACTGATATACAAACGATTCGTCGGTAATCAGGAAGCAATATGAAACTCTTCATCGATACGGCAAACCTGGACGAGATCGAAAAGGCCAATAACTTCGGCTTCCTCGGCGGAGTCACAACCAACCCGACGCTCGTTGCACGCGAGGGCGCGAAATTTCACGATCGGATCCGGGAGATTGCCGGGATGGTAAAAGGCCCCGTGAACGCGGAGGTTCTTTCCACGCACGCCGCGGAAATGGTTGAGGAGGGAATGGCGCTTTCCTCCATTGCCGGCAATATCATCGTCAAGATTCCCATGACCGGTGACGGCCTGAAGGCGGTCAATGCTCTGGCGGCCCAAAAGATCCGAACGAATGTGACGCTCGTGTTCTCCCCTTCGCAGGCGCTCCTTGCCAGCCAGGCGGGAGCCGATTTCGTGAGCGTCTTCGTCGGCCGCGCAGACGACGTGGGCTTCGACGGAATAGCGATCATCAGTCAGATTGCGGAGCTCTTTGACCGCGGGGGCATCGGCGCGCAGATCATTGCTGCCAGCATCCGAAGCCCCAAGCATGTCGTGGACGCGGGAATGGCCGGAGCGCACATCGCGACGGCCCCGTTCAAAATACTCATGCAGATGATGATGCATCCCCTGACGGATATCGGGCTTGAGAAGTTCATGAAAGACTGGAGGGAACAGGCATAAGGAGGGCCAATGAGAGAGAGATGACGTCGCGCGCGATTGGGAGTATCTGATAGAGGTTTCTGATCCGAAAGGAAAAGGAGAGACTCATGAGAAAACTAGTCCCATTGCTGGTCGCATTCATGTTTCTTGCGTTCATGGTCGGCGCCGCACCCGTTGAGATAGAGCTCTGGGGTGAATACACCGGGTTCGAGGCGCTGGGTCTGAACGACGCCATTGCAAGCTATAATGCGTCCCATCCGAACATCCACGTCACGTATACGGGCCAGCAGGATGTCGACACGAAAGTCCTGGCAGCGGTCAGGGCGGGAAACCCGCCCAATGTCAGCGAGATCGGAAGCAACCAGAACTTTCCCCAGATGGTGGAAGGCGGGATCTACATCGCGCTGGATGACCTTCTGAAGACGAAGAACTTTGATTTGAAAACGTTCTGGCAGCCGTGGACGTCCATGGCAGTTTCGGTGGACGGAAAGACCTACGGAGTGCCGTTGACGGACTGGACCCTTTTGCTGATCTACAACAAGGGCATGTTCAAGGCCGCGGGTCTGGATCCGAACAAGCCGCCTCGCACCATTGCGGAGTTCGAGAATGCCCAGAGGAAGCTCACGAAACGCGATGCGGCGGGCAATATCACCCAGACCGGGCTGGAGTTTCGGGCAACATTCCCCGCATGGTTCGCAGCCTACTACTCCTACATGTTCGGGGCCACCCCGGCGACTCTCTATGACGCACACGCCAAGAAATATCTGAAGCCTGACGCCCTCTATCAGACCTGGCAATGGCTGCAGTCCCTGCCGAAGGAATACGGCGCCGAGGCAATGCGGAAGTTCGCGTCCGGCTTCGGAGACTGGGGGACG
Organism: uncultured Spirochaetaceae bacterium; assembly: GCA_964437385.1. GTDB lineage: Bacteria > Spirochaetota > Spirochaetia > SZUA-6 > Fen-1364 > Fen-1364. The sequence goes on from CAYTGX010000014.1 coordinate 54,354, forward strand.
TCGGCGGAGCCCTTCCTCTCCGGGAAGATGGCAATGTCGCTGAACGGTCCCTGGATCGCGGACCACATCCGCCGCTTTGCGCCGAACATGGACTGGGGCGTTGCTCCGGTTCCGGCAGTGCCTGCCGTGAATCAAAAGGGACCCTTCGCGTGGTTCGGCATGGACCAGATGGCCATCCCCCGTGGAGCGAAGAACAACGCCGAGGCGCTGGACTTCATGCTCTGGTTCTCCGGCCGCCAGGGGCAGTTCATCTACGACGCCGGCCCCAAGGGCACGGGAAGAGTTCCGACGACCAGGGACTTCGGCGGCCAGGATTTCTTCAAGGCCGCTGCGCCTGTCAATCCCAAGCTCAATGCGTGGATCGACTCCCTGGCCAGCCCGGCGCTGCAGCCGATCCCGTACGGCTCTCTTGCCGAGCAGGCCTACAATACCGAGTTCACCGCGATTCTCGACCCTGTCCTGAATATGCAGGTGGATCCCAGGGCGGCGGTGGACACGGCGGTGTCCCGCGCCCAGGCCGCGCTGAACAAGATGTAATACGGGTCGGGAGCTCCGCCCGGGGAGCTCTCATGCCGAGAATTGACGTGAGGAAGTCGGCGGCGGTGCCTGCACCGCCGCCGATAACAATGAAACTCGGAAAGCGGTAGGTGAATATGCCGGAGAGCCTCGCTGTTTCCGCCCGCAGAAGGAAGATGCAGAAGCGACTGACCGTGCTGGCGTTCCTGTCGCTCTGGCTTATCGGTTTCGGGATGCTGTTCGTGTACGCAATCGGCCAGACCCTGGCGTATTCCTTTACCAACTTCAACCTGATGAACAGGATGAAGTGGATCGGCATCGCCAACTACGCGTATCTCATCCTCTCTGACGGGGTCTTCTGGCAATCTCTCGGCAATACCGCTTTCATCATTGCCATTGTCGTTCCCGGGATTCTGCTGCTTTCCTTCCTGTTCGCCTTGCTCGTTCGAACGAAGTCAGCTCTCACCGGTTTTGCCAGCGTTGCCTACTTTCTGCCATTTGTCATTCCCCTCGCCGCGACAGGTCTTGTGTGGCGCTGGATGTTCAACGGACAGTACGGCGTCATCAACTATGCGCTCGGTCTGCTCCATCTCCCCGGGCCCGACTGGCTTCTTAACAGCGTGCTGGTCAAACCCGCGATCGCGATCGCCGAGTCCACTCTCATCGGTCAATACTTCATCATTTTCGTCGCGGCGCTGCAGGACGTTCCGCATGAGTTCTATGAAGCGGCGGAGATCGACGGCGCCTCCGGCTTTCGCACAATGTGGAGCGTGACGCTCCCCATGATCTCGCCGGCATTCTATTTCAACCTCGTCACGTGTTTCATCGGGGAGTTCCAGATCTTCGACATGCCCTGGGTCATGACGCTCAACGGCGGGGGCCAGACCAATTCCGGCGGCGGGCCCGGCTATTCAAGCACGACATTCTCGCTCTACATGTACATGAAGATGTTCCAGGAATATGACGCGGGCACGGCGTCGGCCATGGCGATGATCTCGCTGGTCCTGGTCCTGGGTATCTCCATTGCCATGATCAGGGCGAGCACCCGGTTCGTCACCTATGAAAGATAGAACCCTCGGGAGAACGGTGTGACATCCGCAAAAAGAGCGACACGATCCGTTCGATGGCTGGTGATCCTGGTGACGGCCCTGGTGTTCCTTTTCCCGTTTTTCTGGATGATCCTGACAGCGTTCAAAGGTGAAAAGCACATCTATGTCTCGCCGCCGGAGTTCCTGCCGATTCCGATCAGCCTCAGCAACTTCAGCGATGTCATGGAAGTGTTCCCTTTCTTCAAGTACCTGTGGAACACGTTCCGTGCCGCCATTCTCTCCGCCATCGGCCAGACCACGTGCAGCGCTCTCGCCGCATACGCCTTTGCGCGGCTGACCTGGAAGTTCAGAAACGCCTTCTTCATCATCACCATCGGCGCGATGATCATCCCTCCGACCGTCTTCGCCATCCCGTGGTACATGCTCTACTGGCGCCTCGGGCTGCTGGGCACTCTTGCCCCGCTCTGGGTCCCGTACTGGTTCCAGCATCCCTACATCATATTCCTGCTGACGCAGTTCTTCCGCACAATTCCCGAGTCCTTCTCAGACGCCGCCCGGATCGACGGGAACAGCGACTTCGGCATCTTCCTGCGAATCATCATTCCGCTGGCTCGACCATCCCTCGTTGCGGCGTTCCTCCTTCATTTCATTTTCCTCTGGAAGAACCTGATGATCCCGATGATGTACGTCAACAAGGAAAGCCTGTTCACGCTGAGCGTGGGACTGCAGGCGCTTCTCGGCGGAACCATAAAACCTCCTTTCAACCAGGACATGGCTGCCGCGCTCATGACGAGCCTGCCATTGGTGGTGATCTTCCTTGCGCTGCGAAGGTTCGTCTTCAGCGGAATAGCGGCAAGCTCACTGAAATAGGGGAGGGACGACATGGTCCAGAGGGGTACGCTGCGGGTTGCTGAGTGCGGGGCTGAAGGGGGACGGTACCTGCAGTTCGAGACGCAGGGGAGCGACGGGAGGTGGCATGTCGTCTGTGCGACGGGCCTTGTGGACACTGTTTCAATCTGGAGCTCCGAAACAATAGCGAAGAGCGAAGATCCCGTCTTCGAGTGGAAGGAAACAGGCGAGGACGAGCTTCGGGTGTCCCGGGGTTTCTTTGACTCCAGCAGGGCAGGAGAGGACGGCTTGTCCCTGGCCCTGTGGAAGACAGTCGGAAGCCGGCAGATAGAAGAGACCCTGTCCCTCGAGGAGGGGGACCGCATCCACGTCCGAGTCCGCTGCGCCGAGACGGTTGTGGCAGGCCGGCCGTTCCGCCTGGGCCGGCTGATGACGCACCTCTACTTCGTTCCCGAGGGAAAGGCGGCCCGAAGCGCGGAGCCGCTGGACTTCTCGTGGATCCCCCTTTTGCACAAGGACAAGGATCACGTCTGCGGGGACCACTTCTTTCGTTCCCCGGCTGTCATGGTCGCCTCCGGAGGCTTCTTTGCCGCCCTTGTACCGGACCTCGACGTCCTGGCGGCCCACCGGTCACCCGGTCACGCACTCGACCTGAGGGTTGCGGACACGATGATCGAAGCGCCTCGTCTTTCGTACGGTCTCTGTCCGTGGAAAGTGGATGACCACGTGTATGCCATCCACCCTGCGGATCTGCTTTCTCCCGTGGAAGGGCAGGAGCTGGTGTACGAGTTCGATCTGTTTGTGGGAAGCCTGGAAGACCACCGGCAGCTGCCTCTCCTGGTCGGCTCGTACCTGTGGCGGAAGTACGGGGCACGATACCTGCAGGACGTGCGCCCGCAGGTGCTTCCGTTCGAGGAGTACGGACGGCGGTATGTCTACAGGGAAGAGCTGAGGAAGTCCGTGAAATGGAGGACCATCAAGGACCAGGCCTGCGCCGGAATCGACAACATCCATCGCAGGGGGGCAAACTTTCACGCGTGGGAAAATGATCTCAATGTCGCCTATGGCGTCAAGTACTATGGCACGAAATGGAATGATCACGAGCTCACGGAGATTGCGGATGGAATCGTCAACCTGTTCCTCCGGTCACCACGCCGCCAGGGCGCCTTTCCGTGCGTCTACAATTTCCGGACGAACGAGTATGAAGGAACGCTCTTCTGGACCGCCCGGGCCGCAGATCCCCTGAAGGGCTATGACACTGCCGCGATGGGAGTGACCACGTGGTGGAGCCTGATCTTCTCGGAGGACTTCGGCGGAAACGGGGCTCTGCTGCAGGCTGCGGAAAGCTACGGCCAATTCCTGAGGGGGAAACAGCTGGCGTCCGGGGCCATCCCGACCTATTTCTTCGAGTCCCTGGCCCCTGCCAGGCAGCTGCTCAAATCTGCCACTACCTGCATAAGCGGCGCGGTCCTGGCGCGGGTTGCGAGGCTGACCGCCAGGCCGGAGCTGTCCGAGGCCGCTGTGCGCGCCGGCAGGTACGTTGTGGAATCAGTTATACCGGGGCTCGTCTTCGACGATTTTGAAGCATACTACTCATGCAGCCCGAAACCCCTGCACGCAATCGACTACTGGACCGGCATTCGGCCCCACTGCAACCTGTCGATCCAGTGGGGCTGCGACCAGATGTTGTCCCTCTACCGCTTGACCGGTGAGCGCGCCTGGCTCGACATGGGCGAATATCTCCTGGGCATCCTGTCGCTCTATCAGCAGGTCTGGAACAGCCCTCTCTACGAGGAATACCTCTTCGGCGGCTTCGGCGTCATGAACACGGACGGGGAGTGGAACGACGGACGGCAGTCGCGCTTCGTGCCCACCTACGCGGACTACTACCTGGCCACGGGGAAAATCGAATACCTGGAGCGCGCGGTGGCGGCCTGCCGGGCCGCGTTCGCCTTGTGCGACATCCCCGAGAATCACGAGAACGGGATCAACAGCCTTGTCCTTGGAGACACGATAGATCCGCTCTGCGCCGGATGCGGAAATGCGGTCCCGGGGAAGGGGTATGCTCCGGAAAACATTCACCACCATGCGTCGGAGTGGTACGACGAAGCACGGAAGACCAAGGGCCTCTGGACGGGCATGAATTGGAGCGCCGGCGGCGGGTTGTCAGCCAGCGCCTACCTCGCGCGCCATTTCGGGAGCGTCTGGATCGATCTCGAGAACAGAAAAGCAGTCGGAATAGATGGAGCGGCGCCGGTCATCAGGGCGTGGCAGGGAAGGACGGCGGACATCGAGATACTGTCTCCGCTTCGGAGCCTGGCGCGCCCGTTTCACGCGGAGAGGAAATGCATTGTCAGATTTCAGAACGCAGGAGACGCGCCATTCAACCTTGTTGTCAACGGAAAGTCTTTCGGGACCCTGAGCCGCACCGATAGTGAGGGAGGGGTTGAGATTGACCTGTAGTCACTTGTCCGTCGGCACGCCGGCCGGGAGAAAGACGGACCTATGAGGAGCTTCCTCGGCATCGATCTTGGAACGTCGGCCGTCAAAGTGATCGTGATCGACGAGTCGGGCAGATTGCAGGCAATGGGGTCCCGCGCATACCCGATCGAGCATCCACTGCCGGGTCACTCCGAGCAATCACCGCAGAGGTGGTGGTCATCCACCTGCGCCTGTATCCAGGAAACGCTTCTTACGGAAGGATTGCGCGCCGATGCAATCGACTCAATCGGGCTTTCGGGACAGATGCACGGCCTCGTCCTCATGGACGGGAACGGCACAACCCTCCGCAACGCGATCATCTGGCCGGATCAGCGAACCGCCGGCATTTGCGCCGAGAAAGCCCGGGCGGAAAATGCAAAAGGCTTCCACGCGATCACCGGGCTTCCGCTGGCAACCGGGTTCCTTGCCCCGTCTCTCGAATGGGTGCGGCGGAATGAGCCTGATGTCTACAGGAAGGCAGCATGTTTCCTCCTTCCCAAGGACTATCTGCGTTTCCGGCTCACGGGCAGGGCTGCTACCGAGCCCAGCGATGCCTCTGGAACATTTCTCTTCGACATCAGCCGACGAATGTGGTCGCCCGAGATGCTGGATGCGTTCGGGATTGCCGGGAACCTGGTTCCCGAGCTCGTGGATACGATGGAGGTCGCAGGGCATCTGACCAGGGAAGCCGCTCTGCTCACGGGGCTCACGCCGGGGACGCCGGTGATCGCCGGTGGTTCCGACCAGGCGATGGCCGCGCTCGCACTCGGTGCGGATCGTACTGGCAAAGTGGCCGTGGCAATAAGCAGCGGCGGCACCGTGATCACGCCGATCGACTCCCCCCGCAGCGACCCCCGTGTCCACACTCTCTGTCATGCGTACAAGGGGCAGTGGCTCATGATGGGCGCAACACTTGCGGCCGGCATTTCTCTCTCGTGGGCTGCAGAGAACTTGTTCACGGCGCCGTCCACCCCGGACGGCGCACGAGCCCCTGTGGATGTCGAGCAGCTGTCCCGATGGGCGGGCGAGGTCGCGGCGGGGGCGAACGGCCTTTTCTTTGCGCCGTATCTGAACGGCGAGAGAACGCCGCACATGGATCCAAACGCCAGGGGCTGCCTGATCGGCCTGACCCTCTCCCATACACGGGCGCATGTGGCCAGGGCAATCATGGAGGGAGTCGCGTATTCCCTGCGGGAATCAACAGAGATATTCCGGGAAATGGGGCTGCCGGTAGACGAGGTCTCCTGCTACGCGGGAGGCTCGAGGAGCCCCGTATGGCGACAAATCCTTGCGGACGTGCTGGACCTCCCCGTGCGCTGGCGCCAGTTCGCGGACTACTCGGCGCTGGGAGCGGCCATTGTGGGCGGGCGGGGGCTTGGCGTCCTGATTCCGGAGGAAGACTTCCATGGCCAGGCAGACCACGCCCTGCTGCCTGTGCCGGAGAACGCGAGGACGTACCGCGCCAGGCTGTCGACGTTCAGGAAGATCTATCCCCGGCTCAGCGATATTTTTCGCGAGATTTCCGAGTTTCCCCAATGAACCGCCGGGAGGAGGATCCGATGCAACAGCGTTCACGTGCTGCGCGCGAGATTCTGGAAGACGCAGCCTTCCTGCTGCGTCCCGGATCCGGGACGACCCCTCCCGGATATTCCATCGAGAGCTCTTTCCCTGCTCCGGTTCGTGTGATGCTTCCCGACGTGGACGCCGCATCCTCGAAGGCGCGCGGAAGCGACGGCTGCGCTGCCGCCCTCGATGGCGGGTGGATCAGGATAATGCAGGCTGCTTCGCGGCCTTCACAGCCCGGTGATCGCGGTGACCACGTGACCCTGTTCCTTCGGCTTCGTGATCCGGCGGGTGCATGGAACGCGCCCATTGCAGCAGACTATGGATCAGACGGAACGCTCCGTTTCTCTCTGTCCGCCCTCGATCGCGCCGGCAGGATGTCGCTCCTGTTCGAGCTGTATACGGACCACACCGATACCCCGTTCACCATGGAGACAGTCCTGGACATGATCCGGCCGGAGCTCTGGCACGATGTGGCAGTGCGATTCACGGGCCATCACGCCGCTCTTTTCGTGGACGGGCTTCTTGTGGACGAGGAGTGGCCGATCGGTGCACTGCGCGGCGCCGGACGCGGCACGCTCCTGCTCGGGAGGCGCGATGACTGGTTCCAGCCCTCGGCGGGGTTCCTGGGGCTGATTGATCACGCGGCGGTGTGGCACCGCGGGCTGACGGAAGAAGAGATTCTCGAGCTGAGCGGCGGGGCGGCAGGCGCCGCGTCCCGGGGCTGGCTGCTCCCGAGGGGTTCCGACACGGGAACCATGCAGTACAGCCGCGGACCGGGCGGCGGCTTTGTCGGGGACTGCCTGCCATTCTTTCACAACGGGGTCTATCACTTGTACTACCTGCTGGACCGGCGCCACCACCGAAGCAAGGCGGGCCTGGGCGCCCATCAATGGGCGCATTCGTCCAGCGCGGACCTGGTGAGATGGACCCATCACCCGCTGGCCATTCCGATCACCGAACAGCGTGAAGGATCCATCTGCACCGGCTCCGTGTTTTACGAGGGGGGGACCTGGTACGGCTTCTACGCAACACGCATGCCGGACCGGTCGGAGCATCTGAGCCTTGCCGTAAGCACTGACGGAATCCGATTCGAGAAGACCCTGCCGAACCCGTTCGCCTCCCCGAGGCCTCCGTACAAGCAGGGGCCGTTCCGCGATCCCACTGTCTTTCGCGATCCGCGATCGGGACAGTTCCACATGCTGGTCACGGCCGAGCTCGAACATCCGCCCGTGCCGGGCAGGGGCGGATGCCTTGCGCACCTCGTCTCATCGGACCTCAGGACCTGGGAGCAGCAGGAGCCGTTTCTTGTCACCGGGTACGCAGATCAGCCTGAATGCTCGGAGCTCTTTTCCTGGGGCGAATGGTATTACCTTGTGTTCAGCCATTTTGGATACGCCCATTATCGCATGTCGCGCAGCCCTTTTGGGCCCTGGTCTGCTCCTGCCGTGGACGTCATCGACGGACCACTTGCGCGTGTGATGAAGAGCGCGCCGTTCGCCGGTGAAAGACGCATCGGGACTTTCTTCGTGGCAGAGGGGGACTATGCCGGGTTCGCGGTCTTTCGCGACCTTGTGCGCAATCCGGACGGGACGCTCGGATCCCGGTGGCCCGCCGAGATGGTGCCCGCCGCCGGACATGCAGTCTCCCCGGGTTGTGCGCCGCTGACGCCCGGAGTGACCTGCGGCGCCCGCAGTATTCGCATTGAATCCCGCCAGGGCTTTGCCGCTGCAGGGCTCTCACCGATCCCTGCCGACGTGCTGATCCGGTTCCGCGCCAATCCCGCGGCGGGCACGCGCGCCTTCGGCATTGGCCTGCGCGCCGGCCCTGGCGGCACAGCAGCGCAGGAGCTGCACTTCGAGCCCGGCAGGCGCAAGGCAGGCTGGCGGCGGAGCCGGACCGCCAGCTGGCGGGAGTGCGAGACCGCGGCGCTCTACGAGGTTGACTGCCTGGACAAGCCATTTACCGCCGAAATCCTTTCCCTGGGGAACATTCTGGACGTGTGTATCGATGGAAAGAGAACCCTGATAAATAACGAGGAAGCGGCTGCCGGCGAGCTGCTTTTCTTTTTCTGCCATGAGGGGGCAGTCGGATTCGAAGACATCGAAATCCGGCCTGTCCTGAAGTCACCCTGAGGCTGCTCGGCGGGATTTCTGCAGCCAGGGTACTAGTACAATAATTTTCAAATTCGGTACTGCGGTAACTTCCCGACTGCAGGGCGTTTGGCTATCGTCGGATGAAAAGGCTCGATGCAGAACCAGGGCGGACCTGCGAAAGGAGGTGAGGATCTCCGGAAGTTTCGTCCTTGTTCAAGGACGCATCGAAGTCAGCCCCCTGTAAGGAAGGAGTTTCCATGAAGAGATATGCAATTCTCTTTGCGCTGGTCTTCATCGTGAGCCTCGCGGTGCCCGCGGTGCTGACCTTTGCGCAGGAAAATGTCACCCTGACGATCGCGGTTGTGAACAACCCCGACCAGAGGAAGCTGCTGGAGCTCTCCGACAAGTTCCAGGCGCAGCATCCCACCATCAAGCTCTCATTCGTGATGCTCCCGGAAAATGAGCTGCGGGACCGGGTGACCACGGACATCAGCACAAAAGCGGGCTCGTTCGATATCGTCCAGATCGGCACCTATGAGACCCCGGTCTGGGGCAAGAACGGCTGGCTGGCGTCGGTTGATGACCTCATGCAGCAGTATCCGGACAACGTGCAGCCTAACTACGACGTGAATGACCTGATCAAGGGAATCCGCCTCGGCCTGTCGGACGGCGGCAAGCTGTACGCGGTGCCTTTCTACGGTGAATCGAGCATGCTCTTCTACAACAAGAAGATGTTCGCGGCCGCCGGGCTGAAGATGCCCGCCGAGCCCACGTGGGACCAGGTGCGCGAGTTCGCGAAAAAGCTGCACAACCCGGCAAAGAAGCAGTACGGGATCGCGCTGCGCGGGCTGCCTGGCTGGGGCGAGATCCTGGCTCCGCTGGATACCGTCATCAACACCTGGGGCGGAAAATGGTTCGACCAGGACTGGCAGCCGCAGCTGACCGCCCCGGAATTCAAGGACGCGGTGAGCTTCTACGTGCAGCTCCTCAAGGACTACGGGGTGCCCGGCGCCGCCAACAACGGTTTCTCGGAGTCCCTTACCATGATCGCGCAGGGACAGGCTGCCATGTGGGTGGATGCCACAGTCGCGGCAGGCTTCCTGGAGGACCCGAAGCAGTCGAAGATCGTCGGCAACGTCGGCTTCGTGATGGCCCCGTATGAAAAGGTGAAGAAGGGCTACCACTGGCTGTGGTCATGGGCATACGCCATCCCCACCACCAGCGAGCACCAGGCCGCGGCCCTCCAGTTCCTCACCTGGTGCACGAGCAAGGACTACATCAACCTCGTCGGCCGGACCTACGGCTGGGCCACCATCCCGCCGGGAACCCGGTACTCCACGTACAAGAACGCCAACTATCTGAAGGCGGCGAAGGATTTTGCCGCCGTCACCCTGAAGTCCATCGAATCGGCTGATCCGACAGACGCCACCAGGGACCCGGTTCCGTATACGGGCGTCCAGTTCGTGGGCATCCCCGAGTTCCAGGGCTTCGGCACTGACGTGTCGAAGGAGATCTCCGCCGCCATTGCCGGCACCCAGACTGTGGATCAGGCCCTGGAGACGAGCCAGGACATCGTGACAAAGGCCATGACGGACGCGGGGTACCTCAAGTAACCCCCACCGGCGGCGAAGTAAAACCATACTGAACACCAGGCTTCTCTCCCTCCGCCCGGCGGCGGAGGGAGAGCGCCGGTGTCCTGAGAGAGGCCTTCCGTGCGGAAACAGATAGAGGGGCGTTCCCGTCCATGGATGCACAGGCCGGCGATCATCTACATGATCGTGCTGACGCAGGTGCCGGTTCTCTTCACCCTGTACTACAGCGTGACCAACTGGAACCTCCTGCGGCCCGACCGGCCGCGGGCGTTCATCGGTCTGGGGAACTATATCGGCTTCTTTCTGGCCCGGGACACTGCCAGGATCATGCTCAATACCGTTGTGTTCTCGGTGGGGGTCGTTGTCCTTTCCCTGGTCTTCGGGATGATCCTCGCTCTGCTTCTCACCCGGGAGTTCAGGGGACGGAACCTGGCGCGCACGCTTCTGATCACCCCGTTTCTCATCATGCCCACCGTGTCCGCCGTCATGTGGAAGAACATGCTGTTCAATCCCGCGTTCGGCCTGATCAGCTCCACTCTCGCCGTACTCGGAGGTCCCCGGGTCGACTGGATGAATCAGTACGCCATGGCATCCCTCATCGTCATCGTCACCTGGGAGTGGACGCCATTCATGATGTTGATCCTGCTCTCAGGGCTGCAGGGCCTGGCAAAGGAGCAGCTCGAGGCGGCGCAGATCGACGGGGCGGGGCCGATCACCACGTTCCGCTCGATCATCCTCCCGCACCTCACGCGCTACATCGAGATCGGCGTGCTGCTGGAGACCCTGTTCGTTCTGAACATTTTCGGAGAGATTTTCACCACCACCACGGGCGGGCCGGCAAACTACACCACCACTCTTACTTTCAACATCTATCTCGAAGCTTTCAAGCGCTGGAATGTCGGACGTGCGAGCGCCTTCGCGGTGATTGCCGTCATCTTTGCGAACATTATCACACTGCTGTTCATACGAATCATCCGTCATGACTCGCGCACAGGAGAGACAGCATGAGGCCGCATCGGATGATCTGGGGTCATCTCCTTTCGATACTGACCGTCCTCATTGCCCTCATTGTCTTCTTCCCGATCCTGTGGATGGTGCTGACTTCCTTCAAGTCCGAAGCGGACGCCTTCACGTATCCTCCTCCGCTGATCTTTCACCCAACGCTGGACCAGTACGAGGTGGCCCTCCGCGCATCCGGCTACTTCCATTACCTTCTCAACACCGTGATCGTCACCGGGTTCTCCACCCTGGTCGCCCTGCTTCTCGGCGTGCCGGCCGCCTACAGCCTGGCCTTCTATCCGACCCGTCGGAGCGACTTCACCCTGATGTGGTTCATGTCCACGCGCATGCTGCCTGCCGTGGGTGTCATTGTTCCCCTGTACATAATCTTCAAGAACCTGGGCTGGTTCGACACGTACCACGGGCTGATTGCGCTCTACACGGCAATGAATCTCCCGCTGGTGATCTGGATGATGCGGTCGTTCTTTATGGACCTGCCCTATGAGACGCTGGAGGCGGCCCGTATCGACGGGGCCGGCCTGCTGCAGGAGCTTCGGCTCGTCATTCTGCCCATGGCGCTCCCCGGGCTGGTATCCACTGTGCTCCTCTGCCTGATCTTCACCTGGAACGAGTTCTTCCTGGCGTTCAACCTGACCATCACGAAGGTGCCGACGCTCACGGTCTTCATCGTGGGGTTCAAGACGTCGGAGGGCCTGTTCTGGGCCAAGATGTCAGCCGCGGCAACCGTGTCCGCCCTGCCGGTCATCATTGCCGGCTGGCTGTCTCAGCGCCAGATCGTGAGAGGCCTCACCGCCGGGGCCATCAAGTGAAACGCTGAAGGCGGGTCGAGGTCAACGATAGAACGGCGGAAGCGCGCAGGGCCCGCCCGCGCCATAGGCACTCGCTACCAGGCGCAATAGCCTCCGTCGATGACGAGATCCGAACCGGTCATGTAGTCCGACGCCTCGCTGGCAAGATAGACCACCGCGCCCTGGAGGTCGGTCACTTCGGCCATGCGGTGCATCGGGATGAGCGGCATCCAGGCCTCCATCATCTTCTTGCCTTCCGGGGTGGAGATCAGGTTCTCCACGAGGGAGGTCCTCGTGTATCCCGGGCTGATGGAGTTCACGCGAATGCCGTAGCGCGCCCACTCGGCCGCAAGACTCCGCGTCATGTGGATGACTCCCGCCTTGGACACATTGTACGGAACCTGGTTCTGAGGAGTATTGACAATGTGCCCGGACATGGACGCCGTGTTGATGATTTTCCCGTACCCGGGTTTCTTCATCTCCCGGGCCTCTGCCTGCGAGCAGGCAAACACGCCGTCAAGGTTCAGACGCATGACTTTCTGCCAGATCTCTTCGGTGATGTTCTCCGCATCCACCCACTGACCGATCCCGGCATTGTTGACGCCGATTGTGAGCTTTCCCCACTTCTTCAGCACCGCGTCCACCATCCGTCCGATATCGGCCCTGTCAGTCACATCCGCGCGCACGGCAAGGGCATCCACGCCTTTGCCCTGCAGTTCCGCCGCCACTTCCCGAATGGAGTCAGGGGCGATGTCCACCACCGCCACCGCGGCGCCTGCCTCTCCCAGCGCGTGGGCGAACGCGCGGCCGATTCCCTGTCCGGCCCCCGTGACAAGGGCGACCTTTCCGCTCAGGCGGAACCTCTCCAGGATGGGAGCTGCCTGTGTCACCTGATCCATGACGACCTCCTTCTGTGTGCCGCACCCTCAGCAGGGGCGTTTCGACACTGTTTCCTATCCCTTTACCGAGCCCGCGGTAAGACCCTTGACCAGCGAGCGCTGCGCAAACCACCCCAGGATGGACGGGGGAAGGATCACGAGCGTCGAGATGGCGCTCAGCTTGGCCCAGAACAATCCTTCCTGCGTCATGAAGCCGGCCATGTAGACAGGCACGGGGGCCGCGTTCACGTAGGTCAGGTTGATCGAGTAGAAAAACTCGTTCCAGACGAAGATGAACACGAGCAGCCCTATCGACACAATACCCTGCCGGCACAGGGGAACGATCGTGCTGAAAAACGACCGCAATCGGGACGCGCCATCCAGGTCCGCGGACTCCAGGATTTCCCGCGGCACATCCAGGAGAAAAGCCCGTATCATCCAGATCACGATCGGAATATTGACCCCGGAAAAAATAAGGATCATCCCGCCGAGGGTATCCAGGAGACCGAGCACCCGAAAGAGGAGGAACACGGGAATGATCATGGCCACCGGCGGGAGCAATGTGGTGGACAGGAACCAGAAGAACAGGTTGTCGGCTTTCTTCAGCCTGCCGAAAACTATGACGTACGAGGTGGGGACACCGACGAGGATGCAGATTGCCACCGTTGCCACGGAGATGATTGCGGAGTCCTCCAGGTAGCGAAGGATCTGCTGCTGGAGGACGATCTCATAGTTCTGCAGGGTCGGGTGGGCGAGCCACAGCGAGGGAGGCACCGCGTCCGCTTCCGCTTTGAAGCTCGTCAGGAGCATGTACAGGAGCGGAAACGCCCAGAGCACGGCCACGCACCACGCCGCCGCGATCCGCAGCAGACGACGACCCCCGCGCGCGCGGGAGATCATGAAGAGGCCTCCGCGAAGCGCTGTCTGAACCAGCGGAACAGGACGAAAATGGCCGCGAGGGTGATGGCCACCGTCACCATGGCAAGGGCGGCGGCGTGACCGACATCCCAGCCGAGGAACGCCAGTCGAAACACATAGAAGGGAAGGTTGGCGGAGGAGTAGCCGGGCCCTCCCCGGGTGGTGACAAAGATGAGCCCGAACACCTTGAGCACGAAGATCATTCCCAGCAGGATCGCCACCTCGATGTGGTTCATGATGATCGGCAGCCGGATGGAGAGCAGCTCGCGCCACCACCCGGCCCCGTCCACGCGGGCGCTGTCGGAGATTTCCACAGAGATGCTGCGGAACCCGGCGAGCATGATCAGCACGAAAAAGGGCGTCCACTGCCAGACGATGAGGATGATGATGGTAAGCAGCGAGTAGACGCCGAAGAAATCCACCGGCTTGATGCCCAGCAGGGACGCAAGGGACTCATTGAAGCCGAAGGAGGAGTTCAGCATCATGGTGCGCCAGATGATGCCGGCAACCGCATCCATTACAAAGAAGGGGGAAATGACCAGCGTGCGCACGATGCTCACCCCGGGAAAGTCCTGGTTCAACATGAGCCCGAACAGGATCCCCAGGACCGTGCAGGCAGCAAGGGAGATCAGAGTGATCAGCGCCGTGTTCAGGACCACGGCGTAGAAATCACGGGTGACGAGAATGTCGATATAGTTGTTCAATCCGACGAACGTGACGCCGAGATCGGGGCGGACCACGATCCATTGCACGAGTGACAGCCCGATGGTAACCAGGATAGGCGCCTGGGTAATGACGGCCACGATCGCGATTGCAGGCAGTGTGAGGAGCCGGGACCGCGCGCGGTTCAATCCGTGTATCCCCTCACTTCATTGCGCCAGCTTGAGATACCCGCCCTCCCGCGCAACACGCAGTGCCGCCGCCTGCGAGTCAGCCAGGGCCGCATCAAGGGTCTTCTGTCCCGCGATGAACGCTGCAAGCTGCTGGGAGACCGTTTCTCCGAGGCTCTGGAACTCGGGGATGGAAACGTACTGCACCCCCACATAGGGGACGGGCGGCAGGGTGGGGTGCTCGTAGTCGGCGTTTTCGATTGCCGCCAGGACCCTGCGGGCAAAGGGCGCGGCGGCCAGGTAGAGCGGGTTGCGGTATGTGGAGGCCCTTGTTCCCGGCGGGACGCGGGTCCAGCCGACCTGGCTCCCGACAAGGGAGACGTAGCTCCTGTCCGTCGCCCACCGCAGGAACCTGAATGCCTCGTCGGGATGTCGGGAGGAGGAGCCGATGGCCAGCGCCCATGCCCAGAGCCAGCCGTTGTTGCCTTTCCGGGCGGACGGGGCCCGGGCATAGCCGATCCTGCCGGCGACCTTGGAGCCCGTCGCTTCGAGGGCGCCGGCGCTCACCGTTGCGTCGTACCAGAGCGCGGCCTTGCCGCTCTGCATGATGGCCAGGCACTCCGTGTAGCCGTTGGTTGCCGGATTGGGCTCCCCTGCGTCGGACAGGATCTTCTTGTAGAACTCCCACGCTTCCCGCATGTGCGGCTCTTCGAACGCGGGCTGCCAGTGCTCGTCGAACCAGCGTCCGCCGAACGCGTTGATCATCGTATCAAACGGGGCCAGTATTTCTCCCCACCCGGGCAGGCCCCTGAGCACGATCCCGTATGTTCCCTTCTCGATGCCGTTCAGCCTCACCGCGAAATCGTAGATCTGCTCCCAGGTGGGCGTCTCCGGCATCACGAGGCCCGCGCGGGCAAACAGGTCCTTTCGGTAGAAGACCATGCTGCTCTCCCCGTAGAATGGAAGGGCAAACTGGGCGTGGTTGTACGAAAGGGCGGAGCGGATTGACGGCAGCAGATCCTCCCGGTCGTACCTCTCCCTTTCGGCCTTGGGAAGCCGGGCAAAGAAAGGCTCCAGGGAAACCACCCACCCGTTCTTGCCCCAGAACGGAGTGTCATAGGTCCCGATGGTCACGACGTCGTACTTTCCGGAGCCCAGACCGACGTCTTCCGTGACTTTCTGCCGCAGCTCATTTTCCGGAAGCACGACGAAGTTCAGCCGGATGTTCGTGCTGCGGGTGAACCAGCTGGAGAGTTGCTGCATGATCAGCATGTCGGGGTTGTTCACCGTGGCAACTGTCAGCTCGACCGGGCCGCTCTTCTCACGCGTCCCCGCTGAAAAGACGGCTGTGAGTACGGCAAGAAGCATGGCAAGTACGGCAAGGGTCCTTCTCATTGGGGGCTATTATCCAGCCGCGGGTATCCTACCCCATGCATCCTTTCGAAAGAAGTTACCGCGGTACCGGTTGAGGGCGGAATAGTACTAGTACTGGTCACGAATACCACCGAATACGGTGGCCGCGGTAGTCCGTGACATTTGTGCAAGGTACGTCAGCGCTCTACAAGCGACTTTTCAGCGAGTTGACGAGCTTCATCGCCTGCATGCGGTTGTGTACGTGCAGCTTTGAATAAATCACACTCACATGGTTTTTCACGGTCTGCTCTGCGATCGAAAGCTTTTTCGCGATAAGAACATTGTCCGCCCCCTCCCCGATAAGGCGAAGGATCTCGATCTCCCTCTTGCTGAGGAAACGGAGGAAGGAGTTTTCTCCTGAAGGCATTGCCCGTGTTTCGGCGCCTTCTTCCGCGGATGCGTCCCCCTCCCGTGTGCGCAGCACTTTGTTCGCCACCTGGGGCGAAATGATGATCGAACCGCTGCACACCGCGCGCAGGGAGACGATCAATTCTTCCGGCGGGATGTCCTTGAGCAGATAGCCCGCCGCTCCATGGTTCAGCGCCTCCACGACGTAGACATCGTCGTCGAAGGTCGTGAGCATGAGGACGTGGATATCGGGATACGCCTCGCGGATGATCTTTGTGGCCTCCACGCCGTCCATGTCCGGCATGCGCACGTCCATGAGGATGATATCCGGCTGTTTTTCCACCACGAGCCGTATGGCCTCGCGGCCGCTCAGGGCCACACCCACCACCTCGAAGTCCGTGGCGCGCGTCTCCAGCACGGTGCGGAGACTTTCCACGAACAGGACCTGGTCATCCACCAGCAGGACCCGGGTTTTGTTCATCTTTCCTCCTGCGGCCGCAGCGGAATCTCGGCCAGGACGTGAAATCCGAAGGGCAGGTTCTCTGCTTTCATTGTGCCGCCGAGCTCCGCAATTCGCTCGGTCATCCCGGCCAGCCCGACCCCGGGAACAATTTCCTTGGAGCCCTCCCCATTGTCGGAAATGCTGATCCGCACTGCGCCGTCCACCACCCAGAAGTTGACCGAGATCTCCGTGGCGTTTCCGTGCCGCAGCGCATTCGTCAGGGATTCCTGCACCGTGCGATAGACCACCTCGTCCACTGCGGGGCCGAAGCTCTGAGGAGCATTGCCGAGGTGCACGTGAACGGAGACTTTCGTCGCTCGTTCGAAGATGCGCGCCACGTCGGCGATCCTCCGCATGCCGCTGGACCGCTGGACGGGCGCTTCCCGCAGGTTCCTCATTGCGCGGCGGGTCTCCAGGAGCCCGTGCTGCGCCTGGTTGCGGGACTTTACCAGGAGGTCCTCCAATCCTTCTTTCCTGCCTCGTGCGAGGTCAGTGGCCGCCTCCATCATCATCTGGATGTTGGTGAGCGTATACCCCACGATGTCGTGCACTTCGCGGGCAATGCGCTTGCGTTCCTGCTCCTCCGTCTCGCTCTGGACCCGGGTGGCCAGCTCCTGAAAGTCGAGGTTCGCTTCGGAGAGCGCCTTGACGGTGCGGTCGATTCGCTGCATCTCTTCCTGCTGGTTTCGTATCACGTGGCCCCGGGATCCTACAAGCCCCGCGAGCCAGGTCATGAAGACGAGGTAGAAGCCGAGGAGGACCGCGTACACCGGCGGGGCACCTTCGACTCTCACGCCCCATGCAATGAGGGGCCAGTGCATCGACGCGAGGACAACCGAGCAGCCGAGCGAAATCACGGTGGCAGTGATGCCCTGCACTTCAGTCATCGTCACCCAGATGAACACGGTTCCCAGTACGGCCCCGGTCGTGAGGGCGGGGCCCTGGGGGACGCCGATGACCACCTCGACTATCATCGCGCAGAGAAGAACGACCACCCGGTACACATTCTTCCGCAAAATCCGTACGATCAGGAGAAGCAGGGTCGCGAGGCCCAGGAGGATGTAGAACTGGGGGAGCCAGACAGGACGAAGCGCGGCATCGCGAAACGTGAAGAAGAACAGCAGGCCGGCCATGCTGTGGCCCGCGAGAATGGTGCCTAGGCTGGGCGCTCGGTCCGCGATCCATGGTCGTAACTGCATAGAGCGCATGTCATCAACTACCGGAGGATACCACAGCCCCGGTACTAGTACAATTCTTGCAAACTTCGGTACCCCGGTAACTTCCAGGCAGCCCGGGGGCAGTGAAAGATGAACCCATGAAGGCAGCATTTATTGAAAAGCCGGGCGAGATCGCCGTACGCGAGGTCCCTCTCCCCGTCATAACGGATCACGAGCTCCTGATCGAAGTGAGGGCCAGCGGAATCTGCGGCACCGACATCCACATTTTCCGCGGCGAATACCTCGGCACCTACCCGGTCATCCCCGGTCATGAGTTCTCCGGCATCGTCACGGCCGTCGGCGCCCGGGTGACGCGTTTCAAGCCCGGGGACCACGTTGCAGTTGAGCCGAACATCTCCTGCGACGATTGTTCCGCCTGCCTGTCGAACCGTCAGAATTTCTGTGAGAACTGGAAAGCGGTCGGCGTGACCCTTCCGGGGGGCATGGCGCAGTTCGTGGCTGTTCCGGAGAAGGCCGCATTCGACATCGGAAGGCTTCCCTTCACTGCCGGCGCCTTCGTGGAGCCGCTCTCCTGCGTGCTCCACGGCGTGCAGCGCACCGGGTTCTCCCTTGCCGACCGGGTGCTGATCCTTGGTGCGGGCCCGATCGGCATCCTGCTGCTGAAGGCCATCCTGCTCGAGGGTGCCAGCTCGATCACCTCCGTGGACAAGAACCAGGCCCGTCTCGCCCTTGCACATGCCTCGGGCGCAGTCCAGACCGTGTCATCATCCGAAGGCCTTCCCGCGGACGGCTACGACGTGGTCGTGGACGCCACCGGAGTGCCGGCAGTCATGGAGAAGACGCTGGCCTATGCACGGAGCGGGGGCCGGGTCCTGCTTTTCGGTGTGCCGCCGCGCACGGCGAAGATTACGTTCGACGCCTTCACGATCTTCCGCAAGGGTCTCACCATACTCTCTTCCTACACGTCCGTGCGGAACTCCATCCAGGCGGTGCGGCTTCTTGAAACAGGAAAGATAGACGTTTCACCGCTGGTTTCCCACGAGCTGCCGCTTTCGGGATTCCGCCGGGGAATAGAGCTGATCGAAGAGGGGAAGGAAGGCGTTCTGAAAGTTCTTATGCGCCCCGACCAGGGGGCCTGACCGGCTCGAGCCACAGAACGACCTCGTCGGCAACGCGCCCGCCGTGCTCCCCTGCCAGGAGGAGATGTTCGCCTTTTTCGATGACAAGGTGGCGCTTTCTGGCTGCGGGGATCTTCTGCTCGATCAGAGGGATCACGGAGACAGGTACGCTCTGGTCCGCGTCCCCCACGATCGTAAGAGTGTCTGCCTTCACGTGTGACAAAGATCGCCGGGCCATGCGCTTTATATGGAGGAGGGACGCGGACTGGCCGGAATACCTCCATTCCCAGTACTCCCTTGCAAGTACCGCGGAGTCAGGATCGTCGAATCCCTCTTTGGGCGCATAGGGCCAGCGCATGCGCCTGATGAACAGCTTCATGACCGGGGTGAGCGCCAGGAGAGGATTCCTGGTTCGAAGGGCAGGCGCCAGGAGCACGAGGCGCGCCACGGGAAACCGGGCAGCCAGCAGCACTGCGATAATGCCGCCCATGGAGAACCCCACCACGTGAACCGTCTCGCAGCGTGCCCTCAGGTCGGCATATGCGTCCACCGAGGCGCGCAGCCAGTCACGCCATCCTGACTGGAGAAAATCTCCCGCGTTTGTGCCGTGCCCGGGGAGCCGTGGAATACTGACCGTGAAGCCGCTGCTCTGAAGGCGGCTTCCGAGATTGGCCAGATCGCGCGGTGTACCCGTAAATCCGTGGATCAGAAGCACGCCGGCTTTCCCGCCGGGCAGACTGAGCGGAAGAGCGCTGGACAGGACAGACGTGTCCGCTGGAATCCTGCGAAGCCTCATCTCGAAAGACTATACACGAACCCGAAAAATCGCAAGTTCGCTGGCGAACAGAGGAAAGCGAAAGAGCCCCGGGCTGGAGAAAAATGAGCTCGTGGACAATGTTTTTATAAAGCAAAATGACTGTTCGGGCGCTGCACTTTCTCACGGCTTCTGC
>CAYTGX010000015.1:0-70388 GCA_964437385.1 uncultured Spirochaetaceae bacterium
TGTGGCACAGAAACGTGAAGGATCCTCCATTGATGCACGCACCGTTCGACACACCCATGATGTCCAGCACATCAGATCTGGCGTTGCCGCTGGTACGCTCATTGGCACGCTTTTGCTTGAGGTGTCTGGCGGACAACGCAGCTTTTGGTGCTTTTGACGCGTATTTCTGGCGGAAAACCGGCTATCTGGAGCATAAATCCATTGCAGAAGAGTTATCGTCTCGCCCTAGGGGCTAAAGGGAGCGCGGGAGCGCTCCTTTTGCTGCTTGTTCTGCCCGGGACGCTGATTGTTCTCCCCCTCGGGACGAGGGAGTACGCCCAAAGAAGCGAAATCCCCTCATCGTTGAGTATATTATCCCAAGGGGAGAGAGGATATGAAACACATGGCCTTTCCGGCATTCCTGATCGCGTGCATAGCCTTGATCGGTTCCTGCTCGTCGTTTGCCTACCTTCAATCCGACGACTATCGCCAGGCCGGAATCCGTGTGACTACACATGCAGCGGATGTCACAGACTTGAAGGTGGTCAATCGATGGTCCAGCGAGTTCATATTCACATACGCTGCTGAGGACGTGGGAATATGGGCCGCCAATCGGCTGGCAAAAGACGGGCGGCATGACGTTCTGGTTTTCGTCGAGCTCATTTCGGCTTCCATTCCTCCTGTCACAGGCACCATGGAGGACCAGATCATGTGGAGGATAACCGTGTACGCGCTTCCCGCGGAGAACTCGGCCAAATAGGGCGGCGGCGCTTCTTCCGCCTTTTTTGAGCGCACCACAGCATTCCGTATGCTTCTGTACGCTACCGCACAGAAGCGTTTGAACAGAATTAGCAAGAATCACTGCCATCATGAGCAATACCCAATTGAAGTTGGCCGTGGTTGACATGCCGAAACCACAACATAACCAGCTGCTCGCCGCTGTGACCAAGGCCGAAGCTGACCGTCTTTTCCCTTACCTGGAGCCGGTCTCACTGTCGTTGGGTGAGACCCTCATCGAGAACAAGGGCAAGTATCAGCACGCCTATTTTCCTACCACGGCCATTGTGTCCCTCATGTACGTGGAACCTGAACTGGCCGCCGAAGTTGCCATCATCGGCAACGATGGAATTGTGGGCATTCCCCTGTTCCTGGGCGATGGAGTGACAGCGTATCGGGCCGCTGTCTATGTTCCCGGCCAAGCGTATCGGCTGGAGGGACAGGTGCTCAAGCGGGAATTTGAACGCGCAGAGTCGTTCCGCAGTCTCCTGCTGCGGTACGCCCTGACCCGCCTTCGTCAGGCGGCTCGACCAGTCGCAACTATGTGAGGGCCCTCGCCGTCTGACCCGTGGGCCGTACACGAACCCACGGCAGCGCCGCGTGTCTGTACACCCCCGATTCTGCATCACTGCGGGCTGCGCGCCTGTGGTATACTTCCTCATACTTCTGCAAAAGGAGACCGGGATGAGAATCATCGTGCTGAGCTCGAGCCCCAACACGGACGGACTTACCGCGGCCTGCGCCCGCGCCGCTATCGAAGGCGCACAACGTGAGGGAGCTCACGCGTCGGAGATCCGGGTCAATGACGCCGGCATCGGCATGTGCAAGGCGTGCGGCAGTGGCTGGGGGACCTGCAGGGAAGAGCATCGCTGCAAGGTGGAGGACGGGTTTCAGAGGACCCACCAGGATATTGTCGAGGCTGACGCCCTCGTGCTCTTGACGCCTGTGTACTGGGGAGAGATGAGCGAGTCCGCAAAAGCGTTGACCGACCGGCTGCGCCGTTGTGAGGCCACAGCCGGGGAAAAAAGCCGGTTGCAGGGAAAGCCGGTGATCGCTGTTGCCGCAGCCGGCGGCACGGGCAACGGCCTTGTCAGCTGCCTGGGGAGCATGGAACGGCTTATCCAGCACCTCGGGGCGCACCGGTTCGACATGATCGCCGTGAACCGATGGAATCGTACATACAAGCTCGCTACCATCGTGGAGTCCGTTGCGGGGATGGCCCGGAGCCTGGGCTGAGCCGCGCACAAGGAAAATCTCCCCGCAATTCACACGCCTATTCGAAACGTCTCCATGAACAGGTCGGTGTTGAAATGCTTCTCGAACATTTCCTCGATTTCGGCGACCTTGCTCGAATCGTAGGTCTGCAGCTTCGTGTTCTCGTAGATCTCCAGGATGCGCTGCTCGGCAATCGCCGTGTCGTCCTTGACCAGGATGGCGGGGAGGCGCGCGGCCACGATTTCATCACGCACCGCGGGGTCCAGGGTGTCCGTCCTGCCGCATGTCAGGACCAATCCTCCCATCGGGGACTGGGCGTCCCGCAGGTGGAACTCAATGACTTTGCGGGAGCGCCGTTTTGAGCTCGCGGCAAGGATCACGACGTCCCGCGGCTTGAGATACTGCTCGATCTTCAGGGAGTCCGCATCTGCGGAGATGATCCGGGTCTGGTTGCACGGGAATTGCCACGAAGACCCGTCCGGCTGCCAGAGCGGCTCCGCCCTGTCATAGCGTTCGAGGATGGTCCGCATGGACGGCCGTCCGAGATCCCCGATCTCCGGCAGGAAGCCGAGGATGCGGAGCGGTCCCCCGAACGCGCCGTACTTGTCGTTCAAGAGTTCCTCGGTGATGTAATGCGCCATGGAAGAGATCTTGTCCGGAATCACCTTGTTGAAAAGGATGCCCCGGACACGGCACTTCTTGTACAGGAAATACGAGAGGTCCACCTCGAGCATATCAAGGGCTTTGCCTATGCCCCCGCCTGAAAGGAAGACCACGTTTGCTCCCATCAGGTTCGCCACGTCCGCGTTGGAAAGCCCGACGATGCCTCCCACGCCCGGATGTCCCGTCCCCTCGGCAATGATCACGTCCTTGCCGTTGAGGCTGTCAAGGCAGCGGATGATTTCGTCCTGCAGATCACGGGTGCCCTGACGATGATCCTTTGAATCCAGGTACTCCTGGGTAAAGCCTGTCCCGAGGCGCACGGGGGAGACAAACCTGAGATCCAGATCCGGCAGCCCGGCAAACTCCTTGATCAAAGGGGCATCCTTGTCGATGCGCGACCCGTCGGGCAGAGTGGCCAGCTCCTGGCCTACCGGCTTGAGGTACGCGATGCGGGAAGGATCCATCCGGGTGCGCAGCCGGGAGATGATTCCAAGCGCAGTCGTGGTTTTCCCGGCGTGCTGTCGAAATCCTGCGAGGTAGACGATCGTGGGAGCCATCTGACTCAGCCTGCTGCCTGCCGCGCCTCGTTTTCCAGGGCGAAGTTATTGTAGTAGTACTCCACCGCGTCCACCAGCGCCTGCCAGGATGCCTCGATGATGTTCTCGTCCACTCCCACGGTATCCCAGGTGTGCTCGCCGTTCGACGTTGTGATGAAGACCCGTACCCGTGCCGCAGTTGCCTTCTCAGGGTTCAGCACACGCACGCGATAGTCGGTGAGTTTCAGCCCCTTCAGAAAAGGGTGCAGGGGCAACAGGGCGTCGCGGAGCGCGCCGTTCAGGGTGTCAACCGGTCCTGCCCCCACAGCGGCGCCCATGAGAACGTTGCCGTTGACGCGTATGAAGATCCTGCCGACGGTTTTTGCCGGCGTGTCGCCTGATTTGTAATTCTCCATGTGGTAATTGCTGAGCTCAAGGAGCGGCTTGTACAGTCCCAGGGCCCGGCGGATGACGAGGTCGAATGAAGCTTCCGCAGCCTCGTATTCGTAGCCCTGCTCTTCGAGCTCCTTGAGCTCGCCGAGCAGGCGGGACACCACCTCGGATGACTTTTCAAAGTCTCCGTAGCGCAGCATTTTCTTCACCATCGTGGACTTGCCGGCAAGCTCGGAGAGAAGCACACGGCGCTCGTTGCCCACGAGGGCGCCGTCCACGTGCTCCATGAGCTCGGGTGCCTTGCTGATGACGTCAGCGTGCTGGCCGGCCTTGTGGGAGAAAGCGGCCTCGCCCACGTAGGGCTGGCGTTTTTCCGGGATGATATTGGCCTTCTCCGCCACGAAGCGTGAAAGCCGTGTGAGATGTTTCAGGTTTGCGCACGCCGCCGCTTCGAAGTCGAGCTTCAGGCAGATGGTGGGAACGAGTACGCAGAGGTTGAGGTTTCCGCAGCGCTCTCCCCAGCCATTGATGGTCCCTTGCACGTGGGAGGCGCCGTGCTCGAATGCGGCCAGGCTATTGGCCACTGCGTTCCCCGTGTCGTCATGGAAATGAACGCCGATGGGCCCCAGCTCGAAGGCCCGAAGCTCTCCCATGATGCGCGCCACTTCTGAGGGCAGGGTTCCCCCGTTGGTGTCGCACAGCACCAGGCAGTCTGCCCCGGCGTCACGACCTGTCTTCAGCACGGCCCGCGCGTATTCAGGATCGTCCTTGTAGCCGTCGAAGAAGTGCTCCAGATCGAAGAAGACCTCCCGTCCGGCCTTTTTCAGGCTTGCAAGAGAATCCCCGATCATTGCGAGGTTCTCCTCGTTGGTGGTCTGCAGCACCTGCTTCACGTGGGCTTTCCATGTTTTTCCCACGACGATGACCGTGGGGGTCTCTGCCTGGAGCAGGGCGGTGATCTGGGGATCGGAGGCGGCTTTTCCGAATGGTTTCCTGGTGGAGCCGAATGCCACGACCCGCGCGTGGCGCAGGTTCTCCTTCCGCATGCGCTGAAAGAACTCCGCCTCTTTGCGGTTGGCCAACGGAAAGCCGCCCTCGATATAGTCGATGCCGAAGTCGTCCATTGCCAGCGCGATCTGGACCTTGTCTTCCAGCGTGTAGCTGATGCCTTGACCCTGCATGCCGTCCCGCAGGGTCGTATCGTAGATTATTATTCTCTTCCCGCTCATCGTCCACCTCGCGCTTTCCTGTGCGCTCTTTCACACAGCGTCATTCTCTTCATCCTCCCCTCTGCGGGCGGACAGGTATGCTTTCCACCGGTTGAGCGCATTCACGTAGGCTTTTGCGCTCGCTTCCAGGATGTCGGTGGAGGCCCCCCTGCCCACGAATTTTCTTCCGTCAATTTCGAGGGACACGCTTACTTCCCCGATCGCCTGACGGCCCGGCGTCACTGCCTGTACAATATACTCGAGAAGACGGGTGGTGAGCCCGAGAGCCCGGTCAATCGCGTTGAAGATCGCATCCACGGGCCCGTCACCGGTGGCCGCCTCCTCGAAAGACTCTCCGCCCGTGGCAAGCCGCACTGTGGCAGTGGGAACGGCCACGTTGCCGGACTGGATGTTGAAGTAGTCCAGCGTGAAGGTTTCCGTCTCCTTCCCCAGGTGATCCGCGACAATGACGTACAAGTCGTCGTCGTACACTTCCTTTTTCCGGTCCGCGATTTCCAGGAAGCGCGTGTATGCCTTTTTCGCCTCTTCTTCCGAGAGGGGCAGCCCGAGCTCCTGGAGCCGGCTCATGAACCCATGCAGGCCGGAATGCCTCCCCAGGACGAGCTGGCTGGCATCCCTGCCCACGGACTCGGGCGTCATGATCTCGTACGTCTCCCTCTTCTTCAGAACACCGTCCTGGTGGATGCCTGCCTCGTGCGCAAAAGCGTTCTCCCCCGTGATGGGCTTGTTCCGCGGGATGGGAAAGCCGATGGTGTTGGCCAGGAGACGGGCGGTGTTCCAGATCTGCTTCGTGTTGATGCCGACAGCGAAGGGCAGGCGGTCCTTCCTCACATTGAGGGCCATGACGAACTCTTCGAGAGACGCGTTGCCTGCGCGCTCGCCGATTCCGTTCACCGTCACCTCCACCTGGCGCGCCCCGGCAAGAACCGCGGTCACGGAGTTGGCCACGGCCAGGCCCAGGTCATTGTGGCAATGCACGGAGAGAACGGCTTTGTCCATGTTCGGCGTCCCTTCCATGATTTTTCTGATGAACTCGCCGAACTCGCTGGGCACCGAGTAGCCGACCGTGTCGGGTATATTGATGATCCGCGCGCCCGCGTCGATTACTTTCTCGATGATCCGGCAGAGAAACGCGATATCGCTTCGCGTCGCGTCCTCGGGGGAGAACTCCACTTCGGCCACCTTCCCGCGCGCATAGCGCACGGCGCGGACGGCCATCTCCACCACCTCGTCGGGTTTCTTGCGGAGCTTGTACTCCATGTGAATCGGCGACGTGGCAAGGAATGTGTGGATGCGGGGGTGGGCGGCATCGTGAAGGGCCTCGGCGGCGCAGTCGATGTCCTTTTCCAGCGCGCGGGCCAGGGCCGTGATGATCGGTCCCTTGACCTGCCGGGAGATGAGCTTGCAGCCCTCGAGCTGGTGAGGCGAGGAAATGGGGAAACCCGCCTCGATCACGTCCACGCCGAGGCGGGCAAGCTGTGTTGCCACCTCGAGCTTCTGCTCGACGCTCATCGAAGCGCCCGGCGACTGTTCGCCGTCCCTCAGCGTGGTGTCGAAAATCGCAACCCGGTCCATCAGGAACCTCCTTGGTCTTTTCTCGCATCCGCGCGCACGGCCGCCGCGCCGCCTGTCTTCTTGCTCCGTTCCATCGAGACAACCCCGCTCCGCGCAATCTCCACGATGCCGTACGGCTGCATCAGGGACGAGAAGTCCTCGATTTTCTCCGGCGAACCGGTGAGCTCCACGGACATGGTATCGTGGCCCACGTCCATCACCTGGGCCTTGAACACGTCCGCCACCTGGAAGATCTCCCCCCGCTGCCGCCCGTGGGCGCTTACCTTGATGAGCATCAACTCCCTGTGCAGGGCGGGCACGGCCGTGAGCTCGGTGACCTTGATCACGTCGATCAGCCGGTGCAGCTGCTTGGTGATCTGTTCCACAACGGAGTCGTCTCCCGTGCAGGCCAGGGTGATGCGGGTGACGGTGGGGTCGGTGGTGACACCCGCGGTGATGCTTTCCAGGTTGTAGCCCCGGCCGGAGAAGAGCCCGGAAATCCTGGCCAGGACTCCCTGTTTGTTTTCAACAAGGAGGGCGATGATATGTTTCATGCCAACCCCCTCCCTTCCCGTTCTTCGACGTGCATCATCTCGTTGATGCCGGCCCCTGCCGGCACGATGGGCCACACATTGGCTTCCCGTTCGATCTGGAAGTCGAGGAAGAGCGGGCGATCGGTGGCCCTCCGCGCCTCTTCCAGCGCGGCATCGATCTCCGAGGGACGGCTGACGCGGATTCCCTCCGCGCCATACGCGCGGGCCAGCAGCACAAAGTCCGGCACATACGGCGGGCAATTCCCGTTCGGCTGCGCGCAGTCCGGCGGGCAGTCGAAGGTGCGTTCCAGGCACACTCCTGAGTAGCGCCTGCTGTAGAAGAGCTGCTGCCACTGGCGGACCATGCCCAGGTAGCCATTGTTCAGGATGGCGACGATCACGGGGAGACGCTCGTTGACCGCAGTGGCCAGCTCCTGGATGTTCATCTGGATGGAGCCGTCTCCGGCAATGTCGATGACCCGGCGGCCGGGATTGCCCAACTGCGCGCCGATTGCCGCGGGAAAGCCGTACCCCATTGTGCCAAGGCCGCCTGATGTGAGGAACGAGCGCGGCGCGTGAAAGGCATAGTAGAGCGCCGTCCACATCTGGTTCTGTCCGACCTCCGTTGTGACGATGGCATCCGGAAAGGCCGCGGAGATGGCGCGTATGACAACAGTCGGCGACAGGCGGCCTTTGCCTTCGAGCTCCACCGGTGGGTGATCCCTTTTCCACGCGTCGGTGTCGCGCAGCCATTCGTCCTGTGACGGGGGCTGGAGAAGCGGCAGAAGATCCTCCAGCACCGTGCGCGCGTCTCCCACGATGGGAATCTCCACCGCGACATTGCGTGAGATGGACGAGGGGTCGATGTCGACGTGCACGACCGATGCGTGGGGCGCGAACTTGGCGAGGTCCCCCGTTGCCCGGTCGTCGAACCGGGTGCCGATGGCGAAAAGCAGGTCGCAGTTCTGCACCGCCGTGTTCGCCGCATACGTGCCGTGCATGCCCAGCATGCCGAGGAATCGGGGGTGCTCGCTCGGCAGGACGCTTATTCCCATGAGAGAGGAAATGGTAGGAACATTCACCGTCTGCACGACCTTGCGGAAAACTTCCGCCGCGCCGGAAATATTCAGACCGCCTCCCACGTAGAAGAGGGGTTTTTTCGCCTTTGCAAGCGCCTGCGCCGCCTTCTTGATCTGCAGCGGGTGCCCCTTGTACACGGGGTTGTAGCCGCGGATGGAGACAGTGTCCGGCAGAGGCTCCGCCGAGGCCTCCGTGAGGACGTCCTTGGGGATGTCCACGAGCACCGGGCCGGGCCTTCCGCTTCGCGCGATATAGAATGCTTCCCGCAGCACCCTGCCCAGGTCTTTGCGGTCCGTGACCAGGTAATTGTGCTTCGTGACCGAGCGGGAAATTCCAACGATGTCGGCTTCCTGAAATGCATCATTGCCGATCATGTTTCGCGAAACCTGCCCGGTAAGCACGACGAGCGGCACCGAGTCGAAATTGGCGGTGGCGAGGCCGGTCACCGTGTTGGTGGCCCCCGGCCCGCTGGTCACCAGACACACGCCCACGCGCCCCGTGGACCGCGCGTAGCCGTCCGCCGCATGCACCGCCCCCTGTTCGTGACGGACAAGGACGAGCCTGAGCTCCCGCTCGCCGAACAGCGCATCGAAGACCGGAATCACGACCCCGCCCGGAAAACCAAAAATGATCTCGACCTTCTCCGCCTTGAGTGCTTCGACTACGAGCTGCGCGCCGGTTCTTTTCATGGGCGGTCTCCTCCTCTTTCCCGCAGCGCGCCGCGCGAGGCAGGGCCTACCGCCCGTGCGTATGCGTCGAGAAAGGAGCTCTGTGTCTTCGTCTGGCGCGGGCGGAAACCGGCAGTGCGGGCTTTCCACTCCTTCTCATCGATGAGGAGATCGAGCCTCTTCCCCGGGATGTCCACCCGGATCCGGTCCCCTTCGCGTACGATTCCGATCGGCCCACCCGCAGCGGCCTCCGGCGTGATGTGTCCTATTGACGCGCCGCGGCTGGCACCGGAGAACCTGCCGTCAGTGATGAGCGCCACTTCCCGGTCCAGGCCCATCCCCGCGATGGCGGCAGTAGGGGAGAGCATTTCTCGCATTCCGGGGCCGCCCCTGGGACCCTCGTAGCGGATCACTACGACGTCTCCCGGAACTATCTTTTTTCCAATGATCGCTTCCTGTGCCTCTTCTTCCGAATCGAACACGCGCGCAGGGCCTTCATGCACGAGCATGGAGGGATCCACGGCCGCCTTCTTGACGATGCTGCCCTCAGGCGCCAGGTTTCCCCTGAGCACGGCCAAGCCGCCCTCGGCATGGTAGGGTTTGTCGGGGCAGGCGACGTATTTGCCGTCCGGTGCCGGCGCGCCTTCGAAGGAGGAAGAAAGCGGGCTGCCGGTCACCGTGACTGCGTTCCCGTCGATTCTTCCCAACGCTGCCAGGGTCTTCATCACCGTCATGACTCCACCGGCAGAGTGAAGATGCTCCATGTAGTACGGCCCTGAAGGCGCCAGGGCGCACAGGTGAGGGACCTTCGCGCTCATTTCGTCAAAATCGTCCAGGGACAGTGGAACCCCTGCCGAGGCGGCGATGGCAGGCAGGTGCAGCGCGGTGTTCGTGGAGCCGCCGAGGGCCATGTCCAGGGCCACCGCATTGAGAAAAGCGGCACGGGAAAGCACCGTGCGCGGGGTAAGTCCCTGCCGGACCGCCCGCACGGCGGCACGGCCCGACTCCCGGGCAAGGATGCACCGGTCCGCGTACACGGCAGGAGTGGTCCCGTTGCCGGGGAGGCCGATCCCCAGCGCCTCGGAAAGGCAGTTCATAGTGTTTGCCGTGAAGAGGCCGGCGCACGAGCCGCAGCCGGGGCAGGCGCGCGATTCCAGCTGCGCCAGCTCACCGTCGGTCATTTTCCCTGCGCCGTGGCGTCCCACCGCTTCAAAAACCGCCTCCAGGCCCACGTTGTTGCCGCCACAGCTCCCCGCGAGCATTGGCCCCCCTGAGACGATGACCGATGGGATATCCAGGCGTGCCGCAGCCATGAGCATGCCCGGCACGATCTTGTCGCAGCTGCCGACAAGGACAAGTCCGTCCAGCGCGTGGGCCTGGGCAACGATCTCCACCGAGTCCGCGATAAGGTCGCGGCTGGGCAGTGAATACTTCATTCCTTCGTGCCCCATGGCAATTCCGTCGCACACCGCGATAGTGCCGAACTCGACCGGCACTCCTCCCTCCGACAGGATGCCTTCGCGGACATACTCCGCGATCTTCCGCAGATCATGATGGCCGGGGACAAGCTCGCTGTACGAGTTGGCAATCCCGATGACCGGCTTGCCGAACGCGTCCCCGTCCCATCCCAGTGCATGGAATAGACTCCTGTGCGGGGCGCGCGAGGCGCCCTCCTGAACCGCCGAGCTGCGACGCTTTGCTGTGTCCATCCTGACCCTGCCTCCTCTGTACGTTCCCGGTGCGCCGGGTAGTTTTGGGCGCCGCCGAATGTTACGGAATACCGCGGTCACGGTACACCATGACCGCGGTATTCGGCGGACTGGAAAAAAAAGGGCCGTTCTCCCGGAAGGAGAACGGCCCGCGCATTGCATCGCCAAACGGCTGCGCGCTACCCTTCCGGGCGTCTGCTGCTCCTCACAAGGAGTACGCCAATAAGGATGAGTCCGCTCAGAATTGAAAGAGAACCCGCGCCGTTGATCATAACGATGTATATGTATGCGTTTTCTGAATGATTGTCAAGTGAAAGTGCGATTTTTTTCAAGTCGCCGCGGTACTCGGCGGATTAGAAGGTGCTTTTCCGCTGCGCGAAGGATTTCTGGAGCCGTGCGAGAATCCTCATGCACTGCTCCTCGGTGCGTATGCCGAAGTCTCCCAGGACGGGCTTCTCCAATTGCTCGAAGGTGATGAACTCGCGTTCCAGGCCGCAGAACGAGTTGGCCACGTAGACGCAGTATACGACGTCCTTGTATTGCACCGGCGCCATCAAGGGGTCGTGATGGTACTTGATCCCCTGGACCAGCGCGTCAGGGAAATTCCATTTCATCGCGATAAGAGCCCCGATATCGGCATGGTTCAGACCGAATGAAAAATGCTCGAGAATGCGCAGCGGGATATCCTTCTCCTTGCAGAACTTTGCCATCTGTTCCATCGCGTCCGGGTGAAGGTAGGTGACGATGATCTGTCCCAGGTCATGGAGGATTCCCGCCACGTAGACGTCGTCGAGGATGTCGCTCTTCGCTTTGAAGCCTCGGGCCAGCATGAACGCATAGAACGCGGTGCGGTAAGAATGCTCCCACAACGTCTTCATCTCCGCGTACTTTTCTCCCATGACCTGCTGGGCGCCATAGGAGTACAAGAGGTTTCTCAGTCCCTTCATTCCGACAATCTTGACTGCCTGGAGAATGTTGATGACCCGGCGGGGCAGCATGTAGTGCGCGGAGTTCACGAGCTTCAGGAGGTCAGCCGTAAGGGTGGGGTCGGTGCCCACCTTTCCGGCAATGCGGGCGAGGGTGGCGCGCGGATCTTCGCTCAGGCGGACGATCTCCCCGATCGTCTCCGGAAAATGGGGCAGGGAATCGACGTCCCGGGCAATGGCCTGGGTCAGGACGCTGATCTTTTCCAGCTGCACCTTGTTCATCGGGATGGCCAGTGAGGCAACCGTCTCCCCGTTGTGCGTTTCGATTGCGAATGCTTCTTCCCCGAGGCCGATTCTTTTCAGGAACTGGAGGAGGATCAGAATGCCGAGGCCGGCGCCCTCCGAGGAATCAATCGGCTGGGCGAGCGCCTCCACGAAGGAATGGAACGCCCGGGCGCGCGCAATCCGGTCGAAAATGCGGCTTTGCTCCCTGGGTGTGAGCTCGGCGTTGTTCCGCACCGAGATTGCCAGGCACCCCCCCGTGGTATGAAAGGTGACGCCGATGACCATGCCCCTCTCTTTCAGAAGGCCCAGCCAATGTTCCAGGCGTTCGGCAGTTTCGTGGCGGAAGTCGCGCATGCCTTGCTCGTAGTGCTCGTCACTGAGGATGTCGAGTCCCTTCTCCTCGAAATACAGCCGCTTGGTGTTCGCCTTCTGTGCGTTGATGATGAGCTCTTTCAGACAGTACGAGAGGGGCTCGAGAATCTGCTCCTGCCCCAGTTCCTCGAGGTATACTTCAAGGATCCTGTCCAGCAGCGCATGAGATTCATGGGGGAGACTGGTGAGCCGGAATGTGAGAGGAATCGACCTCAGGGCGGCCTTCTGTATCTCGGCAATGTCGATCCTCGAGGTCATCCCGCGTGCAAGTATATCAAGAAGCGGGCAGGGGCGCCATCCTGCGGATGTGTGGCGGTGCGGCCCGTCACGCGCCCTCTGTGCGGCCTGCCTTCAGGATGTCGTTCATGCTTCGGAGATCCGTCTTGAACGACTCCAGCATGTGGATGCGGCGGAACGCATCGAGGTTCCGTGCAAAGACGTCCACGATATCCGGATCGAAATGCGTTCCGCGTTCCGCCATGATGATCCCGACAGCTTCTTCATGCGAGAGGGCATCCTTGTAGCTGCGTGTGCTCGTGAGCGCGTCATAGACATCCGCAAGGGCCACGATCCTGGCAGAGAGCGGTATCTGATCGTGCTTCTTGCCCGCCGGATATCCCGAACCGTCCCAGCGCTCATGGTGGGAGAACGCGACTTCCTTGCCGATGGTCAGGAATGACTTCTGCGTGAGCTCTCTCTCCACTGCGCTCAGCGCTTCTCCCCCCAGGCGGGCATGCTCCTTCATCTTTTCGAACTCCGCCGGGCTGAGTTTCCCCGGTTTTCGCAGCACCGCGTCCTCTATTCCCACGTTGCCCACGTCATGGAGCACGGAGGAAAGGCAAAGGTCATCCACGTAGTCCGCGGTAATGGAGCTGCTGTATGCGGGCAGTTTTGCAAGGCCGAGCGCCAGCACACGCGTGTACTCGCGCAGGTGATCCAGATGCGTGCCGGTCTCCGTGCGGCGGTACTCGGTGAGCCGCGCAAATCCCAGTATGGCCGCTGACTGGGTGTCCCGGATCTGCTGGAACGAGTCCTGCAGCTTCTTTTCCAGCCGGATCCGCTCGCCCAGGTCCCTTTCCATGATGGCGTATGCGATGATCTCTCCCGTCGTGCTGGTGAGCGCCGAGTAGGACGCGTAGGAAAACTTGATGGTTCCGTCCCTGCACATCCGAGGCACGTCCGTCTCCACGTACCTGCCCTTGTTCCCGTCCACCAGCGCAATGATCTGCCTGACGGGAATGCGCGTGTCGTGCACGTGGAACACTTCGTCGAAGTGCTGACCGACAAGGTCGGCCCAGCCGTAGCCGTACGTCTCCTCGGCGTAATAATTGCAGTTGAGGATCTTTCCTGACGGGTCGATCAGGACGATCGACGAGAGGATCGTATCGAAGAGCATAATGTAGTTGCGCTCGGAAATCTCCAGGCGCGTTTCGAGATTCTTGACGTATGTAAGGTCCTTGAAATGGCTCGTATAGCCGGTGACAACGCCTCGTTCATCACGCAGCACCCAGGAGGTGTCCAGAACACGGCGGGGCTGCCGCTCGCGCGTCACGAAATGGGTGTCCAGATTGAAAATCATGTCCGACTCGGCAAGCCGCAGGATCTTGTCCTCGAGCTCGGCGGAATGGGCATAGAGCTCGGCGATGTTGGGAAGGGCCTTCCCCTGCTCCCACTCGATCATCTTGTAGAAGGCAGGATTGGCGCACGTGATCACGCCGCCGAGATCCGCCGTGATGAGCGGGTCCCCGATGTTGCGGAAGAGCTGCTCGAGCTCTCTCCGCGCCAGTCCTGAGGAGCCGCTTCCCCTTGGTGGAGCAATCTTGATGCGCGCGAGGATGTACTGCCCCTTGCTGCCGTCCACCGCAAGGGTCGACACGAGCAGACGCCGGGGCGTTCCGCTGCGGTCTTCCGCCAGCACTTCGCGCTCTGAAGGCTCGAACGGGGCTGCGAGACCCAGGTGTGCGAGAAAAGCGGCCTCGCGGGCAAAGATGTCAACGCTGCGGAGGCCCATGGTCTTCAGAAGCAGCTCGTTGAAAAAGACTATCCGGCCCTCCTCGTTGAGAATGAGAAAGCCGTCCGAGAACTCTTCTATGATTTTGAGAATGACCTCTGTCACGACCCCTGAAATGGTACCACCGCGCCTGCCTGCCGTCAAACACGCTGCGAGGCAGGACGCGTGTCGTGGCGATGCAGGGTGCCGCGCACCCTCGTCTTTCATTGAGCAGTGAATCTCTCTATACTATGCGTCAGGAGCCCTTGATGAGAAAACTCCTGCCGATCTCACTCCTCTTTTTCGTCGTTCTCATGCCGCTCGGCGCCGCCGACCTGGGGGGGACATGGACTCCCTCACACAGCGCAGGCCCGGGCGTCGGGCTGCAAACTGAGGGTACGCTCCCGGCCGGGCAGTACGCGCTGGTGGTGGGTCCGACTGCGGACCTGGAAGAGGTCTCCTTGGACGGCCGGGTCGTGGAGCGGCCGCTGACCGGCGGTGTACCGGAATACCACGGCTACCCGCTTCCGGCCTCGGATTCAGGCGGTCAGCATGTCCTGGCCGTTCATCTGATCCCGTCGCCTGCTGTCTCCTCCCCTCCCGTGCTGATGATCCTTCCACAAGAGGGCCTGACCGCGCGCATTGCGCTCCTCAACCTGCCCGTGGTGCCGCTCCGCGTCTTTGCGGGTCTCCTGTCGCTGCTTGTGTCAATTCAGTTTCTCAGTCTTTTTGTCCGCCAGCGCTCGCGAGAGACCCTCTTTCTCGTTTTCGCCCTTCTTGCGAATGCCGCATCGGAAGTTCTTCCTTCGTATGTCGTCGGGTTCATCTCCCCGGTGCTCGCCCTGAAGCTCGGTCTCATCGCGTTTTTTCTCACCGCGCTTTTCCTCATCCAGGCCGGGCTCGAGCTGTTGAAAGCCGCACGGCTGCGCGTCCTCCTGCCCCTCGTCCTTCCGCCATTCCTGGCCGCCTGCGTTGTCGTGGTTTCCACGCGCGCGGACGTCATGGAGTTCGGGGGAACCGCCACGCGCGCCGTTCTTGCCGCTGCGTTCGCTGTACTTGCCCTTCTGTGCCTGGTCGGCAGGCTCAAAGCAGGATTGCGGCGCGCGCTGCTTCCGTTCTCCCTTGCACTCGCGTTGTTTCTCGTCCTCGGCGGAGGTGTTTTCGCCGACCTGTTTCTGCCCCGGCTCGGCCTGTACGCATTCCTCCCCGGCCTGCTCATCCCGCTCTTTCAGGGCTCCCTGCTCCTGAGCGAGCTCTCCCGCACGCAAGTCATGTACCGACAGACCAGCCAGGAGCTGATCGGGAGGATTGAAAGCGACTGGGAGATGATCGAGCGGATCCGTGAGGGCAAGGAGCTCCTGGAGAAGCGCAACATCGACATCACCAAGCTCTCCGGAAAGCTCCTGGAGAGCGCTCAAAAGCAGTCATTTACGATCGGCGGACTCATTATTTCTCTGGAGGATGCCGGCACCGGAGAATCCCGCGTTGTCGCAAAGGAGAAAGACATCCTCGGCTACACGGAGCAGGTGGACGGCCTGATCACGAGTTTCAACGCGCAGATCCAGGAAACCCTGCGGGAAATGGAAGCCCTCTACCAGCGGTCCATTGTCATCCGCAAAGCGGTGAGCCAGATCATCGGCATTGCGGAGAAGACCCATATGCTTTCACTGAATGCGTCCATCGAAGCCGCCAAGGCAGGCGCGGCGGGGAAGGGGTTCTCCGTCGTAGCGCAGGAGATCCGCAAGCTGGCGGACCTCACGCGCACCGTATCCGACCAGGTCAGCGCGGTGATCAAGGACACCAACCGCGGCGTGGAGAAAGGCGTCAACAGGATCAAGGGGCTGGGCACGGGGTTCTTCGAGATCATGAAACGGAGCGAAGAGATCCGTACGATGATCGCGGACAACTCGCGCGCCCTCGAAGATGTGAGCCGGGCGCACACGGACATTCAGGACGGTCTGGCCGGCGTGGACACGCTCATTCGCTCGATCCTTGAAGTGTCCCATGACATGCGTCAGATGACGGATCGCCTTGCGGCCGCATTCTCGTGGTTCGGTGAGACGCTCAAGCTCCGGGAGGAGTCCACCGGGACGATCACGCCGGGCGGCGTGCAGCTCCTGCCGACGCGGGAAGCCGCGGGGATGGTGGAGAACATGGAAACTATCGCGGAGGCTGAGACGGTGGAGTCCGGCGAGCAGGACGGCATTCCCTCTCCGGGGGGAGTGGCCGAAAACCCGCCCGCATGATCGTACGGCGCTGACGGCGTGCCGGTCTCAGGAGGGTGTGCTATCTCCTATCAGGGCGAGCCATTCCGCTTCGGCCGCAAGCTCATCCCCGACATAGGCCTTGCCCGCCTGTCGAACGGCGGATTTGCTCAGGCGGAGATTCTTGATCACAAGGCGCACTTCCTCACCCGGCTTGACCTGGCGGCGGAATTTTGCCTTCTCCACCGAGGCCAGGAAAAAGAGACCGGGTTTATCGGAGATCATCCGCGCACCCGCGCCGCCGCATTGCGCAAGCGTCTCTATCAGGATCACGCCCGGCACGACCGGATACGTGGGGAAATGGCCGGCAAAAAAGAATTCGGCTTCCGTGAACCGTCTGTACCCGATGATTTCTTCCGCATCGGCTTTTTCGATCCGGTCCACGAAAAGAAAAGGATCGCGATGGGGGAGGAGCTTTTTCACGTCTGTCATGCGCACCAGCCTATCACGGTCCGGCCGTACAAGGAAAGAGCGCGTGTTGAATTGACAGAGCGGGGGGCACATGCTAATTTCCGACTATTCTTGTCATACATAAAATCAGGAAGTGACCGGAAAAATGTCACGGAGTACCGTGACCTGAGGCGAAAACGTCACGGAGTACCGTGAGCGGGAATGTCACGGTGTACCGTGACAACGGGTTGACTGGACCCGGATAGGGGGAACGGCCATGGACATGAAAGAATTGTACGCCCTGATGGAGCGATTTGAAAAGAGCGGGCTCTCCGAGCTGATGTTCAAGAGAGACGGAGAGGAAGTCGCGCTGAAAAAAGTCCTGTCCGCGCCGCAGGCTCCCCCGGCAATGCCTGTTGCGTATGGCGCGCACGAGACGCGGGCTCCGTCAGTCGAGCAGCACGTCAAGCAGGCATCTGATACGGAAGTCATTCGTTCTCCGCTTGTGGGCACGTTCTACCGTGCCGCCGCTCCTGATGCTCCGCCTTTCGTGGAGAAAGGGGATACTGTGGAAAAGGGAAAACCCTTGTGCATTCTGGAGGCAATGAAGCTGATGAACGAATTCCAGGCTGAGTTTGACCTGGAGATCGTCGCCATCCTCGCGGAAAACGGAAAGATGGTCGAGTTCGGCGGACCTCTCTTCGAGGTGCGCCGGGTATGATCCAGAGCCTGCTCATCGCCAATCGCGGTGAAATTGCCGTTCGGATCATCCGGACCTGCCGGGAGATGGGCATACGGACAGTTGTCGCCTATTCCCAGGCGGACAGGGACTCGCTGCCGGTAAGGCTCGCTGACGGTCACGTCTGCGTGGGTCCGGCCCCCGCCCGTGACAGCTACCTCAACGTGCGGAATCTCGTCACCGCCGGCGTGCTCAGCGGCTGTGACGCGCTGCACCCGGGCGTCGGCTTCCTTGCGGAAAATGCCTCTTTTGCCCGGGCCGTGCGCGAAGCGGGTCTCATCTTCGTCGGTCCTGACCCGGAAGTGATCGAGCTCCTGGGAGACAAGATTCGCGCGAAGCGCTCCGCGCAGGACGTGGGCATTCCGGTTATTCCTGGAAGCGCCGGGGCGGTAAGCGGCACCGAGGAGGCGCTGTCTGCCGGCAAAGAGATCGGCTACCCGATGATCGTGAAGGCGGCTGCCGGCGGCGGCGGGAAGGGGATGCGCATCGTGCGCAGCGGCAATGAGCTGGCGGATATTCTGGCCGTCGCGTCACACGAAGCGGAAAAAGCATTTTCGGACGGCACCGTCTACCTCGAACGCTACCTGGAAAACCCGCGGCACGTGGAGATCCAGATTGTGGCAGACCGCTCCGGCAATGTCGTGCATCTGGGGGAGCGGGACTGCACGGTGCAGCAGAACCATCAGAAACTCGTGGAGGAGAGCCCCTCTCCGGCCGTCAGTGCCGACCTGCGGGAGCGCATGGGAAATGACGCGGTGCGCCTTCTTGGCGGCATGGGCTACACCGGTGCAGGCACTGTGGAGTTTCTGGTCAAGGACGGCGAGTACTTCTTCATGGAAGTGAATGCGCGGGTGCAGGTCGAGCACCCTGTCTCTGAGATGGTCACCGGCGTGGACATTATCCGCCAGCAGATGCTCGCGGCAAGCGACGAAGCGCTGGAGATCCGGCAGCAGGATGTCCGCCTGGGCGCGTATGCGGTGGAATGCCGGATCAACGCTCGCTCGGCGGGGCGCATCACGCAGTTCATGAGCCCCGGCGGGTTCGGCGTCCGGATGGACACTTTCCTCTACCCCGGCTACCAGGTGCCCCCGTGGTATGATCACCTCGTGGCAAAGCTGATCGTGACGGGCCGTACCCGGCCCGAGGGGCTGCGGCGGATGGAACGAGCGCTTTCGGAGCTGGTAATCGAAGGAATCGCCACCAATATCGAGTCACAGAAGAAAATAATCTCCCATCCGGTATTCCGCAAAGGGGAGTACGGGACGGGATTTCTAGGGGAAATCCTCAAGGAGGGCGGCCTGTGAGTAATTCCAAAGGGATCCAGGGATGGATCCGGGATCTCATCGAGCACCCGGTCCAGAAGAAGCGTGATGAACGGTCGTTCATCGACCAGAAAAACTCCTGCCCCTCATGCCATCGACCTCTTGCGGCGCATGAGCTCGAGGCGGCACTGTACACCTGCCCTCACTGCCAGCATCACTTCCGGCTCACCGCGTGGGAAAGGATCCGCTTTACCGCTGACGAGGGCGTATTCCAGGAGCTTTCCGCGGACATCGAGACTGCCAATCCGCTGGAGTTTCCCGACTACGAGCAGAAGCTCGCCGCCGCGGCGCAGAAAACCGGTATCAAGGAAGCCGTTGTTTCAGGGCTGTGCAAAATCGACGGCCGGGAAGTAGTCCTGGCGGTCATGGACTTCCGTTTCATCGGCGGGAGCATGGGATCAGTTGTCGGGGAAAAGATCATGCGCGCGATGCTGGTCGGCGCGGAGAAAAAACTGCCGGTCATCATCTTCACTGCTTCGGGCGGAGCGCGCATGCAGGAAGGCATCCTGTCTCTCATGCAGATGGCAAAGACGGCAGTGGCCACTCAGGCGCTGGAGAAAAGCCGGTGTCCCTATTTCGTGATCCTCACGGATCCCACGACCGCCGGAGTGCTCGCCTCGTTTGCCATGTTGGGGGATGTGACCCTTGCCGAACCTGGCGCGCTGTTGAGGTTCGCGGGGGCCCGCGTCGTGGCCGGGACCATTCGGGAGAAAGTACCGGAGAACTTCCCTCTTGCGCAGTACCACTTCGAGAAGGGCATGATTGACCTGATGGTGCCGCGCCCGGAGCTCAAGAAAACGCTCGGGTTTCTGCTGAAGACTCACCCCGTGCCGCAAGGGGGCAGGGCATGAGCGAAGACGCGCTTCGGGACAAGCTCCTCGAGTTGAAGGGACTGGCGGAACAGTCCCACGTCGACGTCAGCCTGGAACTGGCCGCGCTGGAGCTCAAGCTCCAGCTCCCGCCCGTCCCTCCTGCCCCTGAAAACGAGGCCTGGCGTCGTGTAGAGCTGGCCCGGCACCCGGAGAGACCCACGACCCTTCAGTATGCGGAGATGATGTTCGATGATTTCCTGGAGCTCCACGGCGACAGGAACTACGGGGATGATCCCGCGATGGTGGGCGGCATAGCCCTGCTCAATGGCCTGCCCGTCACGTTCTTCGGCACGCAAAAGGGCCAGAACATGAAGGACAATCTGAAGCGCAACTTCGGGATGGCCCACCCGGAGGGATACCGCAAAGCGCTCCGGCTGGCTCGTCAGGCCGCAAAATTTGGCAGGCCCATTCTCACCTTCATCGACACACCGGGCGCGTATCCAGGGGTATCCGGCGAGGATCGCGGCATAAGCCAGGCCATCGCGGTCAACATGAAGGAGTTTTCAGTTCTGCCGGTTCCGATCATTGCCACGATTCTCGGAGAGGGAGGTTCCGGCGGTGCAATAGGCATCGGTGTCGCGGACATCGTCCTCATGATGGAGAACGCGTACTACTCGGTCATTACTCCCGAGGGGTGCGCGTCGATATTGCTGAGGGATTCCGGCAAGGCGCGCCAGGCAGCCGCTCTGCTGAAGCTCACTCCTCGTGACCTGCTGCGCTTCCGCGTGGTTGACAGGATCGTGTCAGAGCCGCCGATAGGCGCCCACAAGGACAGGGCCGGCGCTGCTGCAGCACTGAAGGAAGATATCCTTGCGTCGCTTGCCGTGCTCTCCCGCCGGAGCGTGGAATCCCTGCTCGCGCAGCGGCATCAAAAATTCCTCAGCCTCGGCGTCTTTCACGAGGAAGAATCGCGCAGGAAGAGTCTCCTGGAGCGTCTCAGGGATTTCTTCTAAGCCGGCCTTTCGGCCGTCCCACTCCGCGGATTACCGCGGAAGTGCCTCGGCCGGCCTCGCCATCGCAGCCGCTCCTGGCGGCATTCCATGGCTATATTATCCCCAGCTTCCTGCCAGCGGCTCCCGCGACCTCCAGGATTCGGTCCAGCTCCGCGTCCGTGTGGATTGCCATGTAGGACGTGCGGATGAGTGTGCTGTCGGGCGGCACCGCCGGGCTCAGCACCGGGTTGGTGAAGACCCCGCCGTCGAAAAGAGCGCGCCACAAGAGAAGTGTCTTCTCCATGTCCCCGATGCGGAGGGGAACGATGGGCGTCTCCGCGCTGCCGACGTCAAAGCCCAGGGACTTGAATCCCGCTACCATCTTTCTGCCGATAGCCTGCAGCCTGTGCACCCGCTCGGGCTCTTTCTCGATTATCTCGAGGCACGCGTCCACTGATGCGATGGTGGCCGGTGGCATGCTTGCGCTGAATATAAGGGGCCGGGCCATGTGGCGGATGTAGTCGATCACATCGTCCTCACCCGCGACAAAACCTCCGAGGGATCCGAAAGACTTCGAGAAAGTGCACATCAGGACGTCCGCATGATTGGTGACACCGAAATGTTCCTCCGTGCCTCTGCCGGTCTTTCCCAGAACGCCCAGGGCGTGCGCCTCGTCCAGGTACAGCCGTGCCCCGTATTTCAGACACAGCTCCCTCATCCGGGGGAGCTTCACGATGTCCCCTTCCATGCTGAAGACCCCGTCCGTGACCACCAGCTTGGGGGCGTCGCGGGACTCCTCGGAGAGGAACTTCTCCAGACTCTCCATATTGTTGTGTAGGAACCGGTGCACTCTGACCTTGCCGCGCATCCCGGCAGCAAGGAAAATGCCGTCCATGATCGAGGCGTGGTTGAGCTTGTCGGAATAAATGTGCTCATCCTTTCCGACAAGGGCGGAGATTGCGCCGAGGTTGGTCTGATAGCCGGTTGAGAAGCACAGGGCGCGCTCCCTGCCCACGAAGTGCGCCAGCCGGTCCTCCAGCTTCTCGTGCAGGGAGAGCGTTCCGTTGAGAAACCGTGAGCCGGAGCAGCTTGTGCCCCATTTCCGCGTGGCCGCGATGGCAGCTTCAATCACCCGGGGGTCCCACGAGAGTCCCAGGTAATTGTTGGAGCCCGCCATGATGAGCTCCTTGCCTTCCATGACAACACGGGTGCCGCGGCTTTCCTGGATCGGGATGAAGTAGGGGTACAACCCCTTTTCCCGTGCCGCCTCAGCTTCCTCCCAGGTGAAGCATTTTTCAAAGATGTCCAAAACTGCCTCCTGGTCGTCGAGAGTAGGCTACAGTGATACATTGCAGAGGCGTGAGTGTAAAGGCTGGCTATGCTCGAGGACGTGCTACATCGCCAGGAGTTTCTCGAAGAGCGCGACGCGCGCCGGGCTGTCCCACGGAGTGCCGTCATACCCGACTACCCGGGCCAGGATCTTCCCCGTGCGATCGAGGATGTAGTTCGTGGGGATGCTCCGCGCATCATATTCCCCGCCCACTTTTCCGTCGGCATCCAGAAGCACGGGGAAAGTCATACGGTTGGCCTTTACGAAGGCGGCGACAGTCTTGTTTTCTTCCATCACATCCACGGCCACGATGAGAAAACCCTTGCCCTTGAGCTTTTCATAGAGTGCCTCCACGGAGGGAAGCTCCTGCTTGCAGGGTCCACACCACGTCGCCCAGAAGCTCAGGAAAACAAGGGAACCCTTGTACGAAGCCAGACTCGCGCTCTTCCCGTCCAGGGACTGAAGGGTGAAATCCGACGCGTCGATTTCCGCTTTCGGCACTGCAAACCCTGCCTTCAGGAGCATTTCATTGACGCTCCCCGGCGCCGCAGTGCGTGATACCTTTTCCGCAACGGGGGTGCCGTCCGTTGCGGGGACTGGGGTACTGTCTGCGCCGCTCTGGCTCGTCTCCGCAGGGGCCTTCCTGGGGGCGCAGGAAAGGAGAAAAAGGACAGCGGCCGCCGCCAGGAAAAACAGCGTATATTTTCTCACCATGGACGGAAGATAAAGCTTCCCACGGCTGCGGACAACGACGTGGGAACCAGAAGGCTCAGCCAGAGCACGATTGCATTATACAATCCATGGGCTATCGCGATGACGTGCAGGTTCGGCCTGCGGACATAGACTGCGGCAAAAAGTGCGCCCAGCGCGGCGGCAATAGCCACGCCGAGCGGCCCCTCGTAGATGTGGCCGAGGCTGAAAAGGGCTGTCGATGCAATGGCCGCGATGGGCACAGGAATGTCGAGCTGCCCGAGCCTGCCCAGGAGGTACGCGCGGAAAAAAAACTCCTCCCTGTAGCCGGCGGTAAGACCGAACAGGAGGGCAACAGGGGCCTGGGCCGCGCTCAGCAGCCCCCAGCGATACCCCAGGGTAAGGGACTTGCTGAACTGCGGAGGCAGCGCGAGAGCCAGGGCGACAAACGGCGCCACGACGGCAAAGCAGCCGAGCAGGAGAACAAGGATCCGAATCACGTCCCTCGGCTCTATCGCCACGAGTCCCCAGGTGCGTGCGGGCTTTGCGGTGGAAAGGCTCGCCACGTACGCCATCAGCATGAATTGAGGCAGTCCCGTCACGATGACCTGGAGCATGGCCAGGGTGGATGCAGGACCTGCGGCCGGGGGGTGGGTCTGGGCGAGGTAGCCCGGCAGAAAAAACGCCAGGAAAAAAAGCGACATCTCCAGGAGAAGACGGGAAGGTTTCATCAGCGCCATTTCCTTTAAATTGTATGGAAATATAGGTTCTTTTTCACGATAATTACAGAAGCGATATGTTATTCGTTGTCGTTCTCCTTGCCATAGCCTTTTTCTCGGTGATCGCCATTATTCTTCTGCGCCGGGCGGGCGGAGGCAAGTTTCCGTGGCTCCAATTCTACCTGAAAGGCCGCGAATCGGGTTTTGTATTCCGCGAAATCAACCTGCTGCGCCGCGTGGCGGTGGAAGCGAAGCTCGACAATCCGACGGCCCTCTTCTGGTCCGTCAAACAACTGGACAGGTCCCTCAAGGGGACCATTATAAGGTACCGGTCCCGGTCCCGGGAGCAGGATCCGGAATACAACCTGCTGTTGTCAAAGCTTTTCGACCTGCGCAAGAGGGTGGAGTTCGATCAACCCAAGTACAAGCTCGGCATCAAGAGCACCCGCAAGATCCAGCCCCACCAGAGCCTGCGCATCACGCTGCCGGGCGTCGGGCCCTTCGGGTCCACAGTGATCGAGATCCTCAGCCGTTACCTGGCGGTGTCGCACCCGCTCGGCCCGAAGCTTCCGGAGGGTTTTTCGTGGAAAAACCAGAAGATCGGCGTGTACTTCTGGAGAAGAGAAGATGCGGGGTATTTCTTCCAGACCAAGGTCCTTGGTGACTTCGCAGACCAGGAGCACCCCATCATTCACATTCTGCACTCCGACAACCTCATTCGCGCTCAGAAGCGAAACTCGGTACGGGTGGAGGCCGACATCCCCGCGGAGCTTTTTCCCCTGAAATCCATTGCCGGGGCCAGCGAAACCCCTGAAGGGGCGCGCGGGCTGCGCTGCAGGCTCTCCGACATCTCGGAAGGGGGGCTCGCCGTGCTCATCGGGGGCAAGGCAAAAGTGGGCCTGCCCATCAAGGTCCAGTTCACCATCGGGGAGAACCAGGTTGTCATGACCGGCGTGGTGAAGGGGATCAACTTCGACCAGAAGAAAAACAGGTCCCTCCTGCACGTGCAGGCGAACCCTCTGAGCCCCACGGCGCGCAATCGGATCCTCATGTACGTCTACAATCTTTTCGGCGAACGGGAAATACCCGGAGCCGTGCGGAAACC
This sequence comes from uncultured Spirochaetaceae bacterium, assembly GCA_964437385.1. Classification (GTDB taxonomy): domain Bacteria; phylum Spirochaetota; class Spirochaetia; order SZUA-6; family Fen-1364; genus Fen-1364. The sequence continues at coordinate 24,273 of CAYTGX010000015.1, forward strand.
TGATGCACAGGCAAAGAACCGCGGAACAGAGGGAATCCAGATCAAGGGCGCTCCGCCCGCAGCCAAACCGGCGTCGGGCGTCTTGTAAGGCAGACGCGCCGGCGTTTTTCTGGTTGTACATTGAGGTCGATCACTATAGTATTTGATTGTAGAAAGCCCCCAGGAGGGAGAGGCATGAAACGTGCTCTGTGCATTTGCATCGCGCTTCTCGCAGCGGCCGTAGTCGCGCAGGCGCAGGATGCGCAAAAACTTCTCGATACATTCCGCCGCAATTTCGCCATCGGCAGTCTGGATGTGAAGATCCAGATCCTCCAGGATGCGGCGGCCTCGAAGTCGGCCAGCGCCATGGGCCCGCTCTTCATGCAGGCCGTGGAGTTCGTGATCGACAACTCGAGCCTCGTTGCCACGGACGCGAGGTTCAACCAGCTCGCGGCCATCGGTGCAGAGCAGATGGGCGTTGTCGGCTTCACGCAGGGCCGCGACGTCATCTGGAAGCTTTTTCAGACGACATCCGATTCCCAGACCCTGGCAAAGGCCGCGATTGCGCTCGGGGCCACGGGAGCGGGAGACCCGCAGACCGTCATCAACCTGAATCATTACGTGGACGGGCAGAATGCCTCTTTCGCCTCCGGTAAGATGCCGGACGCCGCGGTGCTGGTTGCCTGCCTCCAGGCGCTCGGCACGATAGGGGATGCCTCCTCGTTTTCGACCCTGTTCGGCACAATGAACCTCGGGTACTCCGACCAGATCGCGGCAATCGCGAAGGACTCCCTTCTCGCCCTCAAGGGGGATTTCAAGGAGATGCTTCTCGGAGTGATCAGAGACCGGCCCATACCGGAAAAGAAGCTTGCCCTCCAGATGGCGTTGGAAACGGACAAGCTCACCGACGATCAGAAAGGCCAGGTTGCGACCTATGCCCTCGATGTCGGGCTGCACCTGGGCGCCTCTGACTCGTCGGGGAAAGCGCTCCTGCGGGATATCCGGTTCCAGGCCGCGGACAGCCTCGGCGCCAAGAAGGTGTCACAAGCCACGGCTCTGCTGATCGAGCACATGGACATCACCATCGGTGAGTTCGACAAGGGCCTCTCGGACCGCAACCACCTGCTGAACGCCATTGCAGACCTGGGCGCCATGGCTTCGCATGAGGCCGCCGTCCGGCTCACTCAATACCTCGTGATCGTCAACTCGTACACGGAAAAGGGCAAGGCGTACGATGACTTTGTCGTGATGGCCCTCCTCCAGAACCTCGGGGCGCTCGCGGACAAGGTGGCGTTCGACGACCTCATGTATACGCAGTATCTGAACTACACCGCGGCCGTGAAGAAAGCCGCCCGCGCGGCGCTGGACAAGCTGAGGTGGTAGTGCCGGCGGCGCGTCGCCGGCCTCCTGGTGCATGATCCGCAGGCACCTTACCCCTGCGCTCGTTCTCTTCTCCGTGCTCCTGGCAGGTTGTTTTTTGCGGCCCATCCTTTCTTCACTGTGGGAGATTCTGCTTGCCGCGTGCGTCGCAGCGGGCGCCGTGGGAACGGTCCTCAGAGGGATCGAGATCTCTTCTTTCAGGCGCGCCGGGATCTTCGCGTTCTTCATTGCTGCCGGGCTGCTCCTGGGTGCGGTCTCGCTCCTGCGCATGTCGAATGCAGGCGATTCTTCGTTTTTCCCTGTGCCGGCTGGTGAGGTATCTGATTTCAGCGGTTTCCTCGCACAGGACAGTAGTCTTTCCCAGAAGGGTGAGACGGTGCTGCGGGTGGCAGTGCGACAGGCGTCTTCAGTCCGGAAGGGGGTTCGGGGTGCCGCGCAGGGAAACGTGCTCGTATTTCTTGCCGGCGACTACAGGTATTCTCTTGGCCAGGAGCTCTCGTTTCATGCCCGGCTTTCCCCCTTCATCGGGACAGGTCCCGAGGCTTTTGCAGCGCATCTCGCCAGGATCGATATTCGCGAAACCGGCTTTTCTTCGAAGATCTGGGAAATCAGGGCTCACCTGCGAACGGAGTTGAACCGCGCACTCGAGAGAACGGGCTATCCGGCCTCTGCTCTTCTTCAGGCACTCCTGATTGGAAGCAGGGAGGACGTGCCGCAGCGCCTGTACGAGGGATTTCGACGTACCGGAAGCCTTCACATTTTGGCTCTCTCCGGGCTTCATGTGACGGTGATCTACGGCATCGTCATCGGCGCGCTGGGCTTCTTACGGAGGCCCGGCCTGAAATTCCTTCTGGCCGCATTCGTGCTCCTCTTCTACCAGTTTCTCGCGGGCTTCTTTCCCTCCCTCCTCCGCGCGACGATGATGATCCTGGTCGGTGGAGTTTCGCTCCAGCTTGACCGGGATGCGGAGCCGCTCAACCTCCTCTCCATCTCCGGGATCGCGATTGTGTGCGTCGATCCGTTCCAGGCATTCTCCCTTTCCTTCCAGCTCTCATTCCTCGCGTTGGCCGGCATCCTGGCGCTGGGCCCTCTCCTGCGCCGGCCCCTGGAAGGAAGGATCCCCCGATTCATCCTGGCGCCTTTTGCAATGTCGGTCGGCGCGCAGATCGCCACCCTGCCGCTGGTGGCTGCAACGTTCGGCAGTTACTACCCGTCGGGCCTGGTGGCCAGCCTCGTCCTGGTGCCCTTGACGACTGCTTTCCTCTGGGCAGGGCTTGCCTGGCTGCCGTTGTATCTTGTTCCCTGGCAAATCCTGCACGACACGTGCGCGCAGCTTTTTTCGGTTCTCTACGCCGCTATCCAGTGGAGCGCGGAGGCGCTTGCGCGCCTGCCGGGCATCACGGTCACGCCTGTGCGTGTGCCGTGGGTCGTGGGAGTATCTCTGGCAGCATTGGCGTTCCTCGGCGGATTCCTTCCTGCGCGGCGGCGGTCCGTGCCGGTAGTCCCCGCGTGAATCCTGATTCCCCCTCGGAGATCCGTGCGGTGCTGGAAGAGCGGGGACTCGCGCTGAAAAAGCGCTGGGGTCAGAACTTTCTCGTCAACAGGGGGGCGCGGGAGCGCCTCGTGGCGCTGCTGGAGATCCAGGGGAAGCAGACGATCTGGGAAATCGGCCCGGGACTCGGCTCCATGACCAGCCTGCTCATGGAGCGCGCCGCGCACGTCCTTGCGTTCGAAGTGGATCATGGCTTGTGCCGATTCCTGCGGGAGATGTTCGGAGGCGCGCCGTCCTTCACGCTGGTGGCGGGAGATTTCCTGGAGACCTGGAAGGGCGCGCTCTCCGAGCATGGACCGCCTGACCGGCTTCTGGGCAACCTGCCTTACCGAACTGCATCGCTCATGATCGCGGACCTCATCGAGGGCGGCCTGCGGCCGCGGGTCTGCGTAGTGACCGTGCAGCGCGAGCTTGCCCAGCGCATGACATCGGGTCCGGGAACGAAGAGCTACTCGTCCTTTTCGGTTCTCTGCCAGTCCTGCTTCCACGTGATATACCGGGGGGACCTGCAGCCGGGCAGCTTCTATCCGGTGCCCGAAGTGGTTTCTTCGATCGTCGAGATGAGGCCGAAGGATGATGCGCCGGACGCCCGCACCCTGTCCGCGCTCTCCGCGCTTTGTCGAGGCCTGTTCTCCTCCAGAAGGAAAACCATCCGCAACAACCTGTCTTCCGGCATGCTGGGACCGAATGTGGCTGCGGACGCGGTGAGGACTGTTCTGGCCGGGGAGGGGATTGATCTGGGCAGCAGGGCCGAACAGATTTCTCCCGAGATATTCCTGAAGCTTGCGCGCGCCCTTACAGGACCTTCAGCTCCCTGAGCGTTGCCTGCAGAGACTCCCGGTTCTTCGGTGCAAGGGGACACATCGGAAGCCTGTAGGATTCCACCATCATTCCCTTCATCGCCATGGCCGCCTTGATCGGAATCGGATTGGTTTCGATGAACATCGCCTTGAAGAGGGGGAGAAGCTCGTAATGCATTTTCCGCGCGCTGTCCCAGTCCCCTTTCAATGCCGCATTGACGAATGCTGCCATGCGATCCGGCACGAGGTTGCTTACGACCGAGATCACTCCGCGGCCGCCCAGGGCCATGATGGGGAACACGAGGTTGTCGTCCCCCGAAAGCACGGTGAATCCCGCGGGCTTGTGGGCGATCAGGTCCATCACCTGTGCGATGTCCCCGCTTGCTTCCTTCACTGCCATGATGTTCCTGTGCGCGGCCAGCTCGAGCATTGTGGGGTTGTCGATATTCTTTCCGGTGCGGCCGGCGATGTTGTACACGACCAGCGGGAGATCCACCGCATCCGCGATGGCGCGGAAATGCGCAAGGAAGCCGGCATTGGTCGGCTTGTTGTAATAGGGGGCAACCTGCAGAGTTGCCGCCGCACCGACCGACTGTGCATCCCGCGCATACTCGATGGCCTCGGAAGTGGAGTTGGACCCCGCGCCGGCGATGACCGGAACACGCCCCCGCGCCTGTTCAACAACGACCTGGATGACCCGCTTGCATTCCTCGCCGTCCAGGGTCGGGCTTTCTCCCGTCGTGCCCACCGGCACCAGGCCGTGGACCCCCCCGTCCAGCTGAAAATCCACGAGCCGTCGCAGAGCCTTTTCATCCACTTTTCCGTCAGCGCTCATCGGTGTGACGAGAGCCGTGTACAACCCGTCGAGCTTCATGAGTGTCTCCTCTGCAGCAGGCTCTGGATGAAATCATTCACCTCGAAAACGCCGTGCTTTCCGGCCAGCCATTCCGCCGCACGCACCGCGCCGAGGGCGAGCCCGCCCCTGGTCCGCGCGCGATGTGTGAGCTCGATCGTGTCGAAGACCGAGTCGAGGAGCACGGTATGCGTGCCGGGGACCTCCCCGCCGCGGACGGAAGCGAAGTGAAGCTCGTCCGCAGCAGGAGCGCGATCGAGCCTTTCCGTCACGACTTTTTTCTTCCGCTCGTTCTGTCCCGTGATGATCCGTGCGATGGTCAGCGCCGTGCCCGACGGCGAGTCCTTCTTGCGCTTGTGATGGACCTCCCAGCCCATGATGTCGTACTCGGGGCAGGAGTTTGCAAGCTCGGCCGCGGCTGCCACCAGCGCGAAGAACAGGTGCGCGCCGATGGAGAAGTTGCTGCCGTACAGGTAGGCGGTTTTTGACGCGCCGATGATGGAGCGCACGTCCTCCAGCTTTGCGTACCAGCCCGTTGTCCCCGTGACCGCGCTCAGCCCGAACCGTGCATAGGCCCGTGCGTTTTCCAGCACTGCCTCCGCGTGCGAGAACTCGATTGCCATGTCGCTTCGCTGCGCCATCTCCTCTGTCAGATGTGCTCCGTCCACCCCCGCTTGCGCCGGATCCACACGCGCGGCAACCTGGTGGCCGCGTTCAAGAATGACTTTCTCCACCTCCCGGCCCATGCTTCCGTATCCGACGATGGCAATTCTCATGCTACTTCTTCTGCGACTGCACGAGGGTCACGACGGAGGTGTTGACGACGTCCTCTACCGAGCACCCGCGGGAAAGATCGCTCACCGGTTTGGCAAAGCCCTGCAGGAACGGCCCGTATGCCTCGGCGTTTGCAAAGCGCTGGACGAGCTTGTACCCTATGTTGCCGGACTGCAGATCAGGGAAGATCAGCGTGTTCGCCTTGCCCGCGACTGCCGAGCCGGGAGCCTTCTTCGCGGCCACGCTGGCAATGAGCGCCGCGTCCGCCTGCATCTCCCCGTCCACGAGCAGCCGGGGGTTCTTCTCATGCAGCATTTTCACCGCGCTCGCCACCTTGTCCACGAGGGGATGGCTGGCGCTGCCTTTAGTGGAGAAGGAAAGCATGGCCACCAGGGGCTCTGCCTTGAGGAACACACGGCAGGACTCCGCGGAAGAGAGAGCGATGTCCGCGAGCTGCTCCGCAGTCGGGTCAGGGACCACCGCGCAGTCCGCGAAGATCAAGTGACCGTCGACGCCCCACTTCGAGCCGGCAAGGTACATGACGAAGCAGGAGGACGCCGTCTTGATTCCCGGGGCCGTCTTGACGATGGTGAGTGCGGCGCGCAGGACTTTTGCCGTTTCACTGTCCGCGCCCGAGACCATCGCGTCGGCGCGGCCCTTGCGCATCATCATGGCTCCCCAGTGCTGGGTGTCCCCCATGAAGACTTTCTCCGCATCTTCACGGCTGATGCCCTTGCTTTTCCGCAGCTCAAAATAATCGTCCACGTATTCCTTGCGCAGCGGTGATGCTGCGGGCTCTTCCACGCGGAGACCCTTGAGGCTGACGCCCTGTTTTTTTGCCTCGGCTTCGATCTGGGAGACGGTTCCCAGGAGGGTGACCTCGCTCGCCAGGCCTTCGTCAAGAATGATCCGGCCTGCTTTCAGCGTGCGTCCCTCGTATCCCTCGGGGAGCACGAGTTTCCTCGGATCGGATTTGGCCTTTGCGCGCATTTCTTCGATGAAGTTCATCAGACGGCTCCTTTCCGGGAATGCGAGAAATCTCCCGGGGGAGCAAGTATAGCTTTTTCCCTGAAAACTGCAATAATCGCGCTCATGACAATCGGTGTGTACGGCCTCGGGAGGTTCGGCTCTTTCTGGGCTGAGCTGCTTGCGCGCTCGGCTCCTGTCTGCGTCTACTCCCGGTCTGCTGAAAGGGCGACCCCACCGGGCACGCGAAGGGTCGGTGAGGCGGAGCTTCTTTCCCAGCCGGTGATAGTTCTCTGCGTGGCAATCTCCGCTATGGAGGAGGTCCTGGGGCGCACGCGCGGCAGGCTCTCCTCCGGGGCGCTCGTGATGGACACCTGCTCTGTGAAGACACACCCGGTGGGTCTCATGGAACGCCTGCTGCCCGCCACCGTCTCCATCCTGGGCACCCATCCGATGTTCGGCCCGGATTCAGCGCGTGACGGCGTTGCGGGGCTTCCAATGATCCTGTGTCCCGCGCGCCTCCCTGCCCGCGAGATGGAGAAATGGCGGGAGTTCTTCACCTCCATGGGGCTCGCCGTCACCGTCATGTCTTCCGATGCGCATGACCGGGAGGCGGCTCTTACCCAGGGGATTGCACATTACATCGGCAGGGTTCTGTCCGATCTCGGGCTGCGCCAGTCCCCCATTGCCACCGTCGGCTACAAGAAACTCCTGGACATCGTCGAGCAGACATGCAACGATCCCTGGCAGCTTTTTCTCGATCTTCAGCGCTACAATCCATACACGCGGGACATGCGGACCCGGCTGGAGAAGTCTCTCCGCTCGGTCATGCAGGCAATCGATGGTTGACATGCCGGGCAGGCATAGGTAACGTAACCACGGATAGCTCACACCACGGAGACGCCTATGGCTGAAGTACACATAAAAGATATGGACGAGCACGAGATCGATACGATCCTCGCGGAGGACATCGATTTCGAAGGGCTCCTCACCTTCAAGAAGCCCCTTATGATCAAGGGAAAGTTCAAAGGCGAGATCAAGTCCACCAGCTCCCTGTACATCGGTGAGAAAGCTTACGTGGAAGCGAAGACCGAGGCTGATATCGTCTCTTCACGCGGCCGGCACAAAGGGGACATCGTGGGACACTCCCGGGTGGAATTGTTCTCTACGGCGCAGGTGGAGGGAGATATATCCACGCCGGACTTCGTCGTAGAGAGCGGGTGCAAGTTCAACGGGTATTGCAACATGGGCGGGGTGAGGAAAGACTCCCCCCAGCCGCAGCCCGCTGCGGCGCATCAGGCCGCAGCCCCCAGCGGGCAGCCCGGCGGCCAGCAGCCTCAGCAACAGCAGCATCCACAGAAACCCGGCAATCAACAAGGGCCAGGGCAGGGAGGCAGTCAGCAGACACTCCCATTGCCGCAGCCGGGGAACCAGCATGCGCCCCAGCAGAAGCCGCCCGGACCGGCATCCGGCCAGGGAGGGCCGCAAAGATGAAACGCCGCCTCCCCGTGGCCGCGCTCATTCTGGCTGTTGTGGCCTCCGCTCCCCTGTTCTCCCAGGACAAGCCCGACGCCCTGGAGCTGTATCGCGCGAACAGATTTGCGGACGCGGTCAGGGTATGCCAGCAGGAGCTGGCAGTGTCACCGAACAATATCGACTCTCACGTTGTCATGGGGTGGAGCTACCTCAGGCTTCAGCAGTACCAGGACGCGCTGGACATCGCTCGCAAGGCCGCCATCATCAACCCCAACGATCCACGGGTGGAGCAGATCATCGGGGAAGCTGACGTGTTCCTGGGCAAGATCGATGACGCACTCAAGAACCTCAAGAAGTACGTTCTGGATCGTCCCAACGGAGACCGGATTGCGCGCGTGTACTGGCTCATGGGGGAATGCTACATCCGCCTCAAGGAGTACCAGAACGCGGACATCGCCATCTCGACCGCCGTTTATTATGAGCAGAACAATGCGCTGTGGTGGGCGCGGCTCGGGTACGCGCGGGAACTGGCAAATGACCTGAAGTGGGCCTCAGAGGCATACGCCCGGGCGCTCAAGCTGGACCCCGGCCTCGGTGATGCCCAGCGGGGCAAGGACAGCGTGGACAAGAAGCTCAGAGGCGGTTGAAGCCACGGAGTGCCGCCAGGATGCCGCTGCGTACAATGACCGCGGCCGCAGGGTCGGGTTTCACACCTTCGGGTGCAAGCTGAACCAGTTCGAAACCGAGGCTCTTGCCTCCTCGTTCAAGACCCAGGGTTTTGCGATTGTCCCTTTTGAACAGGAAGCCGACGCCTACGTGATCAACACCTGCACGGTGACCTGCCGCGCGGACCATAAGGCCCGCGCCCTCATCCGCAGCCTCGCGCGCAGCCGCTCACGCTCCCTCCTCATTGTCACGGGCTGCTCAGCCGAGCTGAATGGGGGAGAGCTGTCTTCGCTCGGGGAAAATGTTGTTGTGGTCCCCCAGTCTCAAAAGGCACGCCTTCTCGATTTGCCGAAGATCCTCGGTCCGCGGGGAGAGAAGCGTGGGCATGCAGATCCCGCGCCCTGTGCGGCGGTCACGGTACCCCGTGACATTTTCTCGGCGGTCACGGTACCCCGTGACATTTTCTCACTTACTGCCGGCGTGCAGAACTTCCGCACTCGGGCCTATCTGAAAGTGCAGGATGGCTGCGATTCACGGTGTTCGTACTGCCGCGTACCTCTGGCGCGAGGTTCCGCAGTCAGCCTCGGTCCGGGGGAAGCGCTGAGGAGGGCGCTGGAGCTCGAAGAGCTGGGCTACCGCGAGGTCGTCATCACTGGCGTCAACATAGCTTCGTATAACGCGGAAGGCATTGCCCTGCACAAGCTTCTGCGCCTGCTCCTGGACGCGACGCGGCGCATACGCTTCCGGCTCTCCTCCCTGGAGCCGGAATGCATTACCGAGGCTCTTGGAACCGTGATTCGCAGCCCGCGGGTCTGCCCGCATTTCCACGTCCCGATTCAGTCAGGCTCGGACAGCATCCTGGCCCGGATGAACCGGCGATGCCGGAGCGGCAGGATACGGGAGGCAGTGACCCTGCTTCGTTCTTCGAAGGAAGATCCCTACATGGCCGCGGACATTATCACGGGGTTCCCCGGTGAGACTGAGGCTGATTTCGCGGATACACGAGACCTCGTGGAGGAACTGTCGTTCGCGGCCCTGCATGTTTTCCCATTTTCGCCGAGACCGGGCACCGCAGCTTCCGGCTTCAAGCCGTCGGTGCCCGAACGCACACGGCATCAACGAGCGCGGGAGCTTCGCGCTCTTGGCCGCCTCTATGCGTCATCCTACGCGCGTTCGTGGGTCGGCAGGGACGTGGAGGTGCTTCTCGAAGGGCAGGACGGCGCGAAAGCCTGGGGCGTCTCGGGGAATTATCTGAAAGTGGACGTGAACGGCGTCCCTGCCGCTGATGAGGTCGAGGGCAGCATTGTGAGGGCGCGGATCACATCGGCGCACGGGTCATGCAGGAGCCTTTTCCTCGGAATCGGCTGATTTGCTGGTTTTGAGGGCCTTTCCGCGCTATACTCTTATTGGCATGCGGCAGCCACAATTGTCCCATGTTTGCCATACCCTTGAGACGGAGGTACCGATTGTCGAGCATGAAAGCCACTGCGCTTCTGCTGGTCCCGCTTTTCCTTCTTGCGGGATGCTCGGCGTTTTTTGGCTTCAATGCATTCAAATCCTTAGATGAACCTCCCGCGCCGAGTCTGAGCGACTATCAGGGGGGAAGCAGCGGGCTTGCGAAACTGGCAGCGGATCTTGGCTCACCCGCAGTAGTTGACAAACTCAAGGCGGATTCGGCAACCACCCTGGCAGTCGAAACGTACCTGTACACGAATTACCTCTCGACGGGACCTCTCGGCTCTTCAGACAAGCAGTCCGCCGCGATACTCTACAGTGATCTCTATTTGAAAACCACCTCCGGCAGCGAGCTTGTGAACAACATGGTCGCCTCCCTTGTCACGTCGACTCAAACAGGCAACATTTCGTCCCTCATTTCAGCCATCATCCCGGTTGATGTTGCGGGAAACGAGGCAGCTTTCACCGCCATGATGGCGGGCCTCCTTCAGGCAAATGCGGCCTACCAGGCGCTGGGAGCCGAAACCCCGCCATACGGTGTTCCATCTGGTATGAACATGGGAGACGTAGCACAGAAAGCAGCGGTGGCGTACCTCATCTGGGCGGTCGTGGATGCCATCGAGAGCCAGACCGTCTCTACCACGCCCCAGGAAGCAATTGCGCAGATGTACCTGCTCACGAGCAACCGGGCCAACGGAATCGGTTCCGTGAGCGTCCCGGACCCGTTCAGCCCGCTCAATGCGCCTTTGAAAAACATCTTCGACGCGGCCGGCGCGACCTATCCAAAGTGATGGCCGCCCAATGAAGAAGACGCTTGTCATCGGTGCGCTGATCTTCCTCCTGGGGGCCGGGATAGCCTTCGCAGGGACCATCGCCGAGATCCCTTTTCTTCCCATGAGTCCACAGGTGATGGGAATGGGCGGGTCGTTCATCGCGGATGCGCACGGCTATGATTCCTTCTTCTACAATCCGGCTGGATTCTCCCGCAGCGGAGGTTCCTTCACTCTCCTGTCGGCCACGACGTGGGCGTACTCGCGTCCGGATGAGCTGTTCGCGTTGGGTCAGAAGTTCAGCGCAGGGACCGGCTCTTCGTCTTCCACCTTGAGCTTCCTGAACAACCAGGTCACTTCGGGGGGCTTCGGCATCGGCGCCTCCGCCGGCATCGGCTACGTTGGAAACGGACTTGGCCTCGGCATGATGATCATCGAGGATTCCTACCTGCACGGATCCACCCTTCTGGGAGCAAGCGGTGACCTCACCGCCACCATCGGGTTCATCGGCGGTCTTTCCGTTCCGTTTGACGTCCTGGGATTCAAGGTCCACCTGGGCGGAGATATTCGCCCCATGATCAGGATACATGCGCCCATTTCCAACGGTGTGGCCCTCGGCATGATGACGGCCCTTGCCGACGGCCAGGACCTGCTTTCTCCACTCAACAGCGCGGATGCGCTCTACGGGGTGGGCGTTGGCCTCGACCTGGGCGCAATTGCTGAGCTCGGCTCGTTCACGTTCGGGCTTTCTGTGCGTGACCTGGGGGGCACCCAGTTCAAGTACAACAAGAGCACCTTTGGAACTCTTTCGAGCACGTTCGGGTCCACACTGAGGTTCCCTGGCGGCAGCTCCGTGACCGCGGACCAGTACGTGATCCCCATGAATGTGGGGCTCGGCGCGGCTTTTCATCCTGACCTGGGCGCCGCAAAATACTGGATCGACCCTTCGGTCAGCGTCGACCTGCAGGACCTCGGAGGGGTCCTGGGTGGCAGCAACTCCCTATGGTATGCTCTTCACGCAGGTGCCGAGCTCAAGTTGATCAGTATGTTTGCGCTTCGGACCGGGCTCAACCAGGGTTATTTGACATTCGGAGCCGGCGTGAAGCTGCTTGTCCTGGACGTGAATTTCGCACTTTTCACGCAGGAGCTCGGCGCGCACATCGGAGACCAGCCGCGTGCGGGGGCAACGCTGGACGTTTCGATTCGCTGGTAGAGAAAGGCCGGCGGGCATAGCGGAAGGCGGAAAATCGGGGGAAGTTTGAGCAGATGAAAGAAAGAAGAAACCTGCGCGCTCCCATAACCCTTTGGATCCTTCTTGTTCTGATGGTTCTGGCAGGCTGTCAGAACATATTCACGTACACCCCGTTGAAGGGGCTTCAACGTGACCCGTCCACGCTGTCCTCCGAGCAAAGGCTCGTGTATGCCCAGGATGCCCTTGCCAGCGGAGACCGGAACGCGATGCTCGCTGCATACAACGCCATCAAGACCGACACAAGCCCTGACGCTGTTCATCTCACCGCAGAGCTCGGAATCGAGCTTTCGGCTGTGCCCGCCCTGGTCAACGACGCCATAACGAACCAATCCGCGTTGACGGGAAGCGGAACAACCGTGGCCGACTATATTGCCTCTCATCCGGGGACGGATCCTGCCTTGATGATCGCCGGCGGACAGAGCATTAACGCCCTGGCGGGAGCAGGCTACCCGGTGACCCCCAACGACCGGCTTCTCGGCGCCATTGGTCTTGCGATGAATGCAGCGCAGACAGTCAACTCGAGCTACGACCTTTCAGGCGTTCCTGTAGCCAATCCCGATATTGCGGCCGCGATTCTCCTTATCGCTCCTTTGGTGGCAAGCGGCGACACATTTGCCGCCTCGCTCAATACTTATTTGAATAACCCTGCACGATGAAAAGACAATCAGTGCGCGGAACACGGCTGGCACTGATCGCAGTCCTCACCCTTGTGTCCTCCGCCGTGCTTCCCGCAGGCTCCTTTGTGTTTCCAGGTGTGGAGTTCTCCTCGGCGCGCCTGGATGCAATGGGCGGGGTGCATGTCGCTCTCGCGGACGATATTTCAACCCTCTTCTCCAATCCCGCCGGCTTCCGCCAGGCGGGACCTCAGCTTGCCGTATCTGAGCTTACGCTGCATCTTTCCGGTCCAGTTTTCAGCATCGCTGATCTGATGCTGAGGGTCGCGAATGGCGAGAGCCCGACTACACTCCTTTCAGATCCCAAGGTATCGAGCCTCCTCACAAGCCTTCACGCCTCCGCGGGGCTGAACGGGCCTCTCTCTTTCGGGTATGTAGGCAATGGCCTGGGGTTCGGATTCTTCAATTCATCAGACGTGACATTCGAAACGGAGGGGACCCTCCCGACTGTAACGACCACTGTGAATGAAAACCTGATGTTTGTCGGCGGGTATGCCTTCGGCATACCGCTTCCCCCTTCTCTCGACAGTACTCTCGATCTTGGTGTCTCCCTCAAGGTGAGCGCGCAGGGGAGCGTCGTCTCCGACCAGGCCATTTCCACGCTTCTCTCGTCGCCGAATCTCAGCATTCTTTCGAATGCACCGTTCGACCTGTACGTCGGTCTCGGGGTCGACGCAGGTGTCCTCTACACGTGGAATAAGACACTCTCGGTGGGGATCGTGGGGCGCAATCTCTACGCGCCAGTCATGAAAAACTCGTACACGCGGCTGACAAGTTTTGGCGGGAGCGCACCGAGCGTCTCTTATGGATACACTCCTCTCGATCTGTCCGCGGGAATACTCTTTTCACCCAGGCTTGGCCTTCTTGAACGCTACATCACAAACCTGAAGCTCATGCTCGACTACAGCGACATCCTCGATTTCGTGACCCACGCGAGCACGGCAACGAACCCTGTCCTGCATGTCGGCCTGGGCGCAGAAGTTGTGGTCCTTCAGATCCTTGCCCTGCGTGCCGGCTTCAACGAAGGCTACTTCTCCGCGGGCCTCGGGCTGAACCTGACCTACTTCAGCCTCAACCTCACCATGTTCGGGAGCGAGCTTTCCACTGAACCGGGGCTTCATCCGGTATACAACCTGCTCGTGGGGCTTGTTTTCAAGTACTGACCGCCCGCCCGGCGTCTCCTTTGAATTGACAAAAAAAAACCGACCGGTTATTGTACTCCCGCGTGAAACGGGCCGCTAGCTCAGTTGGCAGAGCATCAGCCTTTTAAGCTGTGGGTCCCCGGTTCGAGTCCGGGGCGGCTCATACAGACGGCAGGGCGGGAGCAGTGATGGGTGGGGAAGGGATGACCTTCGAGTACGTGCCGAGAGGCCCCTTCGATTTGTCCAATCAGAACAGATATTTCGGCGGGTGGCCCACTCTCGCACGGGACCCGGCAGCGATTGTCATGACTTTCCCGGTCGAAGGCTGGAAAGGCTCGGTCGCGGTCGTCCTGAGGCAGCTGGCTGACGGAAGACTGACCGGGAACATCCACGGTCCGGCCCTCCTGGCCGACAAGGCGCGGCACCAGGTTCTTGCCTGTCTCTCTCTCGATGTCGCGGCCGAAAGCTGGCCGGAGGTCGGCGTCAGAGATCCGGTGATCGGCGGGCTGCAGGTCAAATACGGATTCCTGCGGCCGATTCTATTTCACTCGCCCTACGAAGCCGCTGCGGGATTTGTTATCGGTCACCGCATTACGATCAGGCAGAAGCAGGCCCTGGTGCGGCGCATCGCGGATGATCTTGGTGAAGCGCTTTCGATCGATGGGGAAGTCTTCCACGCATTTCCGTCCCCCGAGGTGCTGCTGACTCTCTCCGCTTATAAAGGGCTGAGCGAGCAGAAAATTGAACGCGTGCATGGAATCGCGCGGGCCGCAATCGAAGGCGTTCTTGACCGGGAAAGTCTGAGGTCCTTGCCTGTGGCAGACGCCATCAGGCGTCTTGAAGCCCTTCCGGGCATCGGTCCATTTTTCGCACAAGGCATTCTGCACCGAGGGGCGGGACTGGCCGATGAGGTCACGAGGGATGATATGACTGAGTATGCGGTAAAGACCGCCTACAATCTAGAGCAGACTCCGGACCATGCCCGGGTGCTCGAGATTGCCCGCCAATGGCGGCCTTTTCGAATGTGGGCGGTGGTCCTGCTGCATGTCTGGATTCGCCGCGAAGTCGGTCTGCCGGGCAGACGGGGTCACTGACCTATTTTCTTCTTGCCGTTTCTGTTTTTTCCCTTTTTCCCCCGGCTCTTCTTTCTCATCTTGATGCTCCACGTCCGGTTCCAGCTGACCTTCGCCATACGGCCTCCTGCAATGTTGTGACGCGTATCCTACACCAGGATGCCCCTGCGCGTCACCACCCCCCTGGGCGCCTCCAAACCCTTGACAAAAACAGCCTCGGAGGCTATACGTGAGCCCGCAACCTGGGTGTGTCTCCTTCGTCTAGGGGTCAGGACACTGGGTTTTCATCCCGGCAACAGGGGTTCGAATCCCCTAGGAGATAGAGGGAGCGCGAGAGCGCTCCTTTTTAATTCTTACGCTGTGTAGAATTTGGAAAATTGTTGCATCCTATCCAGCGGAGCTTTTCGGGCCAGTCCAGTCCCCCTAGACAAGAGTCGTTATTTTTTTATCACATACTTTGCAAGAAAATCCCTCGTTAGAGTGATTGCATTAGAGGTCGCTTCGCGATCGTACTCGACATGGTGACCCGGGTAATTTACTCCCCCCACTGGGAATGTCTCGAAATCAAAAGCATGAGTTGTGTTCGCGTAAACCTTCAAAGAGAATTCCGGTTTCCTCTGACTTGGATAATCTTTAGAGCCAACAGCAATTGCGCTTTGTCCAAAAACGGCGTTCATTGGCAGCATCAAGAAAAGGGAGAATAGAGCTCCGAGCCGAACTGACTCTTTCATGATATCTGCTCCTTGTCGGTTGCAAAAATAGCGATATGCACATGGGATGTGTGATATTTCAGCCACGACGAAGTATTGTCATTACACTTGTACCCCGAGAACGTCGTCCGTCTTCAAGACGGCCTGAGCGTCTGCGAAAGACCGGAGCGGAATCATTGCGTATTCCTTGGGAGGTTGCAATGTCGAAGAACCAGATTCAGGCGGCGCGCAGTCTTTTCGTCGGACTTCTGTTTGTGTGCGCATCATCGAATATTTTTGCTCAGTCTCTCGAGGGGGCTCACGCCATCGTGGTTGGTTCCACGAGTCTGCAGGCCCAGAACTATGCGGACAAAAGTCCGCAAGGTACGGTGAATGGCACTCACGCGAATCTCCAACTCATCTTCACTGATATGACCAATGGACAGACGATTACCGTTTTTTCAGACGAAAAGGGGCGTTTCTTCTTCCTTCCCAATTCCGGGGACAGATACAGGCTGGCGAAGATCGTCTACACTTCAGGCGCCGCGAATGTAAGCGTATTCCCCTCATACATTATTTTCGATACCGACATCGGGGTAGACAATCTCGGTCACATAGAGTGGGTCACTGATGGGAAGGCAAACGAGAACCGCGTGATGCAAGTGAAGGATTTCTGGTCTGTCAAGGAAAGCTTCCAGTCAGTTCCTCCCTTGGATTCCCTTGAATGGATTGATGTCAGCATGTTGGTGCAACATCCAGGGACTATGAATCCACCGCCCCCATATCCAATGCCACCGAACCGGCGGCCCACGGTCGACGTACGCGCCTCTGAAGGTCAGGAGAAGAGGCAGCTTTCAAGTGACCTAACTCAGATTGTCGGCTCCGGGAGCGTTTCCGAGCTGGAAAATGCGATGGCGAGGATCGACGTGAAACCCGACCCGACGCGCGGAGGATGGACGTGGCTCATGACGGCAGCGCAGTCCAACACGGACCCCGACGTGGTGACGGCGTTGCTCCGGGCAGGATCGGACGCACGCGCACACGCAAGCGACGGAAGTACGGCGCTTGCGCTTGCTGCCCAATACAACCCGAATCCTTCAGTTATCTCCGCACTGCTGGGCGCCGGCGGAGACGTCAATGGGAAAGTCAACGACAATGACGATACCTTGCTTATGCTGGCTGCCCGAACAAATCCCAATGCAGCGGTCGTCTCCGCCTTGCTGCAGGCGGGGGCCGCTGTCAATGCCAAGAACAAGTTTGCCGCGACAGCTCTCATCCAGGCCGCAGCGTTTCCCAATCCGAATCCCGAAGTGGCCTCCGTTCTCGTGAAGGCCGGCGCCGATGTCAACGCGGAGAACCAGCACAAGGGCACGGCCCTGATGTTTGCCTACCAGCACTCGAACTCCGATGTCGTCTCAATTCTTTTGAAGGCCGGAGCGGATCCCACGCGGAAGGACGACAACGGATCGCCCGCCCTCTTATGGGCGGCATGGAATCAGAATCCGGAGATGGTCTCGATGCTGTTGCAGGCAGGCGCGAAGGCGAACGAGAAAAACAAGTTCAGTGCGACCCCTCTCATGGAGGCTTCCGTAGTAAATCCCAATCCTGAGGTCCTTTCCGCACTTCTCAGGGCCGGCGCCGATGTCAACGCGAAGAATCAGCACGGAGCAACCGCGCTGATGCTTGCGGCATGGAAGAACACGAACCCGGAAGTCGTATCGGTGCTCCTGAAGGCAGGAGCGGATTCCAAGGCAAAGAACGATATTGGAGGAACAGCACTCATAGCCGCGGCGCAGAATCCGAATCCGGGCATCGTCGCTGCCCTGCTGGGCTCCGGCAATCCTGACATTAATGCAAAGATCACCCGAGATGGGGGGACCCTTCTCATGGTTGCCGCGGCGTCCAATCAAAATACCCAAGTCGTTTCTACTCTCCTTCGAGCAGGCGCCGACCTCAAGGTGGGGAACTATTCGCGGACGACGGCGCTTATGCTTGCGGCCGGATTCAATCCGAATGCCGAGGTCGCTTCGACGCTTCTTCAGGCCGGCGCCGATGTCAACGCGAAGAATATGAACGATGCGACACCACTCATGTTTGCCGCCGCGTCCAATCCAAACCCCGAGGTCACCACAATGCTTGTCCAGGCGGGTGCTGATGTCAACGCCAGGAACATACACAACGCCACTCCGCTTATGCTCGCCGCATACCGAAACAAGAATCCAGAGGTGGTTACCGCTCTCCTGAAAGCCGGAGCGAATCCCAAAGCGATGAACGACAGAGGCTACACTGCGCTACAATCGGCGCAAAGCAACCCGGCGATGCAGAACACCGACGCCTATCTCCAGCTTGGAGGGAGTCTGAACTCGGCCGCCTCGCCTTCAACGATCTCAGGTCAAAGCTCCGGTTTGGACATAGGAGAGGCGGCAGGGACTCTGTCGACTCTTTTTCAGACTGTGGGCATCTTTACACACAGCCAGCAACTCAACGATCTCGCGGCCATCGCATCAAAGGTGCAGGAGCTTGCGAACAGCGTTTCCGGAAAGTCGAGCGGCGGCGCAGTAGTCGCTTCCTCCACCGGGCCAATTCAGGGCGGGGACGGCGGCGGCGGTGGATTCCCTTATGCTGGCCAATACGCCGCGCCTGCGCAGAGACTTCTCAGTAGTCCCCAGGTCAGGAACGCCGGGGGCTGGCCTAGCCCAACACCCCCTCGGTTCGCTGTATCAGATCAGCGTGACCAGCTTCTTGCCGAGGCGGTACTTGATGCATGGGGCGCCGAAGCTGAGGCACAGCGAGGAGACATGAATGCGGCAGGACGCATGGCCGCCGCAATGCACACAAACCTCCAGAGGGCCTATTCTCTGCTGAGCTTCGGAAAGACACCAGAACACAAAGGCAATATCGTCTTTGAAGATGACTTGCGCGACCTCGCAAACATGAACTGATGCGACGGGGGACAGCCAGAATGGAAGGGCCGGGGCGGTGCCTCTATAGACCGTATTCCTGACGAGCTGGAGAAACTGGCCCGCGTGGTCGTTGCTGAAAGCCTCAAGACGATTTACGCAAAGCTGCCGACATCAAGCGGGTGCCCCACGCCGAAGCGAAGGTTCATCGATCGCGTGAGTAAGTCCGGACCGAGCGCACCAAAGAGCTATGCGCTGCGGCCTTGGGCCGCCTGGAGGCTTGGTGTGGCCTGCAGGCGGTCTCCTCCTCGAGTTCACGCCGGTGGGCGTGGTCGTACGCCGAAAGAATAGGCGAACAAGCATGGCATTCTCCGCGCGGAGATCGTGCTCAAGGCCTGGAAAAGGTCGGGGGAACGTTGCGAATGTAAGTGTCACGGCCACAGAAGGCGGGCGGCTGCCCGCTCGTTTCTCCTCATGGCGATGCGCGGTGCCTCGGGGGGCGCCGGCTGGAAAGCGCGCCGGCTCACCTCATGGGGAACGGACGTTCTAACGAATTGCGCGATACTCTGCGCGGACTGTCAGAAAGTGCCGCATCCGGTGCGGGTCCGGTGACAGCGTTTCCGCTCACTGTGACGCTTTTCCGAGCAGTCGATAGCCGTCGGCATATGAGGGGTACTGTTCGAAGAAGTTACGTATGGCCTGCGCATAATCAAAGGCAGTCTTTCCCGCACTATCTTTCACCTTTGCATCCGCGCCTGCCGTAAGGAGCATGGCAATCACAGTACTCCAAAGAATCCCGTGAGCGTCTATCAACTCCGCCGCGCCCCAAGATTGGGCGGTGATGTCTGCAAGCTCACCCGACAATAACAGTCCAGGATTAGGGTGGCCGGAAGGCCGCGATAGCTTAAGAGCGCGGCACAGTCCAAAGTGGCACGTATCAATGGAGTCAACCCTCTCTGGTCTCGGGCATTGACGTCAGCACCGGCCGCCAGAAGCACTTTGATTGCGTCAGGATTATTTGTGACTGCGAACATGAGAGCGGTCCGGCCGATCGTGTCCCGAGCGTTGACATCTGCCCCTTTATGGATAGCATCTCGGATATCCTGTGTCATTCCGGTTTTTACCAGCTCAAATAGACTGGAAACGGTTGCGTGCGCGGTGGGAGTAGTCAAGCAGCCTGTAAAGAGGGCCGCTATCACAAGGGACACTGTGAGCGAGAATCCTTTCATACTTTATCCCCTTCGGGGTACGAGCCTATCATGCCCGACCAGAACTGGCACGCTTAGCGGCCCGTAGTCGAGTGCGCGGCAATCTTGGACGCCAATGTCCACTTGAGAGGAGAGAATCGGATGGGCAGGAGAATCGCAGGGATAATTGGAATCGTCCTGGGGCTCGTGGCAGGAATAGGAGGTATTTACCGCGTCGCAGGCAATCACATCAAGAGCGGCATAGGTCTTCTCATCGCCTTTGTAGCACTGCTCATCATCGGTATCCTGGTGATCGCCCTGCCGGGGCGAAAGAGTGCTTCTCCGGCAGTAAAATAGGGAAACACCGAGCAGCTTCTCGATTTTGCCGTGCGCCCTATGGAGCGGCACGAGCGCGGTCTACGCCGGCTTCCGGTTTGCGCTTCCAGCGCGCCGCAGCGAGAGCTACATGGACCTTTTCATTTGGCCTTGTCCGCAGGCTGAATCGGGTAGACGGATATCCTCCACATGTTCTCGGACTGCATAGTGTCCTTGCCGGGGGGATCATAGGCTGAGATTGGCTCCACGAGCAGCATGACGTCGTGCCGTCCGTCTTTCGCAAGCCGATTGGCGGCCCATACTGCGACGTCCTCTGCGCTGTATGTGACGTTGAGCTCCGTGGACCATCGATTGACCAGTTGCAGGTTCGCGACGTCCGCCTTTCTCGTCGTCACGCGGATTCCCGCCTGACGATAATCGTCGGATTGGAGATAGGCGAACGATGAGCAGGAACTTATCAGGACCGCGCAACCGAGCACAACCGGCACGGTGAGCAATCGTTTCATATCTTGCACCCTCCAGGATAATATAGGTGATTGTTGGCTCCCTGGAGAGCCCCGTTTTCATGTTATACTTCCCGCGTGGTCTCCATCCGCCAAAGATTCTACCTTGCCTTCATTCTGCTTATTTTCCTTCCGGGCGTGCTCGTCTCGATCATACTCTCGCGGCTGTACATCTCCGCGCTGTATGCCACGGTGTTCAGGCAGACAGAAGCGGTCATCACGCAGGTGGCGCAGAGCATCCGCAGCGAGGCGGATGGGGTCTCCATCCTCACTTCTGCGCTCTACCATGACCAGGAGCTTCGCACCCTCGCGGATCAGTATGCCCGCGCGCAGGGCAGCGGGGAGAGGTACCTTGCTTCGACGAGCCTGAACGACAAGCTGATGAGCTTTTTCATCTACTCAAACCGTGTGGGGGCAGTTGTTCTCTATATGCGGCGGGGCGGGGTCTTCTCCTACAGCAACTATCAGAATATCAGGTCCGTGGGGGGGATCGACCGGTCTGTGTATGCCGAAGCCAAGAAAGACCCGGGCAAGGTCTTTCTGCTGGACAGCCTCACGGGGGTGGCGGGGAATATCGGAGAGAGGTTCTTGCTTTCGGTGGCGGTCTGTCCCTCCCCGGAAGAGTACGACACAAACATCGATGCCATCCTGGTCATGGTGCGGGTCCCTTATTTCGACACTCTCATGTCGCGGTCCCAGGCGGAGACGGCGAGCGACGTGGTGATCTACTCCCGAGACGGCCGCGTTCTCCTGACCAGCCTGCCGAGCTCTGTCACGGAGGAACACCTGGCCGGCCTGGTGCCTCCCCGGGCAGACGTGGAGGGAGCTGTCGCCAGGTTCCGACCGGTGAGGCTGGAGGGCAAGTCGTGGCTGGCCAGCTCTCTCCGCATGGAGTCCACCGGCTGGACAATCGTACTGTTGGCCGGCCAGTCCTCGATTACGGGGCGGATTACCTCCTACCAATGGTACGTCTACCCCGCGCTCGCCCTGCTGTGCGTCCTGTTCTTCCTCTACGCCGGCATCTTTACATCCAGGATCGCCAATCCGATCCGGGCGGTTGCTGACAGCATGCGTCGGGCCGGCCGTGGAGATTACGCGGTACGTGTGCCCGCGACGGGGATCGAGGAGATCGCCGTGCTCACGGAGAGCTTCAACCGGATGATGGAAGAGATACGTACCCTCACGCTGGAAAAAGAGCTCCAGGACCGGCAGCGCATGAAGGCAGAGCTTGAGGCGCTGAGGTTCCAGATCAATCCACACTTCGTCTCCAACACGCTGAACTCCATTCGGCTCATGGCCCGGGCAGCCAAGGTGGACGCCATCGGCGACATGACCCAGGCGTTGATGCGCATACTGGCGGACAGTTATGCCGGCGCGGGCCCCTTCACCGACCTGGCGCACGAAATAGCGAACATGAACAGCTACGTCGGGATCATGAAGGTGCGCTTCGGGGAGAACTTCGATGTCGACTACAGGATAGCGGAAGGAACCCAGGACTGCCTCGTGCTCAAGATGATTCTCCAGCCGATCGTGGAGAACGGTATTCTTCACGGAATTTCGGGATGCGGGCGCAGGGGCGCCCTGGTCCTCCAGGCGCGCTTTGAAGAGGCCCCGGACCTGGGCAGCGCGCCGCTTTCCGAGCCGGGGGTCGTCGCGCTGCCGGGCAGGCGTCTTGTGCTGGAAGTGCGTGACAATGGGGTGGGAATGGACGGAGAACGGCTTGCCTCGCTTTTTGAGAGCCCCCGTGATGGACACGGAGACACCGGCAGCCTCCACCGGATCGGCCTGGCGAATGTCATGCAGCGCATCAGGCTCAATTTCGGCGCGCCGTTCGGCCTGTCCGTGGAAAGCGAGGCGGGTGCCTTCACCCTGGTACGGTTCCATCTTCCCGTGGTTGTACGGGAGGGCGGCGGAAATGCATAGCGTCCTCCTCGTCGACGATGAGCCTTTTGTCCGTCTCTCCCTGGCCAGCCTGCGGCCCTGGGAGGAAGATGGATTCTCGCTGCGCTTCGAGGCCTCCAATGGGCGGGAGGCGCTGGCGGTTCTAGACGCCCACCCCGAGATCGACATGGTCCTGCTGGACATCACGATGCCCGTGATGGATGGTATCGAGTTTCTGAGGCGCATCGCCGCGGGTGAAGGCGGCAGGAGAGAGAATCCGCTCGCCGTGATCGTGCTTTCCGCGTACGACGATTTTCACCTGGTGCGCACAGCCTTTACTCTCGGCGCGCGGGACTATGTGTTGAAAACCGAGATGGAGGGAGAGTCTCTCCTTTCCCTGCTGCGCACAACGGCGGAGGGAATCGAGGAGTCGCGCGAGCGCACTTTTTCGATCCTGGCCCGCACGCAGGTCGAGTTCCTGCGCGCGCAGACGCTGAAAGACCTCCTTGCCGGACCCGCCGGGCCGGACCAGGCTGAAGTGCTCGCCGGGCTCGGCGTGACCCTGGCGCCGCCGCTTTTCCTGTGCGCGTTCTGGGTCAAGGATTTCGAAGAGGTCGCCCTCCGCCATCGCGAGGAAGGGCTTGGCCGGTTCTCTTCCATGGTGGAGCGCTCCCTGGCCCAGGTCCTCGCGAAGCGTGGAACCGGGGAGGTCGTGATTGTCAGGCCCGATCACGCGGTGGTTTTCTTCACCGGCCCGGAGGGCGCCGCGCAGGGTTTCTGCGAGGACGCGAGGGAGTACATGGAGCGATATCTTTCCGTGCACACCTCGTTCTCCCATGGCCGTGTGTGCGAAAGCCTTGAATCGATCCCCTCCATGTATCGCGGTCTCCTGGCCGGCCGCAGCGTGGAATCGCGGATTGTGGTCGTGGCACGACGCTTCATCCGTGACCACTACGGGAATCCCGGTATCTCGCTTTCGGAGATAGCCGAAAAAGCGGGGGTTTCGAAGAACCACTTGAGCTGGGAGTTCGCGCGGGAGACCGGTGAAACCCTCACGGGGCACCTGGCACAGGTCCGCATCGAGGAGGCAAAAAGGCTTCTTTCCTCTTCGCGCCTGAAGGTGTACGAGGTGGGTGAGCGGGTGGGCTACCCCAATGTCGAGCACTTCAGCCGGGTTTTCAAGAAGCTCACCGGTCTCAGCCCGAGCGCGTGGCCGCGGGGGAGCGAGGGCTCGGCCGGGTGATTCCGTGGCAGCGCACCTGCAGAAAGCGTGTTTTGTCGGAGAATTCGTCAAACTACCGGAATATGCGTCATTCACCCCTCCCGCGCCTCGTGGGATACTCACCCTCGTCATCACAAATCCGCCGAACTGCACGGGGTACCGTGCAAGGTACGTCGGACGCAATCAGATGAAGGAGGGATCAATGAAGAGACTTGTCATCGTGGCGCTCGCCCTGTGCATCGCGGGCGGCCTCTGGGCGCAGACCCTGAAGATGGGGGACAACCTCTCCGACCGCACCGGTGGCTGGGGCGCGGTGGTTGAGCAGATCAATGCGGAGTTCAAACAGGCAAACCCTGGCGTGGAGATCGTCACGGAAAGCTATCCTGATCAGCCCTATCAGCAGAAGATCAAGATCTATGCCACTGCAAAGCAGCTTCCGGACGTGTTCAAGTACTGGAGCTTCTCCACACTGCTGAAACCCCTTGTGGACGCGGGTTTCGCCATGGAGCTTAACAAGGCGGATTTCGCGAAGTACGGCTTCGTGCCAGGCTCCCTGGAGAGCAATGTATGGGGCGGCAAGCTTTACGGTATCCCCGTGTCGGCAGACTTTTGGGTTATCTACTACAACAAAAAGCTGTTCAAGGACGCGGGAGCCGCGGTCCCCACGACAGTCGACGACCTCATGGCCCTTGCTCCGAAGTTCAAGGCCAAGGGGATCATTCCGATGGTCACAGACGGCAAGGACGCGTGGCCCTTGTCCATTACGTATGACGTCCTCTGCGAGCGGGTGAACGGTGACTTCTCCCGTCAACAGGCGGCACTGGATCGAAAGGCGAAATTCACGGATCCCGACTTTGTCGAGGGCGCCCGCCAGTACGTCAAGCTGATCCAGTCGGGCCTGTTCCAGGATGACTTGATGGTCTCCGACTATGGCGCTTCCCGCAACCTTTTCGGCCAGGGCAAGGCCGCCATGTACGTGATGGGCCCATGGGAAATGGGACTTGCCACGGACACGAACTTCTCTGAAGAGTTCAGGGCCAACGTGGATGCATTCAAGTTTCCGGTTCTGAAGAACGGCAAAGGGAAGATCGACGACCTCGAAGCCTGGTACGGCGGCAACTACGTCATCAACTCCGGCTCGAAGTACAAGGATCTCGACCTGAAGTACCTCAAGTACTACGCGCAGCGTTTCCCCGTGCTGGCCTGGGAGAAGCACGCGTCGTTCCCGGCGCAGAAAGTTACGCCGCTTGAATCCGACACCCCCGTGGCGAAGACTCTTCTCAAGATCCTTGCCGATGCGAAGGCAACGAGCGGCACCACCACGATCGACCGCTCCACTCCGCAATTCAAGGAGGACCACCAGAATTTCATCCGCGAGCTGTCATCCGGACTGGTGACCCCGGAAGAGTTCTGCAAGAAGATCGAAGCTTCGGCGGAAAAGGCATCGAAGCAGAATTAGCTTTTTTTCGATTGGCTCTGGCGGCGCCCCCCTTGCGGGCGCCGCTCTTTGTACACGGTGCAGGGAGGTCCAGCGCGTGAAAGGCTTGTTCGGCAATGGAAAGGTGATCGCCGTGCTGGTGGTACCCGGCATTGCCGTGATGGTTTTTTCCCTTGTGGTGCCCATAGGCTTCTCCGCCTACTACGGCCTCACCGACTGGGCGGGATTCGGGAAATTCCATATGATCGGGCTTGCGAATTATCGCGACATCATCACGGCAGACCCCGTATTCTGGCGGGCCTTGATGAACGCCCTGATTCTCATGGTGGTGACGATCTGCATCCAGAATCCTGCGGCGTTCGCCCTGGCCGCCCTCGTCTCTCACCTTTCGTCGCGATTTTCACGGGTGCTGCGGACGGTCTACTTCGTGCCCGCGGTTCTTTCCCTCGTCGTGATCACCAAATTGTGGGTCAACATTTTCAATCCGACCTACGGCATTCTCAACAAGATGCTCCACGCAATCGGCTTCACGGGCGTCAACATCTCCTGGCTCTCCAACCCGCACACTGCCCTGGGGTCGGTCCTCTGGATCATCCTCTGGCAGGGGTTCGGGTGGGCGCTGCTCTTTTACTACACGGGACTGATGACGGTGCCCAAGGAGATAGAAGAGGCGGCGCGCGTGGACGGCGCGGGATGGTTCCAGGCATATTCGCGCATCATCATTCCCTTCATGTTTCCCGTCATTTCGGCGGTCCTCGTCATCGACGTGATTTCATCACTGCGGCAGATGGAAATGATCTTTCTTTCCACGGAAGGCGGACCGGGGTTCCTCACGCAATTCGTCTCCGTCTATCTCTATCAAAAGGCCTTCATTGCAGGCGCCTATGGCTACGGCAACGCTCTTTCCATTCTGTTTGTTGCAGTAGCCGTGGGCCTTACGCTGGTGGTGCAGCGGGTTCTGAGGCGCAATGATGACGCGCAGTAGCAGCGTGGTAACGGCCGGCGTCCAGCCGACTGCATTGAAGTCCATCGGGAAGACGATCCTGTATGCGTTCCTGATCCTGCTTGCCTTTCTCCAGTTGTTTCCCCTGCTCTGGGTCTTCAATTACTCCATCCTGAAGTCCGGGGATCTCTTCGGCCCCGAGCTGCTCAAGATCCCGCTGGTCCCCCAGTGGGGCAACTACGTCCGCGCCTGGGTTGATGGGAAGATCCTGCGCTACTTCCTGAACAGTACGATAGTTGTCGTGACCTCGGTGGCGGCATCAGTCTTCATTTCATTTTGCATGGCGTATGCCGTGACCCGGATGAAATGGAAGCTGCGTCCCATTGCCATGCTGGCGGTCACACTCGGCATGGTGGTGCCCATCCACACCACGCTGCTGCCCAACTTCCTCTGGTTCAGCTATTTCGGCCTGATCAATACGCACATGGGCCTCATCATTCCGTACGTGGCCTTCACGCTGAGCTTCAACACCCTTGTGTACATGGGCCAGCTCAGGACACTGCCGCGGTCCATGGAAGAGTCGGCGTTCATGGACGGCGCCTCCTGGCCCCGTATCTTCTGGAACGTCGTTGCCCCCATGTCCGGAGGCGCTACGGTGACCGTCTGCGTCATGACGTTCCTCAACAACTGGAACGAGTTCATCATGGCCTACACCTACATTGCGACTGATGACCTTCGCACGCTGCCCTTTGCCATCATCAAGTTCCAGGGTGAGTATCGTTCGGACTACGCCATACAATTTGCCTGTATGACCCTCGTGGCCGTCGTGCCGCTTGTACTCTATTTTTTCTTTTCGAAACGGATCATGGCCGGCGTCACCGCCGGTGCGCTGAAGGGGTGACCATGGCTAACCGCGATTTTCTCCGTTTTCCCGACGGATTCGTCTGGGGGACGGCGACTGCTGCCTATCAGATCGAAGGGGCGAAGGACGAAGACGGGAAAGGCGAGTCCATCTGGGATCGGTTTGCCGGCACCCCGGGGAAGACCGCAGACGGCAATGACGGCCGCGTGGCGTGCGATCATTACCACCGCTACCGTGCCGACCTCGACCTCATGAAGGATCTCGGCCTCCAGGCCTATCGGTTCTCCATTGCCTGGCCGCGGGTCTATCCCGAAGGGGACGGCGCCCTCAACGCGAAGGGACTCGATTTCTACGAACGCCTGGTGGACGCGCTTCTTGCGCGGGGGATACGTCCGTTTGCGACGCTCTATCACTGGGACCTTCCCCAGAAGCTGCAGGAGCGCGGCGGCTGGGCGGACCGTGCCACGGTGGACGCGTTTGTCCGGTATACAGAAGCGGTCACCCGGCGGCTGGGGGACCGGGTCAAGGACTGGATGACGCACAACGAGCCCTGGGTGGCTGCACTAGTGGGCAACCTCTTCGGGGACCACGCGCCGGGCCTCAGGGATCTCCGCACGGCTCTTGCGGTTGCCCACGGCATCCTTCTTTCCCACGGCCGCGCCGTGCCTGTGATCCGTGTCAATTCGCCAGGCGCCCGCGTCGGGATCGTCCACAACCTCGAATGGATCGAGCCGGCCTCCCCGGGGGAGGAGGACGTGGCCGCGGCCATGCGGCACGACGGTGCCTTCAACCGCTGGTTTCTTGACCCGGTATTCAGGGCGCGCTACCCGGGGGACATGCTCGCCTGGTATGGGAGTGATTCACCCGCCGTCTCTGCGGGAGACATGGAGTCCATTGCGGCGCCCATCGACTTTCTGGGCGTCAATTTCTACACGCGCAGGGTGATTGCGCACGATCCGGCAGGCCGAGGCACGGCAGGCAGAACCGTTTTTGCGGCTCGCCAGGTGCACTGGCCTTTTGTACCGCGAGCCGACTTCGAGGAATGGGAGATCGCTCCCGAAGGCCTGTATCGGCTCCTGCTCCGCGTGCAGCGGGAGTACGGGCCGAAGTGCATCTATGTCACCGAGAACGGCACCTCCCTCCCGGACGCCCCGGCAGCGGACGGGGTGATTCACGATCCGGTTCGGGTGCGCTACATCGCGCGTCACGCGGCCGCCATCCGGCAGGCCATCACGGACGGAGCCGACGTCCGCGGGTATTTTCTCTGGTCGTTCATGGACAACTTCGAATGGGGTTTCGGGTTCACCAAGCGGTTCGGCATGACCTGGGTCGACTACGAAACGCAGAACCGTGTGGTTAAGGATTCGGGCCGGTGGTACGCCAGGACTGCGCGGGAGAACGGGTTCCCCGGTTCTGACGCAGACGCGGCAGAGTAAGGAACTCCCGGGCCGCTCACGGGCGGTCTTGATCCCTTCCCCGCCCGGTGCTACAGTGCCAAGCACCGTGGCACATTGTGTCAGTTCGTCGAACAATGCAGCGCCGTCCCGGCACATCCTGTGACTGAGAGTTTTCGGTTGCCGGACTCACTTGCCGGATTTCCGGTCCATCTTGTGGGCATCAAGGGCACAGGTATGGCCGCCCTTGCTGAGATCCTTTCGGCGCGCGGAGCACGGATCACCGGCTCTGACACGGCCGAAAAGTTCTATACGGACGCCCTCCTGCAGCATCTCTCCATCCCCTATCGCGAATGCTTTGCCGCTGAGAACCTCCCGGCAGACGCGCGGCTGGTCGTGCATTCCGCGGCATACAGGAAAGATGAGAATCCCGAGCTCATTGCCGCAGCGACCCGCGGAATCCCTACGCTGAGCTATCCTGAAGCGCTGGGCCTGCTTTCCGGGGCTTCCGACTCCAGCGGCGTCAGCGGGGTGCACGGGAAATCGACCACGACCGCCCTCTGCGGCGCGATATTGAAGGAGTGGGGCTTCCCCGCAACTGTGCTCGTGGGGGCGGAGGTGCCCTCATTCGGCGGCCGCTCGACGCTTGTCCAGGGGGAACGATTCCTGGTGGCGGAAACCTGCGAGTACCGTCGCCACTTCCTGAACTTCCGCCCTGCGCGGATCGTGATCACCAGCATCGAGCCCGACCACCTTGACTATTTTCGCGACCTGGAGGACATGCTTTCCGCCTTCACCTCGTACGGCACTTCCCTCCCGCCGCGTGGCGCGCTGATCTACTGCCACGACGACCCCGGCGCACAGGCGTCAGCCGCGCGCATTCGCGCGCAGAGAAGCGACCTGGTGATGATCCCCTACGGCAGGAGCGCCGCGGGCCCCTTCAAGGTCAGCCGCGAAGAGCCCGGCAGCGGGCGCACGACCTTCGCGCTCGCCGGCTGGCGGGACGAGTTCACGTTGATGATCCCCGGCGCGCACAACGTGCTGAACGCTGCCGCTGCGCTGGCCCTGTGCAGTCTCCTGTGGACGGCCGAGCGGGGTGAAAGCAGGGTCGTGGACGTGGCGGCGGCTGCGCGGGCCATCGGGTCATTTGCCGGCAGCCGGAGGCGGAGCGAGATCGTGGGTGAAGCCGGCGGAATCCTCTTCATGGATGACTACGCACACCACCCGACCGCAATCGAGAACACGCTGGCCGGGATACGAAGTTTCTATCCCGAGCGGCGCCTTGTCGTGGACTTCATGTCCCACACGTATTCGCGCACGCGCGCCCTCCTGCCCGGGTTCGGGAAGTGCTTCGGTGCGGCGGACAGCGTGATCCTGCACCGCATCTACGCCTCTGCGCGGGAACAGGATGACGGGGGCACCACTGCGCGGGACCTCTACGAAGAGGTGTCGCGGAGCCATCCCCGCGTACGATACTTCCCGGAGCCGATCGACGCAGCGCCTTTTCTAGTCTCGGAGCTGAGGCCCGGCGATCTTTTCCTGACCATGGGCGCAGGGGACAACTGGAAGCTCGGCCGGGAGCTTCTCTCCACAATCAGGGGAGCGCGATGAAGAGCATGACGGGTTTCGGCCACGGAGAGCATCGGGACAGCCGCGTTCACATGGTGCTGGAGATGCGCTCGTACAACAACAGGTACCTCGACCTGTTCATCAATCTGCCGTACAGCGTGAAACAGCTGGAGCCGCGGGTGCGCGAATACCTCTCCGCGCGCATCCAGAGGGGCAAGATCGAGTTCTATCTCTCTGTCACCGAGCTGGAAGAGGAGAGTGACGTTTTTGTGGATCATGCCCGGGTGCGCACGTACCTTGCCGCCCTGGAGGAATTGAGACGGCTGGCCGGGGTGCGGGAAAAACCGGGGCTGGCCGCGCTCATGGGGCTGGAAGGGGTGCTGAAAACGGTGAGCCGCAAGGATCCCGAGGCGCTGTGGACATTGCTCACGCCGCTGCTCGAACAGGTGTTTGCCGAGTTCGACAAGTCCCGGGCTGCGGAGGGACGCAAGACCGGGCAGGACATCGGCAGGTGCGCCGAAGAAATCCGGGTGCGTCTTGCCGGTATCGAGGCACGGGTGCCGGAGATAGAGAGCAGGATAAAAGAAGGATTGCGGGAGCGCTTCAAGGACCTGCTGGGAGAGGGTGTGGATGAGTCGCGCATCCTTACTGAAACCGCCGTGCAGCTCATGCGCTCGGACGTCAATGAAGAGGTCCAGCGGATGAAGGCGCATCTGGAAAGCCTTCAGGACGCCCTGGGACGCGACGGGCAGCAGGGAAAACGGCTGGACTTCGTCTGCCAGGAGCTTGGCAGGGAAATCAACACAATCGGCTCCAAGAGCATCAGCCTGGAGATCGACCAGGCTGTGATCGCGGTGAAAGACTCTCTGGAGAAGATACGGGAGCAACTGCGCAATGTCGAATGAACCTTGGCCGGACGCACGGGACGGCGGTCTGCGGATCGCGATATCGGGAAAAAGCGGCTGCGGGAACTCGACCGTCTCCCGGCTGGTTGCACACAGGCTCGGGCTGCGCCTCATCAACTACACGTTCAAGGACCTGGCGCGTGAGAAGGGATTGACCTTCGAGGAAATCTGCCGCAGGGCGGAGGAGGATCCCCAGTACGACCTTACGATCGACCGGATGCAGGTCCGGCTGGCAGAGCAGGGAGGATGCGTGCTGGGCTCCCGCCTGGCCATATGGCTGCTCCGGGACACGGCCTTTAGCGTCTACCTGCGGGCCCCCCTGGAGATCAGGGCGGGCAGGATCGCCCGGCGCGAATCCACTGACCCGGCCGCTACCTTGGCGGAAACAGATGAACGGGACAGGCGCGACCGTGACCGCTACTCCCGGCTGTACGGCTACGACATAGACAAGTTCGGCTTTGCCGCCCTGGTGGTGGACACCGCGTCCATGAGCCAGGAAGAAGTGGCGGAGGAAATTGTCGCGCATGCGGCCGAAATGCCGGGCGCGGGTTCTCCTCGCTCCCGCACTCCTTGATAAACTCCAGCAAAAGAAGTACTATCTCGGGACAATGGTATTACCTTTGGATCTCCTGGAAAGCTTCCAGGGCAACGTATATGAAATGACCTGCGCCGCAATGAAGCGCAGCATTCAGATCAATCTTGCCGGGGACGACGAATTGGATGCCAACAAGGGCAAAATCGTTTCTACCGCCTTGAAGCAGATATTGACGCAGAAGGTCAGATATAAGCACCCGGACGCCTGAAAGCATTCCCCTGGTCATCGATGACGAGGGCGGGCGAGGCCTTCCGCGGTATGCCGCGGAGTTGGAAGCCGAAAGCCCGCCCGTAGTCATGGATGACGAGGGCGGGCGAGGCATGGAGGCCGAAAGCCCGCCGCCTGTCATCGTCATCTTCGGCCCCACGGCCGTTGGAAAATCCGATCTTCTTTTCTCTCTGTTCGATCAGCGATTCGAGATAATTAACGCGGACTCTCTGCAGGTCTTCCGGCACATGGATATCGGTACGGCCAAGCCGTCCCTGGAGTCGCGCGCCCGGCTTACGCATCACCTTGTCGATGTGGCGGATCCCTCTGAGCAGTTCAATGCCGGCTGGTTCGTGAAAGCGGCCGAGGCCCTTGTTCCGTCGATCCGCAGCAGGGGCAGGTATCCGGTCATCTCCGGTGGGACGGCCTTCTACATTACGAGCTTTCTCTACGGCCTGCCCGAATCCCCGCCGGTGGATGCCGCGATCCGCGAAAAATTTCGCGTCCTGGACCGGCAGTCGGGCCCTCGCGGATTGTACAGCCTGCTGGAGGAACGCGATCCGGAAGCTGCAGCCCGGATCCAGCCCAACGACCGGTACAGGATCATCCGAGCGCTGGAGGTGCATGAAAGCACCGGAAAATCGCTTTTCTCCTTTCGATGGCCCCGCACGCCGCGCCTTGATTTCCGCTTCCTGCTCGTCGGCCTGCAGAGGGAGCGGGAGGAGCTGTACCGCCGGATCGGCGAGCGTGTCGAGCGGATGTTTGACCGGGGATTTCTGGCCGAAGTCAAAACGCTGGTCGCCATGGGCTACGGCCCGAGTGACCCCGGCATGCGCGGCATTGGCTACCGAGAGCTGCTCCAGATGCGCGCGGGGTGCCAGACGATGGCTGACGTGCGGGATCTCATTGCGCGCACCACCCGCAGATACGCCAAGCGCCAGCTCACCTTTTTCAGGGCCGTGCCGGGCGTTCAGTGGATGAGACCTGACCGGCCATCCGATGTCAGAAGGAGAATCGAAGCGTTCATTGGCGGAGCACTTGACCACGAGCCCTGAAATACGCATAGTGAATATCTTGCACGCACGCATTTCGCGGGTAAATAACAATCGAAAGGAGTAGGCACTGTGCCCTGCGGGAAAAAAAGAAAGCGACACAAGATTGCCACCCACAAGAGGAAGAAGAAACTGAGGGCCAACCGGCACAAGAAGAAGCTGCGCTAAGGCGCGGATTCCGGGGAGGAGCGGTCGGTGAAAGCTGCAAGGGTCATGGTGCCTGTTCTGCTCCTTGCCGCGCTCACGCGGGCAGGAGGGGACAGCCTCTGGTCTCCCGATTTCAAGGGATACCTTTCCGGCGGGCGAGCCTTCGCCGTCGGGGATACCATTGTTGTGCAGATCGACGCCTCCTCCTCTCTCTCATTTTCCGCTTCAAGCAATGACACCAAAAACCTCACGCTCGAGTTCACGGGGGGCGAATCCGGGAATTTGTTCTCGTTTCTGCCCCAAGTGCGAACGAGCGGAGTCCAGAGCACGACCGGCAAAGACAGCCTCAGCCTGAAAACCCAGGTTCCCGTGGTTGTCACTGCGGTGAACCCGGATGGAAGCGCGCAGGTGCGGGGATCGCGCACGGTTTCTGTGCAGGGAAAGAATGAATCGGTCACGGTGAGTGGCTCCGTCTCTCCGGGTCTTCTGGATCAGAAGGGCTCAATCAACTTCTCCCGTCTGGCCAACTCGCGGCTCATATACACCACCTTCCTCGCTTCAGCGAAAGATGTGCTTACTCAGGCCGACCTTCAGACACTGCTCACGCCGGCCGCCGCTGCCGGGGCTCTTCCCGCCGGGGCCGCCGCACCGGGGGCTCCGGCCGCAGCGGTAGGAACACCCGCCGCGGGTGTGCCAGCCGCCGCGCCGCCGGGCGCGCAGCAGGTCCCTCAACAGTCTCTCGTCATCTCGGATGCGCGGAAAAGGCAGCTCCTCCTCCTCTATCTCAACAGGCTCATCGATGTCGTGTTTTCTCAGTGAGTAAGGCAGGCACCTCCACGCCGGATCCAAGTCCCTGCATCGGGAGGCGCGGCCGTACACAATTGACTCGGAGTGCTATGGATGAAAGACAAGCCGGTAATCCTGGTTGCTGATGATCAGTCTCAAAACGTCGATCTTCTCGAAGCATACCTTGTTCCGCTTGGCTACGAGATCGTCAAAGCGGCAAGCGGAAAAGAAGCGATGGAGAAACTTGACACCCGAATCGACTTGATTCTTCTGGACGTCATGATGCCTGGCATGAATGGTTTTGAAGTTACCCGAATGATCAGGCAGGACAGCGTGTATCGCCTTCTTCCGATAATACTCATCACCGCTCTGCGGGAAACGGAAGATCGGATAAAAGGAATTGAAGCAGGTTGTGATGATTTTATTTCAAAACCCATCGACAAAATGGAGCTTTTGGCCCGCATCAGGTCTTTGCTGAAGGTCAAAGCGTACAATGATTTGTTGAGCAGTTATCGAAGTGAGTTGGAGTCCGAGGTATCCAGGAGAACCAAGGAATTGAAGAACTTGAACCTTGCGCTTACCGAAAGCAATACGGCGATGCGTCGCTTTGTGCCCGAGCAATTCCTGAAACAGCTCGGCAAGTCTTCCATCGAGCAAGTCAAATTGGGGGATCATACCGCAATAGACATGGTCGTCATGTTCGCGGACATCAGGGAGTTTTCCACCATCTCGGAAAAGATGACGCCGGAGGAGACATTTGCCTTCATCAATCTGTGCATGGCGAGACTCGGCCCGCCTGTCAGGGCCCATGGCGGTTTTATCGACAAGTATATCGGGGACAGCATCATGGCTCTTTTTCCCGCCGCTCCGGAAAACGCCGTTCGGTGTGCTATTGAAATGCACG
This sequence comes from uncultured Spirochaetaceae bacterium, assembly GCA_964437385.1. GTDB lineage: Bacteria > Spirochaetota > Spirochaetia > SZUA-6 > Fen-1364 > Fen-1364. The sequence continues at coordinate 58,605 of CAYTGX010000015.1, forward strand.
ACCGGCTCGGCGATATCAACGCCCAACGCGACAAGGCCGGCAGCGCGCCCATCAGGATCGGCATAGGCTTGCACGGGGGTCAGCTCATGCTCGGCACCATCGGCGAGAAGGAACGGATGGACGGCACGGTCATTTCCGATACGGTGAATACGGCGAGCAGGATCGAAGGCATTTCGGGCCAGTTTGGAATCGGTGTGGCCGTGAGCGAACGCATCCTTCTGGGGCTGGGCGACACCAGCGCCTATCATATCCGGTTCATCGGAAAGGTCGGCATAAAGGGAAAACGCGAAGATGTCTCCATTTTTGAAATATATGACGGGGATCCAGAACCGCTCAGGAAGAGAAAGGACTCGATCAAGGCCCCGTTCGAGCAGGGAGTCAATGCGTTCTACCTGCAAAAGTACGAGCAAGCCCTTGAGTTCTTCAATCACGTCCTGGCCGACCTGCCGGATGACAAGGCGTGCCTGCACTACATTCGCATCATGCGCAAGCTCAGCATGTCCTGACCGTCCCCCCAACTTGACGCTTCTGGAAAGCGGCTGTTAGAATCCCCGCGTGGCTTCCACCTTTCTCAAAGCATCAGCGACGAACGCCCACCCCATCCACATCTCCGACGCCGGTGATCTGCGCCGGCACCTGGGCGACATGGATATCCCAGAGCCGGAGATCGAGGCACTTACCGACCAGTTCTTCTACGCCACGATCAAGCTGGAAGGAGTCGACACCCGGGCCGCCAAGCTCCTGAGGACGCATATCGAGGCCCTCGGCGGCGGCCTGGCCATGCGCAAGGAGGCGGATGAGCTCACAGTGAGGGAAACGGACGTGATAGTCACCGGCAGCCGCCACACCCTGCGGCTCCTGGCCGCACGTCTGAAGGGAGAGCCATTCGGTCTCGATGGGATCGGTGAGGATATCTCAGCGTGTACGGCGGGCGGGAACCGCATCATGGCGTGGGGAAACCGCATGCTGGATTTCGCCCATACCACCTATGTCATGGGAATTCTCAATTGCACGCCGGATTCATTCTACCCCGGCAGCAGGTCGACCACGATCAAGGACGCGCTGAAGACAGCGCACGGGATGATAGATGCAGGGGTGAACATCATCGACGTGGGAGGTGAATCCACCCGGCCCGGCTCCGAGGGAGTGACGGAAGAGGAGGAGATCCGCCGCGTGATCCCCGTGATTCACGCGCTGCGTGAGGGCTCCGACGTCATGATCTCCGTGGACACGCGCAAGAAGGCCGTGGCCGAAAGGGCCCTGGACGCGGGTGCCGATATCGTCAACGACATCTCGGGCCTGCGCCACAGTGAGGACCTTGCGCGGCTGGTGGCGCACCGCGGAGTTCCCGTCGTGCTCATGCACATGCGAGGCTCTCCGAAGACCATGCAGAAACAGGCTCATTACCAGAACGCCGTAAGTGAGATTCTTCGCGAGCTGCAGGCATCCATCACCGCCGCAATCCGGGCGGGGATCGCACCGGAAATGATCATTGTGGATCCGGGCATCGGCTTCGGCAAGCGCACCCAGGACAATCTCCGCCTGATCAGGGAGCTGGCATCCCTGAAAGCCCTCCATTTCCCCATTCTGATCGGCCTTTCGCGAAAGGGCTTCATCGGCGAGATCCTCGACAGGCCCGTGGAGAGAAGACTCACCGGGACCATCACCGCCAACACGCTGGCTATTATCAACGGAGCCGACATCGTCCGCGTGCATGACGTGGCGGAGGCCGTGGAAATGGTCAAGATAATCGATTCGGTCCGGCGGATCGGCGCATAGGTTGACTCGATGAACCCCTTCCTGAATGCATGGGTGGTCCGCGAGGTGATCCGCCCGGCGTTGGATGCCCTGATCCTTGCCTACCTCATCTACAAGAGCTGGCAGATCCTCGTGCAGACACGGGCGGTGCAGCTCCTCAAGGGCATCGTGGTGATGCTCCTCATCTACGCGGTCTCTTTCTTCCTGAGGCTCGCGACTCTGCTCTGGATCCTGAACGTGCTCGTGCCCGGCCTCGTCATCGCCATCGCCATCATCTTTCAGCCCGAGCTGCGGAAGATATTCACCCAGATCGGCAGTCGGGAATGGTTCCGCGCAGGCGGACGGACCGTCACACCGGGCATAGAAACTCTCATGAGCGCGGTGGAGACGCTTTCTACGCGCCGCCGCGGGGCGCTCATCGTCCTTCCCCGGCGTGTCGGGGTGAAGAACATCGTCCAGACCGGCACCTCCTTGAATGCAGAGCTCACAATCAATCTGCTGACCACGATATTTTTCGAGGGCACGCCCCTTCACGACGGAGCCGTGATCGTGGAGGGTGGACGGATCGTCGCCGCGGGCTGCTTCCTGCCCCTCTCCGAGCGTGAGGACGTGGAGAGCACCTTCGGCGCCAGGCACCGCGCGGCCCTCGGGCTTGCTGAAGAGTCAGACGCGCTGGTGGTGGTCGTGTCGGAGGAGAATGGAGCGGTCTCCCTGGCCTATGATGGGAACATACGCTACAACCTTCCGATTGCGGAGGTGAAAGCCGGATTGAAGAGCCTGCTCCGCCCGGACCGGATCGAGGAGGCCAGGTGACCGGAAGACGGTTCGTCCGCGCGCTGCTTGCCGATCTGCCTGTCAAGGTGATTTGCCTCACGGCAGCGGTGATACTCCTGCTCCTCCACCGGGTCACCACGCTGTCGGAAAGGTTCGTGAACGTTCCCCTGGATGTGACAACCCCTTCGGGACTCGCTGTTGCGTCTGCGTTTCCCCGGATCGTCCGTATTACCCTCAGGGGAACGGAAGAGTCCATTCTGCCGATCCTGGAGGACGATCTGGCTGCTTCGGTGAGCCTCGAAATGCACAAGAATGCCGGGGTGTATCGGGAAGAGGTGAAAGTGGCACGAAAGGGGACGGCGCTGAATGTCGAGCCCCTGGAAGTCACGGTGGAGCCGCAGGAGATCACCTTTGCCCTCGAGCCCTTTGCCGAGCACACGGTCGCTGTCACACCGGACATCCGAGGCGCGCCTGCCTACGGCTACGAGCTGGTTCAGTCGGTTCTTTCTCCGCCGAATGTCGTGATTCGCGGAGCGCGCAGCCGTGTGCAGGGAGTCACCTCGTTGTCTACCGAGGTAATCGACCTGACCGGCCGGACCAGCAGCTTCGCCTCGAAGGTGAAGATCCTTCTGCCGAACACTCTCGTGAAGATTGCCGGAGAGGCGGCGGCCGACTTCCGCGCCACGGTCCAGGAATCCACGGTCAGCCGCACCGTGGAACAGGTGGCCATGACTCCCGTCGACCTTTCCTCTCACCTTGCCCTGAAGTCACCGCCTGCACCGGGAAGCCTGCAGGTATCCGGCACGCAGATTGTCGTGGACGGAGTCCGGCCCGACCAGTTGCGCCTGCTGCTGGATTGCTCCGGTGCGAAGCGGGCCGGGCAGTATCTTGCCCGTATCCGGCCGGATGCAACGGCGGTCCCGAACGTGATCGTGATAGACTGGTCTCCCAAGGAGGTCACGGTGGATATCGTGGCCTCGGGCAGATAGGAGGGAGAGCCCGTGATACTCGGAGTGGGAATCGACGTGGTGCACGTGGAACGAATCCGCAGGTGGAAAAACATCGAGGGTCTCTACGACCGTTTCTTCCACCCCGAGGAGCTCGCCCTGACCATCTCGCGGGGCGAGGTGGGGATCCTGTCCCTCGCCGCGAGGTTCGCCGCAAAGGAGGCCTTCGGCAAGGCCATCGGCTCGGGCCTGCGTCATTTTGCCCTGCGCGACATCGCGGTGCTCAACGACAGCCACGGCAAGCCTTTCATGATGCTGACAGGGGCCGCGGAAGCGGCCTTCAAAGAGCTGGGGGGCAGCCGGCTGGTATGCTCGCTCTCCCATGAGCGAGACAACGCGCTGGCGGTGGTGATTATCGAAGGGGAAGCGTTATGAGTGAGAATCAGAAGATCACCTTCTTCGAGAAAAAACAGACCGTCTGCCCGATGTGCGACAGCAAGTTCTATCGGGAAGACCTGCTTTCCGGAGGAGGGCGGCTGATAGCCGGAGACCTCAATGCGGAACTCCGAAGGCTGTATGAGCCGTCAAGGAGATTCGGCGAGATCCACCCCCTGATCTATTCTGTCTGCGTCTGCCCGGTGTGTTTTTTTTCCGCCTATCCGCAGGATTTCTCCGCAATCCCGGACTCGGGTTTCAGAAAAGCCGAGCTGAACGCGAACGAACGGCACGACAGCATCTCGCTGATTTTTCCCATGCTCGACTTCACCGCGCCGCGCACGCTGAAGGAGGGCATCGCCAGCTATTTCTTTTCTATCATGTGCTACGACTTCTACGACAAGAAAGCCAATCCGACCTACAAGGCAGGGCTTTCCTCCCTGCGCGCCGCGTGGCTGCTTGGAGACCTGCACAAGGCGGAGCCGGCGGAGAACTGGGACCACCTTGGCAAAGTCTTCTACAGGAAGGCGCGGTTCTACTACCAGCTTGCCATTGAAAAGGAAAGCGCCGGACAGGAAGCCTTCGACGCCAACCTCGCGTTTGGACCGGACTTGGACAAAAACTACGGCTACTACGGGGTGATCTACCTCGCCGCGTACCTGGACTATCGTCACGGACCCACGGAGCACCCGTCGAAGCGCGCTGCGAACCTGCAGTATGACAGGCGGATGATGGCAAAGATTTTCGGCGCGGGAAAATCGTCGAAAAACAGGCCGGCTGCCATCCTGGACAAGGCAAGGGAAGTGTACGAACAGATGGGAGAGGAGATCCAGCGCCTTCAGCCGGGAGGCCTCGAGGATGCCGCAGCGGACGCGTCGTAGCGTCTGCGGCAGCTTTCTCCACCGTCATGGCGGAACGAAACATCAAGCTGACTCTTGCCTATGACGGCACCGATTTTCTGGGCTGGCAGCTCCAGAAAAAAGGCAGAACGGTGCAGGGGGTCATGCAGGACGGGCTTGCACGGATGCACGGCCACCCCGTGCACGTGCTGGCTGCCGGGAGAACCGATTCGGGCGTGCACGCCACGGGTCAGGTTGCCAACTTCCATTCCGACATCGACTCGATAGCCCCCGAGCGCTTCCGTGACGCGGTGAACGCGTACCTCCCTCCCGACATACGGGTTGTCGCAAGCCAGGAGGCAGGGTCGAGTTTCCACGCAAGGAGATCCGCGCGGCTGCGGGTGTACAGGTACTACACTTTCTGCGGTCCCGTCCTCCTTCCGCACCTGCGCAACTACCGCCACTGGGTGCGCCGGCAGCTCGACTTTGTGCGGATGAACGAAATGGCGTCCGTGCTTGCGGGAGAGCACGACTTCAGCTGCTTTTCCGCAGAGGGAGACGCCAACATATCGAAGGTGCGTCATGTGCGGACATCCGCATTTCATGTCGAGGGGGACACGCTTATCTACACTATTGCGGCAACTTCGTTCCTGTGGAAGATGGTGCGCACGATAGTCGGCACGTTCCTCATGCTGGAGGAGCAGGAGCTGGGCGCGCGGGAGATGCGCCTCATCATCGAATCCGGCTCCCGCTCGAATGCGGGCGGAACCGCACCCGCGAAGGGTCTTTTTCTCGAAAGGGTTGTCTATGACGCCGAAGGCATCGTCAGCGAGGCTGCAGATGAATGATGAAGGGTATCGCGCCGCATGGAAGGCGCTCGACCTGCTGGAAGACTGGCTGACAACGGGGTACGCCCGTGTCCATCCCGAGCTGGTCCTCGACAAGACCGGCTCCCGGGAGCAGGCGTCCCCCGCCGGGCTGGATCGCCCAGGCCTGCTCGCCGCGTTGGCCGCAGAGGTGGCGGCCTGTGTGAAATGCGGTCTTTCGGTCAACAGGAACACAACCGTGCCGGGGGAAGGCTCCCTGGACCCCGAAGTGCTCTTCATAGGCGAGGGGCCGGGCGCCGAAGAAGACCGGACGGGCCGTCCATTCGTCGGGGCCGCGGGGAAATACCTGGACACATGGCTGCCGCCAATCGGTCTTGTGCGCGGCCAGTGCTTCATCGCCAACTGCGTGAAATGCCGGCCACCGCTGAACCGGGAGCCGCACCCGGATGAGATTGGCGCCTGCCTGCCGTACCTGGAGCGGCAGATCACGATCCTGAAGCCGCGCGTCATCTGCTGCCTGGGAAGGATTGCCGCCCAGACAGTCCTCCGCACCACCGCGAGCCTGGGCCAGCTTCGCGGCAGGGTTCATCAGCTGCCCCGCGAGCTTCTGCAACCGGACGCCGCCGCCATTCCCGTGGTCGTCACCTATCATCCCAGCGCGGTGCTGCGGGACAAGGCGACGCTTCGCAAGCCGGTCTGGGATGACCTGAAGCTCCTGAAAAGCCTGCTGGAGAAATGAAACCCGCACGTTCGCAGATTGAACCGGCACGTGCGCAAATTCGCACACTATGTGCGCTAATTCGCTCACGAGCTTGCGGATGAGCTCCGCAAGTTCGCGGAAGAGCTCCGCAAGCTCGCGGAAGAGCAGGCTCGTCGAGCTGGTATTCAACCTTCCCGTGCGAAGGGCGTTCACCTATCTGCTGCCGGAAGGCACTGAGGCAGTCATCGGGCGCCGGGTATCTGCCCCGTTCGGAAAGAGGATGCTCACCGGCTTTGCGGTTGGCGAGCCCGCCGCGCCCCCCGAGGGCGTCGCGGAGCTGCGGGAAGTGAAGCGCGTCATCGATTCCCGGCCGTTGTTCAACGACCGGGTTCTCTCTCTTGCGGGCTGGATTTCACGCATGTACATGTGCTCACTCGGAGAGGCCCTTTCCGCAATGATACCGTCCGGCCGGAGGGAAGGGGAGACTGAAGAGTTTCCCCTGGACGAGGAGCCGAAAGGGTACGTGCTTGCGGATCAGCAGGTATCCGCTGTCCAGGCCATCAGTGAAAAGGGCACGGGATCGTATTACCTGTTCGGAGTCACCGGCTCGGGGAAAACCGACGTGTACCTTCGCGTGGCGCAGGACGTGGTGGCCAGCGGCCGCGGCGTGATCTACCTCGTTCCGGAGATTTCCCTCACGCACCAGGTGGTGCGGCGGTTTACCGCGCTCTTCAAAGGGAGGCTGGCAGTCCTTCATTCATCGCTCACCCCCTCGCAGAGGCTGAAAGAGTGGTCTCGTGTCATGGACGGGGAGGTGGATGCGGTCATCGGCGCACGCAGCGCCATCTTTGCTCCCTTTGCGCGGCTCGGCCTTGTTGTGATTGACGAGGAACACGAAGGCTCGTACAAGTCCGGCACGACCCCTCGGTATCACGCACGCCAGGTGGCGATGTACCGCGCCGCGGAGGAGAAGGCGATCCTGCTCATGGGTTCAGCAACGCCCTCCCTTGAGGCGTGGCACCGCATGAACGAAGGAAAGCTCGCAGCCCTGCGTCTGCCGGAGCGGCTCAGCGGCGGGAAAATGCCTGCCATCAGTATCGTGGATATGCGCCGGCAGCCGGGGCCACTGTCCGGGCCGCTCCTGGAGGAGATCGGGAGGGCAAAGGAAGAAGGAAGACAGACGATCCTTTTTCTGAATCGGCGCGGATTCTCGTACCTCTTCCACTGCCGCTCCTGCGGCTACGAGATGGCGTGCAATCACTGCTCAGTGTCCCTGACCTACCACAAGGAGCGGGAGCGGATGATCTGTCACTACTGCGGATTTTCGACCGCGCCGATCACGGTCTGTCCGCAGTGCGGGTCCCTGGACGTGGGCTACTCCGGGTTCGGCACCGAAGGCATAGAGGAGGAGATTCAGCGCCAGTTTCCCCAGCTCGTGGTTCGGCGCCTGGATACCGACGCAGTGAAGAAGAAGAAGGTGCTGGCCAAAGCGCTGTCCGATTTCCGCGAGGGCAGGATCCACGTGCTGATCGGCACCCAGATGGTCGCCAAGGGCCTTGACTTCCCCGGGGTCAAGCTGGTCGGCATCGTCAATGCGGACACCGGCTTCCAGCTCCCGGATTTCAGGGCCGCCGAGCGCACTTTCGGGCTGCTTGTCCAGGTCTCCGGCCGCGCCGGCAGGGCGCTGCCGGACGGACGCGTGATCATTCAGACCTTCCGCCCCTCGGCGCCCGCCATTGTCATGGCGCAGGAGGGAAAGCTGGAAGAGTTCTATTCCATCGAGCTCGAAGCCCGCCGTCTTCTTGGCTTCCCGCCGTTCAGCCGCCTGATACGTCTCGTGCTTCGAGGGCGGAATCGGCACAAGACATCGGAAACGATCGAAGGGCTTACGCGCACTCTCGGGGAAAAGCTGGCGGACGCAGCGGAAATCCTGGGGCCGGCGGAGTGCCCCCTTGCAAGAATCTCCGGCAGCTACCGGTTCCAGACCCTCGTCCGTACCACGCGCTTTTCAGTGGCGCACGCCCGGGTGAGCGCGGTGCTTGAGGAGTTCCGCGCGCCAAAAGGCGTCTATGTCGAAGTGGATGTCGATCCGCAGGCGCTGCTGTAGGGACTCCGAGGGGGACGCGACGGGTTGCCCCTGCTTGGCGAGATGCGGGAGTTGCCCGCAGGGCCGCGCCGGGCGCCCTGCGCCGACTCCCGGAGATCGCGTCACTGTTCCCAAGGGCACCGCGGTCTTCACCGATCGATTGGCCACGGCAGATGAGTTCACGCTGAGTATGAGCGGAGTCTCTTACGTTACCGCTTGGCGCGCGACCGCTATTTTGCTACCTTAAGTTATGCTGAGCATTATAAAACTCGGCGACCCGACACTCCGAAAGCATTCCGTCGTGGTGCCTGATATCAACGGTGATGTGCGCACCCTGATTTCCGAAATGTTCGAGGCCATGAACGCCGGTAAGGGCGTCGGTCTCGCGGCGGTGCAGGTCGGGGAGCTGTTTCGCGTATTCATTACCCGGGTCCCGGGGGACAGTCCGCGCATCTTCATCAATCCCGATATCCTTGAAACCTCGATCGAAGAGGAGCCTTTCGAAGAAGGCTGCCTCAGCATCCCCGGTCTCTACACGGACGTGGTCCGTTCCTCCTCCGTGCGCATCCAGGCGTGGAACGCAAAGGGCCGCCCATTCAGCCTGACGGCTGACGGGTACCTCGGCAGAGTCATCCAGCATGAGTTCGACCATCTGAACGGGATCCTGTTCATCGACAGGATCGATCCAACAAAAAAGCAGCGACTTCTCTCCGGATACGAAGCAAAAGTTGAAGCCTGATGCGGGTTCTCTTTGCGGGAACACCATCCCTGGCAGTTCCCTCTCTGCAGAAAATAGCGCGGTTTGCCGTCGGAGTGCTGACCAGCCCTGACCAGCCGTCAGGCCGCGGGCGCGTATGCGTGCCGTCCCCTGTCAAGGAAGCGGCTCTTTCCCTCGGACTCAGGCTGTTCCAGCCCGCGCGTCTTGATGCCCCTTTCATCGAGGAGGTGCGCGCTCTGGCTCCCGACCTCCTTGTCGTGGCAGCGTACGGGAAGATCTTCCGGCAGGCGTTCCTCCAGGTTTTCCCGCTGGGCGGGATCAACCTGCATCCGTCGCTCCTCCCGCGGTTCAGGGGTCCGTCACCTGTCAGCGCCGCCATCCTTGCCGGAGACCGCGAAACCGGCGTCACTGTCCAGAGAATCGCGCTGAAGTTCGACACGGGTGACATTCTTGCGCAGGAGCGATATCCCTTGAATGGGAATGAGACCACGAGCACCCTGGGCGAGGCCCTGGCTGCGCGAGGCGCCGGCCTTGTCGCGTCGATTATCGCCGGCTATGAGGCCGGCAGTCCCCCCACTCCGATTCCCCAGCGGGAGGAGGACGCGAGCTACTGCCACCCGCTGCGCAAGGAAGAGGGCTTGGTGAACTGGGGTGAGCCTGCCGTTCTGATAGAGAGGAAAGTAAGGGCATACGATCCCTGGCCCCGGGCCTCAACGACTCTTTCAGGCGAGCCCCTCCTGCTCTTGAAATCTCACGTCCATCCGGATACGCTCGGCTCGGAATCAGCTCCGAAAGCACCAGGAGTCATTCTTGCCGCGGACAAGGCCCATGGCCTGCTCGTCAAGGCAGGCAATGGCATTCTTGCTGTTGAACGCCTGCAGCCGCGGTTCAAGAAGGCAATGGATTGGCGCGCTTTCATGAACGGCCACCCCGAGGTTATCGGACAACGACTGGGAACTTGAGCAGAGGGGATATGAGGGACTTCATCTGGAATGTGGGAAAGTGGCTCGAGCATGCGTATGAGTGGGTGCGTGAGTTCATCCACAAGGTCGCGCTTCAGCCGGACGACTCACCGGAGACTCGCAATCTCAAGATCTACTCTTTTCTGTTTATTGGCATCATCGGACTGATGATCCTCATCGGGGCCGTCACGTTTTCCATCGCTGTCCGGGGCCAGCCTGAAACCCTGGTGCCCAATCTTCAGGGCAGGGATGTGCTTGATGCCCTGGTGGACCTCCAGAGCAAGGAGCTCTACCCCGATATTCAGATCCAGTACTCCGCGGATATCGACAAGAATCTCGTGATTTCCCAGCGCCCGGCGCCCGGCACCCTGGTCAAGGCGGGAAAGCGCGTGATGCTGAGGGTGAGCAAGGGGCCTGTCATCGACAAGGTGGAGAATTACGTCGGGATGACTCTTGACGACGTGAAGATCCACCTGCAGACCTTGTTCGCCAGCCACAGCCCGAACCTCCTCATCAAGGAGCCCATACTCTACAGGCACGAGAACGGCATCCCCGCGGGAAAAGTGCTCGCACAGAGCCCCCTGCCCGGTACGAAGATCACGGGCCTTACCTATCTCGAGCTGGTCGTCAGTCAGGAGGAGGGAGGGGAGTCGACCTACTCCATTGGCGACTACGTCGGAAAGAGCTTCCAGGAGGCAATGGGCGAGCTGACGCGGGACAGCATTCCTTTCGCCTTCACCGTACGCAAAGCTCCCAAGGGCATCCCTGCCGGCGTGGTCACAGACCAGAATCCCGGCAAGGGAGAGCAAATGGCGTACGGACAGGTGGCACAGCTCACCATGACCGCCCCGGCGGACGTGGCGAAGGAGAACGTGTTCGGGCTGTTCAAGTTCTCCCTGCCGGATCAGCCGATTGCCGTGAACATTCGCCTTGTGATCGTCTCTGACAGCGAGCCCAAGGAAATATTTTCCATGAAGCACCCGGGGGGGCCGCTGGCAGTACCCTATGTCGTTCCGGATGGAAGCGAGCTGGTGCTTTATGTGCTGGACCATGAAGTGGCGCGGGAGAAAGCCACCCCGCTTCAATTCTAGTTTCTTGACAGTTGGCAAGTGCGCTGGTACATTAGGCGCTGACAAATGCCACCAGGAGTGGCAGGACAAGCGAGCGTCGTAAAATGGCATTACCCCAGCTTCCCAAGCTGGAGTCGGGAGTTCGATTCTCCTCGCTCGCTCTCAGAAAAGCCCGTAAAACACGGGCTTTTTTCATGCCCTTTCCGAGAAAGGAATTACAGAGCGGATTGAGGGAGAGGAGTCGAAAAATCCCCAACTCTGAGCAAAATCCTGAGCAAAAATCCCGGCCAGTGCCCGTTGTCCGAGGAGGAAACGATGCGGTGCAGGGTTCACGTCTTCGACAAACTTTCAGGAGTCATCGTGAATATCGAGCTACGGCAGACTGTAGCTTTCGTGACTGTGCCCCGATTTGATTGTTTGCTCAGAATCAAAGACGGGCAGGCGAAGGACCGTTAGCTTCCAGAGTCCAACGCCCGCATCCGTCAGGCACACCTCGTGGGCGGCTGGCGACACTGCTGCTGGCCAATCAGACAACCTCTATCGAACTGACTGACGACAGCGATTCCGCTCGGCAGCGAATCACCAGCGAGGAACGTTCCAAGGGGTGAAAGACCGTAAGCGTCAAATAAACCGCACCCCCACGAAATCACCAACCCAGCGTGAGTGCT
>CAYTGX010000016.1:0-65820 GCA_964437385.1 uncultured Spirochaetaceae bacterium
CCAGGTGACTTCCAGGCCGCTTCCGATCGCGTCACCGCCTTTGCCGGTGCCGAAGGTACTCTTCCAGCCGAGGCCTTGCTCCTCGATGCCGGCCGCTTCGGGCGCGGGCCCCACATGGGTGGCGGGGCCGGCGCCGTGGGTCTTGCCGAAGGTATGGCCGCCCGCGATAAGCGCAACCGTCTCTTCGTCGTTCATCGCCATGCGGGCAAAGGTCTCCCGGATATCCCTGGCCGCGGCGATCGGATCCGGGTTGCCATTGGGGCCTTCCGGGTTGACGTAAATCAGGCCCATCTGAACGGCAGCGAGCGGATTTTCGAGGTTCCGGTCTCCGGAGTAGCGCTTGTCCCCCAGCCACGTGTCCTCGGAGCCCCAGTAAATGTCCTTTTCCGGTTCCCAGATGTCCTCACGCCCGCCGGCGAAACCGAAGGTTTTGAAGCCCATCGATTCCAGGGCGACGTTTCCGGAGAGGATCATAAGGTCGGCCCATGAGATTTTCCGGCCGTACTTCCGCTTGATCGGCCAGAGCAGCCGGCGCGCTTTGTCGAGGATGATGTTGTCAGGCCAGCTGCCGAGGGGAGCAAAACGCTGGCTGCCGTTGCCTGCGCCGCCGCGGCCGTCGCCGGTGCGGTAGGTGCCGGCGCTGTGCCATGCCATGCGGATGAACAAAGGTCCGTAGTGACCGAAGTCCGCCGGCCACCAGTCCTGGGACCTGGTCATCAGTTCATTGAGGTCTTTCTTCACGGCCTTCAGGTCGAGACTCTTGAACTCTTCAGCGTAGTTGAAATCCCGTCCCATCGGATTGGACTTGGAGGAACGCTGGTGCAGAATATCGAGCCTCAACTGGTTCGGCCACCAGTCGCGGTTCGAAGTGCCGCCGCCGGCAGCGTGGTTGAACGGGCGCTGTGATTCGGTTGACATGGTTTCCCCCTCTGTGACGTGCTACCTTGTATAAATATAGAGTTCGGGCGTCTATTGATCCAATCTTTTCTATAACCCAATCTCACGCGCTGGTACCGAGGCATACGACCATCAAGAAGGAGACTGCAAGCGCGATCTGCAGGTTGATCGGGATTCCAGCCCTCCTCAACGTGGCCAACAAGCAGCGGAAGCGGTCGGGGGGGCGTTATCCTCACCAGGTAGCTGAGTTGTGGCCTTCTGCGCCGGAATTCAACGCAGGTGGCGCCCCTGTGCTGGACGGGCAATCTCGAGTTGGAGCTCGTCTCTCGGACCGACATGTATGCCGATGCGGAAATCGCGGGGATCGATGATCGGCTGATGGCGCTGTGGTCGGAGATACTGGCCAATCCGGATCAGAGAGTGCGTGAGCTGAGTCTCGCAGGTCGGTGAGCTCCGGCAGCTTCGTCGTGAATGGCGCTATTCTTGAGATTGAACTCCTCGATGTCGCGGCGCAGGGTGTTCACCATGTCCACCAGCGAGCGTGAGGATTCTGTAATCATCTGAATCCTCTGCGCGTTGGTCTGGGAGAGTTCGTTGATGGACTCTATCGACCGGGAAACAGCGGCTATGGACGAGCTCTGCTCGTTCATGGCCTGGGTGATGTGCTCCGCCCTTCCCTTGACAAGCTGTGCGCTTTCTTCCACCACCTGGTTGGCCTGCGCCTGGTCCTTCGCCTGCGAGGAGAGCTCGGAGAACGCGGCGACGATGCCGCCAATGTCCTTGATGATGGCGTTGATGCGCGACACCGCCACCACTGTGTTCTGCATCCCGTTGCCGATCTCCTTCTCGTTTCGCCGGATCAGGCCGTTGATGTTCTTGATGCTTGCGGCCGTCGCGTCAGCCAGCTTTCCTATCTCATCTGCCACGACGGCAAAGCTGCGCCCATAGTCTCCTGCCCGGGCCGCCTCGATAGTGGCGTTGAGCGCCAGCAGGTTGATGCGCTCGGAGATCTCGTTGATGATCCCGATGATGCCGGTGATCTCGGTGGAGCTTCCCTGGATGGTCTGCATGCTCTCGTTCATGATTTTCAGCGATTCCTCGCCGGACCTCGCGTTCGCCGACACTTCGTTGATCATGTTCAAGGCGTGCGACACCGTTCGGGAGAGCGCGTCTGTTGACCCGGTGAGCCTGCTCATCGTCTGCGTCAGATTTTCCACGCCTGAAAGCTGCTTTTCGGCGCTTTCTTTTACGCTGAGCGCCGAATCGGAGGTTCCCGCGATGGAGGCGCTGATCTGCTCGGTCGCAGCCGCCTGTTCGTGAGAATTGTCCGTGAACTCGGCGATGCTCCGGGAGAGAGATTCGGTGTTGCCAAGGAGGGTTTCGGAGCTGGATTTGAGCACGCCCCGAATGAAGAGGTTCTGGGTCAGGTTCTTCTCCGCCTCCCGTTGGGCGCGTTCATTCGCCACCTCTGTGCTGCGGGCCAGGTCCAGGAAGCGCCGCAGGGATCCGCCCATGGAGAACAGGATAAAAAGGGTGATCCCGATGGTGAATCGGGAATACTTCAGGCTCGGAAAGATGTCAAAAACCACCCGACTGTCAACGGTGTGCGTACCGACGATATCTACCGCGGCGCCGTAAATGGCCAGGAGGATGCCGAGGAAGGAGGGCAGCAGATACCGCAACCGGCGATAGCGGATCATGTCGACGAGGAAGCAGCAGACTGCGTACACGATCAACAAGCCCAGGAGAGCATCCCGTGCGTCGTACAAAGGTCCCTGAAGGCCCCGACCGTATTCGCCCGGCCTGGTCGTCCAGTCCTCGCGATGGTTGGTCACGGAGATGTACAGGTCCGGCGCCAGGAAGGCGACCAGGATGAACCCGAAGGCCAGGGCGAGCCCGGCAAATACGACCACCCTGTTGGCCTTTTGCCAGTGAGGGCCGATGACGAGCAGGCTGCTCAGCATGTAGGGAATTGCGAAGAGAAACACGGGCCCTGCCACCTGTTCAAGGCGGTTGAACTGCATGGCCAGCATGGGGTTGCCAAGCAAGCCTCCGACCGGCAGGACCATGGATTCGCCGAAAACAAAAACGGCTCCCGCAAGGGCCAGAATCGACATGGCCAGGTACAGACGATCACGCACGGAGAAGTAAATGACAGAGAAAATGAACAGACCCATGAAAAGCATGCCGAAGCAGATGAGAGGCGGCACCAACTGGGAGAGAGACATGGCTTCCTGCGGCATGGCGTACCAACCTTTGCGAGTTTGTGCTGCGTTGCCGGCTGACACCGGTCTTTTCAGTATAGCACGCCGCGCCGCGTGCGTTCCACGCTCACGCTTCCAGCAGCCCGCCGTCTTTCAATGCGCGCTGCAGGGAGTCTTCAAAAGCAGGCACCGGGCCGAAAAGCTGTGCCTGCACGGTGGTGTCAGCGATGTAAGTGCCCCGCCCGAAATACCTGATCATCGCCCCCATGTCCCGCATCCTTTCGCTGAAAATACCTGTCACGCCGAAGATCAGCCCGATCGGGAGGACTTGAACCTTGATCGGGCGGCCAAGGAGCTTTGTGGACGCCTCGGCAAGGTCGGCCGCTGAAACCGGCCTGTCCATTCCCAGGTCGATGCGCTTACCAACGGCGCGGGGTTCGTCAACCGCCATTGCCAGGCACCGCGCGACGTCATCCGGATGGATCGAGGTCGAACGCTGCGTCGGAGAACCCATGGCGGGCATGCTCCCCTTCTTCAGATTCTTTGCCCACCACATTGCGTTGAGGAACGCGCCTGGACGCAGTGACACGAAAGGAACCCCTCTTGCTTCCAGGTAGTCCTCGGTAAGCTTCTTCTGCCAGAAATGGGGCACATCGCGCGCCAGCTCGCAGGTGAGGACGCTGGTGAAAACGAATCGGCCGAGCCTGGCATTGCGCGCAGCATCGATGAGGTTCCTGTTGCCAAGATCGTCGACCTTCGCAAGGGTGTCCCCGGGTTTGCGCGCGCTGTAGCCTATGGCCGTGGTGACAAGAGCCGCTGCGCCCGCCAGCGCGCGGTCCAGTGACGGGGGGTCCAGCATGTTCCCGCGAACAATTTCGACGCCCAACTCACCCAGCTGACCTGGATCGGTACCATCGCGGACAAGCGCCCGTACGGATTTGCCGCGCGCAACAAGTGCGCGGACGACCTTTTGCCCGAGAAAACCTGTTGCCCCCACGACGAGTACTGGTGTATTCATGAGCCAAAAGTACTACGGCCCCGAGTAGCGGGCCACTATCGCATCGCCACTTTCTCCCCGAGCGCTGCAAGCGCCTCCCGTGCGTTTTTCAGATCGGCAGTCTGTCTCAGGGTCAGGCTGGATAGACCGTCGAGTTGCGAGAGAACGAACCTGCAAAGCTGGACAGCCTCTTCGCGATCGGACATGGGCGGTATCTCGACGATTCCTTCGAAGTAGAAGTATTTCTCGACAGGATCACTCGTCGAATTGAACAGACGCGCCTGGTTCGCCTGCTCATGGGCTCGCTTTTCACTCGACCAGCCCCGTTTTGTCAGGTGGCTCGCGAGCTCCGTGGAATAGTCGAGCGGGACTTCACGCTCCGCGCGGTCCGCGAGCTCCGTCGTGGTGCCGGTGAGGGCCTTGCGGCCGAGGGAAACTGCCCATGTCGCGTTTCCAAAAGAGAAGGGCCACCCCGGCACCTTCTCGTAGAGCTGCGCGAGCACGGCCCAGGGACCGGCGACCTGCGGGTCTACCTGTGCCGCTTTGACGAGAAGGCTGCGCATCGAATCCGCCTTGGAAAGGGCAGTAAGCAGGGGGCGAGGACTGGACTGTGCCCACATTCCCAGGTTGCACGCCTTCACATAGTAGCCCATGGGGTTGTCCGGATCCTGCGCGATGGCCTGGTCTGCGTAGGATTCACCCTCCTTGTAGAGAGCGCGAAGCGATTCGCCTGACACGGTTCCCGCGGCGCTGCGATTGCCGGCATCCAGCAGAGAGTCCATCGACAGGCGCCAGTAGATCTCGGCTCGCTCTGGACCTGTTGTGGCATCAGGAAGGGCTGCCACGAGAAGTGAGAAACTCTCCGCGTTCTTGTCGACAAGAGTCAGCTCATCCGCCTGTTCCAGATAGGCGGGGATCGCGTGGAGCATGGAAAGGGTGAACGCGAGATATGCGCAGAAAGCCAATAGCCTCTTCAACATAGCCTTCCTTCGGAAAGCGTGCCGGCGGTACGCGGCGATGCTCCCATGATAGGATATGCGGAAGGCGGGAGGTGTTTCGGTGCGCTATCGAACGCACGGTGGATATTCTGCAGAACCGCTTCAAGCGATCCGTGAAGCACGCTGCAGGTTGCCGGTCTCACCGTACGGGAAGTACCCTTGATTCCTGTGAGGAATTCTGCTGCCGCATTTGGCGCGGCGTGTGCCTCTCTGGCACTGTTTATAGTCTTACTGGCTGAAGTGACGCATTTTGGTCAGCTCTCGGGGCTCGACACCTCTGTCAATGAAATGATGAGCCGGCAATCGGCCTGGGTGGTCCTGCTCTCGAAGGGGTTGCACTACCTGTTTTCTGTGATCTCAGCCATAGTCATCACCATTGCCCTGGCATTTCTCCTCTGGAGAAAGATAGGCATACGGCAAGCCATCCTGGCAACGGGACTGACGCTGTTTGGCGCCGGCCTTGACCAGCTTATCAAATTCCTTGTGGCACGGCCCAGGCCTGTAGATGCCATGATTGCCCTGCGGGACGCGGCATTCCCCAGCGGTCATACCACATCAACAACAATCTTCTTCGGAATCATGTGCATGATACTCCTGCCGCGGCTCACATCCGACCTTCCGCGGGTAATCATGATTTCCGCCTCCGCATTCATCGTGGCCCTCGTTGGATTCTCAAGACTCTCCCTGCACGTGCACTGGCTCACCGATGTACTGGCAGGGCTGGCCCTCGGAGGAGTCGTTGTATCCATTGGCGTGCTGGCCCAGAATTTCTTCTCGACTGCCGGACCTGCCCGGGCATCGTCACGGAGAAGACCAGGATAGATGCAGGCCTGGCTGTTTGTCCAAGCCTGTGTATGTCTATTGCTGCGATCCCTTCAAGAACATGCTGACAGCTAGGGGGAAGGTTTGGCTTTCCTGATCCGTTCCTGCAGATCACCGTATGCAGCCTGGGCTCTGCCGAGGTCCTTCTGAAGCTTTCCTTTTTGTTCAAGGTTATTGTTGCCTATCACCCTGCCAACGGTTTCCCGCGCTCTGCCTTTCGCTGCCTGGATTCTGCCTTTGGACTGATCTCTGTTCATCCTGGACTCATCTTTGTTCATCATGTTCTCCTCGTCGCACTCGATTCCTCAACGTCTCAGTCGAGAGAGTACACATTACAACCGCCGCATTCCGTCCGCTGGCGTACATAGTGATCAAAACAACGCCTCGTTCAGTTTCCAGTATGCGTCGGTCCCTTTCAGCTTCTGGTTGTCGTTTGCGTAATCCAAGGCGGTCTTTCCTGAACGGTCTTTCTCTTTTCCATTTGCCCCGGCCTGCAGAAGCATCGTGATCACCTCGGGGTTCGGATTGCTTCCCGCCGCGTACATCAGCACCGTTTCACCGTTCTTGTAACGCGCATTGATGTCATTGCCGCCGTTCAACAGGGCCATGATCACATCGGGGTGCTCATCAGCGCCGCCTGCATACATCAGCGCGCCAAATCCATTTTTGTCCCGTGCGGTGATGTCCGCTCCCGCCCTCAAGAGGGAAGTGACTACTTCAAGGCTGGCGTTCATCGAAACTGCGAAAATCAACGCGGTCCCGCCGTCCTTGTCCTGGGCGTTGATGTCCGCCCCCGCCTTCACGAGCATGGAGATCACCTGTGGGTCCTGGCCTTTGAGAGCCGCGTACATCAATGCCGTCCTGCCGCGCTCGCTGCGAACATTGACGAGAGCTCCCGCATTCAGGAGAGGGACAACCTCGCTTCTCCCGTTCGCTGCCGCCAGCATCAGCGGGGTCGCGCCGTCCTTGTCCCGAGCGTGAACGTCTGACCCGGCTTTCAAGAGAGCAGTGAATACGCCAGGGTCCCTGTTGAACACAATGGCGACCATCAGAGGCGTCATGCCGTCTTCGCTTCGGACATTCATATCGCTGCCGTGATTGAGGGCAGTTTGAACATTCTGAGGGGTGCCGGTTTTCACGAGTTCGAAAAAGTCCGAGCTCTGGGCATAGGCAGACGCAAGCACCAGACAACAGCCAATGAAGGCAATAAAGACACGTTTTCTCATTCATTCCTCCCGTGCGCCTGTGAACGCATGCCCTGAAACAGGCCACCGACGTCAGCCGCGCACTAGAGCGCAAAGATACTGCTTTTGGCGGCACGGCTTGTTCGCTGCCGTACAGATGGCGGTGAGGATTCATGCGTACACTTGTGAATCGAGTCCGTGGAGTACCGCACGGTCACGCGGACGAACGAAAACGACGACTCGCAGGAGGGCAGCATGAACAAGGATCAGGTCAAAGGCCGCATCGCACAAGGGAAAGGCAAAGCAAAGGCAGCCGCTGGCAAGGCTGTAGGCAATAAGGACCTTGAGCTGAAGGGGAAGATTCAGAATGTCGCCGGCAAAGTCCGGGCCGGATACGGTGATCTGAAAGAAGAGAGCAAATAGTCTCTTTCCTAATCGTTCCAGACGGCGTCATCGCCGAGTCATTGAGGTTTGGATGATCGACTGGGTTAACCGCGTTGCGATTGGAGGAATAGGGGATCTGATGAGGTCGGCCCGTGCGAATTACGGTGTCGACCCAATTGCGTTCCTCGTCATCTACATCGCCTCCGGGCCATTTTTCTATTACTCGATCTTCCGTATGGTGCGGGCGATGGCGCGCAAGAAGAAAAACGAAGCCACGTTCTGGAGCACGATCTTTCTGGCCTCCTCCGTGGCGCCGTTTTTGTACGTGCTCTTTTTTGGACATCACCTTCCCTGGTGGGCATACGGCGTGATCGCCCTTCTCGTCGGGCACGGCACATATTCCGTGGTGCGCAAGCTGACGAAGCGACGCGGCGCGCCGGATCCCGCTCCGACGCTGTCGCCGCAGGTCGTGTCGATGGCGGTGAACTCAGCCGCGGAATCTCCTATTTCCGCGGCCAGCCCTGTGTCTTCCACGTAGGTCCTCGCCGCTGCGGGTTCGACGCGGTAGTCAGGCTCGCAGAGCGCGAAACATCCCAAAACGACAAAGCCCGGTGCCAAATGCGAGGCGCATCAATATGAAAGTCGGGACCTCGCGCATGGATTTGATAAAACCCGATAGACCGAAGCGAAGCAGGCCCTCCGGTCGGAGGATGCCTTGCCGGATTGAATCCATCCATGAGGGGAGTGTCTGTTCTGTCCAGTCTCCTGTCACCACTTTTCCTTTGACCAGTCCCGTGGTTTCCAACAACTCAGCGAAACCTTCGATACTTGAGAAAGCAGGATGGGACCACTGATCCAGGAGCTGGCGCATGACCGCTTTCTCAAGGAAGGTCAGCGGCTTCCGGCGATCGTCTCTCTGATCCCAATCGGCAAGCACAAGCACACCCCCAGGCTTGAGCACGCGCATCAACTCCTTCGCAAACACCGCCTTGTCTGGCATGTGGGGTCCCGCTTCGACCGACCAGACCACGTCAAAACTGGCATCTGGAAATGACAGCGCCATGGCGTCATCTATCTGAAACCGCGCCGGCAGTTCCGGCGACGTCAACTCCCGCGCGCGTGTGACCTGGGTTGGGCTGATGGTAACGCCTGTCACAACGAATCCATAGTCCCTTGCCATAATGCGACTGCTGCCGCCAATCCCACACCCCACGTCCAAAACCGTTGTTCGGGGTGGGAGTTTATCGAGGCAACCCCAGCGTACCATCTCATGAACAAAGTCTTCCTTTGCCGTTCGAAAGTCCTTGCGATGCGGGGGAGAGCCGTAGTGGCCCAAATGGATGTGCTCGCCCCAATAAAACTCCAGGATCCCGTCTTCTGTCCATCTATCGTAGGAATTGACGACAGTGGATGACGATTGATACCGACGAGCCGTCGCCAGGTAGAGGGCAATGCCGATCGTGAAGAGCGCGAGGAGAAATCCAATAGTGGCAAGAAATACAGTCACCGCGTTTGAGCTTCGATGATATCGCGAACGAGATGCCCGTGGATAGACTATGAGTCCCGTGAGCTGCTGGCGGCGCGGCGGCTTACCTGGCCGGAAACTCCAGCCTGTGAGCGCGCTGTATGGCCGCGCGCGTGTCGTCCACCACCTGCGCCTGCTCCGCGTAGTCGGGCCATTTCTCTACTGCTGCGCAAACTTCCTCCACGATGGACTCGGCGCGCTGCCGTTTCATCGAGGCGCTCTTTGCGCAGGCGCGGAAATCCTCCCGCGTGAAGCCGTCCCGCTTGCCGTTCATGGTCATCTGGTGGGTTGCGGTCCAGTCCCCGGAAGGATTGAAGCTGTATGTCACATCGAAGGCAGGCGCGAGAGACCATCGCCCATCCTTGTCCATGAGGAACGCGATGTTCTTGGCATGATCGTCCTGGTTTCGGGCCACGATGTTGAATGCCATGCGTCTGAACTGCTGCTCCACCGCCTCCATGGGCAGGTTCAACTGGCGGATGACCAGCAGGGCCTGCTCGTACGCGTATGCTCCCGCCTGGTTGAAATCGAAGTGGGCAAGGGCGCACAACGACTGCATGTGTATTTTCTCTCCGCCCTTGCGCCGGTCGAACCGCCGGCTCATGAAATGGCGGCGGCCGTTTTCTTCCAGCAGACGACACTCGCTCATCTGCACACCTGCTGTCCTTGCCATCAGAGAATACGCATACTCGATGGCGCCGTAGCCCCTTGGATCCTCCAGCTCCTTGTCCTTGTTTCCAGAAACGCCGTCGAACTTCAACAGCCAGTATTCGAACCCCGGTCCCGCCGCGATCTGGCCTGAGCGGACTTCGTTTGTGTCAGCGTTCCAGGCGATGACCGCCTTGGCGCGCGCCCCGCCCGCGGAGGTGCCGACCCGGAGGATGTCCTGGAGGGCCTTCTTCCTCCTGTCGCTCGAGAAGGTGCCCTTGATATTCCCGCGTTGATTCAGCACCTCCGAAGCCAGCTCGACCAGGGCCTCGATCTGGATCATCCGGGCGCGCTGCGGCCTTGGACCCGTTGCCGGCAGGTACTCCAGCGCTCCCATGCCGCGCGTTCCCGTATAGCAGAGCCTTTCCACCGCGTTGAAACTTTCAGGCGTTCTCCCCTGGGTAGCAAGCCACGCGTTTATCAGCGCGTCTCCAAACCTGTCCGGCAGCGAGTCTGCCAGCAGGCCGGGCAGACCATGAAAGGTCCTCTGCGGCAGGTCCGGAAAAGTGTAGACCCGATCATTCAGCGGAAGGGTGAGGGGAGACACTTCGATTCCGCTTCTGGCAAATGCCGGGTCATACTGAAAAGCTGCGATCCTGGCCCCGTCCTCCAATGACACCGCACCGATGGTTCGTCCCCAGAGTCTCACCTTGGCGAGGGTCACTGCTCGTCACCCCCTTGCACGTCAGCCCACTTCCATTTTTCACGCGAGGGATTGACGGGGCGGGGAGCGGAGGCACGCCTACGGATTCGGCCTTTGAGCTTCAGCTGTGCTACCGGGCTCGGCATAGGTTCCGGTATCAACGATTCGAATCTCTCGATGAGCTCGAGCACCCGGCATACGCGGATGAAGCCGGAGAGCTGCGTAGCCACTCCACCGGATTCCAGTCTTTCCACGGTGCGCTTTGACACGCCGGCCTGCTGTGCCAACTGGGCCTGGGTGAGGTTCAGCTCCAGGCGGATCCTCGCCATTCTTGCGCCCAGCTCGCTCATGATTGCATTGTCAGAAGTCAGTTTTGAAATTCTCACAATACGTCAAATATGGCGAATAGAAGCTGAAAAGTAAAGTAATTCGCCAAAAGAGGCGATTTAAACGTTGTTGAGTTCAAAGCAGAAAACGCGTGCGCTGGAGCCGCGCGTTTTCCCGAGGTTCTACTGTGATTGAATGCATAAGTCGTACCAGTAGGCGAGGCCGCCCGCCCCGGGGCCGGTCTGCTTGACGAAGGTTGCCCCGCCGTCAATCGAGATGTAGATGTAACTTGCTCCTGCATTCTGGGCGAGAACTACAATCTTGCTTCCGTCATAAGAGATTGCAGGCCTGGCGATCACGTAGGGCGCTCCAGGCAGACCCGCCGCGAGGCTCCAGGAACCGCCGCCATTCGTGGAGGTGTAGAGGGATATGTTGTTGACCACGACAACCAGCTTGCCGCCGTTTCCGGAGATGGTGGATGCGGTCATTGGTGTTCCCGGGAAGCTGGGCAGGGAATTCCATGTTGAGCCGAAGTCGGGGGACAGGTAAGCAGCAGAGGGGAACGTCAAGAACATGGTGACGCCGTCCTTCGTCAGCGTCATTCCGTTAGGGTAACTCATGCCTTCCGAGGCAACGCCCTTGGAAGTTCGCGTCCAGGACCAGGCAGAAGCACCGTCGTACGTCGTTGCCCAGACCGACACATTTGTATCGGTGTCCCCTCCGTTGCAGGCTATCCATTTCAGTCCATTCGTTGAGCTGGAGGCATTGCCCCACCACTGGGCCCCAGGAGTGGCCGTGGTGTTCCACGTGGTTCCAGAGTCCTTGGAATAGTAGAACAATTGCGTAGTATCGTAGACGGTTGCCCCGAGGATGGACCCGTCATCTGAGGAGCCCATCCCCAGGAAAGGATGGGAGCCAGCCGCGGCGAGCGGACTCCACGAAACTCCGCCGTCAGTTGAACGATAGATATTGGATGAAGTGTTATAGGCTCCCCCATTGGCTATGAGCTTTGTCCCATCCGAAGATCCCGCTATGTTCGTCCAATTCATTGAGGACCCGCCGGCATACCAGGTGGCGCCGCCATCTGCTGAGGACCAGATCTGGCCTCCATATACGACCGCCGAAATCCTGAAAGGCGGAGGTGCGGCCACGGTTACCGTGACCATATAGGCCTGGGTCGAGGAATCTGCGGCAGTTACGGTGTACACGACAGGGCTTGTGAAGTCCTGCGAGGTTCCCGAAGGTGGGCTCACGGTCGCGCCTGTGATCGTGATGAACGGCGTCAGGGCGGTGACGTTGGTGTACGGCACGGTAATGGCGACCGTATGCGAGGCTTCGGTGACTACTCCCGTTGCCGCAGGCGTGGTGAAATTGAAAGCCGTGATAGCCTTGGCCGGATTGAGCGCCAAGGTTACCGTGACCGTATAGGCCTGGGTCGAGGAATCTGCGGCAGTTACGGTGTACACGACAGGGCTTGTGAAGTTCTGCGAGGTTCCCGAAGGTGGGCTCACGGTCGCGCCCGTGGTGGTGATGAACGGCGTCAGGGCGGTGACACTGGTGCCGTACGGCACGGTAATGGCGACCGTATGCGAGGTCTCGGTGACTACTCCCGTTGCCGCGGGCGTAGTGAAATTGAAAGCCGTGACAGCCTTTGCCGAACTGGAGGCCACGGTTACCGTTACTGTATAGGCCTGGGTCGAGGAATCTGCGGCAGTTACGGTGTACACAACGGGGGTCGAGAAGTACTGCGGTACGCCAGAGGCCGGGCTTACGGTCGCGCCCGTGATCGTGATGGACGGCGTCAGGGGGACCGTGAGGCTGGTGCCGTACGGCACGGTAATGGCGACCGTATGTGAGGCTTCGGTGACTACTCCCGTTGCCGCAGGCGTAGTGAAATTGAAAGCCATGACAGCCTTTGCCGGACTGAAGGTTGGTCCCGCATCACTCGCCTTCTCGTGTTGTTGCAAGTCCTGAAGAAGTGCTGAAGGCGAACAGGCTGCGAGAATCACGCTGAGTGCGAACAAGGCGAGCGGTCTGATATGAGTCCCGGCCGTGAACATCTGTAGCCCACCTCCATCATAGGCAAATCCAAAGTCGTTACCGGCAACAAGTCCCTGTCAGGGCTGGATGGCTCCATTGTAGCGTGCTCGCGAGGAAAAATCCAAATGAATGATCAGGAAGGCCGATCCCGGTGGCCGCCGCAGTGGGCACGGATTGCCTATACAGAGCAAATAGTATTTCGGCTCAAGTATGGGAGGCGGACCGGGCCACGGGCGCAAAGGTTCGCTGCAGCGTCATGAATGCGCTGGGCGCTGCCAGGGAAAAGGCCGCGACGATCGCGAACATCCCGCGGATGCCGACCGCATCTGCAAGGATCCCGCCGATCCACGGACCGGTGAACATTCCCACCGCGTAGACAGCCTGGTGGATGCCCATGGCCGTGCTCCGGTGCGCCGCATCCACTCTCTGTATCGAGAGCCCGAGAAGGATCGGGAAGAACAGGCCGTTCGCCAGGCCCATGACCACGGTGGAAACGAAGAGGAGGGGGACCGAATGGCTGAGCGCGGCAAGTATCGCTCCCGCGGCAAAGGCGGCGAAGCTTCCATAGAGGAGCAGACGCCTGCCTCCCCGGTTGGCGATGAAAGTAGCGAAGAGGTTCGCCGCGGTGTTCGCGGCAATGTTCAGGCTCATGAGCAGGCTCGTGGCAACCGCGCTCGCCCCCATCTGCCGGGCCAGCAGGGGCATGAAACCGAAGGTCACGGCCCAGACGCCGAACTGGCAGAGTGCATTCGTGAAGGAGGGAACCAGGACGTCCCGCCTGCGAAAGATGGCCAGGATCGATCGCGCGTTGACCGCGCCGCGGTGCGCGGCGTCCCTCCGGGGGATCCTCACGCATGCGATGATGATGCATGCGGCAATTGAAACACCCGCTGCCGCGAAGAACGTGAGGCCGTAGCCGCCCAGTGTCTGAAGAAAGCCTGTGACGCTGGTTCCGATCATCTGCCCGAGGGAACCGGCAAAGGAGAGCAGGGAAGTGGCGAAGATCGTCTGCTCCGGCGGATAGTAGCTGGCAAACACGACCATCATGGGAACCCACGCTGCAGCGGCCGCGCCGCTGAGCGCCCTGCCAAAAGCCAGCATGCCAATCGACTTCCCGAGTGCCATCACCATGGCGCCGATTCCCGCCATGAGGACCCCACCGACCAGGTACGGCTTGTTGCGGCCCGTGGCATCCGCCACGACGCCCAGCGGAATCCGCAGCGCGGCCATCCACAGGCCATACATGGAGAGCACCACGCCGACCGCGGTGAGGCTGGAAGTGCGCTCCGAGACGTAGGCCGGCAGGCTTGGCACGTACGAGTAGAGGGCGACGAAGAACAAGACGGCGGCCCCGAAGAGGGCGGGGATGCGATAGCGGCTCATGTCGAGCGGAATGGTAGCCGGGAAACCGGGCGCCGGTCCAATGGGTGTCCCGGAGCGTCTACAGGGGCAGCGAGATGTTGAACCGTACGGCGAGCATGCGCACGACGAATGTCGCCGCCACACCGAGCGGAATGGAGACCGCGGCCGGCAGCCCGAGCCAGCTTAGAAGCATGTACATGGTGCAGCCGGCAAGGCTGCATGTTGCGTAGAGCTGGGACTTGCTGAACACGGTCGGGATCTTGTTGCCTACGATGTCGCGGATGACACCGCCGAAACATCCCGTGACGACACCCATGAGGACCGCGATGAAGTAGAGATTCGGATATACCTGCAGGGAGTAGACAGACCCCAGGACGCTGAAAAGGCCCAGACCGAGGGCGTCGAAGATCGTGACGACGAGAATCAGGGCCGGGCTCTTGCGGTTCCGGATCTGTCTCAGAATTGCAACTGATATTATGGAAAGGACGAGGATTGCAACGGCATAGGGCCAGTTCTCGATCCAGAACAGGGGATAGCGCTGCAGGCACAGGTCACGGACGGTTCCCCCGCCGAATGCCGTGATCATGGCAAGACCGTAGACCCCCACCACGTCCATCCTCAGCCGTCGGGCCTCGAACACGCCCGTCAAGGCGAATGCCAGCACGCCGAGGACTTCGATCAACTTGAGAAAATCCGGGTAGGTCATGACTGTACCACCGTCCTTGTTCGTGACGCGCACCGCGCCTGCACCGCAGCGAATATCGCCTCACAGGTGGCAGGGGAGGGCAGCGGGACCTCGCCGCCCGGGGGACCGAAAGCGCTGACTGCATCCCGAATGGCTTCACGCACGGAGATTGCAAGCATGAGGGGCGGCTCTCCCACGGCCTTGCTGCCGTGGATCGTTCCTGCCTGCGCCGCCTCGGGAAACAAGGTGACGTGGAACTCGAGGGGCGCATCGCTTATGGCGGGGATCTGGTAGGTGCTCGCGCTGTGCGTCTGCAGGCGGCCGTCCTTGTCCCAGAGCAATTCCTCCCGGGTGAGCCAGCCCATGCCCTGCACGAACCCGCCCTCGATCTGGCCCCGGTCCACCCCGGGGTTGAGGGAGTCTCCCACGTCGTGCACGATGTCCACCCGCAGTACGCGATGCATTCCCGTGTAGCCGTCTACCTCTACCTCGCTCACCGCTGCCCCGCACGCGTAATAGTAGAAGGGACGGCCCTCCGACTTTTCCCAGTCCCAGCCCGGAATCGGCGTGGAGTAGTAGCCCGTGGAGGAAAGGCTGACCCGCTGGAGGTAAGCCTCCTGGCAGACATCCACGAAGGGGACCCGCGCAGCGCCATTCCCAGCATGCCAAGCGAACCCGTCCGTAAAGGTCACCTCGTGCGCGCTGACAGGCGCGCCGGACTTCTTTGACAACAGGCCGGCAGCCACAGGCGCAAGGCGGTCACGCAGGGTGATGCAGGCGTTTTTCACCGCCCAGCCGTTCATGTCAGCGCCGGATGATGCCGCGGTTGCCGACGTGTTGGGCACCTTGTCCGTGCTGGTCGGCATCATGCGCACGCTTTCCGCCCGTACTCCCAGCTCCCTCATGGCCACGCCGAGCACCTTGGTATGCAGTCCCTGCCCCATCTCCGTGCCGCCGTGGTTCACTTGAATGGAGCCGTCCGCGTAGATCAGCACGAGCGCTCCTGCCTGGTTGAACGCCGCACGCGTGAATGAAATGCCGAACTTTTCCGGCGTCACGGCAAGCCCGCGTTTCACCCGGGGGTGACGGGCGTTCCACGCGTCGATTTCCCTGCGGCGCGCTTCGAATCCTGCCTGGGCCTGTACCTGGTCCCACATGGCCAAGAGCCTGTTGTCACCGATTTCCTGCCTGTAGTGCGTCGTGTTTGTCTCTCCGCTGCCGTGGTAGAGGTTGCGGGCGCGCACCACCTCAGGGGCAAGGCCGAGCCTGCGCGCCACCTGGTCAAGGATGTTTTCGATCACGAGCATTCCCTGAGGCCCGCCGAACCCGCGGAAGGCCGTGTGGGACGTGACATTCGTTTTGGCTACCCGTCCGGTGAAAAAGACAGCGGGGATGTAGTACGCGTTGTCCAGGTGGAAAAGCGCGCGGTCCAGGATGGGCTGGGAGAGGTCCAGGGACCAGCCTCCGTCTGAGACAAGCTCGACACGCGCGGCCAGCAGCCTGCCCTGGTCGTCGTAGCCTGCCGCGTACTTCGAATGAAACGGATGGCGCTTGCCGGTGATCATCATGTCCAGGTCCCGGTCAAGCTGCATCCTGACCGGCCGGCCTGTCGTGTGGGCGGCGAGGGCAACCAGGGATGCACACGTATTGCCCTGCACCTCCTTGCCGCCGAATGCGCCGCCCATGCGTGGGGCCTGGACCACGACCTGGTTCCGCGGCAGGGCAAGAATCTCCGCCACTATTGCCTGGATTTCAGAGGGGTGCTGGGTGGAGGAGTTGATGAATATGCTGCCGTTCTCCCCCGGCTCCGCCATTGCCGCGTGAGTCTCCAGGTAGAAATGCTCCTGGCCGCCGGATACGAACTCCCCTTCGAGTCGATGGGGAGAGTCTGCCAGTGCCTTGTCGCAGTCCCCCCGCTTCAACGTGTGAGGGTCCGTGTGGTAGCTGTTTTGAGCAACAGCCTCTTTGACGCCGAGGATCGGGCGCAGCGGCTCGTAGTCCACTTCCACACGCGCCGCAGCCGCGCGGCACTCCTTGATGGAATTGCCCACCACCAGCGCAATGAGCTGCCCGTGATACAGCACCTCGTCAGAAGCGAGGAGAGGCTCGTCGTGCCGCGCCGTACCCACGTTGTTGTGTCCGGGGATGTCTTCTGCCATGACGACCGTCACAACGCCAGGCGCCGTGCGCGCCTTGTCTGCGTTTCTCCGGGTGATGCGCGCACGGGCCTGGGTGGAGCAGACAGGCCACGCTTCGAGCATGGGATGGTGCTGGGAAATATCATCCACGTACAGAGCGCCGCCCGTCACGTGCCCCCGGCCGCTCTCATGCTCGAGGGCCCGCGAGGCATCGGGCACGGGGAATTTCTCCCCGAGTGCAAAGTCCAGCGAGCCGTCCTGCGCGGAGCTGTGCTCGCCGCTCGCGAACTTCTCCCAGAGGCTGACGATGAGCCCGCGCCGATAGGCGGCGCTCCCCCTGGCGTCATCGATGGGCTGGAACTCGGCGCGGAGCGCTTCGCCTACCGCTTCCCGCGCCTCCTCAAGCCGCCGCCCCTGGAGCGCCGCCTCAGCAGCTTTTGCCCGGCGCGGCACGAGGGCCGCGCCGCCATAGGCGATACGCGCCGCGCGGACCACGCCGCCCGCGTCCACATCCGCCCGAAATGCGCCGGCCACTATGCTGATGTCCAGCTCGCGGCGTTTCGATACCTTGAGAAAATCAACTTTCCGAATGAGCCCCTGCGCAAGCTCGCCGCGCGGGACCACGATCTCGAGGATGATCTCGCCGGGCCGCAGTGCTGTTGTGCGGTAGCCAAGGAAGAAGTCGGCAAGGGGCAGCGTGCGCCGGCCTTTTGATGCGGCAAGCATCAGCGAGGCATCGAGGGCGAGGAGCACTGGTGCGCTGTCCCCTATGGGAGACGCAGTGGCGATATTGCCGCCCATGGTCGCCCGGTTGCGAATGCCGCGGGAGGCGAACACGCGAAGCATTTTTGCCAGTGAGGGGCATTCGGCTGCCACGGTCTCTTCAACAGCGGTGAGCGTGGCCGCGCCGCCGATGTGCCAGGCCGTGTCCGTGCGCGTGATACGCGTGAGCTCGGGCACGCCCTCGGTGGATATGAGAAGCGGGAAGGAGGTGAGCTTCTTGTTGATGTCCACGCCTATTTCAGTGGCGCCTGCAATCAGGCGCGCCTGCGGATGCTTTTCAAGCAGGGAGAAGAGCTCCGGCAGCGAGTCCGGGCGGAAGAACTGCTCCCCCTGCGCCGCATAGGAGAGGGGCTGCAGGGGCCACACCGGCGCGGCCAGGCGCACGCGGAAAGAATCCTCCCCATCGCCCGACTTCTTCCTCTGCGCCAGCGCGCCAAGGGCAGCGTCCCGGATGGGCCTGTAGCCCGTGCAGCGGCAGAGGTTGCCGCTGAGCTGATCGCTCAACTGCCGCGGATCCTGACAGTCATCCCGGTAGTATGCTTCGAACAGAGACATGACAAAGCCCGGCGTGCAATAGCCGCACTGGGAACCGTACTGCTCCACCATGTGCGCCTGTACCGGGTGAAGGGTCTCACCGGCGGCAAGACCTTCCACAGTCACGATCTCGCGGCCTGCGAACATGGGCAGGAGCGCGATGCAGCTGTTGAAGGCGCGATAGGTCGGGGCGCCCAAGGCGCTGCGGTCCACGAGCGCCACGGTGCAGGCGCCGCAGTCCCCTTCGGCGCAGCCGCATTTTGTTCCCGTGTAGCCGTGCGTGCGCAGGTAGTCCAGCAGTGTGGTGGTCGGCGCAATGTCCTGGATGACCACGGGCCGCCCGTTGATGACAATCGTGAAGCTGCCGGCCGGGGGATGCGGTTTCACCTGATGCTCTCTTTTCATCATCGTTCAAAGCCGGAATATATGAACGAGCTTTTTCTCCGTCTCTCCTTCGATCGTGGCCTCCACCTCGACGTACTGCTCCAGGCCGGAGCCGCGGAGCTTCTCCTTGAGAAGCTCGTCGAGCTGGAAAACGCCGGCGGAGTTGCTCATGCGCACCTTGATGTGGATGGGCTTCTCGTCCCCGGTCAGGATCTCGATCTTTTCGATGGAGGCCGCGGAAAGGGAGTGGATGTTGACTCCCCCTGCTTCGAAGGGGATCCGCGACCTGCCCTTTGTCATGTCCAGGGCATCGGCCACCCGAACGACCCCTGCCTCCACGGTCATGGGCCTTCCTTCGCTGCGGTGGGAGATGATGGCGTGCAGGGTTTCCGAGCGGACAATCGTGCGCGGCCCGGCTTCATAGAGACCGTCCAGCAGCCGGTCGATGATGGGCTGTGCCACGAAGAGGCTGTACTGCTCGTGATCCGCCCGCTGAATGGACATGCCAAGATCGTGGAGAAGCGCGCCCAGCACGACAACGACCTCCGCGTCGTCATTCGTCATGCCGTAGTCCTTCACGATGTTGGGCACCACGCCGCGCTCCAGGAGCTGTCGAAGCATCTTCAGCGCGATATTGGACACGATCTGGAAGTGGATGGGGCCGTGATCCGTCATGCCCAGCCGCGTCACCGCGTTGACATTCATGACGGTCCACAGGGCGTAGAGCTCTTCATCAGCGTTGACCCGTTCGATGACTTTCTGCAGTACGGGATTGTGCCTGACGGGAAGCCGGATCTCGACGCGCTGCCCGGATTCCTGTGCGTCTCCGATGTTATCCCCCATGTATTCGAATGTATCGTTTAAGGCCGTGCTGGTACAGATGGGGGGCGGCGGCCATATTGGCGCGAGGCCGTCGAGAGGCGAAAACGAACGTACGCGGAGTCTGTCCCGCGCACGCCAGACCTGGCCGGCTAAGACGACGGCCTCAGGAATCGCCCCGACGGTTCCCCGACCGCGGCGCCGTCAACCGCCACGGCGCGCCCGCGCAGAAGCGTTCGGCGGACAGCGCCTTTCAGCGCGCGGCCGATATACGGGCTCATGCGGTGGCGGTACAGCAGCTCGTCAGCCTTGAGCACAGGGGCAACGGAGAGATCCACGAGCGCGAGGTCGGCGTCCACGCCCACCCGTATGCCGCCCTTGTGGGGCAGCCTGAACCGGTTCGCCACGTTGGAGGAGAGAAGCTTCCCGATCAGTGAAGGAGACAGGCCGAGGGTCAGGAGCGCCCGGAGGGTTGTCTGTATCCCGCTGATACCGCCCCAGACGGCAAAGAAGTCTCTGGATGCGCCACCGTGCCCGGTGGATTTGTTCTTCATGTCAGGCGGCGAGGGAGAATGATCCGAGCCGATCGTATCCACCCGGCCCGCAACCACTTCACCAAGGAGCCTTTCCCGCTCCTGGTTGCTGCGGATCGGAGGGGAGCATTTTGCCGGAGCGCCCAGCTTCTCCACGTCCTCGTCCGACAGGAACAGGTAGTGCGGGCAGGTCTCGCATGTCGCGTCGCACAGACCGGCGTCTGCGGCCTGACGGACGAGCTCCACGCCGCGCGCCGAGCTCGTGTGCACGACATGCAGGGCGCATCCGGTCTCCTCGGCAAAGAGGAGGGCGCGGGAAATGGCCTCCGCTTCGGCGTGAATCGGCCTGGAATCAAGGTAGTCGCGAACTGATGTGCGCCCGGCCGCCCGCGCCATCTCGGCGCGCGCGCGCGTCATTCCATCGTTCTCCGCGTGCACGGCCACGGGAAGGCCGAGACGCGCCGCTGTCCGCATGCCGCGATAGAGGGACTCATCGTCACAGGCGCGAAAATCGCTGATGCCGCTTGAAGACATGAAGGCCTTGAACCCCACCACGCCGTGCTCGGCGAGCGCTTCGAGGTGGTCGAGGTTGTCCGGTGTGAGCCCTCCCCACAGGGCGAAATCGGTTCGCGCCGAAGCCCGGGCAGCGGCGAGCTTCAGCTCGAATGACGGGGCATCCAGAGTCGGGGGAGAGGAGTTGAGCGGCATGTCGATGAAGCAGGTGCCGCCCCCTGCAGCCAGGGCCGCAGACCCGGTGGCAATGCCTTCCCAGTCAGCCCGGCCCGGCTCATTGAAATGGACGTGGGCATCGATCACGCCGGGGAAGACGTGCAGGCCGCGCGCGTCTATCGTCTCCTTTGCGCTCTCTGAAATCTCCGGGGCAAGCTCGGCGATAAGCCCGTCGCGTATCCCGATGCACAGCGGGACCGGGCCCGACGCTCCCACGACGAGCGCATTGCGGATCACGAGGTCGAGCGCCATGACTCAGCTTCCTCTGTAGGTCGAGTACGACCAGGGGGAGACCAGCAGGGGCACGTGGTACGTTCCCTCTCCCTCGCTCACGATGAAGACGACCGGGACCAGGTCCAAGAATTTGCCCGCGTCCGGGTGACCGCGTCCGCGGAAATATGACCCCACGTGGAAAACGAGCTGGTAGGTCCCCGGGGAAAGCTCGGGTCCCGCCAGCAGGGGGCCGTCCACCCGGCCGTCCGTGTTGGCCACAAGGGACTTCAACGTCACCGCTGCCGCCGCTGCGCCGCGCAGGAGATCGATCCTCATGCCGGCAGCCGGTACGCCGCTTGCCACGTCCAGGACGTGCGTGCTCAGTCTGCCCATTTGCTCACTCCCTCGTGACGGTCCCTTTGATCAGACCGTAGGGTTCGCTCGTTGCCGTGAAGATCTCATTCTCGTTCGAAAGGCCGAAGGGCTGGAGGTTCACAAGGATGCGGTGCTGGTTGGGCATGGTGAAGCTGACCGAATCGATCTCCGGCACCCGGGCCATCAGGATTTCTCCCATGGCATAGAGGGTCTGCTGGACGCTTCGACTGTCATGCGTGGCAAATGCTTCCAGGATCGTCTGCCGGGCGGTCTCGAACAAAGCGTTGTAGTCTGCCGGGCGTTTGCCATAGTCCCACGAGGCATCGACAATCGTGGCGAGGATCCGGTCCGTGGTCTCCGGCAGGGTGGTGTACTGGTCCTTGAGGAATCCGTCGAAACCCGATCGCGTCGTCTTGATCACATCCAGGCCGGTAAGCCCGCCCCGGATGAACGGCGCGCCCCCGCGCTTTTCGCGCACAAAAGCGGTGCGTGTTGCGGAACCGGCCCTCTGGAAAGCGTGCGCATGCGGCGTGCCATCCACTTCTATGCGCGACCATAGTGCCTGCTCGATGGAGATCTCGGCCCAATCCACGTGGCTGAAGCTTTCCAGGAAGTGCGCTGCCAGGATCCGAGCGAAATCCTCCGCGCAGTCGAAACTGGTGCGCCGTGCCAGCGCATACACGGTGTTCTTCATTGTGTCAGTGGGGATGCACGGGGAATTGTCGCCATGCGTGTAGATGCGTTCGAACCCGCCGCCCAGCGCGATCTGGACCGTGAGCTCCAGGAGACTGTGCGTTTCTCCTGCGCGGACCACCTTGGTCAACCTCACCCGGCTCTTGCCGTAGCTGTTGTCTGCAAGACGCGCCATTGCTCAGCCCTCCGCCACCGCATCACGCAGGCGGAATCGTGCGATCTTGCCGATTTCAACAAGCGCCGCGGCAATCTCCTGCTCCCGTGTATGTGCCAGCCTCTCAGGGAACGCGGCCAGGATTGCCTCTTTCCTGTTTTCCCGCGCGCAGATGATGAACGGCAGATCGAATTTCTCCCTGTACTCCCGGTTGCATTTCTCGAACAGGGCGATCTCGCTCACAGACAGCTCGTTCAAGCCGGCCGCAGCCTGCTCGGCAGCGGAATGATGGGAAAGCTTTCCCTCCCTGGCAAGCCTGCCCACCAGGTCGGGGTGCGCGGAGATGAGGGTAAGCTGCTCCTGCCGCGCGGCCTGGCGTACCGTGGCCACGAGCTCCTGGTGAAGTGCCGTCAGGGTTGGAAAGGGCCGGCGCTGCCACGTGCGCGCCGCGATCCACGGCGAATGCTCGAACAGCGGCCCGCACACTGCCACGAACCCTGCTTCGTCCGCAGCGTTGAGCTCTGCAAGCGTTGTCCTTGCCCTCACCGGCATACCGCCTCCGCCACGATGCGCGCCGCGCACGCAATGTCGTCGATGCGGCTGAACTCCCCGGGGTTGTGGCTTATGCCCCCGCGGCTGGCAATGAAAAGCATGGCTGCCGGAAGCAGGGGTGCCAGTATCGCGCTGTCATGGAGGGCGCCGCTGACGGTTTCCGGCAGCTCCAGCTCCAGGCGCCACGCGGCCTCCCGAAGGCGCTCGCACACACCGGGGTCCAGCGGGACGGCGGGCAGCTCTTCCGTGGAGGAAAGCTCGAGGGCAAGCTCCCGTGACCGGGCAATCTCCTGCATAAGCTCCCGCACCTGCAGGTCCCCGTCCGCCAGCGCCTCGTTGGACCGGGCTCGAAAGTCGATGGTGAAACCAACTCTGCCGGGGATCACGTTCACCGCGTTGGGCTGCACGTCCAGGCGGCCCACCGTGACAACCGTGTGTCCGCCGGTCTTGTCCAGGGCCCGGCCCAGGGCTTCCAGTGCAGTCACCGCCTGCGCGGCCCCGGTGAGCGCGTCATGCCTGTCCGTCATTGCGGTTGCCCCTGCATGATTGGCTTCTCCGGTGAGCGCGCATGAGTACTGGCGGCGCCCTGCAATGGCAGTCACCACGGCCACGGGCACCCCCGCGTTCCAGAGAGCCGGCCCCTGTTCCACGTGCGCTTCAATCAGCCCGTGATATGCCGCCGGATGAAAACGATCCGTGTCCAGCCGCGCGGGGTCTACGCCGTGCGCCGCGCCCGCCGCCAGGTAGTCCAGGCCCGCGTTGTTGCGCAGCGCGCGGAGCTGCTCGGCGCTGCTCGTGCCGGCCCATGCGCGGCTGCCCAGCATGCCCAGATTGAACGTGGTTCCCTCTTCCTCGGCAAACACGATCAGCTCCATGGGCGCGTCGGGCGCGGCGCGGAGAACCTCCAGGGCCACCGCGACTCCCGTCACCCCGTCGAACCGTCCGCCGGTGGGCACCGAGTCAACGTGGGAGCCGCACAACCACGCCTTCTCCTGCCACCCCAGCGCGGAGGGCCGTGCGTGAAGATTGCCCGCGGCGTCGACGCGCACGGCGCATCCTGCCTTCTGAGCCTCCTCTGCGACGTAGTCCCGTGCGCGGCGCCAGGACGGTGAGAAGGTCGGCCGGCTGAATCCGATCTGCGGGTCAACTTCAGAAAACGCGGCAATCGCCTCGATGTCCCGGGCCAGGCGATGGCCCTCCACCTGGATGCCGCTTGCGCGCGCATGCCTCACTTTCCGAAATCCTTCCGCCACGCTGCCCCGGTTTTCTCGAAAGTACTTTCCGCGGCAGTGCGCCGCAGCCGGTGGATCTGGGGCATGCCCAGCTCCCACTCCTGCATCCAGTCCCTCGCAAACGACCCCTGCTCGGTTTCCTTGAAGATCCGGCGCACCGCCTCCTCGTTGATCACGCGCGGCCCCCGGGTGCGCACCGCGAACTCGCAGGTGCGGCTGCACCTGCCGGTGAGGTAATTCTCCACCCCGTTTTCGTCCATCACATCCAGCACGCTTCGCAGAGAGCGCACGGCTTTTGCGTAGGCAAAGCTCGGTGAATAGCCGTTGTCCACCATCACCTGGAAGCAGGTCCGCATGAGCTGGATTGCCCCTCCATAAAGGATCTGCTCCTCGAAGTTGTCCCCTTCCGTCTCGTGCTGGAATGAAAGCTCCACCACGCCTGCCCGCGTGGACCCGACAGCCTTGGCAATTGCAAGGGCGATCTCCCTGGCGTTGCCGGTGGCATCATGCTCGACGCTCACGCAGCCGTAGACTCCTTCACCCTTCTTGTACTTCTCCCGCACGAGTGCGCCGGGGGCATTGGGGACGAACAGCACGGTGTTCACGTTCTCAGGCGGACGAATGGCGCCGTAGAGCACGTTGAAGCCGTGACAGAAGCAGAGCGTCTGGCCAGGCCTGAGATGGGGCGCGATTTCCTTCCTGTACACGGCTGGCTGAGCGGGGTCAGCCAGCTCGATAAGGAGGATGTCTGCTTTCTTTGCCGCCTCCGAGACGCTCATCACGGAAAACCCGTCCGCCTGCGCCTGCGCGCGCGAAGGGCTCTCCTCTGCGGGCCGGGCCCCGACGATCACCGTGCAGCCGCTGTCCCGGGCGTTGGCAGCCTGCGCTTTGCCCTGGATGCCGTACCCGATGACGCCGATTGTCCGGCCCTTGAGAATGGTCATGTCCACGTCTGCATCGCGATAGATCTTTTCGGTGTTTTCCATTTATTCACCTCACAGGGGGATCTCTCGGTTGACGTTCTTATAATAGATGTATCTGGAGGCAACCGGGCCCGTGGCGTAATAGCTCTGCGGGCAGAAGGGGCCCATCCAGATGAAGTCAGTGGCTTCGACCTCCATCCAGGCGTCATCCAGGAAGTAGGTGCCCTTGCCCTGGAGAACGTACAGGCCGTGCTCCATGACGTGCGTCTCTGTGATCGGCAGGCTGTGTCCCACCTCGAATGTGAAGATATTCATGGCGATGTCGAAAGCGGTTTCATCCGGGATCAGCACCTGCAGGAGCGCGCCGGGGTCATCGTAATACACCTGGCCTTTTGCATTCTTTTCGTTTCCCACCACCGCGGAATACATCGGGACGCCGGGCGCCGGCTCGTAGCGTTTCCGCAGGAGGAGCAGGGAGGTCTGCGCGATGGCAGCGGCCGTGAAGCCCTTGTCCGGCGGAATGAGCGCGCAGCCGCCGGTGGCCAGGGTATGACTCTTTCCTCCTATTGTGAGGGTGAGGCTGCCGGAGAGCACGTACATGAAAAACTCGATCTGTCCGTCCGCGGGGTGCGCGCCGGTCTGGCCCGGCGCCAGGTCCAGCATGTATTCGGCAAATCCTGCGCCGAGCGCAGGCCCGGCCAGCACGCGCACCTGCGCCTGCGGCCACTCAGGCAACCGCGAGTAGGGGATTCCTTCCAGCGGAAGAAGGGCATAACGCGATTTCACCCGCGTCCTGCTGTGCAGGAGCTGACTCTGAGTTCTCATCGAGGACGAATATACTCATGAATACAGAAAATGGAATGCACGGAGTACGCGAGTACGCGTTCCGCGCGGACGCGGTACCGTGCCGGAGGGCCGGCAGGTACCCTTTCGTCAGCGGGCTGTTAGGAAACACCCTCTTTTCGTGATAGCCTTTCGGCCGCGTGCGACCTATGAAATCCACTGTCTTCTTCACTTTCTCCATGCTGATCTTCGGCACTATCGGTGCCTTGGTAAGGTCCATACCTCTGCCCCCAGGAGAAATCGCCCTCGTTCGCGGGCTGGGGTCCGGAGAAAAGAAACGCTGACTGCCGCAGGGGGCCTCACGCGGACCTTTGAAGGAAGGCCGGCAGATCAATCATGCCACCCTGGCAGGTAGAGCCAGGTCACCGCTGCGCGCGGTAGTGCGCCGCCGCCTCCGTGTTCCACGGCTGCGACAGGAGCGCATCGATCATTCCCTGCGCCTGCGCGAACGAGCCCGTGCGGTGATCGTCCATGAGCTGGAGCACCAGTGCCGTCCGGTCTCCTGCCATGAACGCATCCACGATGCTCTCCATCCTCAACACACGGGGCAGAATCACGTTGTCCATGAGCCGGGAGGGAAGCGTCCCGACCATCACTCCCTGCGGTCCGCCCGCGGTCACCAGGGCGGGAATCTCCACGACCACGTCATCCGCGATGCCGGGTACGGCTCCCCGGTTGGGAATGTTCAGCTCGAGGATCAGCTCCCTGCCGTTGATCATGGCGTCAATGAGGGGGATGTGCTGCTCGCCGCTGTGGCCGGGGGGGTAGCGCGTAAGCAGCGGGATGTCCTTCGCGCGCGCCGCGTGTTCGATATCGGTGATGGCGCGCCTGCATTTCGATAGATACGCGCTCCAGCCTGTCTCCGAGTCGAAGCCGCCGTCCCTCCCGTACCACTTCCGCTTTTCGTCCAGGTCGGTGTGGTGCCACCAGGGAGAGGCGCTTCGCGTTGCATCGCCTATCGGGAAAAGGCCGTAGAGCCTGTAGGCGTCCACCGCGCCGGGAGAGATCTGCTCAATGAGCCAGGGGAACTCGGCGTCGCGGTACTCAGGGCTGGCCCAGAAGCGCTCGGCGTCCTCCTGGATCCACCGGTCGATCAGGGGATACGCGTCGCGGCCGTCCACAGTGAAACGGGTCAGCCACACGCAGTGATTGAGCCCGGCCACCTGGACCGAGACGCGCTTTTCCTCCAGCCCGAGCACCTCGGCGAGGCGCTTCCATCCCATATGGCCATGACAGATACCCACGGTCCGGATCTTCGTGTGCCGGGTGAGAAGCGTGGCTCCCTCGAAGACCGGATTCGCCGTCTCGATGAGCAGCGCGTCAGGACAAACTGCTTCCATGTCACGTGCCAGGTCGAGGAAGAACTTGAGCTGGTGATAGGCGCCTACGCCGCCGTAATAGCAGGACACCCTGTCGCCGATTCCCCGGTAATAGCCGTGCTTCTCCGCCAGCGCACGCTCGGCTTCGAGTGGACCATAGCCCCCGATCTTCACGCAGCAGATGACGAAGTCAGCCCCTTTCAGGGCCGCCCGCCTGTCGGTGGTTCCCCGGATCGTGAGCTCCGCGCCTGCTTCCTTTCGATATTGCTCGACCATGGTTTTCGCGATTTCCAGCCTGCCAGGCGAGATGTCCATCAGCGTGACGGTGCTTCCCCACAGCCCCGGGGTGGCGCAGAGGTCCCTGGTGAGCGCCAGGGAGAATGCCGCGCTTCCCGCGCCAATAATGGTTATGCTCGTCATTTGTACAACATAGTGACAAAACATTGATGGCCTGTCCAGCCAATGGGTGAGTATCTTTACATTCAACAACGGTCCAGGGAGGTATCCATGACATCCACTCGCGCGTATGCAGCCCATAGCGCTAAATCCCCTCTCAGTCCATTCAGCATCGAACGCCGGGAGCCAGGTCCGACCGATGTGCAGATCGACATCCTCTATTGCGGGGTCTGCCATACCGACCTGCACCAGGCGCGCAACGACTGGCGTGGGACGACCTACCCCGTGGTTCCCGGACATGAGATCCTCGGCAGAGTGGTGAAGATCGGCGGAAAGGTGAGAAAGCTGAAGGTCGGAGACATGGTCGGCGTCGGCTGCATGGTGTATTCATGCCGGACATGCTCGAGCTGCCGGCAGGGCTTGGAGCAGTACTGTGAAAACGGCCCGACCTGGACATATAACACCCAGGATAAGCGTTTCGGGGGAATGACCTACGGAGGCTATTCCGAACGGATCGTGGTGGAGGAAGCATTCGTGCTGCGCATTCCCGGCAAGCTGGATCCGTCCGCTGCCGCGCCGCTCCTCTGCGCAGGGATCACTACGTATTCACCGCTGCGGCACTGGAAGGCGGGCAAGGGCCAGAGGGTCGGCGTAGTGGGACTCGGCGGACTGGGTCACATGGGGGTCAAGATAGCCCATGCGCTGGGAGCGGAGGTCGTGGTGTTCACCACGTCAGCCGGAAAAAAGGCGGACGCGGTGCGGCTGGGAGCGCACGAGGTGGTGGTGTCCACGATCGCTGCCGACATGAAGCGGAACGAGAACCGCTTCGACCTGATCCTGGATACCGTGGCCGCGCAGCACGACATAAGCGCGTACGTCGAGCTCCTCAAGGTGGATGCCACGCTGGTGCAGGTCGGCCTGCCGGCCGACCCGCTTCCCGTTTCGATACAGGCCCTCACGGGGAAGCGGCGCTGTGTGGCCGGCTCCACCATCGGGGGCATCAGGGAGACCCAGGAGATGCTCGACTTCTGCGCAGGCCACGGCATTGCGTGCGAAGTCGAGATGATCCGGATTCAGCAGATCGACGTCGCCTATGACAGGCTTCTCAAGAACGACGTGAAGTACCGGTTCGTCATCGACATGGCGTCGCTCAAGCAATAGAGAGCCGAGTACGCGTTCCGCGCGAACGCGGTACGTCGTCGGCCCGCGCCTATCGCGCCGAAATATAGGTTATCGGCGCGCGCTCGATCTTCTCTACCGGCAGCACGTCCACCAGCTCATACTTCCGCGTGCCCAGCCCCAGCTTCTCACCGTAGTCCACCACCAGGAAGGGGTCCTTGTAGGGGCCGTGCAGCCAGCGGAACGGGTGCCCTTCACGCGTGTGGACCTCCATGGCAGTCGGGAGGTTTTCCTCGATCAAGCGAAGGCGGCCGGTGGCGTCCAGGACGGCCTGCTCACACGCCACGATATCGTCCGACCCGAAGATCCCCGCATCCGGCAGGATGGGCATGCTGGTGAACCCGAAGCAGTCGCAGACCGGTGTCATCTGGTTGGCAATGATGATGTGCGCGGCCTTCCCCGGTGCAAAGGTCCCCAGCGAAAGGCTCGTGCTGATTGCAAGCGCCTCCTGAAAGGCATGGAAGTTCACCTTGTCGATCTTCAGGCTGCCGGGAGGCGCCGCCTTCAGGCAGCGCCCGCACTGGTTGCACTCCTCGGGGTGCAGGTGAAGCTCCCGGGGGTTGTCCTTGTCCTCAACGATCGCCGCGTGCGGGCACGAGGCGATGATGCGCTTCCTGGCTGCCTCGTCAGGGCACTTGTCGGCGAACCAGTAGCGATCGAAGTGCATTGTGTCGTGCATGGCGCTTCGCGTGGGACCTGCCATGCAGCCCAGTGCCAGGTTCTTGAACACCCCGCCGTACCCGCAGCTTGGATGACCTTTTGCGTGCGCAAGGTTGACCAGGAACGTCGCGTCCTGGATCATTCCGGCCACCTGCCACTTCTTTATGTTCTTGAAGGGCCGCTCGTGCTCGTAGAAGTACTTGTCGTCCGGCCCGGCCGCGGCGTACACCGGGCAGCCCAGGGTCTCCGAGGAGTAGCCGCGCTCCTCCGCGCCCTTGGCGTCCCAGGTCACGTCTGCGATGTATGGCCGGCCCCCGCCTTCCTTGATTGCCTGCACGACCTTGCGCACGAAAACCGGGTGCACCGTCGAGTAGCCGATCTTGGTTCCCGTGTGCATCTTGATCACAACGGTCTCGTCCTTGACGCGATCCCGCAGTTTGAGCCGCTCGAGGATCAGGTCGAGCTTCGCAGGCAGGGTTTCCTTTGCATCGAGCCGGGCCTGGCGGGGAGAACCGAAAAACACCGTACTGGACATTTGCACGCCTCCCTGTGTCACTGTTTCCTGTAGTAGATCTTGTGCTGCCCGTCGCCGGGCCTGCTCTTGAACGCCTTCGGGAATCCGCCGGACATCGAATACTGCACTTCCAACGTGTCGTTGGCAGGGTTGATTTTCATCAGATAATAGAACGGGAAGATCGTCTTTGTCGAGTCATACGGAACGTCGCCCCGCTTGGCCAGAACACGCTGCCACACGGAGCCGTCTTCATCCGTCCATGCCTAGTCGATCGTGTAGCTGCAGCGGCGGGATTATTCCTCGATCAAGAAAGGCGCCGAGGCCGGCCCCGGCGCCATTTGTCTCATGTGCAGCGCGCGGTGCGCGCTGTGACGTGCAGCTCTAGTCCTTCAGCGAATCGATCAGGTTCTGCATGTTGATGAGGGTCTGGTCCGTTGACACAGTCCCGCCGAACACGCCCTGGATGGCGAGCTTGCCCTGGCCGTTCATGTACTCCGCTCCGTGCCGGGGCGGGAACTGCCGGGTCCTGCGCCACTTCCACCATCCGCCGGCCACCTGCGACATGGGGTTGGTCTTGTACAGCTTCGCCATGAACGCAGCGTCCGCGTAGGTGGACTTGAAGGCCGGAAGCTCCGCGGAGGCGGTGATCTCGTGCACATCCGGTCTCATCATGAACAGAACGAAGTCGATGACGGCCTGCTTGTTCTTCTTGAAGTTGTCACCGTACTTGTTTATCAGGACACCCCAGCCGTGCGCGATCCCGTAGGGGCCCGCCGGGCCTGCCGGGAAGTTCATCACGCCGACCTCGTCCAGCTTGTTCGCCTGGATGGCCATGTTGCCCGTGTCAGCCCAGTCGCGCTGCATCGCCACTTTGCCTTCCAGCATGTAGGCGCGGGACTGGTTGTACTGGATGGCAGGCTGGTCCTTGGGCGCCGCCTTTGCGAACACGGTCTTCATGAAGTCGAAGGCCTGCCGTGCCTTGGGATCCACTACCCCGCCCGGAGCGACCTTCTGCTCGTCTCCACCGGCCTGGTAGAGGAACTCCCACCAGCTGTGGGCAAATGCCCCCTCTTCACCCGTGGCCACGTAGCCGAACTGGTCGATCTCCCCGTTGCCGGCCGTGCTCTTGGTCATCTTGACCGCCGTGGACAGGAACTGGTCCCAGGTCGTCGGGACAGCGAGGCCCGCGTCCTTGAACAGCTTCTTGTTGTAGTACGTGTAGCTCATGCCCTGCCACCAGGAGACGCGGTACATGCCGCCCCAGGTCTTCTTGTACTGGAGCTGAATGTCCGTCATGTCATCCTTCTGGGCCTGGGACATGTAGGGCCACAGGTCTTCCGCCACGCCGTAGGCGGACATGTCGAGGGAGAACACGTCATCCTGGTACTCGGCATCCACACCCGAGTATTTCGTGCTCATCCACAGCTGGCTCTTGGCCACGTGGTCCGCCCATACAGAGGGGCCTTTCACGAGGTCGATCTTGACGTTCGGGTGCTCGGGCGCCCACT
Organism: uncultured Spirochaetaceae bacterium; assembly: GCA_964437385.1. Lineage (GTDB taxonomy): Bacteria > Spirochaetota > Spirochaetia > SZUA-6 > Fen-1364 > Fen-1364. Next base: position 31,258 of record CAYTGX010000016.1, read on the forward strand.
TGTCCACGATGGCCTTGATCTGGGCGTCACCCCACGTGGGAGTATAGAACACCACTGTCGCTTTGGCCTGTCCGAATGCGAACGCCGCAATCGACAGGACGAGAAGAACGAGAAGCAATCTCTTCATATGTACTCCTTTCCCCTTGCGTGCACTGCTTCGAATCGAAACACGTCGAGACGGCGAATCTCCGTTTTCTCCGCCACGCCTCCTTTCGTCGCCTTCCCCCCCCGTCTATTTCAGGGTCCGCCCGGTCAGCCCGCTCACGATGTAGCGCTGGAAGATGATGACCAGCAGGATGATCGGCACGACCGATATGATCCCGCCCGCGGACATCTTGGCGAACGGCATCTCGTACGGGGTGGGGAAGTCGAGAATCACCGGCATGATCATCTTCGCCTTGTCCACGCTGAAGATCAGCGGATACAGCAGGGAGTTGTACGCGAAGATGAAACGAATCAGGAACAGGGCAATGACCACGTTATTCAATGCGGGGGCCACGATCCGCATGAGGATCGCCAGCTCGCTCGCCCCGTCGATGCGCGCGGCGTCGATCATCTCGTCGGGGAAGTCCTGCAGGTAGGGCAGGGCGAACCACGCGAACATCGGAATGCCGCTGAACCCGAAGAGCATGATCATGAGGATATGGGTGTCGAAGAGGTGGAAGAAGTCGACGATCCTGAAGATCGGCAGGACATACACCACCCACGGCAGGGAGAGCGACCAGATGATGAAATAGAAGAAGAATCGCTTGAACCGGAACGTGAACTTGGCCAGGTAGTAGGCCATGGAAAAGCTGAACGCGAGCGTCACCGCCGTGGCGATGGTGCAGATGAAGAACGAATTGAACAGGTACCGGCCGATGGTGAACTCGGCGAAGATCCGGACATAGGCCTTTATGCTGATGAGGTCCAGGGGCGGGAAATAGTGGGGCTTGGCCTTGAAGACCTGGGTTTCCGGCAGCAGGGAGACGTTGGCAATCCAGTACAGCGGCCACATCGTCCCGAGAATCACGATCAGCGTCCCCAGGATCTTGAGTACGGTGCTCCATTTGAACCTGCGGGGCCGCCGGAAAAGATAGGGCTCTTTCATCACCGTGGTGCTCATATGCTGCTCCTCACGCCCTTCTGTCGATGTTGCGGATCAGGACCCTCCCAAGGATTACGACGACGAGGAGGGACACGAACACGCTCCAGATGGTCGTATAGGCGGTCCCCAGCTCGTATTTGCCGAAGAGGATTCCCCACCGATAGATGCTCAACGCGGCCGTCTCCGTGGAGAATCCCGGCCCCCCCCGGGTGAGGGCATAGATCATGTCGAACTCCTGCAGGGAGAAGATCAAGACGATGGTGATGGTGTACAGCGCGGAGGTGCTCATCAGGGGGGTGGTGATCCTCCACAGCACCTGCCACGGGTTGGCCCCGCTCACCTTGGCTTCCTCGTACAGCTCGACGGGGAGGGTCTGGCGGGCCACCAGGAAGAGGAGCGTGGCGAACCAGACTTCCTTCACGACCCGGGAAGCAATCACCATTGGGCGCGCCATGGATTCCACGCCCAGCCAGGAGATGCGCGACCTGATCAGGTGCATCCTCAGAAGGAGGTCATTGAGGATGCCGAAGTCCTGGCTGGTGACGGTCTGCATCATGAGGCCCCAGGCAGTCAGTGAGATGGCCCACGGTATCAGCATGACGGTCTTGGCAACGGCCTCTCCGCGTCCAAGCTGGTTGATGAAGAGGGCGATGAAATACCCGAACACAACCATGAGGCCGGTCGAGGCCCCTGCGTAGATGAATGTGAAGGTGATGGAGCTCCAGAAACTGGCGTCCTTGAACGCCCGGAGGTAGTTGCCGAACCCGACGAACACGCCCTTGCTGTTGTAAAGAGATTGAGCCATGCCCCAGATCAGCGGCACAGTGAAGCTCAGGAAAAATATCGCGAACGGAATAAGGAGCATGAGAATAGATAGTCGGGGCCTGGCCATACGTTGCTCCTCCGCCGCGAGCGTAACTCGCCCAAGTTATCATGTCAAGTTTGATTATTATGTATTCTTACTGCATTTACTTTCATGCGTAAGTCAGGCCGCTGTAATCACCAGCGGATGTCCTTGCGAGTCAGGAAATGCCTCACCTTTGCCAGCCTCACCGAGTCGGAGTCGAGCTGCTTTCTCTTGTACATCCGCTTCTCCTCTTTCGACTCGGGCTTCAGCTCGACAACCGTGTTGCCGCGCCACCTGGCCTGGTAAGGGGTGGCTCCGACCTGCTTGTCGCATTCACGGTTCTGGAAGACGAGCTGCTTCTCTTCCGTTGTCCGCGGAGCAAGGTCATACTCGAACGTGCATTCCTCTCCGGCTTTTACCCGGCCGAAGTCAGCGTACCCTCCGCTCACGGTGAGGGGGCGGGAGGCGCCGGCAGCCGAGCCTTTCACGTCCCTGCTCCTCGCATACCCGGGTATGCGAATCGAAAGACGCGTGTCCTTTCGGGGGACCACGGTGGTCCTTCCCGCCCATGGCTCGTAGCTCACGAGCTCCCCAAGGCCGTTCTCCATGGTCTGATGGAGATTGATCTTCAATCCGCCCATGTCCTCCGTGATGGCGTTCTGCCACACCAGGTGGAATGTCCTCATGGCGTGCGCCGAACAGCAGAGCATCAGCGAGCCGGGCACGAAAAGGTGTTCATGGGCATCGGTCCACAGGAAGCCGCCCACGCTCCGCCGAACCACGTCACGGTAATCGTCGAACGGAAGAATGACGTCCTGCGGAGAGGCGCTTTCGTACATCCACTGCTCCTTGTCCAGTATCCGTCCCTTCGCGGCCTTCTGCTTCACCCACTCCGAGGTGTCCAGGAACTGGGCCTCGGCAGTCTGGTTGCGGGCCCAGCTGTCGATCATGTCCCAGTGCTCGTCGTGGCCCAGGCGGATGAGGGAGAGCGCGCTCTGCGTGAGCTCCATGTTCGTGCAGGCAGGCTCCATGCACGGACCGCTGCCGAAGGCGGTGTAGTACGACACGGCCTGGTCATGGATGGCCGTCGCGCGCCGCACCAGCTCCGGATCCGAGGTCAGTGCGGCAAGACGGGAGAAGCCGTTGATCACCGACACCACGGTGCGAAGGTAGGAATACCACTTCCCGGACTCCGGGAAATAGCCGTTCTTCGGATTCAGCATGAAGCGGGTGAGCCCCTCGGCAAGCTGCAGCGCGCGCGGGCTGCCGGTGAGCTCGTACACCTTGACCAGGGGATCGATCAGGGAACCGACCCCGTACTCGCCGCCTGTCCAGGGGCCGCGGATGAGCTCGATGGGAAACACGCGCTCCTTTCCCTCCTGGCGCGAGATGGCGAACAAGCCGTCCACAAGCGCATGAATCCGCTGAAGGAGCCTCTCGTCCTCATCGTCCAGAAACCAGTAGACAAGCGCATACAGGGCCCGGGTCTGTTCCCAGAGAGCCAGGGGGTAGGTGTCCGCCCATGGCGTGCGCGGCGCATGGATCATGCCGTCCATCTCGTTGAAAGAGCTGAGGTACAGCTTCCTCTGCGCGGCCTGGATCTCCATTCCCTTGGTGCTGCCGGTGATGTCCCGCGCAATCACCATGCCGTAGATCGAATAGGGAAGGACCTCGGTCATGTCCAGGCGATGATGGACGAAGTGGGGGCGCTCTTCACCCAGGGTGACGCCGACATAAGGGACATAGTTGAACCTCGGGTCGGTGTTCTCCAGCATGTGGTCAAGGCACAAGGAGGCCCTGGCGGCAAGGTCCAGCGCTGCCGGGCGTTCCCGGGCCGGGGAGAACTCGCCTCTGATCTCGATCTGCTTCATCCCGCTCTCCTCATGGCTTCCTGGCGCTGTGCTTCCCTGCGCGCCGGGCATTTGCGTGCGTCGGTAAAGTGATGACACTCCTTGCAGTTGCGGCAGTAATGGATGGAGTCCGTCAGGCCCCTCAGGGACTTGTCCGCCCAGGCCGGATCCGCAAGGATTCCCCGGCCGACTGCCACAAGGTCCGCCAGCCCCTCCGCAAGAAGCTGCTCGGCCTCCTCCGGCCTGCGGATCTCCCCCACGCAGATCACCGGGATATCGACGGCTTTCCTCACCCGGGCAGCCAGGTGCACCCTGTCGCACCACGGACTACCGGGCGGCGCGAGGGCGGGCAGTCCCCCCATACCCTGGGAAACATGGATCAACGGAGTTCCCTCCGCCTTGAGCCAGCGGGCAACCTCCAGGCCTTCGTCCAGGGTGAGCCCGCCGGCAGCCCCGTCCACGGGTCCGAGCCGGCACCACGCCGGGATCCTGCGCGCGGTGGCCTTCCGCACGCCTGCCAGGGTCTCCATGAGAAAGCGCGCCCTGTTCTCCAGGCTTCCGCCCCATCTGTCGGCGCGGTGATTGGACAGGGGAGACAGGAACTGGCTGAACAGGTACCCGTGAGCTGCGTGCAGTTCCACCGCGTCAAACCCCGCCTCCATGGCGCGGCGCGCCGCCGCGGCAAAGCAGGCAATGATCCTCTGGATCCCTTCATGGGTCAGCTCCTGCGGCACTTCTGCTCCCTCATCGTTCAGCGAGGAGGGGGCCACGAGCGGGTTGCCGAAGAATGAGGTCTTTGTGCGCGTGTTCCTTCCTGCGTGGTGGATCTGTATGGCCGCCTGCGCGCCGTTTGAATGAATCACCTCCGCGAGGGTCCGCAGTCCGTCGATGTGGCGGTCCTCGTAGATTCCAAGCTGATCGGCGGAGAGTCTTCCCTCGGGAGAAACGGTGGTTGCCTCCACGATGACCAGCCCCGGGCCCTTTACGCAGGCATAGTGCGCGACAGAGGGCGGGGTGACGGCTGCGTCGGGAGGCGCGATCCATTGGACCATCGGGGGCATGACGATACAGTTTGAAAGTTTCAGAGCGCCGGCTGTGAATGGCGATGCAAGGTGCTGATACGTCATGTTAGACCCAAGAGTATTCTAACGGTCTGGAATTTGATTTGTCAACAAAAAATAACTTGTGCTAAAATACGACATCAAATCATGTCCATTTTGATAATAAACGATAAAGATTCGGTTTTCGTACGGCATTCTCTATCAGTCTTGCCGGATCCTTGCGCCCGGCTCGGAAATGAAGTATGCCCATCCTGATGAAACGGCTCCTCACCATCGCCGGCGTTGTGGTTCTTGCCGCTGTGGCAGTGCTCGCCATCGCCCTTGTGAGAATGCAGAATGCTCCTGCAACCCTGGAGTTCTCAGTGCTGGACGCGGAGAGCCGCGGCTGGGTATGGGAAATGACGGCAGGGTTGCATGATCGTTTCATTCGAGGATATTACCAGTCCGATGCCGGTCCGATACGGTTCCGCTTCACCAGGCTCGCCAGGGGAGAGGGTACCCTGGAGATCACGGCACCGTACTACGAAACAGCCCGGGTTCCCGTCCACCTTCGGGCGGGTGCCAATCTGCTCCAGCCCCCCGTGCTCATGCGGGGACTCCAGATCCCTGGACTCGACCATTTCCTGGCCTTCGAGACTCTCAAGGGCACCGACATCCAGGCCCAGCTTCGTCCTGTAGGCGCAGACGGAAAGGCCATTCTCAATCATCCCTGCCTTCCCCTCTGGATCGGGTGCACGATCTCGACCGAAATGAAGGACGGGGTTCCCGCAGCAGAAGTGACGGACACCGGCGCGTCCCGTGGAAAGGAGCTCTTCCAGGGGCAGGTCCCCTGGCGCTGGGACCCGATGCCCGAGACCCAGTTCCGCTACAGCGCTCTCATTGCCGGTGCGGCCATCACGGAGGACCCGGCGCCGCTGCGGGTCATCGACTACCTGATCGTGGTTCCCGATCCGTTGAAGCTGGGCCGGGAGGAGCTTGCGTCCCTCATGGAATCGATCTGGAAACTCGGGGGCATGGAGGCGCGCCGTGCCGCGCTGGAGAAGGAAAGAGGACGATTGCGGTATTTCACTGACACTTCCTGGAACGTCAAGGCGCGCTCATGATCAGCACGAAAGGCCTGGTCAAGCGGTACGGCACATTCACGGCGGTGGACGGCCTGGATCTGAACATCGGGCGCGGCGAGGTCTACGGGTTCCTCGGGCCCAACGGCGCGGGCAAGACGACGACGATCATGATGCTCCTTGGCATCACCCGGCCCACGGCCGGAGAGATCCGGCTGTTCGGCGAGCTGGCAGGCCCCCGCAGGCTGGACCTGCGCCGCCGCATTGGCGTGGTCCCTGAAAAGCATCCGCGGGGCGTCTGGCAGTGGATGACGGCGGAAGAGTACCTTCGGTTCTTTGCCGATCTTTTCGAGGTCCCGCGGAGCGCGGACAGGATCGAGCAGCTCCTTGATAAGGTCGATCTCCTTCGCGTGCGGTGGAAGAGGATCCGGGAGTTCTCCCGGGGGATGCTGCAGAAGCTCAGCATCGTGCGCGCACTGCTGCCGGACCCGGACATCCTTCTTCTGGACGAGCCGATCTCCGGACTGGACCCGCTGGGCATCAAGCAGGTGCGTGACCTGATCCTCACGGAGAACCGCGAGGGCCGCACGATCTTCATCTCCTCCCACCAGCTCTCGGAGATGGAAAAGATCTGCCACCGGGTGGCCATCATGTTCCGCGGACGGCTCATGGTGGAGGACCAGATGAGGAGCCTGCTGTCCCGGATCACTGTTGAGCGGGAAATTCGCGTCGAGCTGGAGGATCCTCCTGCTGATCTTGCCGACCGGGTGCGGGTGCTGCCTTTCGTGAGCACCGCCGCCCTGCAGGGCCGTATCCTGGTGGTGAAAATCACCCGGGAAGGAGACCAACGCCGGGCATTGTCCGAGCACCTGATCAGGCTCGGGCTCGTGCCCCTGTCCCTGGAGGAAAAGGTGCCGTCCCTGGAAGAAGCCTTTGTCACCATCACGCAGGAGAACGTGGCGACGCTCGCGCGCGGAGACACGAGATGAACAGGCGGTTCCGCGCGGCGCGGATCATTGCAGCGCGCCAGGTGTTCGAGTCCTTTGTGTCTCCGGGGTTCTACGTGATCCTCAGCCTGGCCCTGGCGCTCGGCTGCGCCCTTGCCGCAGGTTTCGCCGCCTCCATCGACACCAGCGGATTCAACCCGAAGCTGAACGCCCTCTACGATTTCATTTCCCGTCTCATCGGGGGAACGTTCGGGGCGAGCTTCCAGGAGAAGCTCTTTGCCGAAGGTCCCCTCGCGTTCGCCCTTCTGGTCTCGTTCCTCCCGATGCTGGCATACCTTGCGGTTTCCTCGGTCTTCCGATTCGGACACGAGAAGAACGCCGGGGCGGTGGAGCTGATCGTGTACGGTCCGGCGGACGGCACCTCGTACGTGCTGGCCGCCTGGCTCAAGGATATGCTGCTCAGCCTGGTGTCCCTGGCGGTCCTGTCCGCCGCGCTCCTTGCAGCCGCAGGGCTGATGCACCTGCTGTCGGGACGGCTCTTTGCCACGGTGATCGTGGTTCTTCCTCTTGCCTGTCTTTCGATTTTCGCCTACGGCGCGCTCTGTTCCATCCTCACTTCGAACGCCACCTCGGCCCTGGCCCTGTTCATCGGCATCCAGGTGGTCTTCTTTCTTCTCCTTGCCGGGTCCTTTGCCATGGTGAGCGGGCCCGTGCGGTCGGTTTCCTCCGTGGCCGCGGCGCTTCTGCAGTGGGTCTCGCCATTTTTCTACGCGGGTCTCTGCTTCCGGGCCGCCGAGGCGGGGCAGTCGGTACTTTTCATTTCCGGCAGCGTTCTCCTTCTTTTGCTGAGCGCCGTGGTCCTCTCTGCCGGCCACCTGGTCATCCGCAGAACAGGGGTGCGGGCATGAGACGCGCAGCGGCTATGGCACTCCTCATCCTGGCCCCGTCGATCCTTGCGCACGCGGACGTGCCTGTCCGCACCGAGCAGGTCATCTACGCGATCGTTGCCTACAACGGCAAGGACTACTCCCCCACCTTTGCGCCGGAGTCTTCAGACACGATCTATCTCCTGGCGGATTCAGACAACTTCCTCTCCGTGCGCAAGACCTTCATCTACTGGTGGCCGCCGACAGGCCGGTGGCAGACGGAGGCGAGCACCTTCAACGAGCTGCAGCCTGGGATTCTCGAGGTGACGGGAGGCGGGGGCGCGCCGAAGCTTCTGGAGATGGAGAAGTATACCTACTTCAACGTGAACGGGGAGTATGAGCAGAACTGGAAGGTCGCCGTGGGGGAGGCTGCCGACACGGAGTTTCGCCGCTCCCAGGAAATCACCGCGAAGTTCGTCAAAGACGCAGCGGAGTACAGCAAGCGTCACGCGGACTATCTCTCGGAGCTTCGGGCGCTCTCCACGCGCATCGAGACGCTGAAGGCGCTGAAGCAGGACACCCGCGCGGTGAAGCGCCGGATGGACACCCTGCCCGCGCCGCTGGAGCCGCCGCAGCCGAAGGATTACATCGTTCCGCCTTCGCCGGTGCAGGGTGCCTTTATCGTCAATCTTCCCGCGGGGCGCTACCGCGTACGGCTCCTGAACCAGGAGGCGCAGGTGCTGGAGGGCTCGGAGCGGTGGATTGTGTCTCACTCTGCGCGGCGGATGAACGGAGTGGGCTACGAAGTGCTTCCCAGCGACAAGTGGACAAGGCCCGAGGAGTCCAAAGCGCCTTCGGCCGTGCTGTACGTGAACGGGAAGGCAGATTTGTACGTAACGCCGTTTTTTGAGAACGAGTACAACGATCTGAACTTCGGGCGCACAACGGACAATGCCGCGCCGGGTAACCCGGCGATATTCTCGTGGACCCGGATCCAGCAGGTCCCGCACGCCGTGGTCACCTTCAGGACAACAGACCCTGCCGCAGTCTCTCTGCACGAGCAGCCGTTCCTGGTCCAGCAGACCGAAGGGGCGGGGCTGGGCTACACGATCGTCCCGTTCAACGGGCAGGGGGACCAGCAGGGCAGGGAAGCAAACCTGCGCGCGTTCCACCTGCCGATCACGTCCGGGCCGAAGAGCTTCGAGCTCCAGGCACTGGACGAGCACGGCACGTACCTTCCGGGAAGCGAGCGGAGAATACGGGTCGTGGACCCTGAAAGGGGCACCGTGATCTTCATCCTTATCGCCCTTTCGCCGCTCGGCATCATGGTCTGGATCCTGCTCATGCGGCGATCACTCTACCTGGGAAGACAGGGAAAAGACGTTTGACAACATAATTTTCTAATACTTTGTTCTAACATCTGGACAGATCGACTTTACGGGCGTACTATTAGCCCCCACAGGGGGACGAGACATGAAAGCAGTCGCTGTTGTCGAGCCGGGTCGCGTGGAGATCGTGGATATTCCCAAGCCGACCCCGGGCCCTTATGATGCGCTCGTCAGGAACCAGGCGGCCTACATCTGCAATGCTACTGACAGGAAGCTCGTTGCCGGACACTTCCCGGGAATCGGCCGTGACAAGTACCCGATGCTCCTTGGACATGAGAATGTCGGCGTCGTGGAGGAAGTGGGCGCAAAGGTCAGGACCTTCAAACCTGGTGACAGGGTCATCGGCAGCCTCCTGTTCTCTCCCACGGACCCGAAGTTCTCTTCCGGCTGGGGCGGGTTCTGTGAGTACCTGTTCGCCTCGGACCACGCGGCCATGGTGGCGGACGGCGTGGCGGACGAGGCTCACGAGTGGCGCGAAGTCTACCAGATCATGAAGAAAGTACCTGACGACATTTCCCCGGAAGCGGCCGCGCTCCTGTGCACGTGGCGCGAGGTGTACGCCGGGTTCGGCGATTTCCAGTTGAAGAAGGGTGACTCCATCCTGATCTTCGGCTCGGGGCCGGTGGGCTTAAGCTTCTGCCGCTTCGCGAAGCTGCTGGGGATGAAGTGGGTCGGCGTGGTGGATCCGCTGCCCGTGAAACGCCAGAAGGCAGCGCAGTTCGGAGCGGACGAGATATTCACGCCGGACTCTCCCGAGCTGAAAAATCTCACCGCCCGCCGGGGCGCTCCGCTGGACGCAGTGATCGACGCCGTGGGCAACCAGGCCATCATCAACGCGGGGCTTCCTCTCATCAGGATGGCCGGATCCATCTGCGTGTACGGGGTCGTGGGAACTCCCAGCATCCTCGTGGAGAAGGACACCGGGCCGTACAACTTCAACCTGTTCATGCACCAGTGGCCGACCAGGACCGCGGAATCCGCTGCCCAGGCACCCCTGATCGAGTGGATCAGGGCGGGCGTGCTCTCCCACAAGGATTTCCTCACGGCCGAATATCCGATCGGCCAGGCCGCGAAGGCCATGAAAGCGACCGAAGCGCCGGATGCAATCAAGACCCTGCTTCGCTTCTGAGGAGCGCAACCGACATGAGCCGATACATACTGGCGCACGATCTGGGGACATCGGGAAACAAGGCGACCCTTTTCACGACCGAAGGCAGGATGGTGGGAAGCGTTACCGCCCCGTATGACACTCACTATTTCAACAACAACTGGTCGGAGCAGGAGCCCGAGGACTGGTGGAAGGCAGTGTGCTCTTCCACGAAATCCCTCGTGCAGGACGTGGATGCGCGCCAGATTGCCGTCATTGCCTTCAGCGGCCAGATGATGGGATGCCTTTGCGTGGACAAGGATGGGCGGCCCCTGCGGCCCGCCATCCTGTACAGCGACCAGCGCGCTGTAAAAGAATGCAGCTCGATTCTCGCGAAGATCGATCCACGGGAGTTCTACCGGACCACCGGCCACCGCGCCAGCGCCTCCTACTCGGTGGAGAAGCTCATGTGGGTGAAGGACAATGAGCCGCAGGTCTATGCAAAAACGCACAAGATGCTTCACGCCAAGGACTACCTGAACTTCCGTCTCACCGGAGTAATGGCCACGGAGTACTCGGATGCGTCGGGCACGAACGTGCTTGACCTGAACACGCTGCGCTGGTCGGAAAAAATCGTGCGGGCCGCCGGTATTGACGGGGAGATGCTGCCCGCGCTCAAGGCTTCCACGGACGTGATCGGAACGCTCACGCCGGGCGCCGCGGCCGCGCTCGGGCTGCCTGCGGGAGTTCCCGTGGTGGCCGGGGGAGGGGATGGGGTCTGCGCGGGGGTGGGCGTGGGATCGGTGAAACCGGGCACCACGTACAACTACCTCGGTTCCTCCGCGTGGATTGCCACGACAACGAAGCATCCGATCTATGACGAGCAGATGCGCACCTTTACCTGGGCGCACGCCGTGCCCGGATACGTGCATCCCTGCGGCACAATGCAGACAGCGGGCAGCGCGTACGCGTGGCTGAAGAACGAGATCTGCACGATGGAGAAGGCGGCCGCGTCGGGAAGCGGCGGAAATCCCTATGAGCTCATCAACAGGGAGATCGAGAAATCCCCGCCGGGAGCCAACGGCATCGTGTTCCTGCCGTACATGCTGGGGGAGCGCTCGCCGCGATGGAACCCCGATGCCAAGGCCGCCCTGCTGGGGCTCACCCTGGAGCATACGCGCGCGGACGTTCTGCGTGCCGTCATGGAAGGGGTGACGCTGAACCTGAGCATCATCCTGGACATTTTCCGCGAACAGATCCCCATCCGCGAGCTGACCGTGATCGGCGGCGGGGCCAAGGGGGCGGTATGGAGGAAGATCATGGCGGATGTCTACCAGGCGGATATCCTGCGGCCCAACTACCTCGAGGAGGCCACATCCATGGGCGCGGCGATCATCGGCGGCGTGGGCTGCGGCGTGTTCAAGGACTTCGAAGTGGCCGGCAGGTTCATTGAGATGACCGACACGACCCATCCGGACCCTGCCCTGCAATCAGTCTACCGTGAAACCAAAAGTCTGCTGAATGACAGCTACGATGCGCTGGCTCCCCTCTTTTCGAGATTCGGGAAGAGGACACGATAGCAAAGGAGGGTTTCTTCGGTGGAAAACTTCACGTTCGTGAACACGACCAGGATAATATTCGGCAAGGGCACGGAAGCCGAAGTGGGCAGGGAGGTTGCGCAGTATTCCCGGCGCATTCTCCTCCACTACGGAAAGAACAATATCAGGAAATCCGGGCTCTACGACCGCATCTGCAAATCTCTTGCCCAGTCGGGAATCGAGCTTGTCGAGCTCGGCGGCGTGGCGCCAAACCCCCGGCTTTCCCTGGTGCGGGAGGGCATCCGTCTCTGCCGGGAGAAAAAGGCGGATTTCATACTGGCGGTCGGGGGAGGGAGCGTGATCGACTCCGCGAAGGCCATCGCCGCAGGGGTGCCGTACAACGGTGACGTGTGGGATTTCTACCTGAGGAAGGCCGCCGTGGCCGGCGCTCTTCCCATCGGCGTGGTCCTGACAATCCCCGCCGCGGGGAGCGAGAGCAGCTTCGGCTCGGTCATCACCAATGAAGAAGGCTCCTTCAAGAGGGACGCGCTTTCCGAGCACATGCGGCCGAAGTTCGCCATCCTCAATCCCGAGCTCACCTTCTCCCTGCCGCCCTACCAGACGGCATGCGGGGCGGCGGACATCATGTCCCACGTGCTGGAGCGCTACTTCACGAACGCGCGCGCCGTGGATTTCACCGACCAGCTCTGCGAGGTGACGTTGAAGACGATCATCAATCACGTTCCGCGCGTGCTCAAGGAGCCGGCGAACTACGACTCTCGCGCAGAGATCATGTGGGCCGGCACTGTGGCACACAATGATCTCCTGTCCACCGGACGCATCGGAGACTGGGGCTCCCACATGATCGAGCACGAGCTCAGCGCAATCTACGACGTAGCCCACGGGGCGGGCCTGGCAGTGGTGTTTCCCGCCTGGATGAAGCGCGTCTACACGCACAACGTAGCCCGGTTTGCCCAGTTCGCCACACGGGTCTGGAACGTCGACTACTGTTTCGAAGACCCCGCGCGTACGGCGCTGGAGGGCATTCGCAGGCTGGAGAGGTTCTTCACCGAGATAGGGCTTCCCATCACGCTGAAGGAGCTCGGCGTCAAGGACGACCGGATGCAGGAAATGGCCGTCAAGTGCACGGAGCGCGGTCCGGTGGGCAACTTCCTCAAGCTGGGACGGCAAGAGGTGATGGATATCTACAGGCTCGCCCTGTGAGCTCGAGCGTATCGGCCGTGAGAGGTAGGTGAAAGACATGCAGCAGCCCAGGCTCTTTACAACGCTTCCTGACTATGTAAGCACGCCGGACGGAATGGCGATCGATCTGGAGGGGAACCTCGTCCTTGCCTGCCCGAACTATGCCGACCCTTCGATGCCCGGCTGCATCCTGAAAATAGACGCGCAGAAAAAGATCCGCAAATGGGTCGATGTCCCCGTGTCGGAGGAGACCGGGCACGCCTTTCCCATGGGCATCGCCTTTGGCCCGGACGGAGACCTGTACATCTGCGACAACCAGGGCTGGTCGGGAGCTCCCGAGCTCGTTTTCAAGGGCCGCATACTCCGTCTGCGGATCAGGGACGACCGGGTGGTCACAACAACGGTCGTGGCCAGCGGCATGGAACATCCCAACGGGTTGCGCATCAACAGGGACCACGTGTACGTCACGCACAGCATGCTCTCACGGGTCAAGGACCCCACCGGGCTCCTTGTGAGCTGCGTATACCGGTTCGGGCTGGACGAGGAAAATATCCGGATCACCAACACGCTGGAGGACACGTCCATCCTCACCACGTTCCTGACGCACAACAAGGCAATCCAGTACGGCGTGGACGGGATCGAGTTCGACAAGGCCGGCAATCTCTACGTGGGCAACTTCGGGGACGGCGCCGTGTACAAGGTCACATTCAAGGACAATGGAGCTGTCAAGGAAAACAAGGTCTGGGCCCAGGATCCGGAGCATCTCAAATCCACGGACGGCATGATCATCGACTCCGAGGGGAATCTCTACATCGCCGATTTCTGCGCAAACGCGGTGGCAAAGGTGGCGCCGAGCGGAAAGGTGACCCGCATTGCCCAGAGCCCTGACACGGACGGGCTGCGCGGGGAGCTGGACCAGCCGGGGGAGCCGATCATCTGGAGGGGCAGGCTGATCCTCTCCTGCTTCGACCTGGTCACGGGCGCGGAGCAGGTGAACACGAAGCACGAGATGCCGGCCACGATGTCGGAGCTCGACCCCATCTGACCTGAGAAAAGGAGGAGCGCATGAGGTATCGCACGTTTGGAAAGACGGGCTGGAAGATATCGGAGATCGGGTTCGGCGCATGGGCAATCGGAGGCAAGGGCTGGGGTCCTCAAAAGGACGATGAGAGCATGGCTGCCCTCGCGCGCGCCCTCGATGTCGGCGTGACATTCATCGACACGGCCCAGGGCTACGGAGACGGGCACAGCGAAAAGCTCATAGGAGGCGTCCTGGCCGCCCGCGTCGCGCACGGTGTGCGGGTGCTGACAAAGATCCCGCCCATGCCGGGGACCTGGCCTGCGTCTCCCTACGACATGTGCGCGGATCGGTACCCGGAGAAGTACCTGCGCGAGAGGGTGGAACGGAGCCTGCGCGATCTGCGGACCGAGAAGCTGGACGTAGTCCTTCTTCACCTCTGGTCCCGCGCGTGGAACAGGGACCCCTCCGCGCTCCATGTTCTTCGGGCGCTGCAGAAAGAGGGCAAAGTCCTTGCAGTCGGAATCTCGAATTCCGAGCTGGATGAGAACGCGGTGATCGACCCGATGCGCGCCGGGCTGATCGACGCAGTGGAAACCGTATACAACATTTTCGACCAGAATCCGGCCGCGGAGCTGCTGCCCACCGCGCAGGAGCACCAGGTGGCGGTGATCGCCCGCTCGCCCCTCGATGAAGGGGCCCTGACCGGGAAAATGACCGCGGAAACCGTATTCCCCGAAGGCGACGTGCGGCGGAACTACTTCCATGGGGACAGGATGAAGAAGACCGTTGACCGGGTGGAGGCGATCCGAGCGGAAGTTGTGAAGCTTTCGAATGGGAAGGAGACGGACCTGGCCTCCGTGTCCCTGCGGTTCGCCCTGCAGAACCCGGCTGTTGCCGCGGCCATTCCGGGAATGCGCAGCGTCCGGCAGGTGGAGATGAACGCGGCCGTCTCCGACCAGCCGCCCCTTTCCGCCGCGCTGTACGCCGCGCTGAAGAAGCATTTCTGGTACAGGAATTTCTGGCTGGACTGAAGCAGGACCGGGGCGCGACTGAGGCTGGACTGGGGCGCGCCCCGGGGCGCGCGGAGGTGTACGCCATGCGAATCGGGGTGAGAGCCCATGACCTGGGCAGGGACTCGGCCGAACTGCTCGCGGACAAGGTTGGGGCTCGGGGACTGAAGTGCGTGCAGCTCACGCTGCACGAGGCAATCGAAGGAATGGACGGCGCGGCCGGACGGCTGAACCCGGGCCTGGCGTACGAAATCGGTGCGGCGTTCCATGAGAGAGACGTGCAGATAGCGGTGCTCAGCTGCTACATCAACCCGATCCATCCGGATGAAGGGGAGCGCGCAAGGCAGATCGAGCTCTTCAAAGAACATCTCCGATTCGTGCGGGATTTCGGCTGCGGCATCGTGGCAACGGAGACAGGCTCGTTGAATACCGATTTCTCCTTCCACCCGGGCAATCACACCGAGGAGTCGTTCTGGCGCATGCTGAAAAGCGTCGGGGCCATGGTGGAGGAGGCGGAAAGGTTCGGTGCGTTCGTGGGGGTCGAAGGTGTGGCGAACTTCGTGGCCTCTGATCCGAAGAAGATCGAGAGGATGCTGAAAGAGATCGGCTCGAACAACCTGCAGATAGTGTTCGATGCGGTGAATCTCCTTTCCATGGAGAACTACCGCGAGCGGGACAGGATAGTCCAGGATTCATTCGACCTGTTCGGGGACCGGATCGCGGTGGTGCATGCAAAGGATTTCCGCGCAGAAGACGGGCGGCTGAAATCCGTCCCGCTGGGCCAAGGGCTGATGAACTACACGCTTCTGCTGGGGCTGCTGAAGAGGCGAAAGCCCTCCATCAACATTATCATAGAAGACACCAGCCCGGACACGATCGATGCGAGCATGCGGCATTTGAGGGATACCTGGCAGTCAGTGTAGGCCGGGCCGCGCCGCGGGCTGAACCGCTATTTGGCGGACACCTGCAGTCGGTATAGCGTTTGTTCCATTACTCGTAGCCGATCTTTGCAGGAAAAGTACGGGGGGCTCTGCCGTAATGGCAGCCCCCCGTCATGAGAGCGGTACGTCGAGTTGTCTCAGAGCCTATGGAACCGTGTTGATTGGAACCATTGCCCCGACCCCGAAGACCATTGCAGAGCCGGACTGTGCATTGACAACAGGAGTTCCACCGGAGGCGATGGTTCCATTGTTCCCCATTTCTCCGTTGATGATGCCGGCGATCACCGTGTAGGAAGAATTCGAAAGCAGGCTGCCCGCGCCGACGGTAAGGGTTATCGGAGAAGTCGTGATCGGAGCCTCCGCCGGGTTGCCGCTGGGCCAGACCCAATTGCCGTTGCTATCTATAATTCCCGCCACATAGTGGGCGTTCGCACTCGGCGAACCCGCTGACCACTTGATCGTGTTGCTCCCGGACACCGACCAATTCATGTTCGCGGTCGGGGTACTAATACTCGGGGACGTGGTGTATTGGGTTCCCGTGGCAGTGTAGGTGCCACCATTCACTGTCACGCTGAGATTGATCGCAGCGCCGGGGAGAATTGTCGCGTTTCCCATGTAGGTATTCGGAGGATTTCCCGGCGGCGGGTTGTCACCAGTGTAGGTGAAGACGGAGCCATTCACAGTTACCGTCGCGTTGGAATACGACGAGCCGCCGTTGCTGGACGCCACGCGCACCCATTGGCTATAGGGAGTCCCATCAGACTTGACGAAAATTGCTGACACGATGAAGGGAGCTGAAGGACTGACGAGGAAGCTGGCGTTCTGGCTTCCTGCGCGCGTCCCGTCATTCGTGATCGCGATCACGTCAAGACGATAGTACCCCGGCGCAAGGTCGAGGGCGCCAATATTGTAGCCGGAGCTGGTGCTGGTGGGGGTTGTCTGATACTTCGAGTCAAGAGGCACCCCGTTCAGGGACCACGTGTAATTGGCATTGGCCGTATTGTCAGTTGCGACGACTTTGGCAGTGAAGTCTGTCGCCGGCGTGATCGTCGTGGTCGGGATCCCGGTGAAGCTGCCCAGGACGATCGGATTGTTCGGCGTCGGGTTCATCGTAACCGCGATCTGCCCCGTTGCTGCATTGAAGGCATAGGCGCCCGAGGTCTGCTGCCCCGCCACGATTCGTACTATGTCAAGAGTTCCCATCACCACCTGGCTTGAGCCATTCTTCATCTGCAGGTTCAGCGTATAGTAGCCCGCCGCGACGCTGTTGATTGGCAGCGCAGCCGTATTGTTCGAGGCGTTGATGGTGAATGTCAGATCAGTCGTGTTGCGCGTCTTGGTGTTCATCATCTGGGCATAGATCGAGCTCACTGCAAATCCCGACCAGCTGGTCGAGAGGCTGAGGGTACCGAGTCCCGCGAGCGGTGCGACGGTGATGACCGCCGCAGCGGCCTGTCCCGGACCCACCGTCACAGTCACCACGCCGTTTCCGATGACCGTGCCTGTGCCGCTGGCGCCGTTCCAGGCATTCACCGTGACGGTCCAGGCGCCCGAAACCAGGCTGGTGACCGTGAGCGTGTTGTTCACGATTGGTTTGTTGAATGTCGCTCCGCTGCCTGCAGGTCCGACCCCGACCGCCGTGTAGCTGGCTGCAGTCATATTGATGCCTGGCACAAGGGTTCTCGCGATGTTGTTTTCGATCGTGATGGTGAGCGAGCCCTCCCTGGAGTCCGAGCCGGACAATGAGGAGATTGAGGAAATCGGATTGGTGCAGGACAGGCTGAGAGCAATGACCATGAAACCCGCTAGGCGAAGCATGAACCGTGACAGACGAGCCATGTGTGACCTCCTTAATGGAATTTTCAATCGCAAGCGCCAATCGCTTGTGTACTGCAAATGCTACCATGCCTGTCAAGTCTGAAAGTGAGTCCGTCGGCGCTCTGTTCGTGTCCGCGGCGTGGAAACGACATTGGCCGAGCGCTTCAGCCGCGGCCCCTTCGCTCCTATGTCCCGGTGGGCTTCTCCACGATCGCCGTGGCCCACAGGACGGATCCGACCGCTTCTTTCGCGTTTACCTTTTTCGGGTAATTGATGTAATCCGCACAGCTGTTCTGCACGCATACGCCGTCGCAGGCGTCGTGAATATCTACCAGGCCGTCCTTGTCCACCGTGGCTTTTGTGAGAATCCCCTGGTATCCCTTTTGCACCACGGGGCCGTACCGCTCCGCGCCCACGCACCCCAGTTCCATGGCGCGTTGAATGGCGTAGACGAACATGGCGCTGCCGGAAGTGTCGTGCCAGTTGTCCGGCCTGTCTCCCTTGTCCACGACCTGGTACCAGAGGCCCGTCTTCGGGTCCTGTACTTTTGCAAGTCCTTCCACGAGGTCCTGTAGAATGGCGCGCACCTTCTCCTTTCCCGGGTGGTAGGCAGGGATGAGAGAAAGCGTTTCCGCCAGTATCAGCGCATACCAGCCCAGCCCTTCGCTCCATACCTCGGGTGAAAGACCGGTCGCCTTGTCCGCCCATGAAACCGTGCGGGCCTCGTCCCAGCCGTGGAGATACAATCCCGAGCTTCCCTTTTTGCAGCGCGCGTCCAGTGAGGTGATCTGCCGTACAGCCTCGTCGAAGCAATAGCCGCTCTCACTGACGGCAGCGCCGTAGCGCGTGAGGAACATCTGCCCCATGAAGACGCCGTCGATCCACATCTCATGGGGAAGGTTGCGCGCGTGCCAGAACCCTCCGTCGGAGTTGCGCGGGTAGTCGTCGAAGCGTTCGCGGATTTTCCGCGCCGCGCGCAGGTAGCGGGCGTCCCCTGTTTTCTGGTAGAGGGCCACGATGATCGTGCCGGTCATCATGTCGTCGAGGCTCTCTCCGGTGAAAGCGGGAACGCTGCCGTCCGCCGCCACCTGATCATCGACGTACTTCTTCATGTAGGCGAGGTACCGGGGGTCTCGGGTATATCCGTGGAGCTTTTCGAGGCCGACCAGCCAATACCCGTGGACGTAGCACCAGCGCTTGTACGGAATGGTCCAGGGGTCGGGGTACCGGGTGAGGATCGTCTCCGCAAGGGCGATGGATATGCCTTTCATGGTCTTTTCTCCTTTCCTGCGTGCGCCTCGCGGGCCGAGGCGAGCAGGAGCTTGAGCCGGTTGAGCTGGTTCACCTCGCTCGCTCCCGGGTCATAGTCGATTGCCGCGATAGTGGCCTCGGGGTAGCGCATGCGCAGCTCCCTGATCATACCCTTGCCGGTCACGTGGTTGGGCAGGCAGGCAAAGGGCTGGATGCAGGCGATGGCGTTCACACCTTCTTTCATCAGTTCCACCATTTCCGCGGTAAGGAACCAGCCCTCCCCGGTGACGTTGCCAAGCTGCACGATGCCGTCCACTCCCCGGGCCAGCGCATAGATCGAATGCGGCGGACTGAATCTCCGGGACCGGGCCAGCGCGCGCTTCTGCGGGCGGCGCAGAATCTCGATCCCCGCGATGGCCGCTCGTGACAGGAGGGCGTTACCCAGGCTCCCGGCGAGCTTGCGGCGCCGGAACTGGCTGCCGTGGGACGCGTAGAGGAGGAAGTCGGCAAGGTCGGGCACGACAGCTTCCGCGGACTCGGACTCGATCATTTCCACGATCCCGTTGTTCGCCGTCGGGTGGAATTTCACCAGGATCTCTCCGACCACTCCCACCCGCGGCCTCCGCGCGCCCTTCTGTGGAAACGCATCGAAATCCTGGACCATGTCCCGGATGGTGCGGCGCCAGCCTCCGAATCCGGGGCGCGCCATTGCCGCGCGGCATCGCGCGGTCCATTCATCGCAGAGCCGTTGGGCCGCGCCGGGCGCGGTCTCGTACGGACGCACCCTGTAGAGCATCCGCATGAGGAGATCACCGTAAATCACTGCCATGAGCCCCCGGGCGAGCAGCTGCCACGAGATGCGGAAGCCGGGATTGTGCTCCAGGCCCATGGCGTTCATGGAGATGACCGGCACGTGCCCCATGCCCGCGTCAGAGAGCGCTTTGCGTATGAAGGCGATGTAGTTGGTGGCCCTGCATCCTCCGCATGTCTGTGACATGAGGAGCGCCGTACGTGACAGATCGTAGCGGCCCGAGCGCAGCGCGGCCATCAGTTGTCCGACAACGAGAATGGAGGGGAAACAGGCGTCATTGTTGACGGACGCGAGGCCTTCGTTGACTGCCTCACGATCCACGTCAGGCAGGATTTCCAGGCGATAGCCCGACAGCCTGAAGGCCTCCTCCACCAGGCGGAAGTGTATCGGGGACATCTGCGGGGCCAGAATCGTGTAGTCCTTCCGCATTTGCTTCGTGAACACAGGCCTCGGCCGGGACGGGGCGCTGCTTTCCCGGAGAAGCGCTCGATTCCCGTCCCGCGCTTCCAGTGCGGCCTTGAGCGAGCGCAGCCGGATGCGCACGGCCCCGAGGTTTGACTGCTCGTCCACTTTGATGATCGTGTGGATTTTCCCGCGTTCTTCGAGGATCTCCTGGACCTGGTCCGTGGTGACCGCGTCCAGGCCGCAGCCGAAGGAATTGATCTGTACCAGGGCAAGGTCGTCCCTCTCCGCAGCAAGGCTGGCGGCGGCGTACAGCCGCGTGTGATAGACCCACTGGTCCACGACACGGAGCGGCCTCTGAATCCTGCCCAGGTGCGCCACGGAGTCCTCTGTCACGACCGCCATGCCCAGGGAAACGGCAAGCTCCGCGATTCCATGATTGATCTCGGGATCCAGGTGGTAGGGCCGGCCGGCCAGGATGAGACCCCGCAGCCCGCGTCTCTGGACTTCACGGAGCGTCTGCTCGCCCTTCGCCCGCACCTCTGCCTTGAAGCGTGCCTGCTCGGCGCACCCCGCATCCACCGCGGCGCCGACCTCGGCGTTCGTCACACCGGTCCAGGCAAGTTCTTCCATGAGCCTCTGTTTCAGGCGTTTCGGGTGATGGAGCGGGAGAAAAGGATTGGCAAACCTGACCCGGCCGTGCCTGATTCCGTCGATATTGTTGAGCACCACCTCCGGATAGGAGGCCACGATCGGACAATTGAAATGGTTGCGCGCCGCGGGATCCTCTTTTGCGCTGTGCGGCACGCAGGGATAGAAAATGAAGGGCACGCCTTCCTTCAGCAGCCGCATGACGTGACCGTGCACGAGCTTCCCGGGGTAGCACACGGACTCCGAAGGGATCGTTTCGATGCCCGCGTCATAGACGGAGCGGCTGGACCGGGGGGAAAGCTTTACGGAAAACCCCAGCGCGGTGAAGACGGTGAACCAGAACGGGTAGTCCTCGTAGAGATTGAGCACGCGGGGAATGCCGACTATGCCGTGCGGCGCCCTGGCGGGATCGAGCGGGGAATAGCGAAACACGCGGTCATACTTCCACGCGAACAGGTTGGGGAGGGGGGGCGCTGCGGCGGCAGGGTGAGCTGCGGCCCGGAGAGCTGCCCCTGCGCGCGCCGCCCGGGGCGCCGCCGGGGCGCCGCGCTCGCATCGATTACCGGACGCGTACGCGCGATCATCGGAAAACCGCGTGATCGTGATCAGGCAGTTGTTCGCGCACCTGCCGCAGCGCTCCAGGAGAGTGCTCGTCCGCAGTCCCTCGAGCTCCTCCAGTCCGAGCAGCGTGCTGCGCGCGCCAGAACCGCACGGGGTACCGTGCGCGCTCGTACCGGCCGCCCCGAGCGCGGCCCTGTCCCGGGCTATCAGCGCGGCGCCGAAGGCGCCCATGAGGCCGGCAATGTCGGGCCGTACAGCCTCACGTCCCGAAACCAGCTCGAAAGCGCGGAGCACCGAATCATTGGCAAATGTCCCCCCCTGGACGATCACGCGCTCGCCGAGCTGCCCCGGGGTGTGCAGACGGATCACTTTCTGCAGGGCATTTCTGATCACGGACCAGGACAGCCCCGCGGAAATATCCCCTATCGAGGCGCCCTCCTTCTGCGCCTGCCTCACGCGCGAGTTCATGAACACGGTGCAGCGCGATCCGAGGTCCACGGGGGCTTTCGCGGCGAGCGCCTCCCGGGAGAACGCCTCGATCGACAGTCCGAGGGAGCGGGCGAAAGTCTCCAGGAAGGAGCCGCAGCCCGAGGAGCAGGCTTCGTTGAGGAGCACGGAGGAGATGGCGCCGCCGCGGAGGCGGAGGAACTTCATGTCCTGTCCGCCGATGTCCAGGATGGCATCTACACCGGGCAGGAACAGGGAAGCCGCGGTGTAATGGGCGATGGTCTCCACCTCTCCGTCGTCCAGGACGAGGGCTTCCTTGATCAGGGACTCGCCATAGCCCGTGGAGCAGGAGCGGGCAATCCACGCCCCTGCAGGCAGGCCGCGGCGCAGCCCAGTCACCATGCGGATCGCGACGGAGAGCGGGCTGCCGCCGTTCGCCTCGTACGCGGACCACGCGATTGCACCCGAGGCGTCCACCAGCGCCGCCTTCGTGGTCGTCGACCCCGCGTCGATGCCCAGGAAGCAGGGACCGCTCGCCTGGGAGAGCGCGATCCTGCGCGCCCGCGCCCTGCCGTGCCTGTCCCTGAAGGCGAAAAGCTCCGCATCAGTCAGGAAGAGCGCGCGCAGCCGGCCCACGTCATTCTTCGGCGCGCGGCAAAGGCTGCGCGCCCTGTCGCGCAGCTCCCGCAGGGGCAGGGCCGCGCTGCCGTGTGACGCAATGGCCGCGCCCATCGCGACGAAGAGCTGCGCCTGCCCGGGCACCCTCACCTCGCTCGGCTTCAGACCGAGGGTTGCCGCAAAAAGCCTCCGCGTTTCCGGCAGGAAGTGAAGCGGGCCGCCGAGGAATGCAACCGTGCCCTGGATGGGCTTGCCGCAGGCAAGGCCGGAAATGGTCTGGTTGACGACCGCCTGGAGGATGCTCGCCGCAATGTCTTCCCGCCGCGCCCCTTCGTTGATGAGGGGCTGCACATCGGTCTTGGCGAACACTCCGCAGCGCGCCGCGATGGGGTAGATGGTGTCGTGCCCGCGCGCAAGCTCGTTCAGACCTGCCGCGTCGGTGGACAGGAGGCTTGCCATCTGGTCGATGAAAGCCCCCGTGCCTCCTGCGCAGGTCCCGTTCATGCGCTGCTCCAGGCCGCCTGCAAAGTAGGTGATCTTGGCGTCTTCCCCGCCCAGCTCTATTGCAACATCCGTGTCAGGGAGGAACTGCCGCACGGCACGGGAACCCGCGACCACCTCCTGGATGAACGGCAGCTCAAGCCATTGCGACACGGAAAGCCCGCCCGAGCCCGTCACGGCAACGCGCACGTCGCGGTCCTGCCCGCGCGCGGCAAGGGCGTCATGCGCCGCCTCGATCACCGCTATCAGCGTGCCGCGGATGTCCGCCTTGTGCCGTTCGTAGCTGCCATGGAGAAGCCGGTCTTCTGCGTCCAGGATTGCGAGCTTCACTGTGGTCGAGCCGACATCGATGCCGGCGCGCAGCACCCCGGGCGTGGGGGTCACGAGGCCTCGGGCTCCCGAAGCCAGTAGTCCCTGCCGCCGCCTTCCCGGTTCATGAGCCTGAGCTCCACGAGGCAGCGGCGAAGCGTAGCAGTGTCATCGCTGTAGCGCAGGAGAATCTCGTTGACTTTTTTCTCGCTGTAGCGGACGCCGGGCGTGAAGTCCCGCAGCACGTGCCGCAGCAGCACGAGAAGTTTCTTCTCCTGGGACGGAAAGGCGGTGAACCTGCCGTCGGGGCCCGTGAAGGAGGCCAGCACTTTCCTGTCGAAAGTGCTCCGGTCGATTCCCTCCGCCAGCTCGGGCAGCCGTTCAGTTTTCAGGAGGCGGCGGGCCATGTCGGAAAGCGCATCCGGCTTCAGCGAATAGACACTGTAGTGACCTTCCGCCTGGGCGCTCACCAGGCCCGCTTCAGCCAGGCGGGACAGGTGATGGGAGACCGTGGATTCGCCGAGACTGAGAAGCGCGGAAAGCTGCTCCACCGGGTACGCCTGCTGGGCAAGAAGACCGATTATCTTCAGCCGGCTCGGATCGGCAAGCGCGCGGAAGAAGCTGAGAAGCTCCCCGGAGCTTCCGTCCTGCGCAACGGCTGTTTGAGACGATGATTCTATGTGCATAGAATTGATTCTACATGCGTCGAAATGGTTGTCAAGAGGCGCCAATCGGGTTAATGTGCGCACACAGTGGATAACCTTGAGAACTGTCTCGTCATAGGCGGGGCCGGCATGCTGGGCTACGAAATCGTGCGCCAGCTCTGCACAGCAGGCAGGCGCGTGCGTGTCCTTGACCTGGCGCCTGTTCCCGAGCCTCGGTGCAAGGGCATCCTTGAGACCCGGATCGGGGACATCCGCAGCACGCGGGACGTCGAGGATGCATGCAAGGGTATGGATGTCGTGTTCCAGACCGCCGCTGCTGTCTGGGACGTACGGACACCGCCGGGCCTGTACGAGGAAGTCAATGTCGGGGGCAATCAACTGGTCATCGAGGCCTGCCGCCGGCTGGGCGTGCCGCGGCTTCTGTATACGAGCTCGATGGATGTCGTGGTGGACGGAAGAAAACCGATCGTAGACGGGGATGAGTCTCTGCCCTACCCGGCGCGCATGCCGCGCGACCCTTATAGCAGGACCAAGATCCTGGCGGAGCAGATGGTGCTCGGTGCGAACGGCCCGCAGCTTGCCACCTGCGCCCTGCGACCCGTCGGCATGTACGGCCCCCGGGACAAGTACCACCTGGGAAACGTCATCGGTATGGCGAGGAAGGGAGTTTCTCTCAGGCTCGGGAACGGCTCGGCCCGGTTCAGCCACGCATACTCGGAAAACGTGGCGCACGCTCACCTGCTTGCCGCAGCGAGCCTGTGGCCCGGCTCGGTCTCCGCCGGGCAATGCTATTTCATCTGCGATCATTTTCCCGCGGACAACCTCTTTGACTTCATGGAGCCTTTCCTGCGCGAGCTGGGGCTGCCCGTGCCCCGGCGCAGCATCCCGTACCGGCTGGCCTACGCGCTGGCCGCGATGGCCGAACTCGTGGCGCCGCGCTCCAACTTCAACCGGTTCGCGGTGATCCAGACCTGCGTGGACCACACGTTCGTGCACACAAAAGCTGCGCGTGACTTCGGCTACGCACCAATCGTTTCCCGGGAGGAAGCGTTCACGCGAAGCCTTGCCTGGCTGCGGGAGGAATGAGGTAGACCTTGTCGACCTCCGGCAGAATACATCTCACGTCCAGGGCGCGGATTCTTCGCGCGGCGTCTTCCTTGTCCACAGTGTTGAAGGCGAACATCCCGAAGTGGTGGCACATAAGGAGCGGCATGTCTGCGCCCCGGCAGAGTCCCGCTGCCTCCTCCAGCGTGAAGTTGCCGGCAATGCCGCGCTCACTCAGGTAGGTGCTACGTCCGTTGATCGGAAGGAGCGCGAGGTCGATGTGGCGTTCGCGGAGCGCCCCTTCCAGGCCTTCATAAGGGACACAATCTCCCGAGTGATACAGCCGCAGTGCACCGAGAGTCAGGACGTAGCCAAGGTGGAGATGGTCACCGTTCTTGTCCACGGTCAGCGTTTCATGCGCCGAGGCGAGAGCCTCCACTTCAGCGCCGCCGGGAAGACCGATTGACTGCCCTGCGCCAAGTCCTGTCAGCATGTCCCTCCCGACGCCCATGCCCGCTGCATGATCCAGCTCGGCGCGCGGCACTATCACCCGGCACTTCGGGTTTGCATGCGCGAGAACAGGCAGTGTCCCCGGGTCCATGTGATCCCCGTGCCGGTGGGTGCAGAAAACCGCGTCAACGCATCGCAATTCATCCGCCGAGACAGGCGAGGGCATCATCCGGGTATGCGGGAACTCTTTGCCTTTGTACTTGGTTGCCAGGGAGTCGGAGAGGTAGGGATCGATGATGAAGAGTCGTCCGTTCCAGCGCACCGCGAAACCTGCCTGGCCCAGCCAGTGCAGCGCCACGGTGGAAGGCTCTGCGAGCGGATGCGCCAGTGCCTGCGCCAGGGGTTCGCCACGGCGGAGGATTTCCACGAATCCGCCGGGTACGTCGGCGCCCACGCCCCGTCTCATTCTCTCCGCGGGCGTCCGCGAAGAAGGACAGGGCTCATGTCGAGGTCATTGACCATGTACCAGGTCCGGCCAAGCGTGACCTCGGGGTGCACGTCGTCGTGCTCAGGGGCCACGAAGACGTCGTCATACCGGGGCGGGCGCTTCAACGTCAGGATATGATGGTAGGTCTTCCCGTCCTTTCTGAACCACTCTTCCCAGATCAGCTCCTCCAGCGCGGACTTCTTCGGCACCGCGTTGACGATGCGGCCGAGCACGGGGACGTCCCGCACGATCCACTCGTGATGATCATACACGCGGGCATTCCCGCGTGTGAAACGCCTCTCGAACAGCTCGGAAAAATCAAGCTGAAGCAGGGGGAACGCCTGCGCCACACCCCGCGCCTTCAGCGTGTCGATGAGATTCGCCATGGCTCCAGTATAGCGCGGGGGTCTCTCCCGCGTAAGCCGCTTCCCAGGGGGAGAATGAAGCGTGCTTCCATAATGGGTGGATCCATATTACTGTATGAGCATGGACATTTCAGACGTGTTGAAGGCCCTTGCAGACACGAATCGGCTCCGTATCCTCAACCTGCTCCATGAGCAGACCCTGTGCGTCTGTGATCTTGAGAGCATCCTGAAGCTCAATCAATCCAACCTGAGCCGGCACCTCGCGACCCTCAGGCGTGCGGGCATGGTGGCCGCCCGGAAGAGGGCTCTCTTCACGTACTACTCCCGCATACCGCTCCCGAAACCCTATGGCCCGGTGGTGGACGCCCTGTGTGAGACCATTCATTCCGACCCTGCGTGGGAAGTCGACCGCCGGAGACTCGAGAAACGGCTTTCTTCTTCGTCGCCGCACTGCGCCTGATTTTCTTGACACGACAAGTATATTACCGCATAGTCATACAGTAATATTTACGCGGAGGTGGCGGGGATGCAGAAGTTCAGCGCGGAAGAGATCAGGACGTCGGTACGGGATCGCTATGGGGCTGTCGCGCAGAAGCAGGGCACCGAGTGCGGGTGTTCGTCCTCCTGCTGTTCCCCTGCGCTTGGTTACACGCCAGATGAGCTGGCCCAGGCTCCCGACGGCGCGAATCTCGGGCTGGGGTGCGGGAACCCGCAGGCAATCGCCGATCTGAAACCAGGTGAGACCGTGCTGGACCTTGGAAGCGGAGGCGGGTTCGACTGTTTCCTGGCTGCCCGGGCCGTGGGGCAGCACGGCAGGGTCATCGGCGTGGACATGACGCACGAGATGATCTCCCTGTCCCGAAAGAATGCCGCGAAAGCAGCATATGGAAACACGGAGTTTCGGCTGGGCGAGATTGAACACCTGCCTGTGGCGGATGCATCTGTGAACGTGATCATATCAAATTGCGTGATCAACCTTTCCCCGGACAAACCACAGGTGTTCCGCGAAGCGTTCCGTGTCCTGAAGAACGGCGGCCGTCTCGCGGTATCGGACATGGTGGCTTCGGGAAAGCTCCCGGATGAAATGCAGAGTGACCTTGCGTCGTATTCTGCCTGCGTGGGGGGAGCCTCCCCTGTGGATGAGCTTGCCGCAATGATCACGGCGGCAGGCTTCACCGGCGTACGCATAGACCCGAAAGAGGAAAGCCGAAGCTTTGTCAAGGACTGGGTACCGGGGAAAGGCATCGAAAACTACGTGCTGTCTGCCACCATCGAAGCGGTGAAGCCATAACAGGAGCCGACATATGAAAGAGAGAAGTGCGGGCCGGCTCTCGTTTCTCGACAGGTTTCTCACACTCTGGATCTTCCTTGCCATGGCCGTCGGCGTGATTCTTGGCTGGCGGATCCCCGGGGTTGCGCAGTTCATCAATCGCTTCCAGGCAGGAACGACGAACATCCCCATTGCCATCGGCCTCATCCTCATGATGTATCCGCCCCTTGCGAAGGTCCGCTATGAGGAGCTTGGCGACGTGTTCAGGAACTGGAAGGTGCTGGGCCTTTCCCTTGTTCAGAACTGGATCATCGGGCCCATCCTCATGTTCGCGCTGGCCATCATATTTCTACGGGGATACCCTGCCTACATGACCGGCCTGATCATGATCGGTCTTGCACGGTGCATTGCCATGGTGATCGTCTGGAATGAGCTGGCCAAGGGGGACACGGAATACGCCGCTGGACTCGTGGCATTCAACAGCATCTTCCAGGTTCTCTTTTACAGCGTCTATGCGTGGATCTTTATCACCGTGCTCCTGCCGGTCTTCGGTCTCCAGGGTGCAGTCGTCACCATTACTATTGTGCAGATCGCGAAGAGCGTTTTCATTTACCTCGGTGTGCCGTTTCTCGCAGGTGTGCTGACGCGGCTCATTTTCGTGCGCGCCCGGGGGAAAGAGTGGTATCACACCCGATTCATCCCCACGATCAGCCCGATCACCCTTGCCGCACTGCTTTTCACGATTGTCGTGATGTTCAGCCTCAAGGGAAACCTCATCGTTCAGATACCCCTGGATGTTGTGCGCATCGCCGTGCCACTGGTGATCTACTTCGCCGTCATGTTTTTCGTGAGCTTCTTCATGAGCCGCGCCATAGGGACGAGCTATGCCCAGACCGCAACCCTGTCCTTTACGGCTGGCAGCAACAACTTCGAGCTTGCAATTGCCGTCACGGTGGCCGTGTTCGGGATCGGTTCGGGCGCTGCCTTTGCTGCCGTGATTGGCCCCCTCGTGGAAGTGCCCGTTATGCTCGGGCTGGTCAATGTATCTCTCTGGATGAAGAAAAGACTGTTCATCGCGCAGGCGGGGTGATCGAGGGGCGGCGCTTGCCCGATCTGGCCATCAAAGTCATACTCGGCGATATGAGCCATACCAGCGCGCAGGTCCTCGAAACCGCCCGTAAGCTCCGTGACCATACCGCGGAGGTCCTTTCCACCATCGTCAGGATTCCCTCTTTCAGCGGAAAGGAAGAAGCTGTCTGCCGGAAGATCGCCTCGCTGTGCACAGAGGCCGGGTTTGACGAAGTCAGGTTCGACGGCCTGGGCAGTGTCATTGGGCGCGTGGGCCGAGGCCCGCGAAAGCTTGCCATCGACGCGCACGTGGACACCGTCGAGGTGGGGGACCCTGCGGGCTGGCAGACCGATCCGTTCTCCGGCCTGATCAGGGACGGCCTGGTGCGGGGCAGGGGAACCTCCGACCAGAAAGGCGGCGCGGCCGCCATGATCGCGGCAGGGGCCATCCTGAAGCAGCTCCACTACGACGGCCAGTTCAGCGTGTACTTCACCTTCACCGTCCTGGAGGAAGACTGCGACGGACTCTGCTGGAGGTACCTCATCGAAAAGGAGGGCCTGGTTCCTGAATACGCAGTCTCCACAGAGCCCACCAGCTGCCGGCTCTATCGGGGCCACCGGGGCAGAATGGAAATCGAGGCCACTGTACGCGGCGTATCGGCGCACGGCAGCGCCCCGGAGCGCGGGGTCAGCGCAGCGTACAAGGCGGCGCGCGCGGCGCTTGCCATGGAAAGCCTGAACGGCCGGCTCGCAAGCGATGATTTCCTGGGCAAGGGCACGGTCGTGGTGTCGAAGATCGCCGTGCACGGCCCCAGCCAGTGCGCGGTCCCTGACCAGGGATCTCTCTACCTGGACCGCCGGCTTACCTGGGGGGAAACGGCGGAAAGCGCGCTGGAGCAGGTGCGCCAGGCAATGGGGAAGGACGCGGAGAAGGTCGCGATGCCCCAGTATGAAGGCAAGGGCTGGAACGGCGCCCGCTACACGCAGGACCTGTACTTTCCCACATGGAAGATTCCCGAGGACCATCCCCTTTTCACAGCCGGAAAGGCCGCGCACCAGGCCCTGTTCGCAAAGCTTCCCGAAACCGGTAAATGGACCTTCAGCACCAACTGCGTGGCCATCTGCGGCGCGCATGACATCCCGTGCATAGGATTTGGTCCCGGTGACGAGGACAAGGCGCACGCGCCCAACGAGTACACGCGGATCGACGACCTTGTGACCTGCAGCGCCTTTTACGCCATGCTGCCGGTTGCGCTGGAAAGCTCCCGGACGTAGAGCGTGCAGGGCGATGGCAAGGTTCGGGCGGTGCGGGCTGGAGACGGGGCGGGGCTACCCGGCGGCCTGGCGCGCCACTTCCTCCCAGGCCGCCCGCGGCAGAGGGTGCAGGCCGGGCAGCTGCGCGCGCGCCTCATCCGTGAACACGAACCGCAGGCCGGCCAGCATGGCAGCCATGGTGATGTCGAACGAGTTCAACGTGTCACCCTGCCCGGCAGTGAGGTTGGCCATTGAGCCACCGGCGAAGAGATACACGGTTCTTCCTCCACGCTGTGTTTCCTCCATGAACGGGATCACCTCACGCAGGCTGCCAAGGGCAGCCGTCTCGATCTCATCCGCCGTATGTCCCACGTTCATGAGAATGCAGCCGTCGGCAAGCCCGTCGAAATGCCGCGCGCTGAGCACGTGGCGGGCGCCTGTTGCCGTGACGATCACGTCGGCGCCGGGAACCAGCTCCTCCAGCGGGCCCGTAGGAAAGCCGTCATAGCGGGCATTCAGGGTCCGAGCCGGGTCCTTGTCTGCTACCCTCACCGTCCCGCCCAACGCGCGCGCGGTGAGCGCCACCCCCTGCCCGACCGGCCCGTATCCGACGACAAGGACGTTTTTTCTGTGCAGGCTGAGCTGTGTGCGTTGCGTAAAGGCCTGCCATGCGCTCTGCCCGACAAGGTACCTGTTGTGCAGCCCTTCCTTGATGGGCACGTCATCACAGTTGAAGACCGGGTATCGCGGCGCCTGCCCGGCCGCTGCCAGCCCTGCCAGACGCGAAATCCCCGACCCGGTGCATTCCATTCCCGCAGCCACGTGGAGGTCCGCCCTGCTGGCAGACGCAGCCGTGGAGAGGCTTGCCCCCATTTCGAACAGGTGCGTCGGCGCCCAGGCAAGGGCCCTCTGGTCTGCCTCCGCCATGTCCGCGGGGGACATGCCCTTCCATGCCCGGCAGACCGCGCCCCGGGCCGCAAGCCACTCCACCACATCGTCCCTGACAGTGGAGGCGTTGCAGGTGGTCAGAAAGACGGCCGCGCCGTGCTGGAGAATGGACTCCAGGGCGATGACCCCTTTCGGCTCCAGGTGGATGGAGCAGGCCAAGCGCACTCCATCCAGCCGGGGCAGAGCATCGCACTGCGCGCGGGTGAGGGGCATGTGCCGCCTGATCCAGGAAAGATTCTGCTCGGTCATGGAGTGATGTGATAGTACTTTGATTTCGGAGCGTCAATGACGATTATTTGAATGAAATGCAGAACGAAAATGAATTCCTTGAGAAGTACGGCCCCTGGGCGCTGGTGGCAGGCGGCTCCGAAGGCCTGGGCGCGGCCTTTTCCGAGGAGCTTGCCGGCCGCGGCCTGAACCTCTTCATTCTTTCCCGCCGGCCCGGTCCGCTTCAGGAAACCGCGAACAGGCTGCGCGCGGCGCATGGCGTGCAGGTCCGCACGCTGAGCCTCGACATGGCGGATCCAAAAACCCTTGCCGCCGTGGAGAAGGAGACCGCCGGATACGAGATCGGCCTTCTTGTCTGCAATGCCGCCATCGCCTACACGGGTCCGTTTCTCACGCCGGAGTTCGATGAATACCAGGCCATCCTCGATGTCAATTGCCGCTGTTCCCTCGGGCTGATCCACGCCCATGCGCGGAAAATGGCGGCCCGGCACAAGGGCGGCATCGTCGTGATGTCCAGCCTGGCCGCGTTCCAGGGCTCCCCCATGGTCGCGGTCTACGGGGCCACAAAGGCTTTCCTGGTCACGCTTGCCGAGGCTCTCTCTGATGAGCTCAAGCCGCACGGCGTGGACGTATGCGCGTGCTGTCCAGCGGTGGTGCTCACGCCCAATTTCCTCACCGACGGACATGCGGCGGACGGACCGACGCCGCTGTCCCTTGAACCGGCATATGTGGCCCGGGCCACGATCAAAGAGCTGGGCAGGAAGACCATCATCATACCCAGCGCAATGAGCAAGCTGGCGCATTTCATGATGGGAAGGCTCATGCCACGGCGGACAACGGTGAAAATACTGGGCCGCAGCACCCGGGCCATGTATCGGGAGAAGGCACGATGAGCAGTGTCCTGCTGAAGAATTGCTTTCACGTCCAGCCGTCCGCCGCAGAGGAAGGCGTGAGCGGCGCGGATATCCTCATCGAAGGGGAATCCATCAGCAGGATCGGGCGGGCACTCACAGCCCCCGGCGGGGCCCGGGTGATCGACTGCTCTCATCACGTCGTCGTCCCGGGCTTCGTGAACACTCATCACCATTTCTTCCAGACTCTCACGCGCAATCTCCCGGGAGCCCAGAACGCGAAGCTCTTCGACTGGCTGGTCTACCTGTACGAGATCTGGAAGAACATCGACGAGGAGGCGGTATACTATTCGTCCCTCCTGGCCATGGGCGAGCTGCTGAAGACCGGCTGCACCTGTTCGACCGATCACCTGTACCTCTACCCGAAGGGGGTCGGCGCCAACTTCATGGCGCGGCAGTTCGAGGCCGCGGAAAAGCTGGGCATGCGCTTCTCCCCGTCCCGTGGCTCCATGTCCCTCAGCAAAAAAGACGGCGGCCTGCCGCCGGATACTATCGTACAGGACGAGGACGTCATACTGGCCGACAGCGAACGGGTGATCGGCAGGTTCCACGACCCCGCGCCCCGTGCCATGCGGAAGGTAGTGCTTGCCCCGTGCAGCCCGTTCTCAGTGAGTGAGAGCCTGATGCGCGAGACTGCGCGGCTGGCCCGCAGGCACGGGGTACGGCTGCACACGCACCTTGCGGAGACGGCCGACGAGGACGAGTACTGCCTGGCCGCCTACGGGGTCAGGCCCGTGGAGCTGATGGAGCGGTGCGAGTTCATCGGCCCGGATGTCTTCTACGCCCACGGCATTTTCTTCAATGATAAAGAGCTGGAAAACCTGCGCGCGCGCGGCGCCCAAGTGGCCCATTGCCCGTCCTCAAACATGCGGCTCGGCTCGGGCATCTGCCGGGTGCGCGACATGCTGGACAGCGGCATCCCGGTTTCCCTTGCCGTGGACGGCTCGGCGTCCAACGATTCGTCGGACTTCCTCGGGGAGATGCGCCACGCTCTCCTCCTCCAGCGCGTGGCCCGGGGCAGCGGCGCTCTGCACGCGCGGGAGGTCCTGAAGATGGCCACCGAGACCGGCGCCTCGGTCCTCGGATTCGAGGGAATCGGCAGGATCCGCGAGGGATACGCCGCTGACCTGGCCCTGTTCAACGTGGACCGCATGGAGTACTGCGGGAGTCTTTCCGACCCGTTTGCCGCTCTCATATTTGCCGGCTTTGACCATGGCACGGAGTACACGATCTGCAACGGCAGGGTGGTCGTGGACAAGGGAAGGCTCACCGGAATCGAGGAAGAGACCCTGATACGGGAGGCAAACAGGATTGCCGCGCGCCTGGCGCAGTCAAATCCACGGAGTACCGTGGCGTCCTGACACCCCGCCGCGTGCCGCGTCAGGAACGGTCCACTTTCAAAGTGAGGGTGGCCCGTTCGGACTCGTCGAATCCAAGCTTGTACCATGAGCTCATGGCCTTTCGCCCGGCGCGGGGAACCTCCAGCCGGAGACCGACGCAATCGCGGGGCGCGGCTTTTTTCAAGAGCGTAATGAAGTCCTCCGCGATTCCCTGCTCGCGCTGTGCCGGCGCCACGTACAGCTCATCGATCACGAGCAGCATGCCGCCGCGCGTATTGCTCCAGCACGGGATCAGGATGCAGTACCCCACCAGGCACTCTTCCCTCTCGAAGACGAGGATGGAGCCCTTCTCCTTGTGCCGCTGGAGCTCCCGGACTGTCAGGAGAATCTGCTCGGCGCTGATTGGGGTTTCAGGCGCCTCCTCCCGAAAGCGTCCGGCCGCGAGCTTCAGGAAGCCCGGGACATCGGTCGGGGTGATGGGTCGATAGGTCGCCTTTGGTGTGACCAGTGTATAATCAAGCACTTCAGTCACTTCTATCGGATGCGGGCCGTTGTGTCCACCGGGACGTGTCGCTTGACTGCGCCGCAGGGCGATGTGTAATTTCGTCAGGGGTGAACCATGGGTGACCGCTGGACCACTGTCCGCAATCTGCCGACGTTCGATCCCGTGGCGATGAACACGGCGTTGCCGAAGTCCGCTCGGAGGTGATGTGCCCGTCGCCGTGAAACAGGAAATCACCGTTGCCGAGTATCTGTTGACCCGGCTGAAAGAGATAGGGGTCGATCATCTCTTCGGCGTACCGGGAGATTTTGTCCTTGGCTTCTTCAATGAGGTCATGAGGAGCACGCTGAAGTATGTCGGTACGTGCACTGAGCTTAATGCCGCATATGCCGCCGACGGTTATGCGCGCATTCGGGGCATAGGCGCATTCGCCTGCACTTTTGGCGTCGGAGAACTGAGCGCCATCAACGGCGTGGCCGGAGCTTTCGCCGAAAGGGTGCCGGTCGTGGTGATCACGGGTTCGCCCGCGACTATTAATTTCTCCAACCGGCCCCTGATGCATCACACGTTGGGCGACTATCAGATCCCTTTGAGGATGTATGAGAGAATTACGGTCGCTTCCACCCAGCTTGCTTCCGGCGACTCGGCCCCGGCCGAGATCGACCGGGTGTTGTCCGCGGCTCTTTCTCACCAGCAACCGGTGTACATCAGCCTCCCTTCAGACGTTGTAATGATGAAATGCAAAAAGCCGGGTG
>CAYTGX010000017.1:0-11127 GCA_964437385.1 uncultured Spirochaetaceae bacterium
GCGGGGATCGAGATATTTCTCCAGTTCACGAACTTCCAGTCCGGCGTCGCCCATCTGACCCACCTTGCCGGGCTTGGCTTCGGCTGGCTGTTCCTGGAGGTCCGCTACGGAATGAATCCCATTACCATCTTCTTTCACAGGAGATAGCGCCCGATAATCAAGAGAGCGGGATGCGTGTACTTCCTGGATCACTTCTCTTCCTTCTTATTCTCTGTGCAGGTGCCGGCGCCCAGGATGCAGGCATCGGGGCCCAGGATCCGGACCGCCTTTTCATCCGCCCATGGATCGAGCT
Organism: uncultured Spirochaetaceae bacterium; assembly: GCA_964437385.1. Taxonomy (GTDB): domain Bacteria; phylum Spirochaetota; class Spirochaetia; order SZUA-6; family Fen-1364; genus Fen-1364. The sequence goes on from CAYTGX010000017.1 coordinate 293, forward strand.
CCAGCCGCTGGCGCGGCTTGAGCCGGACGAGCCCCAGAAGCCCATAAAGACCGCGGAGCAGGAGCTGCTCGAAGAGGGCAGGGTGCTCTTTTCCGCCATGATTTACGGGTGGACCTTCACCTACATTCCCGGCGACCTGGCGCGGCAGGTCACGGAGAGCTTTACCCTCACACCCGTAGCGGAGATCCCGTGGGGCAGCGCGCGCCTGGTGGTCCGTGAGACGGAACGGGAGGAAGCGAAGCTGTGGGCACGGATGTCCTATGTGCTGAATGACGATGAATCACAGAAGCGCCTGGCATGGGAGAGCAACACGGCCGCCCTGTCCACCGGCCGCGGGCAGGCGAAGGTGAGTGAAGGTGCGTCGGCACGGATGGCATCTCTGCGGGATGCCGTCCGGGATGCCATCCGGCGCAGTCTCGACAGCCGCTACATCAACAAGCCCCGGCAGGTGGATGGAGAGGTCGTCCTGTGGGACGATCCGGTCATCCTGGTGGGCTCCGGTGCGTTCTCCACCAGCGCAAAAGTGAAGCTCCTGGTTCGCGAGCTCGTTCCCTATAGAATTTTCTAACGCGAAAGACTATCTTCTTTTCATGCTGAAAAGAGCCGCCCTGTGCGCACTATTTCTCGTTGTTGCGTGCGTGGCCGTGCTCCCGGCTGCGGATGTGCCGGGGGATCCGAAGCTCCGGGAGTTCGTGATTGCCGATATCCCCCAGAAACTGAGCCTGGACCCGCTGCACACCTTCACCTCCTTCGAGTCCCAGTTCTACACGGCCATTTACGAGGGGCTCGTCATTGCGGATCCCCTCACGCTGGAGCCTGTACCGGGGGTCGCATCGGATTGGCAGACAAGCAACAGCGGCACCATGTGGAAGTTCAACCTTCGCCCCGACGCCGAGTATTCGAACGGTGACAAGGTGCGCGCCCAGGATTTCGTGGACTCCTGGCTGCGCATGATGGACCCGGCCAACAATGCCGAGTACTCATTCCTCTTCGACGTGATCAAGGGCGCCCACGCATTTCGCACCGGCGTGGAGAAGAATCGCGCCACCGTCGGCGTCAAGGCGCTTTCTCCCGACGTGCTGCAGGTGGAGCTGGAGAACCCGGCCCCCCATTTCCTGAAGCTCCTTACCCACATCAGCTTTCTTCCCCTCCACCCTTCACTTCTGCGCACCACCGGGTGGGAGAGTGCCAGGACGGTGATCGGCAACGGTCCGTTCGTGATCAGGAGCCGCAGCGACACGGAGATCCTTCTGGACAAAAGTCCCACGTACTGGGATGCGGCCAACGTGGCGCTGGACAAGCTGCGCATACGGTTCATGGAGGACGCCAGTGACGCCACGGACGCCTACATCACGGGCAAGATACAATGGGTCACCCAGTCACTGATCAGCTCTGACAAGCTGATTGCCTCCGACAGGCTCGAAGTGTATCCCATGTTCGGGACTACGTACTTCTTCTTCGCCTGCGATCAGGCTCCGTGGAGTGACTGGAGGGTCAGACGCGGGCTTGCCCTTCTGGTACCGTGGGACAAGCTGCGCACCAAGGATGCCTTTTTCTTCCCCTCCGAGCTCCTGATCCCCGCGATACCCGGCTATCCGCTGGTTCAGGGAATTGCCGCTCAGCAGGTGGACGAAGGGAAAAAGCTCCTGGCAGATGCCGGCTTCCCCAATGGCCGTGGACTGCCGCCGCTGGTGGTGAAGCTGGGAAAGGATTCGGACGCGAAGAAATACGTGGAGACCATGGCGGATGCATGGAAGACTCTCGTCGGTCTGGACACGACGGTCAAGGAAGTAGATCCGGATTCCTACTACGAGGAGACCAAGAAGCGCGACTACGCGCTGGGGATCTCCACGTGGATCGGGGATTACGCGGATCCCCTGACCTTCCTCCAGCTCTGGACGTCGGGAAGCAATCTCAACGATGCGCGCTTCGTGGACAAGGACTATGACGCAGCGGTGAATGACTCCATTTCCTTGGTGGACAGCAAGAAGCGCTACCGCAGGCTTGCGGATGCGGAGCAGATCCTCCTTACCAAGGCAGCCATCCTTCCCCTCGACCATCGGCCCGCCATCAACCTGATCAACACGAAGAGCATCGACGGGTGGTTCTCCAATCCGCTGGACGTGCATCCGTTCAAATTCATCAAGTTCAAAGGCAGGACGACCCCTCCGGGGATCACAATGGCCATCAACTGACCACCCGGGCGGATGAGCTCCGCCCGGGTGATCGAACGCGGTACTCACTACGCATATGCATGCCGAGGGAGGAAGAGGGAATGCCGTCTGTGCAGATACGTCCGGATGTGTACTGGATCGGGCTCAACGACAGGACCACCGATCTTTTCGAGGGGATCTGGCCGGTCTCGGAAGGGGGGGTCACGTACAACTCCTACCTGATTCGAGACAAGAAGAACGTCATCATCGACCTGGCAAAAGGCTTCAAGACGGACGAGTACATCGAGAAGATCGAGGCCATCATGCCCCTGTCTGAAATCGACTACATCGTGATCAACCATATGGAGCCTGACCACACGGGCGCCATACGGGCCTTTTCGCGCATCTTCCCGAAGCTCACGATCCTTGCAACGGAGAAGGCACGGGAAATGCTTGCCGCGTTTTACGGGATTACGGAGAACGTCCGCGTCGTGGCAGACGGTGAGGAGCTGTCCCTGGGCGCACGCACGCTGAAATTCGTTCACGTGCCGTTCGTACACTGGCCGGAGACCATGGTAACCTACGACGCCGCGGACCGGATCCTGTTTTCCTGTGACGCCTTTGGCGGTTACGGAGCGCTTCCCGGCACGATTTTCGACGACCAGTGCTCCGACCTCGTCTACTACGAGCGGGAGTCCCTGCGTTATTTCGTGAACATCGTGGCAAAGTTCAGCACCCCGACACTCAAGGCCATCGAGAAACTGTCCGGCATCCCCCTTTCGGTCATTGCGCCGTCCCACGGCCTGGTCTGGCGGAGGGACCCTTCGCGCATCGTCGAGTTGTATCGGAAGTGGGCCGAGTTGAGCACGGGCGGCGGGGAGACAGGGGTGACGCTCGTGTACGGCTCCATGTACGGAAACACGGAGAAGATGATGAACGCCGTGGCCCAGGGGATTTCCCGCGCAGGTGTTCCCGTGGAGATCTTCGACGCGGCGCGCACACACGTCAGCTTCATTCTTCCCTCGCTGTGGACTCAGCGCGGGGTCATGATCGGCGCTCCCACCTACGAGGGAGCGCTTTTCCCGCCGGTGGCGCAGGTGATCGACATGGCCGGTCTCAAACGGGTCATCAACAAGAAGGCCGCCATTTTTGGCAGCTACGGCTGGAGCAAGGGCGGAATGGCGGCGTTCCAGAAGCTGGCGGAACCTCTGAAATGGCAGGTCACCGACATGCTCGAGTTCCGCGGGACACCCACGGCGGAGCTGCTGAAACAGGGAGAAGAGTTCGGCGAGCGGTTCGCGGCTGCCGTCAAGACCCCGTAGCCCTTCCGCGGTACTCCGCGGAGTTGGATGCGTAGCGCGCGCAACGCGCGCGGAGGGCGGCAGGCGCGCAACTCCGCCAGGAGCAGAAGGGAGCGGAAGGCGCGGGTCGTCCACGCGCGGGCCCGACTGTCTTTTGCGTGCCATCGCCTTACACGCTCCTGTCTGAATCGTCCTTTTTCGACATCCTCTCCAGCCACCTCTGTATCCGGGGACGAAGGATCAATCCGGCCCCGAAGAGAGCCGCAGCCGCGGCTCCGATGATCACCGCCAGCAGCCACTGGCTCGAGGCTGCCGCGCTGCCGATGATTGCGCTTCCCACGATGCCCGGAAGTCTTCCCAGCATTGAGGCGCCCGCGAAAAAGGGGAATCCCATCGGGGTGAGGCCCGCCACGTAGCAGAGGATGTCCTTGGGAATACCGGGGATGAGGAACAGCAGAAAGAAGACAACACGCGCGCTCGGTGAGCCCAGAAGCTTTTCGATCCTTTCGACCTGTTCGGCCGGGGCTATGGCGGCTACGAAAGGCCTTCCGAGCGCGCGGGCCAGGAAGAAGCTCGTGGTGGAGCCGACGAAGATCCCCACCACGGAGAGCAGCGAGCCCTGCCAGGCGCCGAAGAGGTATCCCCCTGCGATCTGTGCCACCTCTCCCGGGATGGCAAATACGATAACCTGCAGCGCCTGGAGCGCGATGAAAATCGCAGGCGCCCAGGCGCCCCATCCGGCCACCCAGTCCCTCAATCGCTGCAGCGAGGTGAAAAGACGCCAGAGGGCGTCGTGCCAGATTATGACAGGAACAACGACAGCGGCAATGAGAAGAGGAAAGGCCGCAATCGCTAGAATCTTCCTGGAGCTCAGCTTCATCATCGAAAGGACTATACTCCGCGACGGGCCCTGGCGGCCAGTTCATCCGCGAGTTTGCGGGTTTCATCCGCGAGTTTGTCCGCGAACTTGCGGGCTTGCGCGTTCAGCCCTGAGATATTTGACCCTTCGGCCAAACTGCGGTACAATGATTTGCATGAAATCCCCCCGCAAACCAGCGAGACATCCACCGACCAAATATAAAGTAAGTCAGGAGATCGTGTATCCTCTCCAGGGCGTCGGACATATCCGTGCCATCGAAGAGAAGCCTTTCAGGGACAAGAAGCTTCTCTACTATATTGTGTATCTCGAAGTCTCCGACATGACGATCATGGTTCCCGTGGACAAGGCGGACGAGCTGGGCATCCGTGCCATTGTCGGCAAGAAGGAATCGCAGAAAGCTCTCCGGCTCATTGCGGAGGAGTTCGAGCCCATTCCCGCCGACTGGAAGCTTCGCTATCAGATGAACCTTGACCTTTTGAAAAAGGGCAGCATTCTCGACATTGCCAACGTCGTGCGCGCCCTCTACCACAGGAGCAGGATCAAGGAGCTTCCCATTCTCGAACGCAAGCTCTACGACAGCGCGCTGAAGCTCCTCATTGACGAAATCTCCTTCTCCCTGGACAAAAGCAAGGGGGACATCGAGGAGCTGGTATTCTCCCGGCTCAAAGTCAATGCAAAGTGACCTCGCCGGGCTCTAGGGCAGTCCACAACCGCCGCATTCCCTGGACCCGGATCTACCGTGCAATGGCCCACCGCCTGGACAGCACTGGTGACGGCCGGCCTCTGCCGTCGGTGTCCGAGGTTGCGCGGGAGAACAGCGACCCTTTCCGCGTGCTTGTCGCCACCATGATCTCGCTGCGGACCAAGGACGAGGTGACGCGTCACGCAGCGGACGCTTTGCTCTCTGCGGCACCGGGACCGGGGGAGCTCGCCGCCCTTTCCACGCAGCGCATCGAGAAACTTATCTATCCGGCAGGTTTCTATCACACAAAAGCCCGGAGCCTGCGCGCGGCTGCGAAGATCCTTCTTGAAAAGTATGCGGGCAAAGTTCCCCCGGATATGGAGCAGCTGCTGGAGCTGCCCGGAGTCGGGAGGAAGACCGCGAACCTGGTGCGTAACCTCGGTTTCGGGCTGCCCGGTATCTGCGTGGACACGCACGTACACCGCATCTCCAATCGAATGGGCTGGGTGACCACCCGCATGCCCGCCCAGACTGAGGAAGCCCTCATGGAAATCCTTCCCCGCCGCTACTGGATCTCGATCAACGAGCTGCTGGTTCGGTATGGCCAGTCGGTCTGCACGCCTGTTTCCCCCTGGTGCAGCGCATGCCCGGTGTCGCAGTGGTGCGCGCGGGCAGGCGTCGGGAGGTCACGGTGAAGGTCACGGCGGGAATCATCGAGGAAAACGGGTTGGTGCTTATTGCACGGCGGAAGCCGGGAAAGCACATGGGGGGAAAGTGGGAATTCCCCGGCGGCAAGATCGAGCCGGGGGAAAGCCCCGCGCAGTCACTGGCGCGTGAGCTGGAAGAGGAGCTCTGCATCCGCGCACATGTCGGGAAGTTCCTCTGCACAACGTTCTTCGAGGGGGATGGGGTCAGTCTGGAGCTTCTCGTCTACCGGGTGGACCGCATCGAAGGGGTGCTTGAGCTCCGGGAGCATGATGAGATCCGCTGGGTGCGGCCGGAACAGCTTGCGTCCTTTGACCTGGCGGATTCGGATCGGATGGTGGTGGAAGCGTTGTATCGTCGAGGCCGGGAAGCCTGAAAACGTCTCCCCGGCCCCGCGCCACCGTGCCTTGCGCGGTACTCTGCGCAGTAAGGCGGATTTGTGCGCCACCGTACCTTGCGCAAATGTCATGGGGTACCATGACCGCGGTATGCCCGCGCAGTGAGGTGGATTTGGGCGCCGCCGTACCGAGCAGGCCGACGGCAACTCTTCTTACTTCTTGACCTTCGCTTTCAGCGCGGCCTCTTTGAAGGTCTTGCTGAAAGTGAAGCGCGGCACCTTGGTTTCCGGCTTCGCAGCGATCATGATTGTTTCCCCCGTTGTGGGGTTACGGCCCGGGTGCGCCGCGCGCGCCGGTCTGCGGCGGACAAACATCTTCCCGATCTTGCCAAGGGCCACCCGCTCGCCGCGCATCACCCCCGTGTTGATCAGGTCGAAGAGGTGCTCCAGAAGCTCCCTCGCCTCTTTCCTCGCCATGCCGCCCTTGTCAGCGATGTAGCCGATCATCGAGGCGCTGGTAAGCTTTTCGGGCACTTTCACTATGGCCTTTTTCGCCGGTGCTTTTGCCACTGTCATCCCCTCCCATTGAAACGCGCTTCCACGGCATAAAAATCCGCGGAGTATCGCAGCGCACGGCCGCGTTTCATGCAAGATATAACGGCACGGGGCGATTGTCTATAGGCGCGTGCCGTGCAAGATACATCGGCGCGAATCCGCCGGGTACGTCGATGCGGCAAGGCGTATTGACATCTTCTCCTGCCGGACGATAGGATGGCCGATCGTAATACTATGATGAGCATACTGCATTGTTTCGACCAGGGCACAGTCGTCGCTGATTTGCGGAGCGCGGACAAGTTCGAAGCGCTTCGCGAGGTCATTACGCGGGCGCCTGTATTCAAGCAAATAGGAAACCTCGATGCGCTGGAGAGCGCCGTCATCGCGCGCGAGCGGCTGCAATCAACCGGCTTCGGCCACGGAGTGGCTGTTGCACACGGCCGCGCGGCGGGCGTGGAGCGCGTCCTCATCGCCATGGGCCTCTCGCGGACCGGCATCCCGTTCGAGTCTCCTGACGGAGAGCCGGTGCGGCTCCTTTTTGTCATCGCCTCCCCGTTGTTGGTATCTCTGGACTACCTGCACGCACTCTCCACCCTTGTGCGCTGCCTGAGGCATCAGTCCCTGCGGGAGCGGCTCCTGGCCGCCCGGGACGCGGTGGAGATCCAAAGGCAACTGCGGCAGGCGTTCATGATCGGCGCCGAGCGCTGCGACGACGCGCTCTCAGATCCCCAGGCCTGCGGGGCGGCCGGCTGAACCCCATGCTCCTCGTCCCCGCCATCGACCTTCGCGAAGGGCGATGCGTGCGGCTGCTGAGGGGAAGCTTTACACGCACCACAAGCTACTCGTCGGACCCGGTGGCATGCGCGCGGAGCTTTGCGCAGGACGGCGCACGCTGGATCCATATCGTGGATCTTGACGCGGCTGAAGGCAAGGGCAGGGACAATCTCGAGGTCATCCGGCGCATCCGCGCCGCCGTTTCCTGCAGGCTGCAGGTGGGCGGCGGGGTACGGAGTGCGGACCAGGCGGCCCGGCTGCTCGATTTTGGCGTGCAGCGGATAATCCTGGGAACAGTTCTGATAAGGTCTCCCGCTGACGTCACGGCCTGGGTGAGGGTCCATGGGCCGCGGTTTGCTGCCGGGGTGGACGCAGCCAACGGAAGCGTCCGGGTGGCTGGTTGGATGGAGGACGCCGGACGGAAAGATACCGAGGTCGCGGCCGGGCTTGCCGCGACGGGCATCAGGTGGCTCGTCTACACGAATATCGAAAGGGACGGGACGCTCGCCGGTCCTGACATCCCGCGCACAAACGCGGCTGCCCGCGCCGCAGGTCTTCCCACCATGCTCTCCGGAGGCATCGGCAGCGAGCATGACGTGGAACAGGTGGCCGAGTCGAAGGATCCGCTCGTGGCAGGGCTCATCCTCGGGAAAGCGCTGTACGAAGGGCGCGTCGAGCTTGCAAAGCTGATCAGGCGATTTCCCCAGGAGGGTGATTCTTCCTGGGACTCCGCAGAAGGCGCATGATCTCGTCCGCAACGGCATCCGGGGTTTTCCCATCCGTGTCCACGGACTGCCCGAGCTCCTCGTAGACGGATTGCCGGCCCTGGTACAGCCTGCGCACCGCTTCCGGGTCCTGCGCCAGGAGCGGTCGGTCGGCGTTCTCCCCAGTCCTCTCCCGCGCAGCCCTCAATGACACCCTCAAGTGGAACACGGAATCCCCACGAGTAAAAAAGTGCCGATTCGGCGGATGGGCGGGCGCGCCGCCGCCCGTGGCAATCACCGACCGCCTCCGGCCCGCCACCGCCGCCAGGACTTCCGATTCCAGGGCCCTGAATGCCGGCTCCCCCTGCTCACGGAAGATGCGCGGGATCGGCGCGCCCGCCCGCTCCTCGAGCAGGGCGTCGGTGTCCACAAGCTCATAGCCCAGCTTGTTCGCAAGAATGCGGCCGACCGAGGATTTTCCCGAGCCCATGAACCCGATCAGAATGATTCGCTCCGGCAGGCTCTTCACGGCTTTATTTTCGAAATGATTCGCTCGAGTACCCGCGCGAGCTCCGGCACGCTCTGCGCGTAGCGGATGACCGCTTCCAGGTAGCCCCCGGGCTCCCCCACGTCCAGCCTCTCTCCTTCCACGCGCCTGTAGACAACCCGTCCTTTGCGCGCAAGTGCGAGCACGGCAGGCACGTGGAAGAACTCCCCCGTGCCGTGTTTCTTCCATTCTTCTGCGAGCTGGTCCAGGAAATCCGGCGCATAGAGAAACCTGCCGATGGACGCCTCCCTGCTGGGTTCCTGGCCGCGCGGCGGCTTTTCGATCATGCCCGTCACATGGAGCCCATCTTCGGCAATGGAGATCACTCCATAGCGGTTGATATCGGGCGGGTCATGCAGCGTGGCAAGGACGGTGCAACCGGTTTTCTCCCACGTCTCGATGAGCTGACGGGCAAGGGGCTTTTCTCCGAAGTGCAGGTCATCCGGGTAGGCCACGACGAAAGGCTCATTCCCGACGAACGAGCGGGCAAGGAGAAGCGCGTGCCCTGTTCCCTTCATCTCGGTCTGCCTCACGAAATAGCAGGCGGCCTTCGGGGGCGCGATCCGCGCGAGCATCTTCTCGTCTCCCGCGGCGCGGAACACGCTCTCCAGCTCGACCTCGCGGTCGAAGTAGTCTTCCAGCGCTTTTTTCCTTCGCGAGGTGATGAAAAGGATCTCATTGATTCCTGAAGCGATGAGCTCCTGCACGACAAAGTCAATGGAAGGCCGCGTGACCAGCGGGAGCATTTCCTTCGGTAGTGTCTTGGTGACGGGAAGGAAGCGGGTCCCGTACCCGGCAGTGACGATGACGCCTTTCATGATCGGAAGTATAGCCAAAACATGGCTTTGGGCCACTGTGCGGCCCTTGAAATCACGCCGTGTCGCCGTCGATGCGCGCCCTTGGAAACCCCTGTTTCGTTGACGCAGTGGGGGGAATCCGATAGTGTGAGCGTGTGAAAATCTGGATAAAGCTCTTCATCGGGTCGCTCATCGGTCTGGTGGTCGGTCTCTTTATTCCTGTTCAGGCCCAGGGTTTTTTCGATTCACTGTCCGGCCTGCTCCTCGGGATCGGGCGCTATGTGCTGTTCCCGTTCATATTCTTTTCACTGGGCATTGGTACGGCAGAACTGATCCAGGAGAAGAGACTGATGCGGGTGTATCTTTCCGCGTTCAAGTACCTTGTCCTTTCCGCGGCCCTGCTCATTGTCATCGGCACCCTGTCGGTGCTCGTGTTTCCTCCTGAGCGCATCCCCATCACCATCGAGGCGGAAAGAGCCTTCGTGCCCGTCGGCGTCCTGGACGGTCTGAAGGTCATCTTTCCCCGCAATCTCTTCAACGTGTTCTTTGGAAGCGGGGATTTTCTCCTCCCCCTCATGATCCTTGCCTTCCTCCTGGGCGTGAACATGGACTTCGATCGCCAGGTCACGCGCCCCGTCGCGCAGATGTTTGATTCTCTGTCACGAATCTTTTATCACCTGAACTCCCTTATTGTGGAGCTTTTCGCCATCGCGCTGATCGCAATCGCGGCCGCCCGGATCTCTCATCTCACCCATGCGGACCTCGGCATGTACAAGCAGATCATCATTATTCTTGCCGTGGACGTGGGTCTTGTCGTCTTCGGCGTCTTTCCGGGGGCATTGTACGTGCTGGGCCTCAAGGAGAATCCTTACCGGTGGCTGTACGCTTCCCTGGGTCCCGCCATCGTGGGCCTGTTCAGCGGAGACCAGTACGTGTCCCTCGGGTTCCTGACCAAGCACGGGAAGGAAAGCCTGGGCGTGCCGCGGATGGTCGGCTCCGCGGTGTACCCTCTGTTTGCCGTGCTGGGAAGAGCGGGCACCGCCATGGTGTCCAGCGTGGCCTTCATCCTGATCCTGCGGTCCTATTCGAGCCTGGAGATCACGTTCCTGCAGACTCTCTGGGTCATGCTGTTCGCATTCATCGTATCGTTCATCCTGGGAGCCGCCCCCGGTACCGGGGCATTCTTCTCCCTGTTCATGCTATGCAGCATCTACGGCAAGGGTCTGCAGGAAGGCTATCTGATCCTGAGAAACATCGCCCCGCTTCTGGTGAGCTTCGGCGCCTTCATCGACGTGCTCAGCGCCTCGTTCGTGTCCCTGCTGATTGCGCGCGAGGAAAACGTATGGACGGAAGTGGAAACGGAGAACTTTATTTAGGGCGCCACGGTACTCCGTGGATTT
>CAYTGX010000017.1:11227-38130 GCA_964437385.1 uncultured Spirochaetaceae bacterium
ATTTAGGGCGCCACGGTACTCCGTGGATTTGGGGCTTCGGGCGCAGGGGCAGCCGGAGCGGGAGCGTCTGGCGCGGGCGCAATGGGAGCGGGGTTTACCGGCCCGGGAGTCTCTGGCACAGAGGCTGCCGGCGAAGCCGCCTTAGCGGCGGGTCCCAGCCTGATTGCAATCCCGACGCCAGCCCCAAATATGAACTGGTCGACAAATGGCTGGCCCATGCCGTCCCACAGGTGGAATACGGGATAGAGGGCCCGAAGGTTGAAGATCAAGCCGATTGGTTCTGACACCTGCCAGATCACTGAAAACGTCGTTTCGGGATAAAAGAATCTTCCCTTGGCGAAGAAATAGCTCAGAGCGGGCCCCATCCCGGATGCACCCTTGTTCCAGAGCTCTATGGGGAATCTGAGAAGGAAATCCGCCCCGATTGACCCGCCCAACGAGAGCTGTGAAGAGAGCGGGAAGCGCGCACCGGCGTGCATACTGATCAGGGTTCCCAGGGTCCAGAAACCGGATGCTGTCTCGATCTGTGTCGGGACAGCAACCCCATCCGCATCGACCCATTCGTAGAGCAAGCCAAAGAACTCGAGCTTTGGCTCTATATAGAACGGGCCCGCCAGCTTGAGAGGGAGAGAGGCGCCAAAAAGCTGGACCACAGGACTCACGTCTCCATGTCCGGCCGGCGGAACGCTCCCGATCACCATGAAACTCGCGTTCACATCAAGCTCATTGATGGAAAGCGCGAACCCGGGGGCCGCGATGACAAGCACGACGCACAAAGCAACGGCGACTCGGAGCCTCATGTACTCAAGTATAGCACGCGGCCGCCAAAACATGTACCATGACCAGCCGTGAGACCTTCAGACGCAGTGACCAGGACGGTTCGTTTTCTTCTTTTTGCGTCCCTCCTTCTCATTGGCTCGCTTTCCTGCCAGGCGGACGGGGAGAGGAGCTCATTCGTCTTCGACGTGGGCCCCCGGCTCCTGGGGGTGGATGCAGGGATCGGCTACCGCGGCATCAAGCTCCTTCCGGGCGTTGACACGACGATCTGGGCGTACTTCGGCGGCGGCTACGAATGGCTGACCTACTACCGCGATCTGTCAGGAGCGCTCGTGGCCCCCCGTGAGCTCGCTCCCGGGGGTCTGCTGGCAGGAAAAGAGCCAGGGTTCAACAGGATCGAGGGTGCCTGGCGCCTGGGCATCGACCAGGGGCTCGCGTGGAACGAGCGCACCCGGACGAATCTTGTTGAAGCGTTTGCTTTCTACCGGGGGCGCGCGGACTTCAACGAGATCAAGCAGGGCCAGCTCCTCTACGACTCCACTCTTGCCGACCGGACCGGGATTTTCCTCAACTCAATCATCGCGGGCCTGGCGTACGACGACGTCCTGCCGGACACGCATCACAAGACGTTTTCCGGGACCTCCGCCGAGTTGTCCGCGGAATGGGGTCCGCGGTTTTTCCTCAATACACTCAGGGGTGACTCCGACTTCGTCCGCTTCAACGCCACATTCCGCTGGTTTCTCCCGCTCTATGACCAGAAACCAGACGTGCCGGTGAACTTCTTCAGCATTTATTTCGGGGAACGCTTTGCCGTGGACTACGCCCTCGGGCTGAGCGCGGCTGTCCCGCTGTATATCCGCCAGACATTCGGAGGCCGAGGGGAGCAGTTCATCGGTCTCGGCAAAGCCGTGCGCGGCGTGGACAAAGGCAGCCTGGACACAAATCTGAAGGCGGTGAACAGCCTGGAAGTCCGCGCAAACCTTCCGGCATTCGTGAATCCCGACATGGTCCCGGGCTTCCTGTTTTTCTGGGATCTCGGCTACTACAACCAGGTGGGAGAGTCGGGTTTCACCGGCGCAGCCGGCTCGGGCTTCGTGAGCTCCGCGGGAGGCGGCATCTTCCTCGACTTTCTCGATCTTGCCAGGGGCGCGGCATATATGACGCGGCGGCTGACTGGTGTGAATGGGGACGGGAGCGTCGTGAACTTCATGGTGGAATTCGGGCTGCACTTTTAGCAAAGGGCGAACTCCGCCAGCTCCGCCACGATCGGAAGGGAGCGGAAGGGAGCGGAAGGGAGCCTGCTGCACCTATAATATGTTCGACGCCAGCTCGGCCAGCTTGGACCGTTCCCCCTTCTCCAGGGTGACGTGGGCGTACAGCGACTCCCCCTTCATCCTGTCGATCAGGCACGTGAGGCCATTGGAGCGCGAGTCCAGGTACGGCGTGTCGATCTGGTAAGGGTCCCCCGTGAACACGACCTTTGTTCCTTCCCCGGCACGTGTAATGATCGTCTTCACCTCGTGCGGCGTGAGGTTCTGCGCCTCGTCAATGATGAAATAGATCTTTGACAGGTGCCGTCCGCGGATGTAGGCGAGCGGCGTGATCACCAGCTTTCCGTTTTCCAGCATGTCGTGGATACGCTTGTATTCGGGAGAGGTCTCCTCGAACTGGTTTTGAATCAGCGTGAGATTGTCGAAAAGGGGCTGCATGTAGGGATCGAGCTTGCTCTTGATATCGCCGGGAAGGAAGCCGATGTCCCTGTTGGACAGGGGCACGATGGGCCTTGCCAGGTAGATCTGCTTGTAGCTGGAGCGCTTCTCCAGCGCCGCAGCCAGCGCCATCAGGGTCTTTCCCGTTCCTGCCTTGCCCGCCATGGTGACAAGGGGAATGTTCTCATTGAAGAGCGCGTCCAGGGAAAAGGTCTGCTCGGCGTTCCGGGGCTCGATGCCGTACGCCCGTTTTTTCTGGATGTGCTTGAATGAATCACTGTCCGCAACGTAGGTGGCGAGGATGCTCTTGTTCTGGTTCCTGATGATGAAGTACTCGTTTGGGTAGGGCGCCTTTTCAATGGGGAACTTTTCCCGAGGCACCAGCCCTTCCTGGAAGAGCTCATCGATGAGACCGCTCTCCACGTTCTCCAGCACGTGTTTGCCCTTGTACAGCTCGTCGATATTGCTGATCTTTCCCGTCTCGTAGTCTTCCGCCTTGATCCCGATGCTCTTGGCTTTCATCCGGATATTGATGTCCTTGGACACCAGGATCACGCGCTCCTTCCCGTACTCCTTTGCAAGATTGAACGCAAGGGAGATGATGCGATGGTCGGGCTTGTCCTCCCAGAAGATCTCTCCCAGCAGGTCGTCGCGCTTGACATTGGTCTCCACCACGACGATTCCCCCGCTCTCCAGGCGGATGCCTTCATTGAGCAGCTTGTCGCCTCCCATGCCGTCGAGCTTGCGTGAAAACTCGCGCGCGTTGAAGTTGATGATCTCGTTGCCTTTCTTGAACTTGTCGATCTCTTCCAGCACGGTGATGGGGATCACCACGTCGTGCTCCTCGAAGGAGTTGATGCAGTCATGGTCGTGCAGGATGACGTTTGTGTCGAGCACGAATATCTTGTTGGAGCCGGTAAGAAGGGGCATGCGGCCAGTTTAGGGCGGCGCTCCTTCCCGTTCAAGTGGCGGCCAGATCGAGGATCACCGTGACGGCGATGGCAGCGAGCACGGGGAAAATCGCGTTGCGCGCTTTCAGCGCCAGGAGCGCCGCGACCATGCCGGCGGCAAGGCCTATCCAAGGACGGCCCTCGATCACGGTGAGTATGCCGGGGAATATCAGGGCTCCCAGCGCCGCGTAGGGAAAGAATGAAAGCCAGCGCCGTATCCAGCCCGGGAGCACGAGGTCCCTGCCGAGCAGCAGCGGAATCACGCGCGGGAGAAATGTCACCGCGCACATGCCGGCGATCATGACCCAGATCATGCCGGCTCCTCTCGACCCGTCGAGGCTGTCTCCTCCCCGTCCACGGCTGCGCCGATGGCGGATGCCACAAGGATCGCAATGACGATTCTCCATCCCGAGGGGAGGCCCGGGACAGCGAGCGAAGCGCCCCATGCAAGACAGGCGCCCGCGGCGGCGACAAGGCCATTGACCCAGGTCTTCTTTACGCCGGGGATCAGGATTGCGATGAACATTGCATACAGCGCCACCCCCATGCCGCGTGCGATGACGGCAGGGATCAGTGAGGAGAAGCCTGCCCCGATCAGCGTGCCGCTGAGCCACGCGAGGTAGGCGGTGAAAGCAAGCCCGATGAAGAATGGCGGAGTAAGAGATTCGTTTAGTGATGCCACGACAAAGGTCTCATCGGTGATGCCGAACCCGAGGGCCAGGGGTGCTGCCCACGCTGCTCTTCCCGGACGCCGCTCCAGGGGAATCCTGCGTGAAAGGGCCACGCTCATAAGGAAGTGACGGAAGTTAAGGACAAGGGTCGCCAAGATGATCGCGAGCGCGGACGCCCCTCCTGCCAGAAGCCCGAGAGAGGCGAACTGGCTGGCCCCGGCATAGACAAAAAGGGACATGGCCGCGGCCTGCAGAAAGTGCAGGCCAGTCTGAGTGGCCAGCACACCAAAGGCCATAGCCATTGGCAGGTAGCCGACTGCGACCGGCAGCCCGGCGCGCACACCTCGAAGCACCTCCGTTCCCGCAGTGCGTTCCATGGGTCAGGATCGTAGCGCGGAAGGGCGCGAGATTTCCAGTGGGAAGACGGCAAAATGTCGTCAACTCCGCGACTCTGCCAGCTCCGCCAACTCCGCCAACTCCGCCAGGAGCGGAAGGGAGCAGAAGGGAGCAGAAGGGAGCAGAAGGGAGCGACCGAGTCCGGATGCCCGCTTCACTCTCTTTCGGTGCCGGTGTATCTTGTACGGACGCACGACAGCGCGGAGGTACACTGACATGGGCCTGATGACCGGCAAGAAGGGCGTGATCTTCGGAGTGGCCAACGACAGGAGCATCGCGTGGGGTATTGCCCGCAAGCTGCATGAAGAAGGGGCGGCCCTTGCATTCACCTACCTGAACGAGGTTTTCGAAAAGCGGGTGCGGCCGCTCGCGGAAAGCATCGATTCGGACCTCATCCTGCGCTGCGACGTCTCCAAGGACTCGGAGATCGAAGAGGTCTACACCGAAATCGAGCAGAAATGGGGCACCCTGGATTTCGTCGTGCATTCCGTTGCCTACGCGGGCAGGGAGGAGCTGAAGCAGGCTTTTCACCAGACCACCCGCGAAGGGTTCAAGACTGCCCTGGACATCAGCGCGTACTCGCTGATCGCCGTGACCCGGGCGGCGCTGCCGCTCATGAAAAACGGCGGGTCGGTCATCACCCTCACATACCTGGGCTCCCAGCGCGCCATTCCCAATTACAATGTCATGGGTGTAGCCAAGGCTGCCCTCGAGGCCACCGTGCGCTACCTGGCCCTCGACCTGGGTGAGAAGGGGGTGCGGGTCAATGCCATCTCCGCGGGCCCCATTCGCACGCTGGCGGCAAGCGCCATCTCCAACATCAGCGAGATCTTCGGCATCATGGAAGCCCGCTCTCCCATGCACCGTTCCGTGTCGCAGGACGAGGTGGGAAAGTCTGCCCTGTACCTGCTCTCGGACCTGGCAAGCGGAGTGACAGGGGACATCCATTTCGTGGACACCGGTTACAACATCGTCGGGCTCTAGCAGACCGGCCCGTGCGGCTTCTGTCCTGGAACGTGAACGGGCTGCGCGCGGTGCTGGCCAAGGGCGGCATGGAAGGCATTGGCCGGCGCAGACCCGACATAGTGTGTCTGCAGGAGGTCAGGGCCAGCGAGGAGCAGGTGGGCCATGTGCTTCCCGGTCTGCCCTTCCAGTTCTTTTCCGCGGCGCTGAAGCCGGGATACTCAGGGACGGCAATTCTTTCCCGGGTCAAGCCCCTCTCGTGGAAAGCGGGGATCGGCCATCGTGTTTCGGATGCGGAAGGCCGCGTGGCAACAGTGGAGTTCCCGTCCCTCTACGTAGTGAGCGTGTATGTACCCAACAGCCAGCGCGGTCTGCCCCGGCTGGACTTTCGCCTGAAATGGGACCGCACGTTTCGCGCATTTGCGCAGCGCCTGGCGGAGAAGAAACCGGTGCTCTTCTGCGGCGACCTGAACGTTGCGCACGAGGAGATCGATCTTGCGCGGCCCAGGGAAAACAGGCAGAACGCGGGGTTCACCGACCAGGAGAGAAAGGGCTTCACGCGGCTCCTCGGCGCGGGATTCATCGATACATTCAGGGTGTATCACGATGAAGGGGAACGCTACACGTGGTGGAGCAGCGTCACGCGTGCGCGCGAGAGGAACATCGGATGGCGCATCGACTATGTGTGCGTCTCTGAGTCCCTGCGGGAGAGGCTGAAGGACGCTTTCATCCTGGATTCGATAGCGGGCTCTGATCACTGCCCGGTCGGCGTGGAGCTGGAGGGGGCGCCGTAGCCAGGGAAGGCACGCCGTGGGCCGCGCGCCCGCAACCGACTATGTGGTCGGAATGATCTCGTTCTCCTTGGCCACGATATCGTGTGCGCCGCCTTCGCGGATGCTGACCGCGGAGGCCAGCGTGATGCGCGCGCTGGCCTGCAGGTCGGGTATTGTGCAGGCCCCGCAGCTCACCATGGCGCTGCGGATCTTGATCAGCGTCGAGTCCAGGTTGTCTTTCAGCTTTCCCGCGTACGGAACATAGCCGTCCACGCCTTCCTCGAAGCCAAGGCCCTGACGGCCTTCTCCCTCGTGATAACGCTGCCAGTTCCGTGCCCTGTTGGAGCCTTCCCCCCAGTACTCCTTGACGTAGTTGCCCCCGATACGCAGGCGCCTGCCGGGCGCCTCGTCGAAGCGGGAGAAGAATCTCCCCATCATGACGAAATCCGCTCCCATGGCCAGGGCAAGCACGATGTGATAATCCTGCACAATGCCCCCGTCCGAGCAAAGTGGGACGTAGACTCCCGTATCCTTGAAGTACTGGTCCCTGGCCTGCGCCACCTCGATGACCGCCGTTGCCTGGCCGCGGCCGATGCCCTTCTGCTCCCGCGTGATGCAGATGGAGCCGCCGCCCACACCCACCTTCACGAAGTCAGCTCCAGCCTCCGCAAGGTATCGGAAGCCTTCGGCGTCCACCACGTTGCCGCCCCCGACCTTCACGCTGTCCCCGTACTTCCTGCGGATCCATGCGAGCGTGTCGGACTGCCATTCTGAGAAGCCGTCAGAGGAATCCACGCAGAGCACATCCGCACCGGCGGCAACGAGGGCAGGCACCCGTTCAGCGTAGTCACGGGTGTTGATACCGGCGCCGACAACAAGGCGCTTGTCTCCATCCACGAGCTCACGCGGGTTCTCCTTGTGCTCCGCGTAGTCCTTGCGGAAGACAAGATTGGCCAGGGCACCGGTCTTTCCAATCACCGGAAGGCAGTTGAGCTTGTGCCGCCAGATGAGCTCATTCGCATCTGAGAGCGTGATGCCCTCTTCACCGTAAACCAGGTCGGGGAACTTCGTCATCATGTCCGCCACGCGCGTATCCGGCGGCGTGGTGCTGAGCCTGTAATCGCGGCTGGTCAGCATGCCGAGAAGCTGCCCCGTCGGGGTGCCGTCCGAGGTCACGGCCATGGTGGTATGCCCGGTTCGCTCGCGCAGTGCAAGCACGTCCTTCAGGGTGGCATCAGGGCGTATGTTGGAATCGCTCACCACGAACCCCGCCTTGAACTTCTTGACGCGCTCCACCATTCCTGCCTGGTCAGCGATGGGCTGTGAAACGAAGATGAACGCGATCCCGCCGCAACGCGCCAGGGCTATGGCCATCGCGGAGTCGGAGACAGATTGCATGATCGCGGAGCTGAAGGGAACGTTCAGCCGGATTGCCGGTTCCCTTCCCTTTGCAAATCGGACCAGCGGCGCGGAGAGAGATACGGACTCGGCCGTGCACTCCTTACGGGTCAGGTTGGGAATCAGGAGGTATTCGCTGAAAGTATGCGAAGCCCCGGGGTAGAAGAACGCCATAAAGGTTCGCTCGCTAGTAGCCGAGCCACTGGAAGAATGCGTCCACCGACCTCGGGATCAGCCTGTCATAGATGTCCTCGAGGTGATCCGCCCTGGTCAGCTCATTGGCATCCTTGTCGACCGGCTGGAGAAAGAGGTAGTTGTACCTCCAGAGGCTGTTGTTCGTTTCCTTGTCGATGAGCTGTATTGTGAGGGAGATGTAGGGACCGTTGTCCCTGTTGTACTGCGCAGCGATGAGCCCCCACTCATCTATGCTGAGAGCCAGGATGTAGTGAGTCGGAATCGTGTCCCTGTACTGGCTGAAATCGAATCCGGAATATTCAAGGGGATCGCTCTTGGCTTTCGCGTACGGAATGCTCGTGTCCAGGATATCCGATGAAGAAATGGTGAAAAGGTCCTTTGATCTGGCGGCATCTCGTGTGAAGGCGATATTCAGTCGTCTTTGCAGCTTGCTCTGCGTAACATTGCCCAGGACTTCTTCGAACTTTTTCTGGTACAGTGCGTTCCATATGTCCTTGGCCCCGTAATTCATGGTGTTTGTAAGGGTTCCCTTCTGGGCTACCTGTGCGAACAGGGTCACTTGTGTCGGGATTCCAACGGTTCTTGCCGGATATCCCAGCTTTGAGGCACATCCTGCAAGCAAAAGTCCGCTGATCAAGACAAGACAGACTACTTTCACCTTGCGCATTCTTTTATCCTCCTGCATACAAGTTCAACACCAGGCAACTATGGCATGTCACCCATTATCAATTCAAGCGTAGGAGGGATCCGGAGTGGATGGAGGGGCAAAAAAAAGGCGCGCTTTGCAGCGCGCCTTTTCATTCACGTAGAGCTTAGAAGCCCCAGTCGATAAGAACGGGGATTTCCCAGGTCGAGGTCGCGCCGGACGTGCTGTTGCCGTGATACAGGAAGCTGATTCTTGTGCCGAAATCGTTCAGCTTCACGTAGGGCTCAACAATGTAGTCCATTCCCAGACCGGAAAGGCTGACGCCCGTCACGCTTGCGTACAGACCAAGCGACAGGCCGCCCATGTTGTAGATAACCTCAGGCTGCACTGACCAGGCGGTGTAGTCCAATCCCGCATAGTCAGGAGTGCCGGCTGCCCACAGCGGTGCGTTGTTCTTCCCGAAATATCCTGCGAGGATC
Organism: uncultured Spirochaetaceae bacterium; assembly: GCA_964437385.1. Taxonomy (GTDB): domain Bacteria; phylum Spirochaetota; class Spirochaetia; order SZUA-6; family Fen-1364; genus Fen-1364. Next base: position 20,185 of record CAYTGX010000017.1, read on the forward strand.
AAGGTCAGGGGCTTCATATCGTAGGAGAGGCCTACGAGGTCAGAGATGATGGTCGTCTTGGTCGGCGCATCAAACCCTGCATAGTAGAGGTTGTCCCAGAGGGTGAGGTTCGGAATCATCATGATCTGGACGCTGCCGAAAATGTTCCGCTCAGAGAACCCAGGGGCGGTTGCCAATTCGTTCTTGCCCGGGGCATCGGCGAACGTGGTCGATCCCACCTGCACCTTCACGAGGTTGGGAACCGTGTAGGATGCCGCGACGTCATACTGGCTCAGCGCTTCATTGATTGTCTGGACGTTATAGGCGTATCCGGGGGCTCCGGGATCCGTCAGCCTTGCGAACAGAGCGACTTCAAGGCCGCTGTCTTTCGGCATCAGGTCGAGGATTGCGCCCCAGCCGTTGAACCGGCCAACGTTGTTGTTGTTCGTATCGTGGATAGGATGAGCCGTGTCCAACCTGAAGTGGTCCCATCCATCAGCGTTGAAGAGACCGATATATGCTGTGAACATATCCGGTATGAACTTAAGGGTTCCGTACGCGTTCAGGATGGTGTCTGCCGCCGATCCGCCGTTGAAGACGTAATCGGTGATGTTGATTCCCGTGTGGTCATTCGACCATGCGAACTGCATATCCAAGCGCTGCCCAGTCGGGAACTGGCCGGTGGGTCCGACCCAGCCCTGATTGATGGGCGAGCCCGACACGCTGCTTCCAGACGCGATGTTAAACTGCGTGCGTCCGAAATCCAGTCCAACTGTGACGCCATCAGCGTAGGCCATGCAGCCGAGCGCTAGAAGGATCATTCCCAAAACTACCGCTTTCTTCATTCAGTCCCTCCTCCAGGTTTTTTGGGGGGATGAAAAGCCAACGGCCCTGAATCATCACCCCGCTAAAGTAGTTTATGCTGGCATTATAGCCGTCGACTTTTTTGCTGTCAAGCAATTTCTTTTGGTATTTTTAGGATCGACATCATTAATAGGAACATGAGCGCAACATCACGCGAAGTTGTTTGTGCGCGTTGTGCGATCATGCTTAGCATGATCGCAGCCGGTGATTTTTCGAGATTCAATCACGCGTTGCTCCAACAGTCGTCGCTGTTGTGGATTTTTCCCGCGTTGAAAATCGAATCGCCGGGTTCCCAGTTCTGTTTTGTGCCTGCTCCAGCCGATCACCAAAAGCTCCAAAAACTCCAAATATTGATTCGACTCCACCCGGGCCCTTTTCCAGCTACCCGATACCATTCATCTTTGCAAGCACTTTATACAGACCCTGCGTGCCCAGGTTTTCGAAACCAAGCGCCTGCGCAGAAATATAGAACTGATTTACGAGCGCCAGTCCGGGCAGCGCAAGGTTCATCCGACGCGCTTCTTGCAGCGCAATTCCCATGTCTTTCACGAAGTGCTTGATGTAGAAGCCGGGATTGAAGTCGTTCTTTGCGATCCTCCGGCCCAGGTTGTTCAACGAGAACGAGGACGCGGCGCCTTTGCCCACGATGTCGATCATGGCATCCAGCCCGAGCCCTGCCTTGTGCGTGTAGAGCAGCGCCTCCACCATGCCGATCATGTTTCCCGAGATGACGATCTGGTTTGCCGTCTTGGTATGCTGGCCTGCCCCGGCGCCGCCCATCAGTGCGATGGTTTCTCCCATCTTCTGAAAAAGCGGGAGCACGGCGTCGAACGCGCGCTTGTCGCCGCCCACCATGATGGCAAGCTTCGCTTCCCGCGCCCCGACGTCCCCGCCCGACACCGGGGCATCCAATGACGACGCCGATCGCGTCCGGGCTTCGTCATAGATCCGTACCGCAAGAGACGGCTCCGAGGTGGTCATGTCGCAGACTATGCTTTCTGCGAGCAGACCGGCGAAAATTCCGTCCTCCGCCAGGTACACCTGTTCGACATCCGAAGGGAATCCTACCATAGTAAAGACCACATCGCTGCGCCGGGCCACCTCTGCAGGCGTGGCGCACCAGGTGGCGCCGCCGGCCAGAAGCTCGACGGCTTTCTCCCGGGTTCGCGTGTAGAGCGAGACGGGATAGCCGGCCTTCTGGAGATGCCCGCACATTGACCGGCCCATGACCCCGATTCCGATCCATCCTATCTTCGTCATTGTATGCCTCAGATCCTCTCCAGGGGCTGTTCCGGGTCCCCCAGCTTCATGATGGGCCCGTTTCCCGGCGCCGCCCATCGGACTGCGTTGCGGATGACAAGCTGGACTTCTTTCTGATGATACGTGGGAAAGCTTTCATGGCCCGGCCTGAAGTAGAAGATTCGCCCTTTGCCGCGGGTAAAACAGCAGCCGGACCGGAACACGTTCCCGCCTGCAAACCAGCTTATGAACACGGTGGACTCGGGGGCGGGCACGTCAAAGCGCTCTCCGTACATCTCTTCATGGGGGATCTCGAAGTAAGGCCCCAGCCCGTCCGCAACGGGGTGCCCGGGCTCCACCACCCAGAGCCGTTCCTTTTCTCCCGCGTCCCGCCAGCGCAGCAGGCAGCTCGTCCCCATGAGTTTCACAAAGGGCTTCGACAGGTGGCCGGAATGCAGCACGATCAGGCCCATACCGTCGAGCACCCTCTTCTGGACCTTCTCCGCCACTTCGTTCCTGACCTGATCATGCGCCATGTGGCCCCACCAGGTCAGCACGTCGGTTGAGGCAAGGACGGCATCCGGAAGGCCATGGTCCGGATCGTCCAAGGTTGCGGTGCGCGCAGTCATATCAGGTTCGGAGGATAACGCTTCTGCAATGGCTCCATGTATCCCCTTGGGATAGACTGCGGCTACGGCAGGATCGCTCTTTTCGTGCCGGAACTCGTTCCAGACCGTGACACGTATTTTCTTTGCCATGAATGTTTCTAGGGCAAAACCGGGCACTGGTCAAGGAGATAAGCGGTCATCCCGGCCGCCGCGGTATTCCGCGGATTTGATCCTTGCCCGCGTTTTACACTTCTCTTACAGGACCTTTTCACTCTCGTGACATCTGCGCCCCGCCTGTGCGGGTATGTTTGCCTCATGCGTCGAGGACAGGAGCATCCATTCCTGCTACAATTCCGGAGGACGGTTTGCAGGTGAAAACCCGCTCCCTCGGCATCATCTTTGTCGCCGCTGTCATCGTGCCAAGCATCCTGCTGGCGGTGCTCTCCATTCGCGCCGCGGGCAGGGAGGAGGCGTTCGTCGAGAAGCAGCTCACGACGACCCTGCTGGCCGAGGTCACCCAGACCGCCGGCCTGGCAGCCGCGGAGGTGGGACGAATCGTGGACGAGCTGCGCGCCGGGATCGACGTGCCGGAGGCGGGTGACTACGCGCGGATTCTCCCGCGCTGGCAGCATGCCACGCCGCTTGTGAGTGTGCCTTTTCTCCTTTCGCCTCGATTTGGAATCCTGTGGCCGCGCGAAAGATCAGGGCTGGACGCCGCAGGGAAGAGGTTCCTGCAGGAGAACGGGGATTTCCTGAGTGACAGGACAGCGACGGTGGTGCTGCAGAATATCGCCGTCAAATACCAGCAGGAAATCCTGGCCGAATCCCGCAAATCAGAGCTCTCGTCCTCTTCGGCCTCGACGGACATGCCTGCAGCGGAGGCGCAGTCGATCACGAAAGACGAAACCAGGGCAGGGGGTGCGGCCGCCGGCCAGGCCGCGGCAGACAGCAGCTCCCGCCAGATGGCCCTGGACGCATTTGCACAGAACCCCGCTCTTCAAAGCAGGGTGTACGAGCAGGCTCGGGAAAAGGGCGACCGGGTGAGCCCGCGCGTCGCGCAGCCCCTGTCCAAAATGGCCCAGAACGCGGCACCGAGCGCGGCCGCATCACGGTATTCCGCGGATTCAGCGCCTTCAGAACCCGGTGCGGCTGGAACAGAGGCTGTCCCAGTGGATACACTAACGCTGGACAAGAAGGAAACTCAGTCCGGTCTGCCTGCCGACGGGTCGGCCGCCACGGCCCCCTCGCCGGCCCCTGCGCGTGCCCCCGCGGCCCAGCAGTCCCAGTTTGTCATCACCTCGCGGCTTCTCAGCCAGATCGCCTCGCAGGGAAACTACGGTCTCATTCCGCGGTTCATCGGTGACTCACTCACGTTCCTCTTCTGGGAACGGCAGAAAGACGGCAGGATTGCCGGGTGCGAAGTTTCCGTGGACGGGCTGCACCAGCGCATTGCGGCAGTGCTCTCCGGCACCTATACCCCGGTGCGCATCATCACGATCCTCGATGAGAACGGTGCGCCCCTCGCGACTCCCCCGGAATCTGCCGGGCGCAACTGGCGGCAGCCGTTTGTATCGCGCGAGATTGGTGAATCGCTGCCCCGATGGGAGGCAGCAGGCTATCTCACGAGTCCGGATGTCATCTCCGCGCAGGCCCGCTCGTCTTCGTTTGTGATCTGGATCATGGTGCTGATTCTTTTCGTATCGGTGGCCGGCGGGGGGACCCTCGTGCTCAACTCCGTCTACGGGGAGATACGGCTTGCCCAGAAGAAGGCGACATTTGTCACCAATGTTTCGCACGAGCTCAAGACACCCCTCACGTCCATCAGTCTTTTCGTGGAGCTGCTGCAGCGGAAGCGTCAACCGGACCCGCGAAAGCGCGCGCAGTATCTCTCCATCATGGCCTCGGAAACCGAACGGCTCACGCGGCTCATCAACAACGTCCTGGACTTCTCCGCAAGCGAGCGCGGCGGGAAAAGATACGCAATGAAAGTTGTGGACGCCGCGCGGGTCACACGTGAAATAGTGGAGAGCCAGCGCACCGGCCTGGAGGGCCGCGGGTTCGTTCTTTCAATGTCCGTTGACGGCGCAGACACATTCGTGCGCGCCGACCCGGAGGCCCTGAAGCAGGTTGTCCTCAACCTCCTCTCCAACGCGGAGAAGTATTCTCCCGATAGGAAGGAGATCGCCGTGGAGGTGACGCGCACACCATTGGCAGGCTCGGACTGCATCACCGTACACGTGAAGGATCGGGGGATCGGGGTCGCGGAGAAGGACAGGGAACGGATATTCCGCGAGTTCGTTCGCGTGGATGACTCCCTTTCCAGCCGGGTGCGCGGCACGGGACTTGGCCTGACCATCGCCCGAAGAATCGCCCGCGATCATGACGGTGACATTTCGTGCCTGCCCCGCGAAGACGGCGGCAGCGAGTTCATTGTCCGCCTGCCTGCCGCGGGAGACGGAGACGGGGAGGACATGCCATGAAAAAGCGGATCCTCGTGGTGGAGGACGATCCTGCAATCCTCACCGGTCTGGTCGACCTGCTGCAGGGGGAGGGCTTTGCCGTCGAACAGGCCATGGACGGAGCCGCGGCCCTGGCCCGGCATGCGGAGGCGCGGCCGGACCTTGTGCTGCTGGATGTCATGATACCGGAAAAGAACGGCTACGAGGTCTGCCGCGAGATCCGGCGCACCGACGCCTCAACGCCCGTCATCATGCTCACCGCAAAGGGCGAGGAGGTGGACAAGGTGGTGGGGCTCGAACTGGGAGCCGACGACTACGTGGTGAAGCCATTCAGCGCCAGGGAGCTGCTTGCCCGTGTCAGGGCCGTTCTGCGCCGGGGCAAGCCAAAAGAGAACGAACGGGACGATCGTCCGATTCGATTCGGGGACGTCATGATCGACCCCCGCACAATGCGGGGGACCAGGGGGGAGCGCGCCTTCGACATCAGCCGGCGCGAGCTGGCTCTCCTGCGCATCTTCACGTCGCGCGAAGGTGAGGCCCTGGATCGCGTCACCCTGATGGACGAGGTGTGGGGCGTGCGTTATGAGGGCACAACTCGGACCCTGGACCAGCACATGGCGGGCCTGCGCAAGAAGATCGAAGACGATCCCGCCCATCCCCTGCATTTCACCACGGTGCACGGCACGGGGTACAGGTTCACCGCCGCACCGTAGCTGTCACGGCCGCACCGGTGCCTTATTCAACAGACGCTGGAACATTTCTTCCCGGTAGCATATAATTAAAGTGTGACTTTTGTCCTATGAAACTTATGATTGTACAACTTATGTCCTTCTTTCATGGACGAAGATCTCTCGTTCTTCTTCTCTGCTCGTTCCTTCTCATTGGCACCTCGATGTTCCTGGTTCTGCCTTCGGAGTCGGCCGGTTCCACGGCTGTTGCTTCAGCCGCGACGGGCGGCGGCTCCTCCAGCCATGAAAGGCGTCTCACATCCTCCGTGCCGCAGGAGACACCCCCGGCCGCAAAGCCGGCGAGCCAGAGGTATCTCACCCTGAATCCGGGCGATGTGTTCGACTTCTCTCCCGGTCCGGTGAGCTTCGACGGGCATCCAGCCCTCCTTTCCCGGATCGGCACTTCCTGGAAGTTCCGCGCGGATACCTCCGGGCACACAATCCTGATCGTCGGCGCAGGCAAAAGGATGCATTCGCTGTACGTTTTTGTTCCACCCCTGCCGTCCCGGCAGGTAAGCCGAGACGATCTTGACTGGTACCGGACCCAGTTCGGGACAGGCATTGCCAACTGCGGGCCCGCGCTGGTCTCCATGGCCATTCTCTGGGCCCGGGGCAAGGATGTGCCGGTGCAGCAGGTTCGGGCGGAAATCGGCTACCCCTATGATGATGGCGCCACAAGCTTCGATGACCTGAAGGAATCTCTGCGCAGGCACGGCGTTGCGTTCAGGAGCCCCACGCTGTCCGAGCCGCAGGACCTGCAGGACGTCCTGGACAGGGGACATATCGCGCTCGTCCTTATTCAGAGCGGGGGCATCGAAAAAGTCGACGGGAACCCGAGCACCAACCTCGTCGGTAGGTACTACAGCGATGACCTTGGCCACTATGTGCTGGTCAAGGGCTACAGCCTGGACAAGGGCTATTTCGTGGTCTACGACCCCTACCCGGTGGACTGGGAATCCAACAGCATGCGCTATGCGGACGAGATCTCCATGATCGGCAAAAACCGTTACTACCCGTCCGGTGAGTTGTTCGAGGCTCTCAGGACGAAAATGATACTTGAAGTGACTGCGGACTAGACGGCCGCCCAGGTTTAGACGGCTTTCCGCGACGGAAAGCTTGCTGCAGTCGTGAGATAAATCAGCAGCGCGGCTGCAAGCACGACGTTCCATCCCGTGGATACGGAGAGGATACTCGCCAGCGGCGTGGCAACCACGGAAAATGCCCCGTTTATCGCCCACGCCCAGGGGACCAGGGAATCGGAATACCCCGCGAGGGACGAGGTTCCCAGGGCAAACGGCCTGCCCAGTGCAAAAGAGAGCGGCGCGATCAGGGCAACCGCGACCGCGATCTTCAGCGGCAGCGGGAGCCCGATGCACGTCCGCATCAACGGGTCAATGCCGAAAAGGAAAAATACGAGACTCACCGCAATGACCACGAGACCGCCGACCAGGCCGCGGCGGGGGTTTTCCTTGAACCGGGAGGCCCGCCAGCTGCCCAGCCCGGAAAAGACGAGGACACCGGCCAGGACAGTCCCGAACGAGAGCGTGGCGCTTTCCAGGAAGAACGAGAACTTGTTTATGAGTGTGAGCTCGATGAAAAAAAAGCCGAAGCCCAGCGCGCTGAAGTACAGGAACACGCGGGGGAGCAGTGAGCCGGGCCCCGCCGATTGCCGCACGACTCTCCTTCCCGCGCCCAGCGGGAGGCACAGCACCAGAATTGCCAGAAGGAGCGCCTGCGCCAGTATCACGAGATTGAGCAGGTAGCCGATCTCCTTCTCGGGCAGGATCTGGATCCTGGACAGGAGAGCGCGCACCTTCGAGAGGCGCGCAATTGAGAAGAAGTCCGGCCTGTCCATGGTGGAAGGGCTCAGATTGAAGAACTGGCTCGCAGCCGGCGCACGGCCCGACTGCCCCAGGATCAGTGCAAGGTCATTCATGAGCGCATCCTGCGCCGTATCCGAAACCTGTACCTGGTCCTCCTCAAAGGAGACCGGCGGAAGGTCGTTCCATACATTGATGGTGGCGGGGTCGATGCCCGGATACCAGGGTGTGTCAAAGGATCGCTCGGCGCACCAGCTCACCAGGGCTTTGATGTCCGAAGTGCTGAAAGGCTGGTCGGAGACAAGGAACTGGCAGGTCCAGGCGGTCCGATACGCCATGACGTATCGCGCGGGGTCCGTGACGCCCTGCCGGGAGAGGGCGGCAACGATAGTGTTGGCCAGCTTGAGGCTGTACAGGTCGAACTCCGAGATGTCCATTGGTATCGAGATAACGCCGCCCGGCCTGAGCGCGCCCAGGAACAGCTCCATGGCCTCCACCGTGAATGACCATGTCGTGTTGCTGTCCTGGGAGAGAAAGTCACTGGCCACTTCGATGATGTCGAACCGCCGGCGTGCCTCACGGGCCAGGGAGAAAACGGTGCCGCGCTGCAGGGGGATTCCCCAGGTCTGCTCGAACCGCGGGTCAAGAGCGCGGAGCCGCTCCGTCACTATCCGCTGAATATCGGCCGGCTGCTCCAGTGCGATCCCCGATGCCGCGCCGCTTTTCGCGCTCTCGATGATTTTGAGACCCCCGTTGGTCCCCACAAGAAGAACATCCGGATGAGGGCGGATCGTATAAGGAAAGTAGGAAAGCGACCCGGCCAGGTAGGAGAAATCCTTCGGAATCTCCCGGGGCAGCGGGGCAACACGGACGGCATCCCGGTACAATCCCCATGTCCGGGGCGGAGATGCCGTGGCGAGGCTGCCGTAGTTGTTCGTCATGCTCACATCGTCGAACTCCGTGTAGTTGTCGACTGTCAGCCACGATCCTGCCGGGGAGACGCGGGAGCTGATGATCCGTGAGTCACGGATTCCGAGAATGGCATGCAGCTTCTTGAAGTCCGGTACGGAGAGCGTGCTCACGGAGAGCACGCTGTACATCCCGAGCCCGAGGAGGACGGCGCCGGCCGCGATGAGAGTGAGGGGCCGGGCCGCTGCCATCTGTGTGAAGTATCCCGTCGTGTTCAGGACGATGACCGCGAAGAGAATCGGCAGCATGACGGCCGGCAGGTGATAGGGGTGCACAAAGAACATCGCGGCCAGGACCAGGGCAGACCCGGCGGCCGCGCCCAGCAGGTCCACCGCGTAGACGCGCGGGATTGAATCGCTCCACACCAGGAAATTGAGACCGATGAATCCGCCGGTCAGAAAGAACACAGGGAACAGCGCCGCATAGTAGGAAAAGATGTGCCTGATCTGGCTGGCCCACAGTACGGAGTTCTGGAGCTCCAGCGGATTGAAGGGGTTGGCCCTCAGCATCACGAACGCAACGGTGCTTGCGGCCAGGAGGAGGGGGGGAATGATCAGCAGGTACAGCGCGCTGTTGCGATGGAAGTGATCGCGGAACAGCGTGAGAAAGACCCCTCCGAAGGAGTAGCCCAGAAGGGCCAATGAAATGACCCAGTAGCCGTAGTCGGAAAAAAGCGCGACGGCGAAGTAACGGCTGAGGAAGGTCTCGAAGGAGAGGCCGAAGAGCGAGACCAGGAAGAGCGAGGCCAGGCTCCTGCGCCGGCTCATCAGTGCGTCGGCTTGGGAGGGGGGGTCTGGATTGTTCCGGTCATCGGGATGAACAGGGTCGACACATCGCGCTGCGAATGCACTTTGCCCTGCTCGTCCTTCGTGAAGGTGTAGAGGAACTGGGGCTTCCAGGGCTGCCCGATTGGGATCACCATCCGGCCGCCTTTTTTCAGCTGCCCAAGGAGGGCGGGCGGGACGAATGGAGCCTGGGCCGTGACAAGAATGATGTCAAAGCCTCCCGGAACATCCGGCCACCCGAAAAATCCGTCCCCGACCCGGGACTCGACATTGTCGTATCCCAGCGGGGAAAAGATGTTCCTGACTTTGTCTCCGAGGGCCGTGATGATCTCTATTGTGTAGGCCCGCTTGACAATCCGCGACAGGAGGGAGCTCTGGAATCCGCTTCCTGTCCCGACTTCGAGGGAGACGTCCGTAGGCTTGGGCCGGCACTTGGCCGTCATGTACGCCTGCATGACGAAATCTGTGAGCACCGAGCCGTAGCCGATCTTCCATTCGCGCGCCGGGATCTCGTAGGCTGATTTCCCGAGATTGTAGTCGTCCTCGTAATCGTACATGTAATACTCTCGGGGAACTTCCTGGAACGCCTTCAGGATGGCCGGGTCGGCAAAGCCGAAATCATGGATGAGCATCGCCTTGATCTGGTCGATCACATACTGCTTGCGCTGCTGAGCGGCAAGGAATGTGCTCTCATCGAGGGCTCCCACTTTTCGCCCGCTCTTGTCCATGGCGCGCGTGTAGGCGGAATAATCCCAGGACTGCTCGTTTGCGTAGCCGGCGATCTGACAGAGGACGACAAGAACACATGCAACGATGCTTTTTCTGATTCCCATCGATCCGAGTATAGGAAAGAGTGAACAGAGCGGTCAAGGTACTAACGGTCCCCGCGAGCGAAGCGAGCACCCGCCGTTAGAGCGGTACTCCGCACTCCATGACATTCGCGGGCAAGGTACTCCATGACATTCGCGGTCAAGGTACTCCATGACATTCACGGGCAGGCAGTCACGCACGCCCCCCATGGGACTACACGCCCCGGCGGTTCCTCCGCAGCATCTCGGGAATTCCCTGGTCGGTGGTGACAACGTGACCGGGCAGGGGAAGGACGCGCTCGTGAATCGTGTCGAGGATCCACTCCGCCTGCGGGAAGAACACGTTCTCCATCTCCGCCGCGGGGGTGATCCAGTTGCGCGCGCCCACCACGGCCACCGGAGCGTCCAGGAAATCGAACGCCATCTGGGAGATGTTCGACGCCATAGTGTGGAGGAATGAGCCGCGCTCGCAGGCGTCCGATGCCAGCACGCATCGCCCGGTCTTTTTCACGGATTCCAGGATCTTTTCGTAGTCCAGCGGATTGATGAAGCGCGCATCGATCACTTCCGCGGAGATTCCCTGCTTTTGCTGGAGCCTGTCTGCCGCTTCAAGGGCCTTATAGAGGGTGGCGCCGACGGTGACGATTGTAAGGTCCGTGCCGGCGCGCCGTAGTGCCGGCTGTCCTTCCTCCACTTCGTAGTAGCCCTCCGGCACGCCGCCGGGGACGAACATTTCCCCTATGTCGTAGATGCGCTGGCTTTCGAAATAAACCACGGGGTCTGTGCCGCGCAGGGCCAGGTTGAGCATGCCCTTGGCGTCATAGGGCGTCACGGGGAACATCACTTTCCATCCGGGCATGTGGGCGACGATCGAGGTCCAGTCCTGCGAGTGCTGGGCGCCGTACTTGCTGCCTACCGAGACGCGCAGCACCAGGGGCATCTTCAGCACCCCGGCGGACATTGCCTGCCACTTGCATGCCTGGTTGAAAACTTCATCGCCAGCCCTGCCGAGGAAGTCGCAGTACATAAGCTCGGGAACGGCTCTTCCGCCGCAGAGCGCGTAGCCCACTGCCGCTCCCACGATTGCGCCCTCCGAGATCGAGGTGTTGAACAATCGATGATAGGGAAGGGCTTCCGTCAGTCCCCGGTAGACGGCGAACGCGCCGCCCCAGTCCCGGTTCTCTTCGCCAAAGGCCGCCATCGTGGGATCGATGGAGAACCTGTACAGCATGGCCTCGAAGATGGCATCCCGCAGGGCAATGATCTGGGACTTGGGAAGCGGCTTGCCGTCAGGCCCTACGCCGGACCGCGACTTCTTTGCATTTGCGATCAATCGGGGATTCTGCGCTGCCGGCAGAAGCATTTCAGGCTTCCTGTCCTCCAGCTTTTCCATGTTCCCGTTGGAGAACATCAGGTCCCCGATGGCGTCCGGCGCCACCTTCATTCTCGGGGAAACCTCGAGTGAGACGGCAAGGTCGGTGATCCGGCGCAGCCGCTCCAGCGCGTTTTTCTGGATGGCCTCCAGCTCGCTCGCCTTTGCGATCTTGCCTGCAACGAGGTATTCGCCGAAGCTCTTGATGCAATCCACGTCCTGCCAGAGGGCCACCTCTTCCTTTGTCCTGTAGGAGGAGGCGTCCGACGGGGAGTGGCCCGAGTAGCGGTAGGTCACCACGTCCAGCAGGACAGGCCCGCGTCCCTCGAGCAGGATCTTCTTCTTGCGCTCGATGGCGTCCGCGACCGCAAGCGGGTTGTAGCCGTCCACGCGCTCGGCGTGCATCTGTTCGGGGTTCACCCCTGCCCCGATTCGGGCGAGCACCTTGAAGCCCATGGTTTCACCCATGGTCTGCCCGCCCATACCATAGAAGTTATTGAAGAAGTTGAAGAGAACGGGAGGTGCGCCGCCCACGTCCTTCGGCCAGAGTGTGCGGTACTGGTCCATTGCCGCCACCATCATTGCTTCCCAGACAGGGCCGCAGCTGGAGGAGCCGTCCCCGATATTCGCAATCACGACGCCGGGCTTGCGGTTGATGCGCTTGAAGAGCGCGGCTCCCACCGCGATGTCGGCGGACCCGCCGACGATCGCATTGTTGGGCATGCTTCCGAATGGCGCGAAGAACGCGTGCATCGAGCCGCCCAGTCCCTTGTTGAACCCGCTTTCACGGGCAAAGATCTCCGCCAGCACACCGTAGAGGATATAGTCCACCGCCAGGTCCTTGACCGGGCCCGCGGCGCCCTTTTCCACGACACGAAGCGGGGCCCCGCCGAAATAGCCCTCCATGACGCCGGAGAGCTGGGCCTCGGAAAGCTTTGCCGCCGCGGAAAGGCACTTGGCAATGATCTCCCCGTGGCTCCTGTGGGATCCGAAGATGAAGTCCTCGATGCCGAGAGGCATGCACTGTCCCACCACCGCGGATTCCTGACCTATGGAAAGGTGAGCAGGGCCGAGATGGTCGTAGGCGATCCCCTGGTAGGCGCCCTTTGTCTTTATCGTATTGAGCATGGTCTCGAACTCGCGTATCAGGACCATGTCGCGATATGCGCGCACCAGCGCGTCCCGTCCGTGCTTTTCCAGTTCTTTCTTTCCATTGGAAACGTACGCGTTCAGGGGTATGTCGGTGAAGCTCAGCTTCCCCGCGGCGCGGGTCTCTTTCGGGTCTACGATGATGGATTTCGGCATGTGCAGTGTCTCCGTTCTTTTCTAGCCCGCGCAGCCCACCTCCGCGGTACACCGCGGAGGGGCGGCCGTCACGCGTGGGCCTGACTGTGTCTTGCGTGCCATCGCCTTACACTCTCCCGGCGTTTTGCTACCGCGCCAGGAGCAGGTCGAATCGGGCGATATCGTCAGCCAGCGTCTGCAGGAAGCGCGCACCGGGCGCGCCGTCGACTACCTGGTGGTTGACAGTGAGAGAAAGCCCGATCTGGGGGATGAAGCTCACGCTGCCGTCAGGCGCCAGCACCGGTCCGGGCACGATGGACCCGACGCCGAGTATTCCCACCTGGGGCACGTTGAGGATCGGGGTGAAGCTCTGGACGCCAAGCGCGCCCAGATTGGTGACGGTGAAGGTGCCTCCGGCCAGCTCGTCCGGGGTGACCCCGCCGCTCCGACAGCCCTCCGCCAGCCGGCGAGCCTCCTGGGCGATCTCACGCAGGCGCAGTGAGTGCGCGTTCCGTATCACGGGGACCATGAGTCCACGCGGCGTATCAACGGCAAATGCCAGGTGCACGGCGGTGTAGCGGCGCAGCGAGTCAGCCGCATACAGGGCGTTCAGCTCAGGGTGTGAAAGAAGCGTGCGCGAAACGGCGAACAGGACCATGTCATTCACCGTGATGTCCCGCAGGCCGAGGGCTTCGGCGCTTTCCTTGAACTTTCTGCGCATGCTCTGCAGAGAGCGGGCATCCGCACCCGCGTTCAACGTGAGCTGCGCGGTTGTCTGAAGGGAGGCGAGCATCCGCTCCGATATGAGCTTGCGGATGCCGGTGACTTTGATCTCCGTGAAATCGCCGGCGGGAGCGGCTGCAGCAGCCTGCTGCGGCCCCGGGCTGCCCCTCGGCTCCATGGGCGCGCCCGCGACGCCTCCGGTCACGGCTGCCTTCACGTCTCTTTCGATGATGCGGCCGCCCGGGCCCGAGCCCCGAAGCCCGGCCAGCGTTATTCCCCGCGCCGTAGCGAGCGCTTTTGCGCGGGGCGAGGCCATGATCTTGAACTGGGCAGCGGGTTCTGCCGCGGCGGTGAAAGCAGGCCTTCCGCCGTACTCAGCGGAGTTGGCGGGGGCAGGGGCGGCGCTGCGGGGAGCGGCGGCAGGCCTTCCGCGGTACTCCTCGGAGCTTGCAGGCGCCGCGCCCCCCGGCCTCAATCCGTCGAGGTTCTCACCCGGCGCTCCAATGGCTGCGATGGTGGCGAGGACCGGCACATCGCTGCCTGCTTCGTGGAATATCGCCAGCAGGGTTCCCTCCGCCGGAGACTCCACCTCGAAAGTGGCCTTGTCGGTCTCCACCTCGCAGATGACCTCACCGGTCTTCACGGCGTCTCCGGGCCTCTTCTTCCAGCCCACGATGACGCACGATTCCACCGATTGTCCCTGCTTGGGCATGATGACGGGGGTAGCCATTGCGGACTCACAATAGATTCGTCCTTTTCAAATGTCAATACGAACGGGTGTGCCGGGCACATGCCCACGAGCGTTTCTCCCTAAACTATTGACCGCGAAAAGACGAACATGGTAATGTGCAGGTGATGTCAGATACTGACCTTCAGCCATTCGAAGAAGGGTTCTCACCGGACAAGGTGTATTGCGCCAACTGCATTCACTGCAAGCTGGTAAAAGTACCAATGGGCAGCGCAAGCCAGTACGGGCTGCGCGTGCGCTGTGACGCCGGCAAATGGCGGAAGAAGCTCGGCGAGGAAAAAGTCTACAAGTACTTCACCGTCATCAGGCGGACCCTCGATGAATGCGATACCTATGAGCCCATGGGGGAGGTTGAAATCTTCTTGAAAGAGCTCAAGAAGAACCTTCCCATCAAGGACGAGATCTACTCGACCTGACCCCCCCTTGGATTTGTCCTGATCCTGGATATATGATGAAGATCGTGAAAAGAATCCTTTTGTCTGTCCTCTGCGTCACGGTCCTCGTGCTCCTTGCCTCGTGCGCCACTCAATCGCGTACGCTTCCCGACGGGCTCACGGCTGCAGAGATCTTCCAGCGCGCGCAGGATGCCGCGGACCGCGGCGACTATACGTTGGCCATTACCTTCTACCAGGAGTGCCAGACGCGGTACCCTGACGACAAGGACCACATGGTCTGGGCTTCCTACGAAATCGCTTTCCTCTATCACAAGATGGGGAAAAACGACAAGGCTGCCACACTCATCGATGCGCTGCTGACCCAATACGCGAACCAGGGGGACACGGTGCCGCCCGCCCCCATACTGCTCTCCCAAAGGCTGAAGGACCGCCTGGAAGCGAGTATCCCTAAAAAGCCGTGAGGCGCTATGCCTTTTGCCCGGTCTGCGGCTCCCCGCTGGATGGCCCGTCCGGGTCCCTGCCGATTGCAAGCCTCCATGTCTGCAGCTCATGCAGATTCGAGTTCTGGCAGAACTCGAAGCCTGCGGTCTGCGCGCTCATCGCCAGGATTGTCGGGGGAAAGCCGCAGCTGCTTCTCTGCACGCGCGGCATCGAGCCTTACAAAGGGATGTGGGATCTGCCGGGGGGGTTTCTGAACAACGGCGAGCACCCGGAGGAAGGGCTTGCCCGGGAGATCAGCGAAGAGCTGGGAACGAGCCTGGAGGGGCGGCGGCTTCTGACGGTGGAAGTGGATGAGTACCCGCGGGAGGACGTCGCAGAAGAGGCCCGATTCGTCCTCGCGCTGTACTACGTGTGCCGGATCGGGACGGACGCCAGGCTGACGCCCATGGATGACGTGCAGGAGGCCGAGTGGTTTCCCCTGGACGCGCTGCCCGACGGAATCGCTTTTGCCGCCAACAGGCGGGCCATAGAAATCTTCACGCAATCATTGAACATACAACAACAGGGCAGCGCGCTCTCCGGCTGAGAACGTCACTGCCCACCGCGTCAGTCAGTTGGAGCCGGAACAATCCGGCGTGGCTTATTCATACCTCAGAGCGTCAATGGGATCCAGCGCCGCCGCACGCCGCGCAGGATAGAAGCCGAAGACCACACCGGTGAGCGCCGCGGAGGCAAACCCCATGACTATGGAGGCACCAGTAATCACTGTCGGCCAGCCTGCCAGTGTCGACACCAGGAACGAAACCCCGATTCCCATCCCGACCCCGATCACCCCGCCTGCACAGGCCATGGAGAGCGCCTCGATGAGAAACTGCAGCAGGATGTCCCGTCCGCGAGCCCCCACCGCCATGCGCAAACCTATCTCCCTCGTGCGCTCGGTCACCGACACCAGCATGATGTTCATGATGCCGATTCCCCCGACCACGAGGGACACAATCGCCACGGCTGCCAGAAGAAAAGCCTGGGTATCCGCGGTCGCCATCCGCACCGCCTGCACGTTCGCGATATTGCGTATGGTGAAATCGTCGGGATCGATCGGGGAGAGATGGTGCACGAGCCGCAGGAGACGCTCGCCGGCATCTATCACGCCTGCCACCGTGTCCGAGGACGAGGCCGACACCAGGATGGTGTTGATCCACGTCTGGCCGGTAAGCCGTTCCTGGTGCGTAGTGATCGGAACGATCACCACGTCGTCCTGGTCCCGGCCGAAGCCTGTCTGGCCTTTGGCGGTGAGCACACCCAGCACTCTGAAGGGCACGCTCTTGACGATGATCGTGCTGCCGACGGCTCCACCGGCAGGGAAAAGGTTGGCCGCTACAGTGCTTCCCAGCACGGCAACCTTGGTGACGCGGGAAACGTCATCCGGGGTGAAGAAACTCCCCTGCGCGATACTCCAGTTTCCCACGGTCAGCCAGGCGGGAGTCGTGCCCCCGATCACCGTGAACCAGTTGGCGCCGCCGGCCACCACCTGAGCGCTGGTCTGGGAATAAGGCGCCGCAGCGGCAACCTCCGGAACGTTCGCTACGAAGGCGGAGACATCGTCCAGCCTGAGAGACGTCCGCGCCCCGCTGCCCAGGCTCACTCCTCCGCTGGTCACGCTCCCCGGGCTGATGACGATCAGGTTTGCGCCGAGGCTCTCGATCTGTTTCAGCACGACGGCCTGCGCGCCGGCGCCGATTGCCACCGAGGCGATCACCGCCCCGACGCCGATGATGATACCCAGCATGGTGAGAAGCGACCTGCTGATGTTGCGCAGCAGCGCTCTCCATGCGGTGCGGACCAGAACCATGAAACTCATGCGCGAGCCTTTCTCGTTTTCGATGCTCGATCGTCGACGATCAATCCGTCGCGGAAGGTGACGATCCGGCTGCACCATGCCGCGATGTCGTCGGCGTGTGTCACGACGATGACGGTGAT
This sequence comes from uncultured Spirochaetaceae bacterium, assembly GCA_964437385.1. GTDB lineage: Bacteria > Spirochaetota > Spirochaetia > SZUA-6 > Fen-1364 > Fen-1364. Next base: position 37,385 of record CAYTGX010000017.1, read on the forward strand.
GCCGTTGTCCTGGTTCAAATGCTGGAACAAGGTCATGATTTCCACGCTGCTCGCGCTGTCGAGGTTGCCCGTGGGCTCATCCGCCATGAGCAGGGGCGCATCATTGGCGAGCGCCCGGGCAATGGCGACGCGCTGCTGCTGGCCTCCGGAGAGCTCATTCGGCCGATGTCCCATGCGCTCGGCAAGGCCGACTTTTTCCAGGATCGACTGTGCCCGCTCGTCCCGCGCTGCGCGTGCGACCCCCGCATAGAGCATCGGCAGCTCGACATTTTCCAGCGCACTGGTCCGGGAGAGAAGATTGAAGCTCTGGAAGACGAAGCCGATCTGCCGCCCGCGCACCATTGCAAGCTGGTCCCGCGAGAGACCCGACACCTCCTGCCCGGAAAGCAGGTAGGAGCCGGAGGTCGGGTGGTCAAGGCACCCAAGGAGGTGCATGAATGTGGACTTGCCGGAGCCCGAAGGGCCCATGATCGCCACGAACTCACCCTTGTAGATGGTCAGGCTTACTCCCTTGAGCGCTTCCACCGCGGCGGGTCCCTCGCCGTAGACCTTTGTCAGGTCCTGCACTTCGATGAGCGCCTCCTTGACGGCTGTACTCTTCATTACTGGCTCTGCCTCGGGGCGCTTCCGTTGGAGCTGTTTCCCTGCCCGCCGCTGCGGGGGCTATTTCCACCAGTCTGGCCGCTTCCGCCAGCCGCGCTGCTTCCACCGGACTGGCCGCTTCCGCCAGCCGCGCTGCTTCCACC
>CAYTGX010000017.1:38230-65201 GCA_964437385.1 uncultured Spirochaetaceae bacterium
CTGGCCGGCTCCCGTGGCCTGGCCGTTTCTCGTCGACGGACCATTTGCACCGCCTCGGCGCTGTGCGACGATGACCTGGTCCCCCTCCTGCACTCCGCCGCTTGTAATCTCGAGGTTCTTGCCGTCCGAAAGCCCTATCACCACCTGCAACGGCGCCGGTTTGCCTGCGGTCAGCTTCCAGATCGTGACTTTGGATCCCGGGGCGCCCGCGACCGGCAGCCCGGCAGGAGCGCCTCCGGAGCTCTGCACGATACCCGCGCCAAAACCGCCCCCGCCGGGGCCGGCAGCGCCCGCGGCCGGCGCGGCGAGCGGCCTGTAAAGAACGGCGGCAATCGGCACGGCCAGGACGTGGGACTTCTTGCCAACCTGGATCGTCACCTGCGCCGTCATGCCGGGCAGGAGACGGCCGGACGTATCGTGGACCTGCACCACCGCATCATATGTCACGACATTCTGGACCGTCGTCGGATTGATCCGGACCTGCAGGACCGTCCCTGCGAAGACGACGTTCGGGAAAGCGGTCACCGTGATCTGGGCGGATTCACCTTGTCGAAGACTGCCGACGTCCGCCTCGTCCACGGAGGTGTCCACCTGCATGTCAGTGAGGTTTGTCGCGATGGTGAAGAGGGTCGGCGTCTGCAGGGATGCAGCCACAGTCTGGCCGATGCTGACATTGCGCGCCATGACGATCCCGTCAAAGGGACTCAGGATCACGGTCTTCGACAGGTTGTACAGCGACTGTGCCAACTGGCCTCGTACGACTGCAATCTGCGCCTGGGCAACCCGCACCTGCGCCTGAGAGGCCAGATAGTCCTGCCGGGCGGTTTCCGCTGCGGTCCGCTCCGTGTCCATCTGGTTCTGGTTGATCAGGCCCTGGGTAAGAAGGGGTTCGTCCCTTTGCACGGTCAGGGTTGCCAGATCGAGCTGGGCCTTCATCTTGCCCACATTCACCTCGGTGCTGTCCGCATTCGCCTGCGCCAGCTGGAGGTTCGCCCGGGCGGAGTCCACGTTTGCCTGGTAGGTGGTCGGGTCGAGGTTTGCCAGGACCTGGCCTTTTCTCACCTTGGAGTTGAAATCGACATTGAGCGTCCGGATGGTCCCGGAGACTTCACTTCCTACCGCCACCTGCGTCACGGGATTGACAATGCCCGTCTCACTGACCGTTGCCGCAATATCCGCATAGGAGACGGGCCTCGTGACATAATGAATGCCGTCTCCCCGCGAGAACAACGGGCGCAGGAGAAAGAATCCTCCGAGCGCTGCCACAAGGGCCGCACCGACGATCACTATTATTTTAGTTCGTGTCTTCATTCCCTTTCCCTTCAGAGTCCCATGACATTATTGAGATTCAGCACTGCCAGCAGGTAATTGCTTTTCGCCTGCGCAAGGCCCACCCGAGCGGTCGCGAGCACGGAAAAGGCCGTCAACTCATCAAGGGTCGTTCCCAGGCCCACCGCGAGCTTCGCCTTTTCCAGGTCGTATTGTCCCTGCGCCTGCTGCAGATTGAGCCCCGCCAGGTCGTTTCGCTTTTTTGCGTCTGTGACGCCGAAGAGGGCGTTCTCCACATCGATCGCGATGCTCTGGCCCTGTTGATCCCGCTGAACCTTGTACGCAGCGATCAGGTCCGCGGCCTGCTGCACCTGCGCGCTCTGCAGGCCCCCGTCCAGTATCGGCGGCAGCGCGATGGATACTCCCGCCGTGAAAGTTCCCGCGCTCACATTCGACGTCCAGTCCTGGCCCACGCCCACGGAACCTTTGAGCGAAACGACCGGCCAGCCCTGGCTTTTCTGCAGGGAAAGAGCAATGTTCGCGGCGGCAATGTTCTGCTCCAGGGTCAGGAGCTCTGGCCGGTTCTGGAGTGCCGCCTTCAGCGCTTCGTCCGTCCCCACCGCCGGCACCTCTGGCAGGGGGCTGTCGGCAACGCTGTATTGCTTTTCAAGCGGCCATCCGATTGCCAGGGAGAGTTTCTTGCGATCGGTCACAACCGTATTCTGCGACGTACTGACGTCCAGCTGCGCCTGCGTCAGCGCCACCTGCACCTGCAGAACGTCCAGTTTTGTGGCGCGCTGTGCGGTGAACAGCCCCTGATACAGGGCGAAGTTTTCTGCAGCCTGCTGGGCTGTTGCCTGGCGCAGAAGAACAGTGTCCTGGTCTCCGAGAAGGGTATAGTAGGCCTGCCTGACCTGGTAGACAGTGCTCTTCATCGCCGCATCGTAGGAGACCTGCGCGACCCTGTAGGCGCTTTCTGCCTGCTGCACAATGCCTGCCGCACGTCCTCCCGGGTAGCCGTCGAAAACCGTCTGGCTGCCGGAAAGACTGACGGAGCTCACCTGGCCGCTCGAAGCCCCCTCTCCTATACTGTGCTGGGCCGTAAGGCCGACGCTGGTGGAGGGGCCTGCGAGGGCGAGGCCGCCCTGCAGGTTTTCGCCGTTCACGCCGGACCCTCCCGCCGCAGCCGCGGCGGGCGAGCCTGCCGTGGCGCTGCTCGTCCCCGTGAGGCTTCCCTGGTGAAAGTATTCGCCGCTCCCTCCCAGGCTGAGCCCGTTTTTCGCCCGAGCCTGGTCAAGGGTGGCACGCGCCGTGTCCAGGGCGATTTTCGCCAGATTCAGGCCTGGACCTCCCGCCTGCGCCGCTGCCACGGTCTGCTCAAGGGTGACGACAGGCGGGGGGACTGCCGCTTCAGAGGCTGGCGCCGGCTGCGTGGCGGGTGCCGCAGGAGCCGGGGCGCCGTTCGTCTGCGCAATGCCGGGGAAAGCGCTCAGGCAAATCAAGACAACGACGGATTTCAGCAGTTCCATTTTATGCATGTTCAACGTTTCACCTCACCCATCAATGCCACGCCTCCTTGCAAGTCGGTGAATCTGCCCGGAATCTATGCATTCGACTGTAAGGTTTCCATTAACAGGATATGAAAAGATAATAACATTACCGGGCAGCCGCGTTGCGACCCCCGGGACGAACCAGGCACTGTGAACGGCTAAACTATGCATAAGACCCGCCGCATTCCGTGCGGAAGCACACATAGTGAATGAACGCAGTGCTAAATTGCATTTCCCTTGAATTGGCTCAAGTAGAGACGATGATAGAAACCATGCCGGTCCAGCAGTTCCTGATGGCTTCCCTGTTCGACGATCTCGCCGTTGTTGATGACCACCACCTTGTCGGCATCCCTGATGGTGCTCAGGCGATGGGCGATGACGAAGCTGGTGCGGCCCTGCATCAACCGAAGCAGGGCCTTCTGGATGCGTACCTCGGTGCGCGTATCCACGCTGCTCGTGGCCTCATCGAGGACCAGAATGGCCGGATCCGCGAGAATGGCGCGGGCAATCGAGAGCAGCTGGCGCTGACCCTGGCTCAAGTTCCCCGCCCGTTCCGACAAATTGGTCTGGTAGCCTTGCGGCAGCTGACGGATGAAATGGTCGGCCTCGGCCATGCGCGCGGCCTCGACGCACTCCTCGTCGGTGGCCTCCAGGCGGCCGTACCGGATGTTTTCCATGACGGTATCCGCGAACAGGAACGTGTCCTGCAGCACCAGCCCCAGAAAGCCGCGCAGGTCTGCCTTTTTCAGGTCACGGATATCCTTGCCGTCTATGCTGATGCTGCCGCCCTGGATCTCGTAGAAACGGGTGAGGAGGTTGATGATGGTCGTCTTGCCGGCGCCCGTGGGTCCGACGAGAGCGATCGTCTGCCCGGCCTTGGCGTCGAGGCTGAAATTCCCGATGATGGGTGTCCCCGGCGTATAGGCGAACTGGACGTTGCGCAGGCTCACGTCTCCATGGACGGTTGAGATCTGCAGGGAATCAGGGGCATCGGCGATTTCCGAAGGAGTGTCGATGATCTCGAAGACGCGTTCAGCGCCCGCGAGCGCCGCCTGGATAGAATTGTACAGGTTTGCCAATTGGGTCAGGGGCGAGGTGAAATTCCGTCCATAGTTGATGAACGCGGCGATGGTGCCGACGCTGACGAGGCCCTGCAGGGCGAACCATCCACCGAGGCTGGCCAGCACGATCACGAAGAAATTCCCCAGCACCCCTGTGAGGGGCATCATCAGCAATGCATAGGAGTTGGCGTAGACTCCCGCTTCAAAGACAGCCCGGTTTCGTACGCGAAAAGCTTCGATGACCGACGAGTTGCGCCTGTACGCCTTGATTACCTTCTGCCCGCTGATGGCCTCCTCCGCGACGCTGTTGAGATCGCCGAGATTCTTCTGCAGGTCGCGGAAACCCTTCCGTGTATATTTGGCCACGAACCGGGTGAACCAGATCATAAGGGGCACGACAAACAGGCTGGCCAGGGCGAGCCAATGATTGAGAGTGAACATGACGGTGAGGATGCCCGCCATGGTCACCACGCTGGTAAGGAGCGAGGTCACGTTCTGCGAGACCGCCTGGTTGATAGCGTCGATGTCGTTTGTAAGACGGCTCATGAGTCCGCCGGCGGCATGGGTGTCGAAGAAGCTCATTGAGAGTGTCTGCAGGTGAGTGAACAGGTCCCTGCGCAGCTCCTTGAGCGCCGACTGCGAGATGCGCGCCATGATCCAGTTGGCCGCCACCTGGAGAAGGTTGCTCACGACATACACGACGAGCATGAGGCCGGCCGTCCGCAGGAGGCCGGCGAGGTCTTTGCCGCCGATGAACCTGTCGATTGCGACACCCATGAGGTAGGGGCCGCCCAGGCCGAGGAGAGATGACAACAGGACAAATCCTGTCACGAGGCCAAGAGAGGGCGTATACGGCTTCAGATAGAGCACCAGGCGGGTCAGGGCACGTCGAGGATTCCGGGCTTTCTCGATCTTTCCCACTCGGCCGGGCCTGCGCTGCATGCTGGTACGGATATCGAGGCCGGTGGGTCGGCTGTCAGACATGGCGCGCGCCTCCCCCGCCGTGTCGCGGCCTATTCATGGAAGCCCCCGCCCAGCTGCGAATCGTATATCTCCCGGTAGACAGGGCTCGTCCGTATCAGCTCCGTATGCTTTCCCTCGGCCACGATGCGGCCTTCGTCGAGCACGACAATCTTGTCCGCGTTCAACACGGTGCTGATCCGCTGCGCCACCACGAAGCAGGTGCATCCGCCCAGGTGCTCGCTGAAAGATGCCTGAATTTTCGTTTCGGTTTCGACATCCACGGCGCTCGTGCTGTCATCCATGATGAGAATGGTGGGCTTCGTGATGATGGCCCGGGCAATGGCGATGCGCTGTTTCTGCCCCCCTGACAGGTTGCTGCCGCGCTCTTCGACATGCGTATCGTAGCCCTGGGGAAGACGAAGGATGAACTCGTGAGCCTGTGCCGCCGTTGCTGCGGCGATGACCTCTTCTGCGCTTGCATCCGGATATCCGTAGCGGATATTGTCGCGCACCGTGCCGGAAAAGAGGATGGTCTCCTGCGGAACCACGCTGATGTGTGCGAGGAGCGAGTCTTCCTGGATGCCGCGCACATCGAGTCCATCGATCCGGACGCTCCCACTGACGGCATCGTAGAAGCGGGGGATGAGGTTGACGAGGGTTGTCTTCCCCGATCCGGTGGTGCCCAGAATGGCGACGGTGTGACCGGGCTCGGCGCTGAGGCAGATATTTTCCAGCACTGCCAGGTCAGACTCGCCGTTGTAGTGGAAATCGACCTCGTGGAAGCTCACCGCGCTCGGAACGTGCCCGGGCAAAGGCTGCGCGTCCGCGGCGTCGGCCACCTCGGGGGCGGCATCGAGGACTTCGAAGACCCTTCTGGCGGAGACAAGACCGTTTGCCCAGGTGTTGGAAAGCTGCGTCATCATGAGGAGGGGATTCATCGTGGCCAGGAGGTAGTTTGAAAAGGCGACGATCTGCCCCAGGGAGAGCCCTCCCTTCATCACCTGGATTCCGCCGAGCCAGATGACCAGGACCATGCCGATGTTGATGAAAACGGTCAGCGCCGGAGTCATGGACGACATGAACTGCATGACCCTCGCCGTCCCCTCGGTCAGGTCGGTGTTTGCCGTCTCGAAACGCCCCGCCTCATGGTCGGCTCGTACGAAAGATTTGACAAGGCGGGCGCCTGAAATATTCTCCTGCAGTACTGTATTGAGACGATCCAATTTCTGCTGCACCACGCGGAAGAGCGGTTCCATTTTCACGCTGAAGAAAATAATCGCCGCGGCGGTGATCAGGAGGAGAGGGATCATGGTGGTGGCCAGCGTGGGACTCGTGACGAACATGAGAACAATGCTCCCGATCATCGAAAGCGGGGCGCGGGTGCCGATGCGCAGGGAAACCTGAGTCAGCCGCTGAACTGCGCTTGCATCACTCGTGAGACGTACCATCAACCTGCCGGTGGAGAACTGATCCAGATTACCGTAGGAAAACCTCTGGATCTTGACGAAGAGAGCTTCCCGGAGATCGCGCGCCACGCTCTCCCCCACACGGACGGAAGAATTGCTGTTGAGCACGGCCACGATGGTGCTGAGCAGGGAGATTCCAAGCATGAGGAGCGAGGTCCTGAGCACAACGGACATATCTTTCAGTTTTATTCCCTTGTCGATAATCTGCTCGACAAGGCGGGGGATGGCCAGGTCCAGGAAGACCATGGCCAGCAGCATGACGAGTGAAAACAGGGCCAGCTTCCGGTAGGGTTTGATGAAACCAAGAAGCTTTCCAATATCGCTCATGAATCAATACCGTCCCTATTCAAGACTCAGTGTGAGCATCTCCGCGGCATCGGGAACGATGAACTGAAAACTCAGGAAATCTTCGCCTCCTCCTCATCGAATGCCCGGACCATGTCCTGCACCGATGTGGAGGAAACGATCTTCTCTATGAATACCATGCTCTTGATGAGCTGTGCTATCCGCGCAAGGGCCTTCAGGTGCAGGCGGTATTCCAGGTGATTGCCCATGAGCAGAAAGACAACCTGGGTAGGCTTGCCGTCGAAAGAGTCGAATTCGAGGCCCCCGCGTGAACGTGCCACGATGATGAGGAGGTCCTGGATCTCGTCGGTGAAGCAGTGCGGGATGGCAACACCATTTCCCACTGCAGTGCTCTGGATGTTCTCACGCTCCATGAGCTTCGCGAACACGCTCTTCTCGTCCCTGACGAGCCCTTTTTCCGCCACCGCATGGATGATCCTGCGCAAGGCGTCCTCCCGGTTGGTTTCCGTGAGGTCCGTGATAAAACACTCGGGACAAATGTAGCGTGTGAGTTTCATCGCCATGGCTTCGATGCTCCTGGTTCAGGATGCATGAAGCCTCACTTCAATTCCATTAATGCGGGATTAACAGGCAATAACAAACTGCTATTGAGGATCTGGGCATGGTCCCCTCTGCCTTGATAAGCTTCGAGAGCACGGTGAGGGTGTCGCCTCGAAAGATCGCAGCGATGTCTACGAGCTCATCATCACGGGACGCCGAACGATAGAACCGAGCGCTCAGGACAGCGCGCTCTCCGGCTGGGCTCCCTGTTCCTTGCCCACGGATTCAGTCAGCTTGAGCAGCTTCTCCCGGTCAACGAGGCTCAGGGAGTCTCCGGTCTTCAAAAGAATCCCTTCCCCCTGCATCTCCACCAGCACCCCGCGCACGATTTCCATGGGGAGCTCGAGACTCAGGGAGATTTCCTCCAGGCATTTCTCGAACGGCACCGCTTCCTGGCCGCCCGGCAGCTCCTGGTAGAGGTAGCGCAGGTGCAGCGCAATCAGCCCCGACGCGTCTCTTTTCACCAGATGCTGGATCTTGAGGTGTGCGTTCTGGAGCCTTCGGCACAGCTTGTCGATGATACTGAGCGCGATCAGGGCATTGCGGGCGATCATGTTCTGCAAGCCCTCCCGATCGAAGACCAGCAGCTCCACATCGTCGATCGCGGTCACGGTTGCGGTGCGCCGGATTCGATTCACGATGGCCATTTCTCCGAAAAAATCCCCTTTTTCCAGCACGGAGACCACGTGCGTCCTGCCGCCGAACCGCTTGCTGACTTTGACCTTGCCCTTCTGGATGATGTACATCTCCTCGCCGTCTTCGCCTTCCTGGCAGATCGCGGCGCCCGGAGCATATGCGCGGGAGAAACGCTTCAGTAGATCGTCCGGCATTTCAGCGCAAGCGTATCTGAATTTCACCTTCGGGTAAAGCAGAAACCCGGCGCGCACTGCAAGCGCCGGGCGGAATCATCCGTCCTTATGGGCGGGAGGCACCATGAAAGTCACACACGTACTGCTTCTGTTCGTCATTCTCGGTATCCTTGCGGCGTGCGGGCAGGTTTCTGACAGGCGCCCGGCGGATGCTGACCTTCGTCCGCCGCAGCTCCAGGCGGTGCTGAGCACTGGTCCTTCCCAGCTCAGCGTGCAGTTCGATGAAGAAGCGTCCCTGGTGCCTGACAAGACCAGCATCTCGCCCCCGCTCGCAGTAACGGAGATCACCGGTCCCGGCAGGCAGATCGAGATCCGTGGGCAGACTCAGTCTCCCGGTCGGCTGTACACCCTTGAAGCGGAGGCTGAGGATGCAAAGGGCAATCGCGCTTCATTCATGGCTGACTTCTACGGGTACAACGGACGGGTGCCGGGGCTTCTCATCAATGAGTTCACTCCCCAGGGATCAGGCAATCATCCCGACCTCGTGGAGCTGAAGGCGCTCACTGCGGGAAACCTCGGAGGCATGGTTCTCTACCAGGGCACGCCCGCCAGCTTCGACAACAAGATCGTGTTCCCTCCCCTCGAGGTGGCGGAAGGCGCCTTTGTCCTGGTGCATTGGAAGCCGACTGGTGACCCTGCAGAAGTGAATGAGACGGAGGACATGACGGCCTCGAAGGGGTTCGATGCCTCGGACGGCGCGTGGGACCTGTGGGTTGCGGACGGCAAGGGTCTTTCGGGAAATAACGGTGTTCTCAGCCTCCATGACCGGCCGGGAGGAAAATGCCTTGACGGCGTTCTGTACAGCAACCGCACTTCACAGTCCGACGAATCATACCGCGGCTTCGGGTCCGCGGAAACGCTGGCGCGCGCGGAGGAGCTCGTGCAGGCCGGCGGTTGGAAACCCGCAGGCGCGCGGGTGAGCCCGGAGGATGCGGTGAACCCGGACGGCTCCACGGGCACGCGCTCTATCTGCAGGCTGTCACACCCGGTGGATACGAACAGCTCCGAAGATTGGCACATTGTGCCGACGCGCAAGGCGAGTTTCGGCGCGGAAAACAGCGACGAGGTCTACACGCCCTAGAAAGTACCGCGCGCAGCGCGGTATCCACCCGCGTGCCCAACACGTTCAAGACGTGTCATATCTCTCACGCTCTCCAGGCGAGTGCTATAAGACTTCCTTGATCATCTTTTCCAGTGCCTGTCGCGGCACAGCCCCGATCTGCTGCTTCACGACCTTGCCTTTGCTGAAAACCAGGATGGTCGGAATGCTCACGATATTGAACTGCTGGGCAAGTTCCACCTGCGCATCCACGTCGATTTTCGCAATCTTGATCTTGTCCTTGTACTGGATTGCAAGCTCCCGGAGCATTGGGGCAATCATCTTGCACGGGCCGCACCACTCCGCCCAGAAATCCGCCACGACTGGAACCGCTGACTGAACGACTTCAGAGTCGAAATTGCTGGTTGTAACCGTTACTTCGTCGGCCATTCGTGGTCTCCCTTCCTGATGCGTGAAGTGACTAATATATGTCCATGGGGGAGCAATAGCAATCCCGCCGGCTGCTGAAGTGCAGTGCTGTTCCGGCGGCCCTTGAAATGCCGCGGAATACCGCGGCCGGACTAGTTCTCCTCCCGGTCCCAGCGCTGCCGGCGCTTGAAGTCTTTGAGGCGGAAATCACCGATGAGCTCCCCGACGATGGCCTTCTTTTCCTCCAGAGTCTTTTTCTCCGCGGCGCCCATCTCCGTGTAGACGCGCTGCACTCTTTCCAGGACGGTGAAAAGCTCGTTCAGGAAGAAGCCCGCCTCCAGGATGTACTCCTTCTCCTCCCTGTCTATGACGGCATAGTTGCGCGGAAACTTGCCGAGCTGGGACACAAGGCGGGTCAGGAATTGTGGAATCTCTTCCCGATTGGTGGAGGCCAGGAAGCGGAGCTGCGAATCGAGGGCCAGCATCTCCGCGGAGCTCATTGCGTACATTGTGTCGCGCAGGGCCATGGTCAGTTCCGGCCAGTGGTCCTTCTCAAGACCGGAGAGCGCGCCTACCAGCCTGCGCACCTCTTCCCCCGCATCATTGTGGAACGGGACGTCGGGATATTTCTCTATTCGCCTGTGGTTCTCCTCCAGCACCTTGTCCGCGAAGCTCGGCTCCTTCTCCGCGCCGCCGCGCGGAGGACCCGCCATGACGCGTTGTTCTTCCCGCGTGATGAGCTCTTCGATGGCGCTGATCTCCGCAATGAGAAAGGAGGAGATATCGATGCCCGCACGCAAGGCCTTCATGTACCTGCTCTCGAACGCCTCCCGCAGGGATCGGGGTTTGAAAAACTTGCTGATATACTCGTCATACCGTTTGCGGATCTTCTCCATGCTGGAAGAAATCTCTCCCGGGGTCAACTTCTTGGACTTCACGGTTCCTCTTCATAGTATGGAAGCGAGGCATTCGTCAAGAAATGCGGGTAGCGTCCTCAGGACGCTGCCGAAACGTGCTGATTCCTGACGAACAGCGTGATGGCAATTCCGGCGGCGGCCAGGATGCCCGCCGTGCTGAGGAACACCGAGGCGTAGCCGGCGGTCACGGCGATCGACACGCCGATGACGGGTCCCAGCGCGTTGCTGCCCGAGGCAATGGCGCTGGAAAGTCCGTAGATGCTCCCCTGCTTGCCGGGCATCGTCCTTTGCGCGATCAAGGCATTTGCGGATGGGAGATTCCCGCCGACGAAAAAGCAGCTTGCGATTCTCAGGAACAGCAGCTCCAGCGGAGAGCGGGCGAATGCCTGCGGTATCATGAAGACCGACGCCCCCACCATGCAGATGACAAGCGTCCGCTTGTACCCCACGCGGTGGCTGACCTTGCCTATGGTGAAGGCGGCGAGCGCGCTGGAGACCGCGCCCAGCCCGAGGATCAGACCCGTGGTGGATCCGACATGGGTGCTGCGGGTGCTCAAGCCCTGGATGATCAGCGGCAGGAACGGGTTCAGGATCGAGCCGGCCACCTGGTCTGCCGCAATCACTGCAAGGAGCGACAACAGGGCCCTCGAGGATGCAAGGGGGCGGAAGTCAGGAACCATGCTCTCCAGGATGGACTTGCGGTTTGCCGGGGGCTGGAAATTGTCCTTCGCGTACCGGGTGACGATGAGTGCGGCGGCCAGAAGCAGGACCGATGTGGCGAAGAAGTTGACGCGGCGTCCAAACAGGTCCGCGATCACGCCGCCGAAAAGCGGGCCTAGCGAGCCGCCCAGGAATATCGCCATCTGCAGCAGACCGAGCGCGTACCCCACATCCTCCTGTGGGGCCACCGATGCAACGAGAATCGTCGCCGCAGCGATCGTCCCGGTGATGCAGCCCTGGAGGGTGCGAAGCGCGAGCAGCTGCCAGGGTGCGGTCACCAGGCCCTGCAGCAGCATGATGAGCACGCCGCCGAACAGGGCGCGGAGCAGCATGGGCTTGCGGCCGTAGTTGTCCGCAAGGCTCCCCCAGATCGGGGAAAAGAACACCAGGCTGACAGACGGAAGGGCCTGCAGCAGACCGGTGAGCAGCTTGAGCCTGAACGGGTCGCTTACCCCCAGATCCTGAAGGTAGAACGGGATGATGGGAGTAGAGGTCGTGAAGCCGGCCACCGCAAGCAGCTCGCCGGCCGCGATGGCGTAGAGCGTCCTTTTCCAGTCAGGTCGTGAAATGGATGGAAGGTTCAGTGCATTTGCCTCGGGAGCATGACCGCTCCCATTATACAGAGACCCCGCTCCCCTTGCCAGACGGAGGCCTGCCGGGGTACCTATACGCATGCTTCATCGCATCGCGGGATTCCGCGGCCTGATGTGCCTGGTCTTCCTGGGCGTCCTTTTTGTTTCGGCAGCGGGTGCGCATGCGGCTGCTCCCCTGCACGTGGTTCTGGCTGCATCTCTGCCAGATCCGCCTGCGCTGCATGCGCGCGCGGCAATCCTCATCGAGGCGCGCACAGGTGCAGTGCTTTTCGAAAATCATGCCGATGAACAGATACCGCCGGCCAGCCTGGCAAAGCTGATGACGCTGCAGATCGCGCTGGAGCTCATTGAAACGGGCAGGCTCGATCCGTCCCGCCGCGTGACGCCCGGCTCTGACGCCTGGGCGCGGAACATGCCCCCCCGTTCCTCGCTCATGTACCTTGGGCCGGACCAGGTGCTGACGGTGAATCAGTTGATCCAGGGCCTGGTGGTCGACTCGGGAAACGACGCGGCGGTGGAGCTGGCGGACCAGATCGCCGGCTCCGTGTCCGGGTTCGCTGCCCTGATGAACCAGGAGGCCGCGCGCCTGGGATACTCTGCAATGAGGTTCGTGGAGCCGGCGGGCATCAGCGCGGACAACCGCATCACGGCACGGGAATATGCGGATTTCTGCCGCCGTTTCATTGCCGCGCATCCCGACGCCCTCCGCGACCTTTTCTCGCTGAAGGATCTCACCTATCCCCTGCCGGAAAACCTCATCGGCGGCAACACGGAAAAGCCGATTACCCAGTCCAACCGCAATTCGCTGCTGGGGAAGTATGAAGGGATCGACGGCTTGAAGACCGGCTACATCGACGAGGCCGGGTACAACATCGCGGCGACTGCCGAACGCGGTGACATGCGCCTCATTGCCGTGATGCTGGGCATCCCCGATGTGGGCCGGGTGAACGGCGCGGTTGTGCGCACCCGGGAGAGCGAAGCGCTTCTCGATTATGGATTTGCGAACTTCACCGTGCTGCGGCCGGCCTACGACGAGCCGCTCCCGGTGCGGGTGTGGAAAGGCGGGCAGCGTTCGGTCCTGCTCGGCCCTCTGACAGATCCGCTCGTCGTGGTTCCCCGAAGCAGGGAGCACGACATCCATACCCGTATCGAGCAGGAGCGGGAGACCATGGCGCCGGTCCGCGCCGGCCAGGTCCTGGGCCACCTTGTTGTGCAGATCGGGGATGCGGAGCTTACGCGGCTCCCCCTGGCGGCGCGGGCGGATGTTCCGCGGGGCGGCATCCTGCGCAGGGCTGTTGATTCCGTCATTCTCCTCTTCCACGGGAATTGACCGCCGCACGGAGCGTTTGTATTTTTCAACCATCACGCAGGAGTCCCGGCGGTTCAATTCCCCGGGCAACGGAGGAAATAATGGCAGTTCGTTCATCATCAGCGGAGTGGAAGGGTTCCCTGAAAGAAGGTGCGGGGAGCATGAAGCTGGGCAGCGGCGCCTACGAGGGGCCGTTCACCTTTGCATCCCGGTTCGAGTCAGGGCGGGGAACAAACCCCGAGGAGCTCATTGGGGCCGCGCACGCGGGATGCTTTTCCATGTTCCTGTCGGCTCTGTTGACCGACGCAGGCTTCGTACCGACGCGCGTGCACACCACCGCCACCGTTCATCTGGACGAGGGGCCGAAGATCTCATTGATCGAGCTGGTGACTGAGGCGCAGGTGCCCGGTATTACGGAGCCTGCTTTCCTGAAACATGCCGAAGCTGCGAAAAAGGATTGTCCCGTCTCCAAAGCCCTGGCCGGACCGAAGATCACTCTCACTGCAAAGCTCGTAAAGTAAAACCGTTCATCACACGGCCCCTCTGGACAGAGGGGCCGTTGCCCGCCGTCGGCTGTCCCGCGACCGGATGGCGCTACTCCCGCTCCGTGCAGCTGCCTTTCTCCGTCATGATCGGCGTTTTCTTCGGGCTGTCCCGCCCCTTGACGCAGGGGGGACGCCGCTCCAGCGCGGCAAGGCTGATCTCGATGTCCTCCAACGCCTCCTGCGGCGTCAGGCATCCCACCGTCACCATGTCGACCGGCCGCACCGTGGTGTAGGAGAAAGTCAGGCCGACAAATGGGCTGACCCTGCCTGCCGCCATCGGCTTGATCGTCATGACCGGCTTCTTCGCGTTCCAGATGACCGAATGCACGTACTCTATCTCCACCTGCATGAGGAAGCCGGCGCAATTATAGATCTGGTTATAGGTTTCCACGTCGTAGCCGTTCAGGTCCGAGAAGACCACCATCTCCGGCATGTGTGCGGAAAGCCCGGGGATCATCCCCTGGTCACGGATCATTTTCAGATAGTCCGGAAGCCGGGGCATGGCCTGCGCGTTCTTGTTCATCAGCTGCTCGGCGCTTGCGTGGTGAGGGAAGCAGAACCGCGCGCCCTGCCGCGCGCTTGCCGCAATCGTGGCTTCCGCCTCCGTGCGCGCCTGCGCAGAGTCATCCACATTCAGGAGCGGCGTGTCGATCCTGATGATGGCTTTCCCGGTCCTGTCTTCCGCGAGCTTCATGGCGTCCAGAATGATCTGCCTGCCGAGAAACAGCCCCATTACGGCATCGACACCGTGAGCGAGGAACGCCTCCAGCAGCTCCGCAATCGACTCCCGGGTGTGATGATATGAATGTATCAACTCGTCTGCAGCGGGGCTGGTATGACTGTAGCCGAGGATCCAGTTCGTGCCGATGATCATCCGGGGCAGAGACACGCCGCCGACCGTTGTACGAGGAAACAGCGTGCTCATTCGGTTGCTCCTTCCGCCGTCGGGCCGTTGCCGCCCGGAGCCGATCCTTTCCCGCTGCCTGCATTTTCGATGCTGCTCCACAGCAGAGGAGGGCCTTGTCCGATGCGCCAGAAGGATACCGCCGTGACCTCCCGAGCCTGGTAGAGCCTGAGTTTTTCCATGAGCGTGCGATGATCGTCAAAAAACACCGTGACAGTGACATTCTCGGAATATTCGAAAGAGGCGCCGAGCTCCGGCGCGTAGCTGGTCGTGCTCTTTTTTTCGGCGACAAGGTCCAGCACGTTCTGGAAGCGCAGCGCCTTTGCCAGCCGTCTGTCCTGCCAGGCCCGCCCGTACAGAGGCAGCCCCATGACGATCTTGTCAATGTCGACCGTGCTCTTCGCATAGTCGACGACTTTTGCGCACCATGGAAGCGAGGCGACCGGCCCGGGAGAGCTCGTGCTCCAGTGCTCGTCGTACGCCATGATGACCATCCGGTCAACAATGGGGGCGATCCGCGAGTAGTCATAGGCATCCGAAGTCAGTTCCGTCCTGGCCGGCACCGCGACGCTCAGCTCCTTCCCTGCGGGCAGCCTGACTCTCAATTCCTTCAGGAAGTCGAAGAAAAATTCCGCGTCATCCCGCGATACCGCCTCGAAGTCTATCTGGACTCCGTCGAAACTTTCCCCTGCTCTGCAGATGTCCTGGATGAGGAGCGGCCTCACCCCATATGCGGGATCGAGAGAAAAATGCATGAGCGCATCGTTGGACAGCTCGGCAATCACGAGATGTATCGCCGGCCTCAGGCCGTCTTTCAGAACAATCGCCGGCCGCGCAACCGCATCGTCTATTCTTCCGTTTCTGGCGAGGCTTGCTCCAAAATAGCAGAGATCGGTAATTGGCTCTGAACCGGTCAGCTCCTTTTCCTCACCCCGCAGGAGATACGCCCAGACCTCCCTGAATACCGGTTTTGACGGTTCGGCGGAGATTGGCACGAGTGCATCAGCCCCTGCGGCAAGCGCGCACAGTGAAAAAGCGGGCAGGAGAGCTGCCACGCACATTCCATGCGACCATCTTCTGAACATACGCCGGCAGTGCATGCGCCCCATATGATCGCTGTCTCCTCCCGCTGATCCTACAAGCGGGTGCATGGCCGGTCAAGGACAATCAGGTCGGGCGAATGCGGCTCTCTCACTTCCGGGTCCGGGCCGTTGGCGGCCTTGCGCCGAATACAACTTTGGGTATCATTATTACGGGATTAATGGCGATGGGTTGCAGCTGCGCCACGGGCGATCTCGTATCGCTGGTTGTTCTTGCAATGCCCAGACACCACCACCTGGCTGACGGCCTGTCTGCCCGCATGGGAAGCTGCCCCGCCTAAGGCCGGTGATGTCGTCTCTCCGAGTTAAGACCCGGGAGGAGCGCCTATGTCAGAGGGTGTGAAGCAACACGTCATTCGTATCGTGGTGGTGCTTCTGTGCGTCTGTGCGCAGGCCGGCTGGGCCTCGTCTGCCGGCCGCTTCTGCTACGTGGCCATCGAAGGCGCCGACTCAAATCCCGGCACTGAGGACCGTCCATGGCGAACGCTCCAGAAAGCCACCTCAGCCGTGGTGCCGGGCATGACCGTGGTGGTCAGGCAGGGAACCTACTCCGAACGTCTCATCCTCCGCCGGTCCGGGACGCCGTCGGCCCCCATCACCTTCACCGCCTCCCCCGGAGAGTCGGTGGTCATCGAGGGCAGGAATATCTCATTTCCTGACCCGGTCTGGAACGGGCTTATCGATATCGACACGCAGAGCAATATCACGATCTCCGGCTTCACGGTCGCCAACTCGGCGAGCACCGGCATATTCGTCGTGCACTGCGACAACGTCACCATCGAAAGGAATCGAACCGTCAACACCCTGATGCCGGGGATCCTTGCCTGGTACTGCACGAACGTGGTGATCGCTGACAATGAGGTGGACAGGTCATGCATGGGGCGCCAGAACGAGAACCAGGAAGGTCTTTCGCTTGCCGCGACGGATATTTTCCGAATATCCAACAATTCAGTCCACGATGGCGGCACCGAGGGTATCGACGCCAAGATGGGCTCTTCCAAAGGGACCATCAGCGGCAACAGGGTCTACAATCAGGCGCGCGTGGGAATCTATGTCGAAGCATGGGAACAGCATGAGCACGATATCGAGGTATTCGACAACGCCTCTTTCGGTAATCAGCACGGCTTCGCAGTGGCCTCGGAAGCCGGAGGACTAATCGAGCGGATCAGCGTCTACCACAACGTTGCCCACGACAACTCGTCCGGCGGGTTCTGGGTTGTCGGATGGAACCTGCCGACCGCTCACCCGATAAGGGACATCCAGGTCTATGCGAACGTCTCGTACCGGAACAGGGTGGGCTTCAACGTCTTTGCGAACGCCGACACGACCATCGAAGGCGTGAAGATCTTCAACAATCTCGCCTACGACAACACCGATTCCGGCATCGCAATTGCTGGAACGGACGACCTTTCGAAGAATTTCCTGGTCCGTGACGTGGTGGTGATAAACAACACGATCCACGGAAACGGCACCGGCCGTCAGTGGGACAGCGGCGGCATCCATTTGTACAACCTCAATGCGCGGGGGATCGTCATCAGGAACAACATCGTGAGCGACAATGTGTCCTTCTCCATCGCCGTTGAGCCTGTAGCGTCCCCGAGAGCCGTGGAAGTCACCATCGACCAAAACCTCATCGATGGATACCGAGGCTACTGGAAGGAGAATCGTGGGACCAGGGCCGTGACTGGAGATCCGCGATTTGTGGACGCCGGCGGCTCTGATTTTCACCTCCTCAGAGGCTCAGTGGCGATCGATCGGGGGTCGCCCGAGGGGGCTCCGGAGGTGGATTTTGACGGCCGCTCTCGGCCACTGGGAAAGGGGTGCGACATCGGAGCGTTCGAATTCGCCTATTGAACAGGTGGAAAAGGGGGAGTGGCCACAGCTTCTTTCCATACCAATGCATGCGAGCGGCTTTCACCGGCAAGAATTGGCCGACCTTGGTCAGGATGATGTGGCTCGGTCGGGGAGGGGGTACTGACGTCTGCCATGAGGCAGTCGAAGGAGGGAAGGGAGTGCGGCCCCTCCGTGCGAAGAGGCCGCCCATCAGCATTCAGAAGCTCGCCGCCTCCTTGAGCGCGCCCTCCTCCTGGACCTGCTCCTCAGTGGCAGGCTCCTCGGTCTTCTCCCCTTCCGCGGCCGGGTCCCCGTCCTGCTTCTTCAGCTGCGGCCTGAACTCCACGTGCTCGGCAACGATCTCCACCCGCGAGTGCGGTTTGCCGTCCGGGTCCGTCCAGCGATCCTGCTTGAGCCTGCCTACAACCCTGACGCCCCGGCCTTTCTTGAGATACTCCCCGCACACCTCGGCAAGGCGGGCCCAGGTGGAGACGTCGAAGAAGGAGACCTCCTTCTGCATTTCTTCTTCGTGCTTGAAGAAGCGATTGGAGGCGACCGAGAATTTGCAGACGGCCGTTCCCTTCGGCGTGTAGGAGAGCTCGGGGTCCCGCACCAGGTTGCCCTCAATGAGAATGGAGTTGAGATTGTTCATGCATTCCTCCTCGTCTCTCAAATACGGGGCAGCGGTCCCGCTGCTTCATTCTTGAAAATCTCCCTTCGGTTGATCTGGCGGGAAAAATCGCATACAATCATTTACCCCATGGCGGAGCTGGATTTAAGAATCAGCGGAGATTGGATCGAGCTCAAGGGCAAATCGAACGATCTCCATGCGCTGATCGACACGCTGGATATCCCGTCGCACGAGCTCAAGGGGGCGGCGGACACGCTTCGGCATTCCGTGGAGCAGGGAATCGTCGAATTCAAGCGCACGCTCCTCATGCCGGTCCTTGTCGCCCTGGAAACCGCCCGCTACAAGTCACTTGCGGGACAGGAAATGACCACGCACGAGAAGTCCCTCGCCGTGCTCCTCCTCGCCATACTCCTCCAGCGTCTGCTCTGCACGGAGGTGCTTCCCCTCAGCCGTGAACCGGATGCCAAACGCAGCTTCGGGGTGGAGTCGATGCAGGTCGGGGCTATCCTCGCCGACGTGAATGCGCGGATCAAGAGAAACCCCGCTCTGCGCTCCCATGCGGCCATCAAGAACATCCTCATGCAGGTGCAGCGCTACAACGCGGAGAACAAGAAGATGCGCGCGCTCGTGCCCACCATCAAGCCTGAGATGCGCAAGTCCTTTCTGACCAATTTCGCCCAGACATTCGAGGAGATAATCGGCAGCATCAAGCGTCACTACGCCACCATCCTGCAGGAGCAGGCGGACGCGGATAAGGGGAGCCGCGGCGAGTTCACCTGGTCACTGCTGCCCCTGAAAGAGCTGGCGCCGCTGCTGGCCGGCCAGGCGCGCGAGGTGGCGCGCATACGGTCCACGCTCGCGCACGCGCGGGACGAAAAGTACAAGACGCGCGAGGTCCTCGTGCGCCTCTATGACGGACGTCAGGCCGTGTTGAAGCTGATCGAGGAGGAGCTCAAGGTCTATCGCAGGATCTGCAAACAGGCCCTGCAGTACGATCTGGATGCGTGCTCACTCGCCATGGCAACGGGTTTTCGGGATGAAATCGTGGCGATCCTGGACAAGAAGAGCAGGCGGGAAGAGCCGGCGTAGGAGCCGGGGGCCGGTGGAGCACCGCTGCCGTCCGCTGACTGCAATCAGCCGTCCTCTATGCCGACCAGGCGCAGGTGCCCGTCGCGGTACACGTGCTTGAACCGGAGGTCCTTTCTGCGGGAGATGAACACCAGCTCGCCCTCGGCCAGGTAGAAATCATCCAGCTCTCTTTCGACGTCCAGCGCATAGTAGCGGGTAAGGTATTCGAGGAGCCCGTCGAGGTTGATCTGCTCGAAATGTTCGACCAGGCGATTGAAGATCTCCCGACTTCCCTCCCGTTCGAGGAAGTACATCTTCTGCGCCATGAAGAAAATGATGTGGTCCCGCGTGTGCTCCATGGTCGCTCTTATGATCGACATATCCACCAGATAATCTCCAGTGAAAAATCAGGCGCGTTGGCCGCCCAAAAAGCCACGGTGGAGTGGCCGCCCAAAAAGCCACGGTGTACCGTGGCCGCGCTTCCTGCTATACTGGACCAGGAGGACCGTGATGGCGATGGGATTCAGTCTGGAGATCGACCCGTGGGTCTACCGTGCCAAGTTCCACGAGGACGGCGGCTGGACGGAGGAATATGTCGAGAAGCCGCACCTCACCCCGAGCGAGGAGGCGGCGATGCCCCCTTCGGAGAAGGCCGAGCTGCTCTTGAGGCGTAACAATTTCGCGGACCTCCCCCTCGTCAACTACACGAGCCAGTACGGAATGGGGTGTTTCGAGGGCTTGAAGGCCTTCCCCCAGCTTGACGGCTCCCTGAAACTGTTCCGACCGGATGAAAACGGGAAGCGCATGGAGGCATCCATGAAGGGGCTCCTGATGCCCGGATTCCCTCCCGACACGTTTTTGACTGCCGTGCGCACGCTGGTGGGCAGGAACAAGTGCATCGGGTTCGCCCCGTCATATGACCCCGGGTGGGCTGCTGCTGATTTCGTGCAGGGCAGCGCCGTCTACGTCCGTCCTTTCACCTGCGCCGAGCCGGGGATCGGTGTGGGGATCAGCAGGAGTCCGTGGGTGATCATGATCACCACGCCGGTTGGCTCGTATTTCAAGCCCGGCAATACAAAGGCTGTGACGACGAGGCGAGTCCGCGCCACCCCCGGCGGCACAGGGTGGATCAAGGCGGACTCCAACTACGTCACCAGCGCCCTTGCAAAGAAGGAAGCAGAGCTTGCAGGGTTCATGGAGGCCGTTTTTCTCGATGCACGTGAGCACGCCTATTTCGAGGAAGGCTCTTCCTGCAATATCTTCTTTGTCATGAAGGACGGCACCCTCGTGACTCCCCGGTTGGAGGACACGATTCTCCCCGGCATCACGCGCAAGAGCATTCTGATCCTCGCGCATGAAAAGGGGATATCGACCGAAGAGCGGCCCGTGTCAGTGAAGGATGCCTTTTCCAACGCAAAGGAGTGCTTCGTGTCGGGCACCGCGGCGGGCATCACTCCGATCGAGTCCATCACCCACGATGGGAAAGAGGCGGTATTCGCGGGCCGAAAGACCGGCGACGTGACACGCGCGCTCTTGAAAACCCTGAAGGGGATCCAATACGGCGCGCTTCCAGATGCTTACGGGTGGATGTTTCCCGCAATTCTGGCTGCCCCCAGGCCCTGACGCGTACCGCCCGAAGGGGCGGTCACAGGCTTGGCGCTATGAGGTCCTTGGGGAGGTCCTGGAAGATCTGCAGAACAAAGTTGCTGGTAGGGTAGAGAATACCTCTCATATTGAGGGCAGGCAGGCTTCTCGTTTCACCGCGTACGACCGTGTCCGGCGCGCGGCCCAGTGAGTCCGCGATCTGTGCGGCCGCGGTGAGATAGACAAGGGCTTCCGACCTTTTTCTCCTGTCGCCCGTCCGCTCAGCGAGCCTGATCATCGTCACGCCGAGGTTGTTGTTCACTTTCACGAGGTTGTCCATCAGCGCGCGGTGCTCCGGCACCTCCAGCGGCAGAAGGTTGCCGATAGAAGCCTTTTTTAATTCCAACCTGTCCAGCAGTCCGAGGAAGTACCCTTGCGCGGCGAAGTAGTCGCCCCGCTGGAAGAAGCAGTTTCCCAGCGCAAACAGCAGGTTCAAGGGCACCCGGGCAGCAGTCGGCGCGGGCGCCGCAGGTACTGCCGGTGCTGCAGGTACTGCCGGTGACGCTGCGCCTGCCGGAGCGTTCTCCACGGCTGGGGCCGTTTCACCGGGCGCGCCGGACATGATTTCGTCGCTGCCGCTGGGGTAGGCTGACTGATCTTCCGTGGAGGCAAAGCTTGCCAGGGCGCTCTTGTAGTCGTGCCCGGTGTACTGGATGAAACCAATTTTGTAGCTCAGCCCCGGATCGGTGAGCTGGTTTGCCATCGCGTTCTGATACTGGACGCTTGCGTTCGCCAGATCACCCTGGACATAGTAATAAAGGTCGCCGAGGGCCGCGTAGGGACGGCCGAAAAGCCTTTCTTTCCCGATGAGCTTCATTTTCTGGTTCTGCTCCACCAGGCTGACGGCCGTCTGCAGGTCTTTCTCCGCGGCAATGAGCTCGCCGCTCCGGTAATAGAGCTCTCCCCTCCGCGTGTACGTGTCGATCTCGATGGACAGTCTCTTGACCGTGAGGGGATCCGTGTTTTTCAGATTCCGTATCACTGCGTCCAGAGCCAGCTTCTCGTCGGCTGTGCTCTTCACGATCCTGTAGTATCGCGCGAGATTGTAGTGGACCTCGGCAAGACCAGGCTTTACCTTGTCTGCCCGGAAGAGCACTTCCTGCGCGAAGTCCAGGCGGCGGTGATCCACCAGGTATCCGCCGAGCTCCGCGAATGCCTCGGGGTCGACTTTGACCTCGGGACGGGAGGCATAGTAGACGCGGAGCCTCTCCACCTCTTCCCCCATGTCCTTGCGGATGAAGTACCGCAGCATGCGGAAGAGCAGGTCGTCCTTGACCCCGTACTTCTCGATCAGGGTGGCGTACGAGAGCCTCGCCTCATCAAGCTTCGCTGGCACCTTCCCGCCCCATTCCATGTCGTTGTCGCCCGTGGCGAGCAGTGCGTCGTAGTCGTACATCGTGCGGTCCAGGAGGCGTTTCAGCAGCGTGTCGGCCTTTTCATAGTCAGCGAGCCGGGTGGACTCCATTCGCGCATAGTCCAGTATGCCCTTCCGATCGTCACCGAACCTGCGCAGGAGGTCATCATATTTCTCTTCTGCCAGAACGTACTGCCGCTTGTCGGCAAAGCCTTCCGCATAGCGATAGAACCAGCCTTTCATCGGCCAGACAGATACCGCGCGCGCGAATCTTTCGTTGGCAAGGGTGAACCTGTCATTCGCAATCTGCATGTAGCCTGCCCGGTAGTTCGAGAACGCGTAGAGGGGCTTGTAGATGTAGCTGTACCCGAAAAAGCCGAGCACACCGCCGACAAGGACCGTCAGCACGACAACCCGAACCAGAGGGAGGATGTTCTCCCGGAAGGCATAGGCGAAGGTGCGCTGTTCGGCTTCGAACGCGACCCCCGTCTTTTTTTCGTACCCTGCGGGGATCCGGATCCGCTTTCCAGAAATGCGTCCGGCGAGCGTGGCGACCTCCTGCGCGCTCGCGTTCCCCAGCAGCAGGGAAATGAGCTTCGAGAGATCGGCTCCCACCGCCTTGCCCTCGCCAATGAGATCCTGCACCGCGACCTTCAGATTCCGCGGAAGGGATTCGAGGGCTTTCTTCAGCCGCGCGAACTGCTCAGGCGAAAGCTCGATTTCACCTTCGGCGCCGGGGAGCTCCGGGGGCGCGGCAGCGGGCCGCGCCGAAGGTCTCGGCTTCGGGGCCTGGCGAGCGGGCGCCTCACGCGGGGGTGCAACCGGCGCGACCGGCGCAAGACCGGGCGCTCCGAACTGCTCGGCAGACTCGGGGAGACTGAACTCGTCGAGATTCAGGTCTCCGAGACTTTCCTCCCCGAGGCTTTCCATGCCCCGCTGCTCGGCTTCTCCCTCCGGAGCCTCAGCGGAAGGCGGCGCAGAATCCGCCGGGTACGTCGATGCCTCGAACGCCTCTGCTCCGGGCTCGGGCGTTTCTGAAATATCGCCAGGGGCGGCTTCGAATCCCGTTGCAGTATCGAGGTCGAACCCTCCCGTGGAGGGGATATCAGAGAGCCCCTCCGGCTCCGGAACGTCGAATGTCGGCTCGGGCGGCTCTATGGACTCGGGCACTTCGAATGACGGCCCGGCGGCGGAGGCGGGCTCTGCCGCCGGCTCGCCAAAGCTCAGGTCGTCGAGATTGGGAAGGTCAAAGCTTTCACCCGGTGTCTCGGCGGACTCGGCAGGCTCACCGGGCTGAAGGCCTTCAGGGGTTGCGGTCTCGGGCGTGTCCAGCGAGAACGCGCCGAAGTCTTCGAGTGACTCGGCGCCCGGCTCGGAAGCGGCGGCCCCGCCCGCTGGCTCACCGGGCAGCGCGGGCGCTTCTGTATCCTCTGGAACGATCTCCATCTGGGAAAGATCGGATTGCAGCCCCTCGGGCTCGCCTTCTGGAAAAGTGAATGCGTCTTCTTCGGGAACCGGGGCAGAGGACGGCGTCTCCCCGGGAGCCGGTGTTTCCAGATCTTCGATTGGGTTCGGTTCCGCCTCTTCCGCGAATAGCGATGCAAAGTCCAGTGCATCGCCGGCTCCTGCCGCCGGCTCTTCAGGCGCCGGCTCCTGCGTCGAGCTGGCGCCCGGTTCCGGCTCCCCGGTCAGCTCGGAAAGGCCGCCGAGTACGTCCTGGAGCCCCGCCTCTTCTTCCACGGTACCCGGTGGAGTTTCGGGCTCCGGACCGGCTTGATCGCCGGGAGACTCCTGTTCGTCAAATGACAGGGAATCGAGGGGAAGAGAATCGAGCGGCTCGCCCTCGGGCTCCTGGGCTTCCTCCCCGGCGGCCGAAACCTGTTCTATGGTTTCCGACCTGGCCTCGAGTATTGCGGGCTCATCGCCGAGGGAATTGAGCACCTGGGTAAACTTTTCGATGTCCTCCGGGCGCGGCATGCCTCTCCTGCATCAAATGTCGGTAGGACAGGCACGCACCATGACTCAAGCGTCCTGTCATTCCAGCCGAAACCTATTATAAGCAAAAGCACCAGGACGTCCACAGTGAAGAGCGACCGTACGCGCAAAGAATCGACGACTCAGGACCTGTTCCGGGTAAAACCCCTTCGCACGAAAGGTGTCTCCCCTTTCCGGTGCGCCCTCTGCGTGTGCATGTTCTTCTGCGCCGGCCTCGCTTTCGGCGTAAACCCCCAGACGCTGGATATCGCCGTGAGGTCCCTGGCCGCAGCCCAGGCGCCGCGCATGGTGGAGGATGTTCTTCTCCTCACCCTCAAGCCGGTGATGCGGACCCGGTTCGTGGGCGCGCGGTTCGAGCACGAGAACTGGAAAGTCCTTCATCCCTACGCGGTGAACGAAAACGGCGTCTTCGTGCTTGACTACCCGGTGCCGGAAGGCCTGCGGCAGATCCGCTACAAGATCGTCGTGGACGGGCTGTGGATGGCGGACCCGACCAACCCGACAATCGAAGCCGACGCCCTGGGAAACGAGGTTTCCGTATTCATGCTTGAGAAAGAGCCGCTTCGGCTGATATTCAACCCGCGCAGGGAATCCGGCGGCGGAGTCACCTTCATTTTCCGCGGGACGCCCGGCAGGCGCGTCTGCATTGCGGGGGATTTCAACTTCTGGGATCCTTTTGTCGACGCCCTGGCGGAATCATCCCCGGGGATCTATCGCATCACCCTGCGCGTTCCCGCGGGAGACCACTGGTACTACTTCTTCACGGACGGCCGCAGGATGCTGGACAGGCTCAATCCTGAAACCGGCGCGGATCCCGACGGAAATACCGTCAGCTACTTCTCCTCTCCGTAGGACTCCGCACCCGGAAAGCTCTTCCCCCATGAGTCCAGCCACAGCATCGAGGAAAGGGGGTTGCGAGCCCTCCGCTGCGGTGCTGCATCCGCCCGCGGATAACCCACCGCGATCAGGGACACCACCTGTACATGCCACGGCACTCCGAGCGCCCTGCGCGCAGCGCGGCGGTTGAACCAGCCGATCCAGCACGTTCCCAGACCGAGCTCCGCGGCCTGCAGGACCAGATGCTCCCCCGCGATGCCGCAGTCCAGCTGGTACATCGCCCGATCCTTGATCGACTTCCCCGCCTCGATGAGGCCCGTTCTTTCCGCGCAGAGCGCGACGATCAGGGGGGCCCGGGCAGCGAACCGCGTGGGGGAAAAGATCCCGGAGAAACTGGCGCGGGAAAGGGCCTCCCGTGCCGCGGGGCTTTTCACCGCGACAAATCTCCACGGCTGGGCGTTCTCCGCAGAGGGCGCCCGGCGGGCCGCTTCCACCATGGCCAGTATGTCCGCATCGGGGATGTCGCGCTCTTCGTAGTGGCGCACGCTCGCGCGTGAAAGCACGAGCCGGCCGAACGGAGACAGGCTCACCCGACGGCCTTCCGGCTTTTTTCCTCTTCCTGCAGCCTGTGGATCGTGTCGAACCACTTCAAAGCGCTTTCGTTGCGGAAAGGGATGCGGTAGAGCTTGCCGTCCCAGGTGAAATGCAGCTTGTCTCCGGGGTCCACGGACAGCGCGGCAATCGCGCGCAGAGGCGCAGCCAGGGGGATGCCGATGCGCGAGCGGAAGAGCAGCCTGCGGCTCGTCAGGAACGCCCGTCCAAAGGCGAACACGCGGAGGTTGGGGAACTTCTCCTGGGTGAAAAGGAAACGCGGCCGCGATATCAGGTAGATCTGCTCATCAGGGGCAAGCCCGAGACGCACTTCACTGCGAATGGGGCTCAAGGGCATATGGCGCAGCCTCTCGTAGTATTCGGGCAGGGGTCTCCAGCCCCCCTCCGCCTTGCCATTCTCGTCCGCAAGGGCGAGACGGCAGCCCACGTCGATCACCCAGGCGGAGAAGCAGCTCGAACATTCCACCATGTTCGTGCTGAATGGCCGCACGAGCTTCAGCCCTTCCTGCGTGCCGCAGCTCGGGCATCGATACAGCACGCGCGTGACATTGACGGCCAGCCCCTTCTGGTGGTTGCGGGACCCGTCCACCGGGAGGTCGAAGTCGTTCGTCCTTATCGCCGCGGCAATATCGGAAAGGATCCGGTCATCATTGCGGGGAATATCCGCAGGCTCGTACAGCCGGGAGAACACGCAGCGTACGGGAACGCGTCTGACCTTGCGGGCCCAGCGCGGGTAGGCGAGGTACGCACCCTCGAATCTGCAGACGTAGACCGGTACCGCGAGCTTTTTGATGAGCTTGGCGATGCCGTAGTACAGGGGCTGATTACTCCCGTCCCAGGTGCGCACCCCTTCGGGAAAGACACCGATGAGGCCGCCTTTTTCCGAGATCGTGAATATCGAACGCAGGGCGGCAAGATCGGATGCGGCCTTGCGCTTGGGAAATGCACCGAACCAGCGGATGAGCATTCCCAGCGCGCGCTTGCGGAAGAGGTCCTCGGTGGCCGCGAAATAGACCGGTCTCCGCAGCAGGGCGTACAGCCAGATAGGATCGAAGAGCGTCAGGTGGTTGGCAAGGATGATGCCGGAACCCGAATGGGGAACGGTTCCCACGTCCACCGGGTGCAGCTGGAAAAAACGTGTAATGAACCCCCGCAGGAGGCCTGTCATGAGCCGATAGAAAATGCGGTTCACAAGCCGCGGCTTGTGAAGGCTCAGGCTGGAGTGGTTCGTGTCGGCCATCGAGAGAGAAGATAACCAAACGAGGCCGGGCGCGCAAGGAGAAGGGCCGGGCGCGCAAGGGCGGGGGGCTGACCCGGTGGAGTGCCAGCCCCACGCGACCGCGGCGGCCGGCTCAGC
>CAYTGX010000018.1:0-64365 GCA_964437385.1 uncultured Spirochaetaceae bacterium
CACGCCCTGCCGCTTCAGATCGAAGTGATCCGTGGTCTGCAGGTGCGGCAGAGACTTCCCGATCAGGTCAGCCATGCTCGTGATGCCGCGGGACACCATGTAGTCGGTGATCCCTTCGATCATGTCTTCCACGATCCGGTATCCGTAGTGGATGATTCCCGTGGTCACCTGGAGCGTCGTGGCTCCCACCAAAAGGTATTCCAGGGCGTCCACCCAGGTTTCGATGCCGCCCATGGCAGAGAGTGGCAGGTCGAGCTCTTTGCACTGCGCCATTTCCGCAATGAAGTGCAGGGCGATGGGCTTTATCGCCGCCCCCGAGTAACCGCTCATTGCGCCGATGCCGAATACATTGGGTCGGGGGACAAGGTCATCCAGGCCGATGCCTGATATCGCCCGGAATGTATTCACTGCCGAGATCCCGTCCGCCCCGCCCTTCTTTGCAAAGAGGGCAGGCTCGGTCATGTCGGTGATGTTCGGCGTCATCTTGGCAAGCACGGGAATCTTCACCGCCTTCTTCACCGTGGCAGTAAACTTTTCAAGAAGGTGGAACGCCTGCCCCACCTTGTGCCCCGAGCCCTCCACGGTCATGTGGGGGCAGGAGAAGTTCAGCTCGAGCATGTCCGCCCCGTGATCCTCGCTCGCCTTTGCAAGGTAGGCCCACTCGTCATTGGAAAAGCCCATGATGCTCGAAATGATGGGTCGGTCGGGATACTTCTTTTTCAGGTAGAGGAAATCCGCCAGGTTGTCCTTGAGCGGACGGTCGGATATCTGCTCCACGTTCTGCAGCCCCACGTCATGCTTTTCCTCGTAGTGGTAGGGGCTCATGCGGGGAGAGGGATGGATGATCGGAATGCGGTCGGAGTTCAGGGTCTTGTAGCATACCCCGGCCCAGCCGTGCTCATACGCCCTTTCCACCATCTCCGCGCTGTTGGACACCGGCGAGGAGGACAGCAGGAACGGATTCCTGAATCTCACGCCGCAGAGACTAACGGAAAGGTCTGTCTTGTGATTGTTCTCCATGGCTTTCCTCCTTCAGCTCAGGACTTCGCGGATTGCCCGCGCGGCCAGCTTGCCGTCCTGCACCGCATCAACAACCAGGGCAGGGCCCCGGACTATGTCACCGCCGGCAAAGGCAGCCTTTGCGGAGGTCTTCCTGGTCTTCTCATCGGCGACGATCAATCCTTTGCGGTCCACCGCGACCATCCCCGACCAGTCCGCCGGGTCAGGGCGATTGCCGATGGCCTCGATGGCTACCTGGGCCTCGAGGGTCCATTCGGAGCCCGTGATCTCCAGCGGAGCGCGGCGCCCGGAGGCGTCCGGCTCTCCCAGGCGGGTCCGCACCAGGGCCAGGCCTTTCAGCCTGCCCTGGCCGTCTGCCAGGTACTCCTTGGGCTGGTTGAGCAGCAGGAAATGAACGCCTTCACGCAGTGCGTCAAGACGCTCCCCTTCCTCCGCGGGCATCTGGGCAAAGGAGCGGCGATACACGAGGTACGCGTCCCTGGCGCCCAGCTTCACGGCGGACTCCACGCAGTCCATGGCAACACTTCCACCGCCTATGACTGCCACGATCTTGCCTTCCACCAGCCGTGACAGCTTGTCATACGCCTCTTCCCGCACCATGGAAAGAAACTCGACTGAGGTGAGGACGCCCGTCACCTTGTCCCCTCCCGGGATGCGTTCGGCTCCCCAGAGGCCCGGAGCAATGAAAGCGGCCTTGAAGCCGTCCTTGAGCAGTTTCTCCGCCCCCCTGGCTCCGTCTATCCGGGTGTTGCAGACGAACTTGACGCCGAGGAACTCCAGGTCCGCAAGCTCGTGCGCCAGGAAGTCCTTGTCGAACCGGTACGAGGGCACACCGTAGCGGATGACGCCTCCCGGCTCCCCACGCTCTTCGAACACGGTCACCTGGAAACCAGACTTGGCGAGCTCCGCCGCACAGGAAAGGCCTGCAGGCCCCGACCCCACCACGGCGATCTTTTCCTGCCGTGGAGCGGGCTTTTCAAACGCCTTGAATCCGGTTTTCCATCCATGCTCGATCAGCGCGCGCTGGATCCTGCCGATCTCTATGGGTCTTCCGATGCCGGTGGCGCTGCACTCTTTCTCACACAGCCGGGGTGTGGGACAGAGCACGCCGCACGCTCCGCCGAGGGCGTTGTTCGATTTCACGGTGCGGATGGCGCCCGTGACGTTGCGCAGACGCAGCTTGCGGATAAATGTGCCGGGATCGGTCTCCGCGGGACATCCTTTGGAGCAGGGAGCATCGTGGCACAGGAGGCAGCGATCAGCCTCTGCCATTGCCTGCGACAGGTCGAATCCTTTCTCCATCTCATGGAAGTGCTCAAGCTGGATCACTGCAGAGCCTCCTTGAAAAAAGTATTGGCGTCTGCCGGTTTCAAGGGATTTCTCCCCTTGCCGGCAAGCGTGAACGACTGCGCTTCTTGAAAATTGGATTCCCGTCCGCCGGGACACTATACGATCCCGCCTGCTGTGATCCGGCCTGCTGCGCATGCCGCAGGGGGATCAGGCCGCGACGGTTTGCCGCGGCGAACTCACGCATTATAGGTCCAGTTGCTCCATTTGTAAACAAAAATAAATTTCGATTGAAAAAGGATTTGACGGATTTTTCCCGTTCGCCCTATAATCAGCCAAAGGAGACACACATGCCACGAGTGATCCGCTGCGGCCTGATCCAGGCCTCCAACCCCACACATGAAGGCTCCCTCCAGGAAATCAAAGAGAAGATGATCCAGAAGCACGTGCCCCTCATCGAAGAGGCGGGCAAGAAGGGCGTCCAGGTCCTGTGCCTGCAGGAGATCTTCCACGGCCCGTACTTCCCGGCGGAGCAGGACATCAAGTGGTACAAGACGGCTGAACCAGTGCCGGGACCCATCACGGAGCGGATGGCGCCGCTGGCAAAGAAATACAGGATGGTGATGATCCTGCCGGTCTACGAGATGGAGCAGGAAGGCGTGTATTACAATACCGCGGCAGTGCTCGACGCGGATGGGAAGTACCTGGGCAAGATGCGGAAGGTCCACATTCCCCATACTTACCCGGCCTTCTGGGAGAAGTTCTACTTCAAGCCCGGCACGATCCCGTTCCCTGTTTTCCAGACCGCGTACGCCAGGATCGGGATCTACATCTGCTACGACCGCCACTTCCCCGAGTGCGCGCGCATCCTCGCTCTCAAGGGAGCGGAGATACTCTTCAACCCATCCGCCACGACTGAAGGCAAGTCGAAGTACCTCTGGGAGCTGGAACAGCCGGCGCAGGCTGTTGCCAACGGGGTCTTTATCGGGGCGAACAACAGGGTAGGCCTTGAAAAGCCCTGGGAGTTCGGCAAGTTCTACGGCTCCAGCTACTTCGTGGATCCCCGCGGAAAAATCCTGGTGAAAGGCTCAGAGGACAAGGACGAAGTCGTGGTGGCTGACCTGGACATGGACCAGATCCGGGAAGTGCGCGACGGCTGGCAGTTCTTCCGTGACCGCCGCCCCGAGCTGTACGGGGAAATTGGACAACAGCTTCCATAGCGCGGCCGAAGCCTCTCGCCGCGCCTTCCGCTCCTGGCGGAATTGCGCGGCTGCCGGCCTGGGGGCCGCGCGAAAGGGCCCCAGGGCGGCAGCGCGATCGCTCCTGGCGACATTCCGTTGAAGCGCCGAAGGCGCGAAACGGCGGGAGCCCTGGGGGACCCCGCTACCCCTTTACGACCAGGATCACGAACATCACGAGCATCATGGCCATCCCGACCGGCACTCCGACCCTGGCCCATTCACGGCTCTCGATCTTCAGCTTGCCCGCCGCGATGATGTTGGGAATGTTGCCGGGCACGAGCATGCCCCCCGCAATCAGGAGGCCCATGAGGGCAGCCACGATCTGATGCATCTGCATGGAGGGGACGATCTCCGCAGCAGCCAGTGTGGCATTGTCCAGGACGGCTGACGTGATGTTCACCCAGAAAAGTACCAGGTAGGAAATCGACCCAATGAACCGCTCGATGAGCGGAGTGAATCCTGCGCCAAGGAATATGAGCCCCACGACAAAGACGTAGACCTTGACGGTGCGGATGATCGCTCCCAGGATCGTCTCTCTCTGCTCGCGGGGCACAGGGCTTTCCGCAGCGCCCGACCTGCCCAGGAGAAGGATACTTGCGCCGCTGACGACAGCGATGCCGGGAATCACGTACATCCAGAGATTCCGCAGAAGAAACCAGGTGCCGGCGCGGTAGGGCTCGCCCGCCAGCTTGGCCACCGCCACAGCGGCAAGAGGTTCGCCGAAGGGAGTGAGCGCAGCCCCCAGGCCGATGGAGAAACACGCGAGCACCACCACGCGTATCTCCGCCTTCTGATCGAGCTTGAGCCGGCTGACCATCTCCACCATGATCAGTGAGGCGATGATCGCGGTCAGAAAGCTCGCACAGAGGCCCACCAGGGCGACAATCGCACAGACCAGGAACTTCGGCCCCGCGCGCGCCCGCAGCCGTGTCATCCCTCTTTCCAGGGGTTCCTGGATGAAGTGAAACACGACGCCTGCCGCAAGCACAGCAGCCGTTATCTTGATGGGTCCCGTGAGCGCTTCACGCAGGAGCGGGACGCTCCACTGCGAGGTCACGGTCACCGCCGCTGCTCCCATGACAAACAGAAAAGGCTCGAGATTTTCTCCGATTTTCCTGACAAGCAGGGGAAGGAGAGCCACCGCGGCAGCGATGGCGAGCAGTCCAGGTATCATGGTTGGAGACACCGTATACCGGTGTCACCTGCCTTTGCAATCGCGCCGGCAGTCGAGACACAAAAAAAGGCGCCGGGGATACCCGGCGCCTTTTTTCAATTGCCTTTGTTTCAGGCAGGCTTTGCGCGCGCCGCAGGGGCCGCGACAGTGCCCGCCATCAAGGCCCAGTGGACCAGGAAAGCGGCCGCAAATCCGACGAACCACGCATAGTCGAAGAGGAAGCGCAGCGGGTGCACGACGAGCCCGATCAGGGCGACGACGACACCGACAACCAGCGAGATGATTGCCTTGACGTTGAAGCCGCCCGAGAACCAGTACGTCCCCTTTTCCGTATACAGGTCATCCAGGTTGAGCCGCGTCCTCCTGATGACCCAGTAGTCCGCGATCAGAACGCCCGCGATGGGTCCCAGGAAGCCGGAGTACGTCCCCAGCCATCCGAAGATGTATCCGCTCGGATCCGCAAGCAGTCTCCAGGGCATGATCAGGATTCCGATTATACCCGTGATTACTCCGCCCGTCCTGAAGCTGATGAGCTTGGGAATGGTATTGGAGAAGTCGTTCGCCGGAGACACCGTGTTGGCGGCAATGTTCACCGAGAGAGAGGCGACCACGAGACCGACAAGCGCCAGGACCAGCGTGATGGGGTTGCTGAACTTGCCCAGCAGCACCGCCGGGTCCCAGATGGACTCACCGAACACGATGGCCGATGCGGATGTGATGATGACGCCGAATGCGGAGAACACGAGCATGGTCGGGGGAAGGCCGATGGCCTGTCCGATCATCTGCTCCTTCTGGCCTTTGCCGAACCGGGTGAAGTCGGGGATGTTCAGAGATAGAGTGGCCCAGAACCCGACCATGCCGGTGAGGGCAGGAATGAAGACCTTGAAGTACTCACCGAAGCTGTGGAACTTGCTGGGCTGTGCAAGAAGAGGACCAAAGCCCTTTGCCGCCGTGATCATCCATATGACCAGGGCAAGTCCGAGAAGAATGACAAAAGGTGCTGCCCAGTTCTCGAAGATACGCACTGCGTCCATGCCGCGCAGAATGATGTAGATCTGGAAGATCCAGAAGATCATGAATGCGATGGCCCCATGCACCGTCATCCCGAAGGCGAAGGTCAGCGTACCGCCGATGGAGCTCCACCCGGGGAACAGCTTGCCGAAGAAGATGTCGATGGCAAGCGAGCCGATGTAGGTGTTGATCCCGAACCATCCGCAGGCCACGATGGCGCGCAGAAGAGCGGGAATGTTTGCGCCGAAGACGCCGAACGAGGCGCGGGCAAAGACGGGAAATGGAATCCCGTACTTCGTGCCGGGATGTGCATTCAGGAGCATCGGGACCAGGACGATCAGGTTACCCAGGGTGATGGTGAACAGGGCCTGTTTCCAGTCCATGCCAAGGGCGATCAGCCCCCCTGCCAGCAGGTACGTGGGCACGCAATGCGCCATGCCGATCCAGAGCGCAGCAAAATTGTACGTCCCCCACTTGCGCCGTTTGATCTCAATGGGCGCCAGGTCCTTGTTGTAGAGCCTGTGATTCTGCGAGACGTCACGTTGCAGCTCATACATCTGTTCCGCCATGAATAGTCCTCCTTCCAGGATAAATGAACTCACCACACGCACTCACGGCGTGCAATTGGCTCCCGCTCCAGGCGTACCGAAGATTGGAGTTGCCCCATGATAATTGATATTCTCTGAAAAGCAAGAAAAATCTTGAAATTTTATGCAGGAACTGCTGACCCTATGCGTCCAGGCGCAGGCGGTCAACCCTCCGTGCCCGGATCTTTTCTATGCGGCGTGCCAGGATGTTCAATATACCCAGCAGGACCATGCTCAACTGCCCGAGCCGGAGGATGATCGTGTAGACAAAGCTCCTCGTAGAGCCGATGCCCAGGACATTGAATATGAAAAGATGGGTGGCCTCCATGCTTCCCAGGTTGCCCGGCAGGATGGCAATGACATGCTGGATAAGCACCGTGGCGAAAATGACGAAACTCTGCCCCAGGGTCCCCTGGCCAAGGACACCCAGGATGTACCAGGTCTGCAGGACCTCTATGCCTGCAATCGCGATTCCCGTGAGCAGGGCAAGGTTGAAGATCCTCCTCCTGCGGATGATGGCATGCAGGTTGGTGGAGAACTCCTTGATCACCTGGATGATGCGTTCCCGCAGCCTCGGATTGAGGCGCTCCAGGGGCCGCGAAAGACGCGTGAAAAACCTGAGGATGAACTGCTCGCTGGTGAACAGTTTACCCATGAGGAAGATGAAGAAGCCGAAAAAGACCAGGAGGAGGGCGGAGGCAATCGCGATAAGCAGGATTCCCCGGTGGACCAGGATGATCAGGAAGGCGATTCCCATGGTGATGCAGGGCAGCTTGGTGACCAGCTCCACGTACTTGTCCAGGGCGATGCTGGCATAGAGCATCTCGTAACTCATCGCCCCGTCCTTGTAGAGGGTTGCCCGCACCGGCTCTCCTCCGAACATCATGGACGGCGTCAGGTAGGTAAAGGCAAAGCCGCTGATGCGCGCCCGAAACGTTTTCCAGAACCCCCGCTCAATTCCCGCCTCGCGCAGGATAAGGCGCCACTGGACCGTGTGGAGGAGGAGGATGCTGAGCTGGAATGCGAGCACCCCGGAGAGTACCTGGGGGGTGATCAGGGAAAAGTACTCCTGGAGGCGGCGCAGATCGAGCACGCGCACAAACAGGAGCACCAGCAGGCCGAGGAGTACAATCTCTATGGTGACCCGGAGGGGCCTGGTGAGTGGCAGCTTCATACGCCGGCTCTCTCAGCAGGACTATAGCAGATTCCACGCCCGCTTTGCGAGACAATCCGGCGTTGGGAGTTCGGCGGGAAACAGGGTCCCGCGAGTAGCATTTTCACCTCCACTTCGGTATTGTGAGGCATCCCAGGGGTCAGGGGGGTGTGAGCATGGCGGTCAGTGGAAAAAAGCGCGCGGGTGTCGATCCCGCGGCCCTTGTCGGAGCACGCGCCCCTCGCGGGACAGGCTGGCTTTTTGCCGGGCTTTTTCTCCTCTATATGTTCGACTACATAGACCGCGAAGTCATCTCCTCCCTCCTTCCTTTCCTGAAGAAGGATCTCGGCATCACCGACACCCAGGCGGGATCCCTTGCGTCCGCGATTTATCTGTCCATTGTTTTCTTCACGTTTCCCGTTTCCATCCTCGTTGACAGGTGGAGCAGGAAGCGGAGTGTCGGCGTCATGGTGATGCTCTGGAGCATCGCGACGGGTCTTGCCGCGACCATCAGAACCTTCCCGCAGCTCCTTCTCACGCGGCTTGGTGTCGGTGTCGGGGAGGCTGGATATGCGCCCGGCGGAACCGCGATGATTTCCGCCATGTATCCCATGGAAAATCGCTCGCGGATGACCGGCCTGTGGAACGCCTCCATCCCCGTGGGATCGGCCATCGGCATTGGCCTGGGCGGCGTCATCGCCACGCACTGGGGCTGGAAGCACGCCTTCGGGATCGTGGCCATACCCGGCTTCATCATCGGCGTGCTGTTCTTCTTCTTTGCCCGCGACTATCGCACGGTGAAGCTGGAGCGGCCTGCCACGGAAAGTCGGGCGGCACGGAAAATGCGCGTCTGGGAGATCGTCAAGGATTTCCTCCACACGCCCTCCCTTCTCCTGACCTATCTCGCCTTTGCAGGGAACACGTTTCTTACCAGCGCCTACCTGACCTGGCTTCCCTCCTACATCGTGCGGACCCACGGCGTCGCCGGCGGCCCGGCGGGACTCATCGCATCCGCTATCATGTTCCTGGCCATTGTCGGCGCCCTGGTGGGCGGATTCCTGGTGGATGCGTGGAGAAAGAAACTGCCCTCCGCGCGCCCCCTTTTCGCGGGACTCACCACGCTCCTCAGCGCGGCGTTATGGCTGCTCGCCTTCGGAGTATTCGCCGGTACGGCGCAATATATCGCCATGGCGATCGCGGCGATGTGCACGCTGCTCTACCTTTCGGGCGCGTCCGCGGTCACGCAGGATGTCGTGCACCCGGGGCTCTGGGCCATCTCCTATGCTATCTGCGTGATCGTGCAGAACGCCCTTGGCAGCTCAACCGGGCCTTTTGTCGTGGGGGTGGTCTCGGACAGGTTCGGGCTGAGTGCGGCGATGCTCGCGGTCCCTCTGGCCTCCATACTGGCCGGCGTGCTGTTCCTGCTCGCTGCCGCGTTCTATCGGAAAGACCTGGACAAGGTGGACAAGGTCGTCGTCGAGATGGAGGGATAGCCGGCTTTAGCGGGATGCCTTCGAAGGAGGCGGCATGAAACAGATCGCTTTGACCTTCATGGCCCTTTCATTCCCCGTGCTCCTCTTTGCCCAGGATATCTTCGACATCGCCGCCAACGGCACGCCGGCCGAGATCCAGGCGGCGCTTTCCGCGGCGGCCGACGTGAACGCCCGTGATGCGCGGGGGGAGACAGCCCTTATGCGCGCGGCCTCCTTTACCATGAGTCCCCGGGTGATCACGATGCTCGTGAAGGCGGGCGCGCGCGTGCGGGACAAGGACCGGCACGGCGATACCGCGCTCGCCCTGGCTGCGGGCTCCAATTCCATACCGGGGGTCGTGGCTGTGCTCATCGCCGCCGGATCCGATGTCAATGCGCGGGACGATGAGGGGGAGACGCCCGTGATGGCGGCGGCAGCCAACACCAACCCGGCTGTTCTCTCGATATTGTTGAAGAGTGGCGCCCGTGTGAACGAACGCAACGCTGAAGGCGCTTCACCCCTGATGCTCGCTGCACAGCTCAACGCGCAGCAGCAGGTGACCATGCAGCTCCTGCTGGCAGGCGCGCGGGCAAACGACAAGGACCCTGCAGGCAAGACGGCACTCATGTTCGCGGCGCGCTTCAACCCAAACCCGCGCGTCCTCCAGGCCCTCCTGGCTGCCGGGGCGGACCGGAGGCTGACCTCCAACGAGGGAAAGACCGCCTTTGATTATGCTGCGGCCAATCCTGGTGTGAAGGGGATACGGCAGCGCCTCCACACGCATTGACGGATGTCCCGATTCGTGATACTGTGGTGGTAACCCCCAACAAGGAGACCATATGACTCAGACAGCCCCAAAACTAAAGTATTTCGCGGGCGGTTGGAAGGAATCCAAAACCGCTAAGTATATGGATTGTTTCGATCCGTCCACGGGAGAAGTGATTGCACAGGCACCGCAGTGCACCGCCTCGGAGGTGGAGGAGGCTATCGCCTCCGCTGCTGCCGCATTCCCCGCGTGGTCAGAGACCCCGCCGAGCAAGCGCGTGCAGGTGCTCTTCCGCATGAAGAGCCTGCTGGACAAGCACCTGGACGAGCTGACCCTGCTGGTTGCAAAGGAGCACGGCAAGGTCCTCGACGAAGCCATGGGAGATGCCATCAAGGTCACAGAGCTGGTGGAGTTCGCCTGCGGGATCCCGCACCTCATGAAGGGCCCGGCCATCATGAACGCCACTGTCGGCTATGACACCACCCAGTACATGGAGCCCCTCGGCGTATTCGCCGGGATCGTGCCCTGGAACTTCCCGGCCATGCTTCCCATGGGATGGGTTGCCCCCATCTGCATCGCCACCGGGAACACCCTCGTGCTGAAGCTGGCAAGCTTTGTTCCCCAGTCCGCTATCCGGATCATGGATCTCTGGGAAGAAGCCGGCCTGCCCAAGGGAGTCATCAACCTGGTCACCTGCTCGCGAAACGAGGCGGAGATACTTCTTCGGCACCCCGACATCAAAGGGGTGTGCTTCGTCGGCTCTACATCGGTCGGCAAGCACATCTATGCCACGGCCGCGGCGAACGGCAAGCGCGTGCAGGCACTGACGGAAGCGAAAAATCACGCCCTTGTCCTCAAGGACGCCGCGCTGGAGCGGACAGCCCGGGGCATCGTGAACTCCGCATGCGGATGCGCAGGAGAGCGCTGCATGGCGCTGCCTGTTGTCGTGGTAGAGGAAGCCATTGCGGACAAGCTGGTGGCGGTACTGGCAAAGGTGATGTCCGAATTGAAGGTCGGTCCCGCATATGACAAGACCAGCCAGCTCGGCCCTCTTGTCAACGCCGAGCATCGGCAGTCGGTCATCAACTGGATCCAGAAAGGCGTCGATGAAGGGGCAAAGCTCGTGCTGGACGGCCGCAAGGTGTGCGTCAAAGGCTACGAGAAAGGCTTCTACCTCGGGGCCACCCTGTTCGACCATGTCAAGCCGGGCATGACCATCGGGGACCGCGAGATCTTCGGGCCGGTACTGTGCGTGAAGCGCGTGAAGGACTTCGAGGAAGGCCTTGCGCTCATGAACGCAAACGAGTTCGCCAACGGCTCGGTGATCTTCACGCAGAACGGATACTATGCGCGGGAGTTCTCCAAGAGGAGCCACGGAGGCATGGTGGGCGTGAACGTCGGAATCCCCGTGCCGCTGGGCATTTTCGGATTCACCGGTCACAAGAACTCGTTCTTCGGAGACCTGCACACCATGGGTGCGGACGCAGTCCGGTTCTTTACAGAGCTCAAGACCGTCACAGCGCACTGGTTCTCGGAGGCTGAAGCCCGGGAAGCAAAGGTGCTGAACAGCTGGGACGGCATGGTCTCGATGCCCGACAAGAAATAGCCGGCTGAAACGGATGCCCGGCCCCTCAGGGCCGGGCGCCGCCGGTCCCCCGCCTCCATGAGCTGCCCCCAGTGCATCGGTATTGAAAAGCTCTTCGACAAAAAGCTGGCCGCAAAGGAATTGAAGCGCTTTCAGCAGAAAGGCGCCCGCCCTACCACGCGCCTCATGGTAGAAAAAATCGTGGCTGAAGGTGTGGAGGGCCTCACGCTCCTGGACATCGGAGGCGGCGTCGGGGCCGTCCAGGCGGAGCTCCTGGCGGCGGGCGCCCGCTCGGCGGTCGACGTTGATGCCTCTGCAGCCTACCTGGCCGCGGCAGAGGAGGAAGCGGCGCGTCGCGGCTTCAACGCCCGCGTGACATACCGCCACGGCGACTTCGTGGACCTTGGCGGCGGCCTCGAGGACGCGGACATCGTCACACTGGACAGGGTCGTCTGCTGCTACACCGATGCGCGGGCGCTCGTGGAGCTTTCAGCGCGGCGAGCCCGGAAGATACTGGCCCTGGTCTATCCGCGGAATTCCTGGCTGACGCGGTTCCTGAATCGATGCCTGAATCTTCTGCGCAAGGCCCAGAGATCGGAGTTCCGCACCTTCGTGCATCCGCGTCCGCTGCTGGATGCCAGCGCGCGGGCAGGCGGGCTGGAGAGCCGCGGAAGGTTCCTGAGCGGCTTCTGGGAAGTCGCAGTGTTCGCCCGGGCGCGATAGAGCCGAGACCAGGGCGCGCACGCGCGCCTGCCGCCCTACGGACTCCTAGTGCGGCGGGGTCGGCGCTGCAGGCCCGAACACTCCCATGCCCATCTGGGTTTCCCCGTCGAGATAGACCTGCAGGAATCGTCCCTTTCTCACCGAAGGCACGTGCAGGATCTTTATGACACCGGCAAGATCCTTCAACCCGGGGTCGATGCGGGCAATGGAGTTTTCCGAGTCGAGCAGAAGCTCCTCTCTCAGCATGTTCCCCGGCGTATCCGGATACAGGGGCATCATGGCGATGTCCGCCTCGACGAGGTCCTGGAAGAAATGCGTGCCGTACGAGACCTCGGGAGTATAGCCGTCCCGCGCAAAAGCGATTTCCACCAGGAGACGGGTGTTGTTGATATCCGAATAGGTGACCTTCACCCCGAGGTTGATGTCGTTGCTCCCCCACCTGCCGGGGCCGAGAAGGGCATACCGTTTCCCTGCCAGACGCTGATTGATCTGCCCCACGGCCCACCCCACCTTGTGCTTCTTCTCCACGCTGTCCAGCCGGTCGTATGCGCGGGGATCCACGTACACGACGTACTCGATGTCGGGGATCGAGGCGCTGGAAAGCCCCGAGTGAGTGACAAAAAGCGTGTCCTCCTCCGGCATGCCGGCTGGAATCACCACCCGATCCACTTCCTTGCGCAGGGAAAGAGAACGACACTGAAGGATATACAGTTTCTCCTCGTCCCAGGCGAACTCCATGTCCACGGGCCTTCCGTAGGCGGCCTGGACCCTGGCCAGCAGCTTTTTTGCAACCGGCACAAAGGCCGACTTGGAAAGAAAGTTCTCGAAAGTGAGACAAAGAGACGAGGGCGGCAATTCCTGCGTCTTGAAAAGCGGGGCGCGCATCTCCCCGTTTTCCACCAGGGACACTGCCATGAACAGGTCGGGGTGCCCGGTCTGGGCCGCGAGCGTCCTGAAGTCCACGGTTTCTAAAGTCCCCGAGCGGAGGTTGATGGCATCCACCATCTTCTGGGAATACTTGTAGATCTGCTCGGGAGCGACCTCGGGCCGAAGAAGGGCATGGCTCAGCGGGACCATGCGGGGGTAGTCCCCCCCTACCCTGTCCACCGCGCGCGTGCCAAGCCCGAACACCAGCCGCACCAGTCCGTCCGCTTTCCTGATCTTCTGGTTCCAGGCCCACGTGTTGGATGAGTACATGACGCCGGCGGCCAGCGGGAAGAACCAGTCTCCGAACCTGCGGCCCACTACTTTCTGGACGATCATTGCCATGCGCTCGTTGTAGTCCAGGAGACCGTGATCCCTGCGGTAGATGATGGGATCGGGCCCGTACATGCTGGCAAGGACGGTCTTCACACCCTGGAGGAAGGCGGCCAGCCGCGCATCCTCGTCGCCAAGATTGGCAAGAAAGACCGACTGGTACTTGCCCGAAAAGGCGAGGCCGAAGCTGTCCTCCAGGTAGCTGGAGGAACGCACGATGATCGGATGCTCACCGATCTGCCGGATGAGCATCCGGAATTCGTCCAGGACTTCCGCCGGGAAAGACGCCTTTTCGAACAACCCCCCGACGCGCTTGAACTCTTCATCGATTGCTTCCCTGTCGCGGTACTTGTGCGTATGAAAGCCGTAGAAATGGTTTCGGTCGATGAAATCCGAAAACACCCCGGAGCTGACGTACCAGGTTTCAGGAACCGAGATGTATTTTTCGAACTCGGGGTCCCGCTCCGTCAGGATTGGCAGGAGGATTTTCTGGGCAACGATCATGCCGGCAGCCTTGCCCCCGAGCTTGCCCGGATATGCCACGTGTCCGATGGTGTGGCCCAGCACAGCGTCAACGTCACGGATGGTGACGTGGTTCTTGGCAATGCCGATGAAGGGGAGCTGGCTGGAGATGTAGTGCGAGAGCAGGGAGACACGAATGCCTTCCGCTTCCTCGCGCGATATATACAACTCCCCCTTCGGAATGTCGCAGAACTCGCGCAGGGCGCGCCAGATCGTCTCCGAGGAGGCGCTGTCACTGGACACCACCCGGCCCAGCTCCTGGCACTTGTCCCTTTTGCGGACCAGGTTGACCCAGTTCTCCGCCTCTTCGGGGCTTACCGTGTTGGCAAAGAAAAGGTCGATGAGGGCATCGGTGTACTCGGCCCGGTTCGGGTCGCTGTCCTCCACACCATCCGCGCGCATCTGCTCTGCCGCCATCGCGGCGAGGTCTTCACGGGTTGTGATGCCGCGATCCGCCAGCACGTCCAGGAACGTGCTGCGCATCTGCGGCAGGAGCTCGGGATACCGCGCAATGGTGCGAAAGAGACGATAGCCCTTTACGGGG
Organism: uncultured Spirochaetaceae bacterium; assembly: GCA_964437385.1. Lineage (GTDB taxonomy): Bacteria > Spirochaetota > Spirochaetia > SZUA-6 > Fen-1364 > Fen-1364. The sequence goes on from CAYTGX010000018.1 coordinate 14,343, forward strand.
CTGAGAGCGACCGGCCCCTCGCGCTCGCTCACACCCAGCCGCGGAGCTTGCAGGCTTCCGCCACCCTGCTCACGGATACCAGGTAGGCAGCTTCCCGCAGGTTGCTCTTGTGCCGTTCGTGCATCGCGTACACGTCGTGGAAAGCCTTCGTCATCTTTTCATCCAGCCTGCTGTAGACCAGGTCGAGATTCCAGTAGTAATTGTACGCGTTCTGCACCTGCTCGAAATAGGACACGGTCACCCCTCCGGCGTTGGCCAGGAAGTCCGGAATGACGAACACGTCGTTCTTGAAGAGGATGACATCCGCCTCCGGGGTCGTGGGACCATTGGCCAGCTCGCAGACTATCTTCGCCTTGATCCTGTCCGCGTTCTTGTCCGTGATCATGTTCTCAAGGGCCGCGGGAAAGAGGACCGTGACGTCGAGCTCCAGCAGCTTCTCATTGGTGATGCTCTCTGTGCCGGGGAAGCCCTTGAGGCTGCCGGTGCGCTTCTTGTGATCCGCAAGCGCCTTCGCGTCGATCCCGCGCGCATTGTACACGCCGCCCTGGGAATCCGAGGCCGCTACCAGCTTGAGGCCCAGGAGCTCTTCCCCGAGAGAGCCGGCATATTGACCGGCGTTTCCGAATCCCTGGATGGCCATGGTTGTGCCCGTGAGATCCAGCCCGAGCTTCAAGGCCGCCTCACGGACCACGTAGATGCCGCCCCGCGCCGTGGCGTCACCCCGGCCCGCCGACCCGCCGAGGGCAATGGGCTTGCCGGTAATCACGCCGGGGCTGTGCGTGCCGATGATCATCTCGTACTCGTCCATCATCCACGCCATGATGTCCGGCGTGGTATACACGTCGGGAGCCGGGACATCGCCCGTCTCCGACAGGAATCGTCCCACCGCGCGCACGTAGGCCCGTGCGAGTTTCTCTTTCTCCGCAGTGGAAAGCTCCTTGGGATTGCACGTCACGCCGCCTTTTGCCCCGCCAAGGGGAAGATCCACGACCGCCGTCTTCCAGGTCATCCAGGCGGAAAGCGCCCTGACGGTGTCGATGGTCTCATCCGGGTGCCAGCGGAGGCCGCCTTTCGTGGGACCGCGCGCGCCGTTGTAGTGCACGCGATAGCCATGAAAGATCCTGATCGTGCCGTCGTCCATGCGGACGGGGAAAGATACCTGCAGCTCGCGCTGCGGCCAGCGCAGGAGCTGATGAGTTGGCTCATCCAGTCCCAGGGTTGCCGCCGCCATGTCGAGCTGTTTCTGGGCAATCTTGAAAGGGTTCAGTTCAGCCATGTGTGTATCTCCTTGTCTTCCGCGAGCAGATCACCGGAGTCCCGGCGCGCCCGTTGTGCCTGCTCTCTCACTATACGGCAGAGAAATCTCCGGCGCAAGGCGCGCGAATGGAATTCCGCGGATGCATAAACCGTCGAGCCCCTGAATATTAATCAGAAATGCGAGGCGGCATTCGTTGGCGGCTTACTCCCGCGCGCACTCCGCCGCTATGCCGCAGGCCAGGCGCACGTTGTTGTGGAACAGCTTGATGTTGGTCTCCAGGGATGCGCCGCCGGAGAGGTCGACGATCCGTGAAAGAAGGAATGGAGTGACTTCTTTTCCGTGAACCCCGCGGCTCTCCAGGTCCTTCATCGCCTGCCCGATCCACGCGTCCATGGCGGCCCGCGGGATTTCCCATTCAACCGGCACCGGGTTCGCAACGAGGATGCCCTGCGGGAATCCCAGCGCGCGCTGCGCGCGAAGCATGCGCGCGACCTCTTCGGGGGAGTCGGCCCTGAGAAAAAGAGGCAGGCCGCTGGACCGGGAATAGAAGGCGGGAAACTCCGAAGTGCCATATCCCACGACAGGGACTCCCAGGGTCTCCAGCATTTCCAGCGTCTTCGGCAGGTCGAGGATGGCCTTGGCGCCCGCGGAAACCACGCAGACGGAGGTTGCGGCAAGCTCACCGAGGTCCGCGGAGACGTCGTACGTGTCGGATGCTCCGCGATGCACGCCGCCGATGCCGCCCGTGGCGAACACGTCGATGCCGGCCTGCAGTGCGGCAATCATGGTGGCGCTCACCGTAGTGGCCGAGGTCTTGCGGGCCGCGAGCGCCCAGGCAAGATCGCGTCGTGACGCTTTCAGCACGCCTTTCTCCGTGCCGAGCCTCTCCAGCTCCGCACGGTCCAGGCCGACCGCAATTCTGCCGTCAAGAAGGGCGATTGTCGCAGGGACAGCGCCGCATTCGCGCGCAAGGGCTTCCCCGGCGAGCGCCGTTTCCACATTGCGCGGATAGGGCATGCCGTGGCTGATGATGGTGGATTCAAAGGCGACAACCGGCCTGCGCGCGCGCAGCGCGTCCGCCACTTCGGCGGACAGTCTCACAAGGTCATTCACAAAGCGCCTCGCTGGAGTCTTTCTTCGACAAAGGCCATTGCACCGCGCACGGCGGCGGCCATCTCCTCCCCTGCATGCAGCCGGGAAAGGAGCGCGGCAAGGAGAAGGTCCCCGGCTCCGGTGGTGTCCTGCGCCTGCACCACCACGGACGGCGGGAAATCTTCCTGCCCGCCTGTGCGGTACAATTGCGCCCCCTCGCTGCCCCGTGTCACGAGGATATTCTGGATGCGCCGTTCCGCCATGAATGCAGGCACATCCCCCGTGAGAGCGCGCAATTCCTCGCCTGTAGGAGTCAGGAGGTACAGATCGCGCAGCGCCACAGCGTGCCGCAGGGCCTTTTCCACGGACACCGGCTCGAAGACCACGCGCGTGCGTCCCGCGTAGCGGCGCGCCAGATCAGCGAGGAGCCGGGGAGAGAGGTTCGCATCAAGGACAAGAAAGTCCTTTTGCCCGACATCGCCGAGCCTGCTGATCACGAAGTCAGCGGAGAGAGACTCTTCCAGGATCCGGAAGTCCGAAGCGCCGACTTTCAGGCTCCCGCTTTCCATGAGGGCGAGGTACAGCGGGGGTCCCGCGTCACCGCCTTTCACTATCTGGAGCGCCACGTCGCCGTCAGCCTCCAGCGCCTGGCGCGCCCACTCCGAGATCGGATCCGCCCCCAGTGCGGTAATGAACTTCCTCGGCGCGTCGAGATTGCTGAAGATGCGATAGCCCACCCCGCCGAGGCCGAGCTTGATGTCGGACGGGTTCGACGTGCCTTCCAGAAACTTCTCCCGGACCGCGATCATGTCGATTGCCACTGCCCCCACGACGCACACCATGCGTGTCACGATGCGCGATCCTCTTTCGACTGTCAATTCTCCTGTCGGTGTGGTATCAATGAGAGCGCGATGGCACACGGCGCCGCAGGCAAAGACCAGGACATCGTTCTCAAGGGCGGCCTTGTCGTGGACGGCACGGGCGGAGCCCCTTTTCCCGGCAATCTCCTGATACGCGCGGGCAGGATTCAGCGTCTTTCACCCCGCCCCATTCGGACCACGGGCATCGTGATCGACTGCGCGGGCAAGGTCATTGCGCCCGGATTCATCGACGCGCACTCCCACCTGGACTGGCACATTCCCATCAAGGGGCACGATGAGCTGAAATATCCCTTCCTTGCGCAGGGCATCACGACCGTCGTGGCGGGAAACTGCGGCGCATCCGCCGCCGGCTTCAGGGAACACAGCATCTGGAGGGCACAGGCCGAGAGCAATCTCCTGAGGAACGGGCTTCTCAAGATCGAGTGGGATTCGGTCGGCGACTATTTCGCCCGCGTGGCGTCAGCCGGCGCCAGCCACAACCTCGCCCTCCTGGTCGGGCATGGCTCTACCCGCGCCTCCATCCGGGGCAATGTCGCTTCTCCCCTCCATCCCTACGAGACCAAGGAGCTGTTGTGGCTTCTTGAAAACTCCATGGATCAGGGGGCCCGTGGGGTCTCCCTGGGCCTTCAATACGAGCCAGGGCTTTTCGCCAGTCCGGATGAACTCAAGGAAGTTGCCCTTCTGGTGAAGCGCAAAGGAAAGATTCTTTCGGTTCACCTGCGCGCCCTTTCCGCCCTTGCTCCCGGATACCCGCTGCGGCCGTTCGGTGAGCCGCACAATGTCGCGGCCCTGCGCGAGGTGCTGGACCTTGCCCGGCGCACCGGTGTGCGGCTCCAGGTCTCCCATCTCATTTTCGTCGGCTCCCGCACATGGCGGACGGCGGACGCCGTTCTGGGGCACATCGACAAGGCCATCGCGGACGGCGTGGATGTGCGGTTCGACACCTATCCCTTTCACTGCGGGGCAGCGATGATCAGCGTCATGCTTTCCCCCTGGTTCATTGCCAAGGGTCCCGCGGCCTACGAGGATGCCGCGTCCCTCCGCCGGCAGAAAAAGGAGATCCAGCGGGTGGAACGGCTGCTCGGGTTCGGGCCGTCGGACATCCAGGTCACTGATACGCTGGACAGTGACCTGGCGGACTACAACGGCAAGTTCCTGCACGAGATCGCGCGTGTGCGCAGGATGAACCCGGTTGAAGCCCTGATGGATATCTCCCGCAGAAGCCACGGGCGCGCGCGCGTGCTCTGCCACCGGTACAGTAACGACAGGATCGTCGAAACGCTGATGAGGCATCCTGCCGCGCTTTTCATGACGGACGCCTGGGTCGAGCGGACGGGGGTACAGAATCCTTCCGCGTTCGGCGCTTTCCCGCGGCTGCTCCAGGTTGCGCGGGATCGGCAGCTGCTGCCGCTGGAGGAGGCGGTGCGCAAGATGACGGGGGCAACGGCCGAACGTTTCGGGCTTGTCGGCCGCGGCCTGCTGAAGGAAGGATTCCCTGCGGACGTCACGGTCTTCGACTGGGAGAACGTGCGGGACAATACGACGACAGGTGAAACAAGCGCGGCCCCTTCGGGCATCGACTACGTGTTCGTGAACGGACAGAAGGTCATTGGGGCAGGCCGGAAGGAACATCCGCTGAACGCGGGTGTGCCGCTGACGTAAAATCGCCCTGCAACCGCGGATTGCGGCTCGTCTCTACTGCCTTCTCGCTGCCCATCCACCCCACACCGACATCCGACAACCCCGCGTGACGAATCCGGGAAAAGGACCGTGAAGGACTAGAAAACTTCAGAGCCAGTGAGGAGCCACGGAAAGGCTTCAGAGAGTACAGGTTCGTCTGAGGCTGTATCAGGATCTGCCGGCGGGCGCTCTGAGGATCTTCTTCAGCTCCTCTTCCCATCGTCCATATGCTTCGAGATAGGCGGATCTGCGCGACGGATCAGGCTCGGCAATCTGCACGGCCTTCAGACCGACAAAAGCCTCCTTCATGGTGGTGTACACCCCTGCTCCGAGACCTGCCCCTCGCGCGGCGCCCTGCGCGCCGTCCGTGCTGAAGAGCTCCACCCGCGCACCTGTCACGCCGGCAAAGGCGTCGCGAAAGAGGGGACTGAGGAACATGTTTGCATGGCCGGCGCGCACCGTGCGTGCTTCGACCCCCATGTCTCTCATGATCCCGAGGCCGTAATGAAGCGCGAATGCAATACCTTCCTGCGCCGCGCGGAGAAGATGAGGAATGCCGTGCCTGTTGAAATCCAGTCCCAGGATTGAAGCGCCGGGGTTCCTGTTTTCCAGCGTCCTTTCCGCCCCGTTTCCGTATGGGAGGACGAGCAGGCCGTCTGACCCGACAGGCGCCTGCGACGCAACCCGGTTCAGCTCCTCATATGGCACCATTCCCGAGTCCCCCACAAGGAGCTTGCGGATCCAGCTGTAGAGGATGCCCGTCCCGTTCACGCACATGAGGACGCCGTAGCGGGGCTTCTCCCGGGAGTGGGTGACATGGACAAAGGTGTTCACCCGGGACGCCGCGTCGTGGGCCGGCGCAGCAGTCACGCCGTAGATGACGCCGGAGGTGCCCGCGGTGGTGGCCGCTTCTCCGGGATCGACGACGCTGAGAGAGAAGGCGTTGTTCGGCTGGTCTCCTGCCCGGTAGGACACGGGGGTGCCCTTTTTCAGCCCGAGCGCGGAAGCCGCCTCAGCCGTCAGCACGCCCTGCACGGAAAAAGTCGGCGACGTCTCCGGGATCATCTCCCGCGGAATCCCGTACCACCGGGTCACCAGTTCAGCCAGTCCCTGGCTGGTGAAGTCCCAGAGGATGCCCTCTGAAAGGCCGGAAGGGGTTGTGCGAATCTCGCCGGTCAGGCGCAGGGCCACCCAGTCCCCCGGAAGCATCATCTTGACGGTGCGGGAGAAAATATCCGGCTCGTTCTCTTTGACCCACGCCAGCTTGGACGCGGTAAAGTTGCCGGGAGAGTTGAGCAATCGTGACAGGCACACCTGCTCTCCGATGCCGCGAAACGCCTTTTCGCCTATCTGCACTGCCCTGCTGTCACACCAGATGATGGAAGGCCGCAGGACTTTCCCCGCCTTGTCCACGAGCACCAGGCCGTGCATCTGGTAGGTGATCCCGATTCCAAGGACAGCGTCGAACGCCTTCCCGGTGGATGCCTTGAGCTCCGCGGCAGCCGCAAGAATGTTCTCCCACCAGGTCGATGGGTCCTGCTCTGCCCAGCCCGGACGCTTTGCCTCTATGGCAAGCTCCTGCTTCGGGGACGTTGCCGCCCCCGTGACGGCGCCGGTGCCCGCGTCCAGCAGAGAAAGCTTTATCGAGGAGCTCCCCACGTCGATGCCCAACAGGTATCCGTCACGCATGGTGTGGTTATATCCGAGCACGGCCGACTTGGGAAGTGCGCATGACCGGACCCGGCGGGGAGTCGCGTTCCTTGACGCCTGCTGACCGTACGTCTATGCTTCTGGTTCGGGGGGAGGCGCACATGGAACCGGATAAAGGGAATGAGTTCAAAGTCAAAGGTGAAGAGCTGCTGCGAAAGGTAAAGGACGTCGTCCACGAGGGAAATGTCCGCAGGATCATCATCAAGGACGACAAGGGCACACCCTACATGGAGATCCCGCTCACCTTCGGCGTGATGGGTGCCCTGCTTGCTCCGGTGCTGGCCGCCGTGGGAGCGCTGGCTGCGCTTGCCGCCAACTTCACCGTGGAGATCGTGCGCAAAGACGGCGAGGCAAAGTAGACTGAATGTCACGGCATACCGCGGTCGCGGTACACCGTGACATTTATGACCGGGTTACCACCGCGAACCGCCCAGAATCCGGGAAGGCAGGAAAAGAACTGCCTTGAGGAGGGCCAGAACCGCATCCATCGTGATGCCGACAACGCGGAAGGGCAGCAACACCAGCCACACAATGGGATAGAGCACCAGAACAACGAGGGCCAGCGGCCAGCAGATCAGGACAAGCACGAGCCAGAACAGGACTTTCATGGCGCGATGCTAAACAGACGACGCCGCAAATGTCAATGGAACATAAATGTCACGGGGTACCGTGACCGAGGAGGGATCTCATGTCTCTGGAAGGGAAGATCGGCGCAGAGGCGGCAACCGCGGACGCCGGGACCATCAGCGGCAGCATCCGCATCGGCAGGAAGTAGTGGGCGGCCCTCTGCTGCCCGACTTGCACGTGGCACGGCCCGCGTATTAGGATCGCGTCCAGGCAGTACGGCCCATGGCAACCGACAAGAGAAAGCACGCACGAGTTCGTCACAGCGACACGGTGGAGCTCACGTCAGGCGCGTACACGTTTTCCGGAACCTCGGTCAACCTGAGCACGAGCGGGATGCAGGTCGTTGTCAGGCTGCCGGCGTCTCATGATTCCATCCGCAGCATTGCATTCCAGATTCCCGGATCCGGTGAGCGGGTCGAAGTTCCCTGCCGGCTTATTCGCAATACCGAGAACGATCTCGAGGGCGACCAGGTTCTGGGCATAGAGTTTCTCTATGAAGCGGATGCCCAGCTCCTGCTCATAGAGAAGTTCATCCAGGACACCCAGCCCGGCGAAGAAGACGTACGGCAGCTTCCCCGGACATCCTGCCACCTGGACGACGTCACGGTGGACAACCAGGCAGTTCAGGTTCTTTCCATCGACAACCTGTCCACTGAGGGAATACTGCTGAGCTATCACGGGAGACTGGCACAGGGAGACGAGCTCACGATGAGCGTCGGCATTCAGGGGGACGAACGGCGCCTGCGGCTTACCGGGGTCGTCGTGTACGTGATGGAGAATGTGTTTCGAGGATCTTTGACGGCGGGCCTTCGGCTGGCCGCCATGAAAGAGACCGAGGAACGGAGGTTGAGAAATCTGATCGTTGCCAGCTCCTCAGGGAGCGCGATGCGCGGCCTGCACGAGCACCTGCATTCAAAGACGCTGGAACCCGAGTCCCGGATCATCGATCCCGTCCTGATCAGCGATATCCTCCAATCCCTCGAAGTGGAATGCATACGCTTGAGCACCCTTGTGGAGGGTTCCTTCACTATCCTGGAGCAGGAGATTGAAGGGGTGGATACATGCCTGCGGCAGTTCACGATCAAACCGGACAGGGCGCTCGTCTCCCGCGCGCTCACCCCCGGCGTGGCGGTGTACTTCAGCTTCTACCGGAACAAGGCCAGCTACTACTTCAAAGCGGAGGCCGCCTCCGCCAGTGACGAGCTCCTGAGCTTCCCTTTTCCCGGCGTCGTGTTCCGCTCGGACAAGAGGTCGTACCAGAGAAAGCCCCTTCAGAACGTCTCCCGGGTCCGGCTCGGTGTCCTCGGGGAGAAATCGGTGCGGCATACATTCGAGGGGACGTTGCTCGATATCAGCCGCAGAGGGTTTCTCTGCGAGGTCCATCTTCCCGCCGAATCCCAGGCATTCTTTCAAAAGGGAAAAAGCATCCATTATACCGTGGACGACAGGCTGGGGCTGGGGAGTGAAGGCCAGATCCGGCACTTGAAAGCGGAGCCTTCACCAGAGGGCGTTGTGCTCCAGGTCGGCATTGAGGCGGGGATCGGGAGAACCGCGGTGAGATCCCGGCGCATCTCTGCTGAGAAATGGGAAAAGGGAAATACGAGCAGGGACGGTCTCCGCGGCCCTGAAAGGCGCATCGAGTCCCACGTCGTGAGGTTCCCCGACCGGGAGGGCCACGAAATCTGCGCCTTCCTCAATGCGACCGAGCTCCGGGTCAAAGCCCCCGTTGTCATCATCCCTTCGTCGTACGGGAAGAAAAAGGAGGCATTCTCGCCTTTCGTGGCGACCCTGCTGGCCAGCTTCTGGAGCGAGGGGAAGAACATCGCCACACTCCGCTACGATGGCACCAACCGCCCGGGGGAAAGCCACCAGGATGAAAGCAATCCCCGGCGCGGATACGAAATGCTCTCCTACAGGATCAGCCAGGGCCTCGGTGATCTCCAGGCTGCCCTCGATTTTGTCCGCGATAACCCGTACTTCATTGCTGAAAAGGTCATCATCCTGTCCTTCAGCATGTCCGCCATCGATGTGCGCCGCCTGCTGAGCCGGGACGAGGAAAGCGGTGTCGACTATTGGATCAGCGTCATGGGGGTCCCGTCCGCGCAGACCACTCTCCGCAACATCCTGGGCGGCATCGATATCATCAGCAATTACCGCCTGGGAATTCCGAACGGCATCATAGGGCTGCTGGGGCATCTCATCGACATGGACATCATGGCCGCTGATGCGGTGGACAAGAGATACGCATTCCTCACCGACGCGCGCCTGGACATGTCGCGCATCGCAATTCCGGTGCTGTGGATCTACGGGGTGTACGACAAGTGGGTCGAGATGGATGAGGTCAAGGACCTGATGTCGGTCAAGGCGCGCGGGACCCGCGAGATGCTCGAGATCCCCACAGGGCACAATCTGCGCACCAGTGACGATGCCATCCAGACTTTCAAGCTGATCACCAGTTCCATCCATGAAAAACTGTACGGAAAGCGGATCACGGCGCGCGACCCCTGGAAGGAAGAGATGATGCGCCTGCTCACCGAAGAGCGCGAGCGGCTTGAGAACAGGACCCCTCCCCCGCTCACCGACTACTGGCGCGGGTACCTGATCGGCAATGAGAGGAACGCGGTCGGGTACGACTTCTATCGCAACATCCCGGAGTTCACGTCCTTCTTCAGAACCCAGGCCCAGTGCCTGTCGCTGGAGGAGGATGAGATCGTCGCAGACCTGGGCTGCGGGACGGGAATTTTCCTGGAAGAGCTTCTGCATTTCATAGCGAGCGGGGAAGCGCGAACCTCGGTGCGGGAGATCACGGCCATTGACCTGGTTCCGGATGCGCTGGACAGGACGAGGGCAAAGTGCGAAAGAATCGTCGCGAGGAACCCCGGCCTGGCTGAAATCAGCTTCCGGTATATCCAGAAGAACCTGGAGCCCAACAGGCTCATCCCTGTTGCGCGTTTTATTGAATCGGAAACCCCGGCTCTCGAGTCGCTGCGTAACAGGATCGAGGGCCTTTCCAGCAAAGTGCTTGACCGGCTCATTGAACGAACCCCACCGGGGCTGTTGGATGTGATGCGCGGCGCAGTCTCGAGCGAGATCATCTCCCGGCTTGAATCGACCCTGCAGCCAATGGAGCTGCAGACGGTCCTGGAGTTCAACAGGGCAGCGCGCTTCCTGCAGAATCGGCTCGGGCCACAGGACGTCAGGCCGGAGCGAAGGTCCGCGCAGATCGCCCCCGGCAGCCTGCGCACGAGCGACCTGTTGTTCGAGATACTGAGCTTCGGCGACTATGACTCTGTCCTGACCCTGGGGCTGCCTGAGAATCATTTCACAAAGATCGTTGCAAGCCTTTTCATCTCCTACCTCCACAATCCAGACTACGCTCTTGCCGAATGCCATCGAATGCTGAAGCCGGGAGGGACCCTCGTCGTGTCCTCCATGAAGCCCGACAGCGACATCTCTACGATATTCACCAACTACATGCGAAAAGTGTTGACCCCGAATTGCACCGAAGAGGGCGAGAAAGACGATGAAGGCGGTGCAAGTGCTGCCCGGGCCATGCTCAATGAAGCCGCGGGCCTGTTCGAGCTGGAGGAGGATGGCTTTTTCAAGTTCTACACTTCAGAAGAGTTGACAAAGCTGCTTTCCGGCGCTGGATTCGTCGAAATCAAGGTGTTTCCTTCCATGGGAAACCCAGCCCAGGCAAATGTCGCGGTCGCAAGAAAAAGATTGACATAATCTGAAATTAGTCTATAATAGTCGTTAGCCCAATTAACTCTAATAGAAGGGGAATCTATGATTGGCATCGGGCAGGCCGTCACCGCCTCTCTGCGTGACTGGGGTAACTGGCCCGCCTTTCTTCAAATCAACAAGTCTCGAGGGGCCTCTCCCACTTCTGCCATGGAGTTTTCCGAAAAAATTCTCGAGACGGCCCGTCAACTCTCCGCATGGGGGATTCGCGAAAAATACCTGGTTCCCCTGTTCCTCGACAACTCCACGGACTTCATTGTCATCTTTCTGTCCCTGCTCCATATCGGGGCCATTCCCGTCCTGGCGAAACTGGAATACAGAGTCCTGGAGCTCGATGAGATCTTCAGCAATGCCCGGCCCCAGGCTGTCATCGCGGAAAAGGAGCACCTGAAGTTCCTCACGCCGTACCTCAGGAACACGATTGTCATCACGCGCGCCGAAAACGGGCTTTTCCTTTCGCAGACCGGTGAAGGACTGCGGCCACGAGAGGACATCCCGGATGACATTGCGTCCATCAACTATACGTATCGGGGATACGGCTACCCGCTGGGCGTCATGGTGTCCCACGCCCAGTACCTGCACGGCGCACAGGTGCACCAGGAGCTGATCCAGGGGTCAGAGGGAGAAAAGATGCTCATCATTCTCCCGATGGCGCACATTTTCACCATGGTGGGATGCATTCTCGTTCCCCTGCTCTTCCGAATGACCAGCGTCATTGCGGACTCGATGCACCCGCGGCTCCTCTTTCAGTACATTCGTGACTTCCGCATCGAGCTGGTGACGTCGGTGCCGGAGATCTACGAGCTGTTGTGTCGGCTGCGTGATCCCAAGGCGGACCTTTCCACGCTGAAGTTGTTCGTATCAGGCGGCAGCATTCTGACCCCGGACAGCTATGCGAATATCAAGAAGGTTTTTTCAGTCGAACTGCTCCACGGATACGGACTGACGGAGTTCAGTCCCGTGAGCGGCAATTGGCGGCATGAAGCGCGCCCGGGGACCGTCGGTCCGCTCTGCGACAAGGTGCAGTGCCGTATCGACCCTTCCGCCCCTGACGGGGCAGGAGAGATACTGATCAGGACGCCGCATGCAACCGGCACCTACTACCGCAGGCCGCGCGAAACGAAGGAGGCGCACCGGGACGGATGGTTCAGGACCGGTGACATGGGCCGCATGGATGACGGCCACCTCGTGTTCCTGAAAGAGCTGAAGAATACCCGCAAGGTCAACGGCAATCTCGTGGACTTGCAGGAGGTCAACCGCGCCATCCGCCTGGACAAGGATATCGCCGACGTGCAGGTGCAATGGGAGAACAATTCCCTGTTCGCGAACCTGGCAATGAGCCGTCATATCGATTTTCAAGAGAAGACAAAACGACTAAGAGCGTCGCTGAAGGAAATGCTTGCCGAGTACAAGATTCCCAGGCGATTCAATGCACTCGAATCGCGGGCACCGGCCCCGGAAGGAAGGACCAGCAATGGGTGATTTGCAGACACGTGTGAAGATAGAGCCGTTCAAACACGAGATCAAGCAGATTGTTTCCCGGATCTCGCGCATCGACGAGGATGATCTACAGGACCATCTCCTCATTCGTGAAGAGCTGGGCATAGACAGCCTTATGGCCATGGAAATCATCTATTCGGTCGAGAAGTATCTCGGCATCAAGCTGGACGAGACGCTTTTCGCCGATGTCCAGACGATCAACGATTTTTTCATTCTTCTCAGGAGGATTTCGGGGCGCGCAAATGGCTGACAGGAAGCTCAGGATTCTGCTGATTTCTCCGAAAGGCGTGTTTCTCTGCCGGTCACCGGAGTTCAATGAATTCATGAACAACTCTCGCGACATGCAGACCATCCTGCACTTCTGGAGCGGGATCGGCGTGGCCCTGCCCACGCTGGCAGCTTTGACGCCGGCCGAACATGAAGTCGTCATCATCGACGAAAATATGGAGCCGATCCCATTCGACCATGCCTGCGACATCGTGGGAATCACCGCCATGACACAACAGGCTGTCCGGGCCTACGAGATCGCCGACGAGTTCAGAAAGAGGGGCCGTCATGTCGTCCTGGGTGGGATTCACGCCACGGTCATGCCTCATGAAGCCGTGACCCACGCGGATACGGTGGTCGTGGGCGAAGCGGAGAATATCTGGCCGCAGTTCCTGACGGACTTCGCAGAAGGGAATCCGAAGCCCGTGTACAATCAGACCGATTTCCCATCCGTGGACATGTCCCGAATTCCCCTTCCCCGCTACGATCTGATCGCGAAATATCGATACCCGGTCGTCTACGTACAGGCAACACGAGGCTGCCCGCACGATTGCGAGTTTTGTGTTGCGACGAACATCTACGGGAAGAAATACAAGCACAAAACGGTCGATCAGATGGTGAAAGAGGTTCAGGAAGTAAAGAGGCTTTGGAAGTACGCCCAGATCGGTTTTGCCGACGACAACATGTTCGTCGATCATCGGTATTCACGCGCGCTTGTCGCAGAAATGAAAAAGCTCAAAGTCGCCTGGCTTGCCCTTTGCGACGTCACGGTAGGGCAGGACGAAGAGTTCCTGCGCGCCCTGTACGAAAGCGGGTGCAGAATTCTGATCATCGGCTTCGAGAGCATCTCCAAGGCCAATCTTCATTCGCTGAACTCAGATCAATGGAAGGAAAACCGCGTTCACCTCTATTCAGAGTACATCAACAGAATCCAGAGCAACGGAGTCGGGGTCTACGGGTCTTTTATCCTCGGCATGGATGAAGATCAACCCTCTACCGTGGACGAGACCCTCAAGTTCATCGCCGACAACAATATCCTGGGCGCAAACCTTTCCATTTTGACACCATTTCCCGGCAGCAGACTGCGGAAGAGACTCGAGGGGGAAAACCGGATTCTCCACAGTGATTGGGAAAGGTATACTCTCTGGAATGCGGTCATCCGTCATCCGCGCTTCACATCGGAAGAGCTTGAAAAAGGACTTTTGCGCGCCTATAAAGGAGTATATAATGCGGAAAGCAATGAAAGGAGAGCTCATTATTTCCGCCGGGTATTCGAAAATCTCCTCAACACCGGATGATTGATCGGCTGAAACCTGTTGCGGCAGGCGACACGCTGACTCTTCGCACGGACTTCGAACGCGAGGAGAGTGAAAAACTCAGCCGTGGCACCCGTATTGCCGCAATCGTTGCCAGCCTCCTGATTCTTGCTTTCATTGCCCTCGACTATTTTGCATTTCCACATCTTTTTGCAACATTCGTAACCATTCGTCTCTGTACTGTCGCGCTCAACATGCTTATCCTGGCACTGACGAGAAGCAAGTTCGGCAGAGATCACCCTTTCCCTCTGGCTATGGCAGTGTATCTTCTCTGCGGGCTTTCCATTGTCTTGATGGTCCATTTGTCGGGCGGATACACCAGCACCTACTATGCGGGCGTCAACCTGGTGATGGTAGGATTCATATTCATCATGCCCATCAGCGGGGTGAGGACGGCAATCGTCTGTTCCATCATCTATCTTGCGTATATCATACCGATTCTTTTCCTGCACCGAATCGATCACTTCGACACATTCCTGAACAACAATTTCTTCCTTTTCGCCACAATCGTTCTCGTGGTTCTCAGCTCGCATCTTGCCACCCAAATGCGGTTTCGGGAGTTCAGCGGCCGGTTCAGCCTTGCCCGCGCAAATGAAGAGCTGAAGAAGCTCGACATCCTGAAGTCCCAATTCTTTGCAAACGTGAGCCACGAGGTCCGCACTCCCCTCACCTCCATCCTGTCACCCATCCAGAGCCTGTACCAGGGAGACTTGGGGCCCCTGGCTCCCGAGCACCAGAGACTCGTGGGCCAGGTCTATCGCAATTCGCTGAAGCTGCTCGATATGATCAACCAGATGCTCGATTTCTCGAAGTTCGAGGCACGCAAGATGCAGCTCCGTCTCAAGCACCTCGACATAGACGAGCTGACACGGGACATCGTGACGACCTTCCAGGACGTCACCGAGAGGAAGGGACTGAAGCTTCGCTACGTGGTTGAAGGGGAGTTGCCGCCTGCATACCTGGACGCGGAGAAACTCGAGCGGATACTGACTAATCTCATACGCAATGCCATCAAGTTCACGGAGACCGGATCCATTACCGTACGGGCCGGAGCCACCGCTGTGAATCGATGGCTGGAAGTCAGGGATACCGGCATCGGCATCCCCTCTCAACACCTTGCGAACATCTTCAACAGGTTCCAGCAGGTCGACTCGTCCTCCACGAGAAAGTACGAAGGCACGGGGCTGGGGCTCACCATCGTGAAAGAGTCGGTGGAGCTGATGCAGGGAACCATCAATGTCCAAAGCGAGGAAAGACGGGGCACGACGTTTCGGATCGAGCTGCCGGCAAACCTGGATCAGCTTGCTCCGGACGCGTTCATCGACCGCAGGAAGGACCTGCGGCGCCGGCAGCCGGGGGATGAGTTCGACGGCGACGAAAAAAGAAGACAAGCGCGGCGTGAATCGGACGCGGCCAAGATCACCGTGGATGACCTGGCTCTCATTGAGAAAGAGACCATCGAGCGACGCACGGGGGAGGAGCGCATCCCCGCGCACGCGGGCAACGGCAGCTCAGACCACATCCTGCTGGTGGAAGACAACGTCGACCTCAGGGCCTACATCAGCAAGATGCTCTCCCGGTTCGGTCATGAGGTGGTAACCGCCATTGACGGGCTGGACGGCTGGGAGCACGCGCAGACTGACCTCCCTGACCTGGTCGTGTCTGACATCATGATGCCGCGCATGGACGGTTATGAGCTGGTGAGCCGCATCAAGACCACCGACACGACCCGCCACATCCCGGTGATTCTGATCACGGCGAAGCCGGAGCTCGAATCCAAGCTGGAAGGGCTGCAGAAGGGCGCGGATGACTATCTGCCCAAGCCCATCAACATCAGGGAGCTTGACGCCCGCATCAGGAACCTCCTTGTGACGCGGAACCTCCAGCAGGCCCTGGCGCGGGAAGCCGAGCTGGGCGCACGGATGGAAGAGCTCAGCATGAGCTTCTCACAGTCACTCGAGATCCGCGACTTCAATACGGCAGGTCATTCGCGTGACGTCCTGTACCTCGGCACGATAATCGCGGAAGGCATCGGCGTACCCGTGGACCGCATGCTGAAAGACTCTCTGCTCCTGCACGACATAGGAAAGCTGGGAATACCGGACCGTATATTGTTGAAGGAATCGCCGCTGAACGAGGAAGAATGGAAGATCATGAAGACGCACCCCGAACTGGGCGCGAGCCTCCTGGGGCACTTCGAATCCTACCGGGAGATCAGCAGCATCATCCTTGCCCACCAGGAGCACTTGAACGGCTCGGGCTATCCCCGCGGCCTGAAGGGCGAAGAGATTCCCCTCTTCGCCCGGATCATTGCCATCGCGGACGCGTACCACGCCATGACGAGCAACCGCCCCTACCGCAAGGCCCTTCCCGCCAGCAAGGCCGTGCTCGAGCTCACGCGCAATCGCGGCACGCAGTTCGACGTCGGGCTCGTGGACGCCTTCATCAAGGGCCTGCTCAAGCGCCACATCATCTCGACGGAAGATATCATGTGAGGTCCCGGGGTCGGCGCGGCCGCGGCTCCGGCCGGGTCAGGGCATCCGGTTGAACCACAGCAGGGAGAGTGTGCCGGCCACCAGGAGAAGCGCCACCGCGAGTGCCGTGAACAGCGCGGTGATCTCGGTCTGGTCCTTGCTGGCGATCAACCGGGTGCTCAGGGATTTGTAGATTCTCATCAGGTCCCCGGCATCATTCGCCTTGAAATACTGCCCGCCGGTGTTCTGCGCAATCTTCTTCAGGGCCGCCTCGTCAAGGCCCACGCGGAACGAGCGGCCTTCAAACCCTATGACATCTCCCCGTACGCTCCCCAGTCCCACGGTGAATATTCGGATCCCGCGATTGGCTGCTTTTTCCGACGCGTCCAGGGGATCGGGTCCCTGGTTGTTCTGCCCGTCGCTGAGGAGGACGATCACGGCAGAAGTGTTCGAACCGGGCGCAACCGGATCCGGCTCCTGGGGTGCGGGCGGGGCTGGCAGCAGCGGATCGTTTTGAGCCGGAAGAGGAGCCGCCGTGGACATGCCCTGCTGTTCATCCTCGAGAATGGCGTCAAGGGCGACCAGGATTCCGCTTCCGATGGCCGTTCCCCGCTGGAGAAGAAGACGATCAATGGCGGCGCGTATATCCTCCCGGGACGTGGTGGGCGCCTGGACCAGGGCGGCCGTCCCGCTGAACGCCGCGACCCCGATCCGCACCCGGGGGGGCATCTTGTTCACGAATTCGAGCGCCGCTTCCTTTGCCGCATCGAGCCGGGTCGGCTTGACGTCCTGCGCGCGCATGCTTCCCGAGATGTCCAGCGCGAGGATCACCGTGCCCCTGTTCGACGGCAGGGAGATCGTGGCAAGCGGACGCGCCAGGGCGAATATCATGACTGTCAGCGCGACAAGAAACATCAGGGCCGGGATGTGGCGGCGGAATCCGGGCCCTCGGCCCATTGCATCCTTGACCAGCATCAGGCTCGCGTAGCGGATCGCGAACTTCTGCCGGCGTCTCTGCGCCCAGATGTAGAACAGCACAAGCACCGGCACGAGCAGGAGGAACCAGAGCATGGACACCCACTGAAATGTCATGACACGACCCGCAGCTTCAGCGCGGCGCGGGCGGCGGGCGCCGCGCGCCGCTGTGTGCGCTCGATGGCGAACCGGACGATCTCCTGCGCCATGTCCCCTTCGGTGGAAAGCGGAAGCATCTCGACGCCTCTGCGGGCGAGCAGGCTGTCCAGCTCTTCGCGCCTCCGACGGGCAGCCTCTGCGAACCGCTTTCTGAAACCGCGGTCATGCGTGTCGAGGAAGAGCTGCTCGCCGGTTTCCGCATCCTCGAACACCATGGCGCCCACGTCCGGGAGCTCGGACTCCCGCGGGTCGGAAAGCCGCACCGCGAGGATCTCGTGTTTGCGCGTGAGCATGTCCAGGGGCTTGTCCCAGCCTTTCACGCTGAGAAAGTCGGATATGACGAAGAGCAGGGACCGCCTGCCGATGATGCGGAGAGCGGATTCCAGAAGCAGGGAGAGATCGGTCTGCGGCGCGCGCGGGAGCCGCGGCTGGTCCTGAAGCTCGCGGATAAGGCGCAGGACATGGGTCCGCCCTCCCCGGGCGGGAATGGTGCGCGCAAGAGAGCCGCTGAAGATCAGCGCCCCGACCCTGTTTCCATGGCGGGTAAGGAGACGGGCAAGCACACCGACAAAATCAACGAGCAGCTTTCTCTTGTCCGTGCCCACGGTGCCGAAGTCCACGGAGGGGCTCATGTCCAGGAGAAACCAGGCGGTCACCTCCCTGTCCTCCATGAACTGCCGCACGTAGGGTGTCTGCAGCCGCGCCGTCACGTACCAGTCGATGGTCCGCACATCGTCGGTGAGCTGGTACTCCCGCAGGTCCGCCAGCTCCAGCCCGAAGCCGCGGAACAACGTGCGGTAGTTCCCCTGGAGTATCCCGTCGAGCTTGCGGATCACGGTCCAGTCCAGCCGCTGGAGAATCCTCTCCGGGTCAGAGAGCTGCGGCATGACTCTGGAGGGCCTGCGCGGGGGCGGGAACGGCCTGCATCACCTTCTGGATGATCGCGTCTGTGCTCACCCCGTCGGAGAGTGCCTCGTACGAGGGGATGATGCGATGACGCATCACGTCATGCACCACGTCGATGATGTCCTGGGGAATGACGTACGACCTTCCCCGCACGAATGCCAGCGCGCGCCCCGCAATGACGAGGTTGATCGAGGCGCGCGGGCTGGCGCCGTACACGATGTACCTGGCCAGGTCCGCAATGCCGTGCTTCTCCGGGCTGCGCGTGGCCGCGGCAAGCCGCACTGCGTATTGCACGAGCAGCGGGTCGACGAAAACCCCCTCGCAGGCCTGGCGGAGCTGCAGGATTTCCTCCGTCGTGACGACCGGCGCCGGCTGAGCCATTGCGCCTGTCATCCGCTGTACGATGACGAACTCCTCCGGCTCGCTGGGATAGTCCACGAGAACCTTCATCATGAAGCGATCCACCTGCGCCTCGGGAAGCGGGTACGTCCCATCCGTCTCGATCGGGTTCTGCGTGGCCATGACCAGGAAGGGTTCGGCGACCTTGAATGTCTCTCCGCCGATGGTGACCTGGCGCTCCTGCATGACTTCCAGGAGCGCGCTCTGCACCTTGGCTGGGGCGCGGTTGATTTCATCGGCAAGAAGCAGGTTGGCAAACACGGGTCCGAGTGACGTGCTGAACTCTCCGGTCCGCTGGTTGTAGATGCGCGTACCCACCAGGTCCGCGGGCACGAGGTCGGGGGTGAACTGGATCCTCTTGAAGACCCCGCTCATTACACGCGCGAGTGTCTTGACCGTCAGCGTCTTGGCAAGACCCGGCACACCCTCCACGAGAAGGTGTCCCTGGGAAAGGAGCGCGACGAGCACGCGCTCCAGGAGGTGGTCCTGCCCCACGATCACCTTCTTCACCTCATAGAGTATCTGCTCCATGAGTCGCGCCTGCTCGAGGTAAGCTCCTTCTGCTCCGATGTGCATGCTTTCCATTTCAGTCTCCCTTTCGCGGTACTCCGCGACGTGTCACAGTACCCTGTGACGTTTATATGGGGGGCGCGCCCACTGCGCCGCCCGCAGTGTCGATGGGGACGGCAAAGCCGATCCCGATGAATACGTCCTGGTTTGTGGGATTGAGAAGCGAGGTGACGATGCCCACAACCTCGCCGTACCTGTTGACGAGCGGCCCGCCGGAATTGCCGGGGTTCACAGCCGCATCGAACTGGATGAGGCCTTTCAGCGATGCCCCTGTCTCCTTGGAAGTGTACTCCCGCCCCAGCCCTGAGACGACCCCGTCCGAGGTCGAAAAGAAGACGCCGAACGGGTTGCCCACCGCGATCACCTCGTCTCCCACGCGAAGGGAGGAGGAGCTGACAAGGGTCGCCGGCTTCAGCTCATCCGGCGGCTTCAGCGCGCTGAGCACGGCGAGATCGTTTTCCGGCTGCCGCACCATCACCTGAGCCTCGGATTCGGTGCCGTCAGAGAACACGACCTTCACCGTTGTCGCGTCCTTGACGACGTGAAGGCAGGTCAGGATGATGCCGGTGTCCACCACCACGACCCCTGCGCCCAGAGACGAACGCGGCTTGCCCGGTCCCTCCATGATTGCTTCCACCGCCACGACAGACGGGAGGATAGCATCATACGCAACCGAGGCATTCGAGGGCTTCGGCGGTGCGTTTTCCAGGGAGCGGTCAACCGCCGCGTCGATGTCTCTCTGCGTGAGCCGCTGCGGAACGGGCCGGAGCGAGTTGTACACAAGGATTGCAGCAAGCGCGATGATGACCTGGGCAGCGATGAGGAAAGGCGTCCGATGGCTTTTGTATATGCGCGTGAGCCATTCCCGCACAAGCTGCCAGTCCGAGGGCGGGGCCTTGGGATCTTCTATATACACGCACGAAGATACTGCGACGCAGTGGTCAGAGGGAAATAATATCGCGTTATTTTCAGATGCTCAGTCCAAGGATCAGGCTGGGCTGGAAAACCGTCCGGGAAGGATTGGCGCCGATGATTCCGTCCGAGAGATAGGGTACGAGAATGCGGACGGAGGCTCCCGCGGTGAGGGCCACACCGCCGAAGAGCTCCAGCCCGACAACGGCGCGCACGCGTGGAAAGAGCGCGCCGATACCCGGGCTCGGAAACCTCCGCCGCTCAGCTACCATTGAAAGATCGTAATCGAGGTAGACCGGATCGAAGTGAGTGCGTGCTCCCACCCCCAGGCCGAGAGACCAGAGCGAAGGGTCAGGCCCCGGCTTCCACCCTACGGTGAAAATGGTGAACCAGTGCCGGTTGCCGAGAGACAGTGCTGCATTCGTGTTCCCCGCCATGTCCACCCACAGGTCGACCCCATGGCGGCCCTGTGCTTCGACAGAAACCAGCCCGACGGGGAATCCGTCGATGTCCTGGGTAATGTTGACGACACCGACCTGGGTGCCCGAGACGTGCCGGGCAATGTTCACCACTCCGACCTGCGCGCCGTTGACCGTGTCCGCGATGTTGACGATGCTGATCTGCGGGCCCGTCACGGTCCCTCCCCAGTTGAACGCCGCTGCCACCTGCGCGCCGCTCACATCTACCTGTGCCCAGTTGAACAGTCCCGCGATCTGCGCGCCTCGGGCCGCTCCTATGGACACGTTGCCAAGACCGGCAATCTGTGCGCCGTCAAGACCGCCGCTGACATTGACCAGCCCTGCTGCCTGGAAGTACCGGGCCGCCCCTCCCAGGTAGTTGACCAGCCCGGCTGCCTGGAATCCGCTGAGACTTCCCAGGACCACGTTGGCAAGACCCGCTGCCTGGAAACCGGTGACGTCATGGGATTCGATATTCGCAAAGCCGCCCACCTCGAATCCCCGGGAGTAGGAGGACGAGCCGACCAGGAGATTGATTCCCACGATATGGTCCGCGGGGGAGCCGAAAAGCCCGTTCGACACGTCGGGCACCAGGCTGAAGTCGATCGGGCTCGGCCGCGAAGAGGCGGATTCAGACGCGGGCGCGGCGTCCGCCGGTGCGTCCCCGGCAGGCGGGGCCGCCTGCTGGACGGCCTGGCCCGAGGAGGTGGCTGCCCCGGCCCCGCCGATGGCCGCACCTACTGCACCCACGGCCCCGCCGATGGCCGAGCCGACGGCGGCACCCACCGCCGCGCCCAGGGCCGCGCCGGGATTCTGCTGAACGACCGCAGGCGGTACATCCCGACCGGACGGCGGCAGGCTCCCGGCATCGCCGCGGGCCGTGGCCTTGTCCAGCGGCACGGCGTGCAGCATGGACATTGAGAGAGAGCCGCGCTGCCGGGTCGTGACGAGCACGTCAGCGGCAAAGCGGCCTGCCTTGCTGTCCAGCACCACTGAATAGACGCCGGGCTCCAGGCCCAGCTCTATTTTCTGACCCGCCGCCTTGTTCAGCTCAACGGCAAGAGTGCCGTGATCATCGCGGAAGTAGAGCCTTCCTCCGATATTCTCGGCGACAATGAGCCCTGCGTCCGAGGACCGAAGATCGGTCAGCACAAGATCGCCCGACCCGGTCAGATTGATGTCGTACGCCGCATGCTGAGGCCCGTACTCGGTCTTTTCGGTCGACGCAAGAGTCTCCTGGAATGCGTAGGCATAGGCTTCGTTGAGCGTCACCACACCGTTGCCCACCGTGTCCGCCGCGCCGCGCAGACCCGATATCAGGAAATGCGTGAAAAATGACGCGCCGATCCTGTCCGACTCCTGCGCGGCCTCCTCCGCGGAGGCCGAGGTAAGATACGCGTGTCCCGTCATGTCGGAAGAGGCGTCAAAAAGGAAAGCCGGGCGTGCAACCCCGCCTTTTACCCGTGTGAGGGAACCCGAGGAACATGAATCGAGGATGGCGATTTTGACTTCCGCCGGTGTGTCGTTGATGGCGCGCCGAAACTGCTCCCACGTGTAGCGGTCCTTGCCCAGGATGAGACCGTCATCGTCGGAGTGCCCCGAATAGTAAATGATCAGCTCGCGGCGTTCGTCCATTACCCTGGGGGACTTGATCATCTGGCGGACCCTGTTCAGGGCATCCTCGAATCGCGCGAGGTCAGGGCTCAAGGTCAGGACCAGGTCCTGCGCGCGCACCCCTCCCAGGTCCTGGAGCACGGCTGCAAATGAGCGCGCGTCGGTCTCCGCGTATTTCAGACGGACGAGGCTTTCCCCGCCGTAGTTGGAGCCGGCCACCATCGCGAAGCGCCGCAGGGGAGCCGCCGATTCGGCCCCTGCGGCCCACACGACAGCGCCGACCAGGAGGATGAAAAATGCGCGCTTCACATTCATGACCGCAAATCCCTATTTCTTCACGAGCAGGGAATACTGGCCCAGGCCGCGGGGAAGACCGAGCATCTCCCGTTCAGCGGCGGCGGACCGGGCGGCCAGGGCGCGCGCCGCCCGCTCCACGTCTCCCACCTCGAAGGGGGCAGCCGAGTACACGAGGAAGAAGCGTTCGAATCCCGGGGCGTCGTCAAGCTCATATGCGGAAGGCAGGACGACCTGGCCCTGCATGTCCAGCGCAGGCGCGGCGCGGGAGCCGCCCTGGTAGCCCACGGGCACGTGCCACGTGATGCCGCCGCGGCCGTCCACGGAGAGGATGACCCCGTACTTCGCCTCCCCCGCCGTGTAGCTGATCTGCAGAACGTCGGCCCGCCTGGCAGCCGCGCCGGAGCGCAGCTCCTCCGCTCCGCCGGCGGGCGTCTTGCGGAAAAGATTGAGGTGGGTCGAAAGCCCCTTGAGACGCGTCTCACTCGAGACGACTTTCTCCTGTATCACAAAAAGGGAAAGGACCAGAACCACCATGGCGGCTGCCGGCAGCGCCCAGGCCAGGGCGGGCGCCCTGCGCGGCCGCGCGGCCTTCCCGCTCGCTTTGAGAAATCTTTCCTTTATTGCCGGCACAATGCGCTCGGGCGGATAGTCCGAAAGGATCTCCCGGTTCGATTGGGCAATGGCTGCCAGTCTCTGCCGCGCGGATTCGTTCCGTTCCAGCTCGGCGCGCACCATCCTCTCCTGGTCAGGTGAAAGCTCCCCCAGAGAGTACTGCTCCAGCAGCAGGTCCGATACAGCCTGTTTCTGCGGCATCCGCTATCCCTCCTCCAGAGCGCGTGTGCGCTCCTTGAGCTGGCGCAGGCGCTTGCGCACCCCGGACACCGAGAGGCCGACATGGCCGGCCACCTCTTCGAGCGTCATGCCATCCACGTAGTGCATTACCGCCATGGTGCGCGTCGATGGGCGCTCCTTCCCGAAGATGCGGTCCAGGATATGACGGTCGAGGGCTTTCGATTCCACGTCATCCGCGGAGGCGATCCGGTCCAGGGGCGCTTCCCCTGCCGACTGCGGCCGCCTGCGGGCCGTGCGCATCATGTTCAGGCATACGTTTGTGGCGACTGTATAGAGCATGCTCGACGGCGCCCTGTCCGTGAGCTTTTCCTGGAAGCGCAGAAGCTTCACGAAGGTCTCCTGGGCGGCATCCATTGCCTGTTCCTCGTCGGCGAGAAGGGCGCGGCACCTGCGCAGGACCATGGGTCCGTACTTCCTGTAGAGGGCATCGACGTCCAGCGCCACCGGTTTCTCCCACTCATCACAGACTATAACACGGAAAACTCCGCGCAGTGACACCCTCCAAATCCCGGGGTGTTGCACTCATATGATATCCCACAGAGGAGGCATTCTGATGAAATCAACATTCCTCGTAGTTATGCTGGCGCTGGCGGCACTCGGCATGCCGTGTTTTGCGGGCGCCGTGCACCTGACGGGAATTGTCTCGGCCGACTTTCTCGGGAGCAACTCGCTCCAGCAAAGCATAAACAGATTCACCGCAGGTGACCAGCCCCTTTTCTGGGGTTTTGGATGGGAAGTGATCATGAATCACTTCGGGTTCGGGGGAGACTACATGGTGAGCTTCTCCCAGAATGCCGGTCAGCACTGGTGGCTGGACTGGCATGCCCCTGCTCTCTTCCTGAGCTTCCACCCCCTGGGCAGCAGATTTTTCCTGGATCCCTTTTTCCAGGCAGGCGTCGGCAGCTCGGGCCGCGTGTTTCTTGGCCAGCAGACGATGTCCACGGGCCCGGGTCCCGCACAGGACCTGTCCCTTTCACTCTTCCCGTTCGTGGGAGCAGGTCTGGCCCTCAATCTGGAAAACCTGCTCCTGAGCGCAAAGGTGGTCTACATCCCGTACCTTTCGCCTGTGCCGGCGACTGACATTCCAGGCTACCCGATGGGCAAGTTCCAGGTGACGATGAGCGCCGGAATCTCGCTGGGCTGGTAGGAGGGAAAACCCGCACGCCCGCCGGTGCAGAGGACGCGCTGTCCGATTCCGTGTTAGTTTACCGACGGAGGCGCCTCAATGCCCGCGGGCACATTTGTCGGATTCGGTTTCGGTCCCATACAGGCCGGCCTGATGCTCTACGAGGCTCAGCAGTCGGGCAACTTTGCGCACTTTGTTGTTGCCGAGGTGGACCAGGCCCTGGTGGACGCGGTTCATGGGAACGGAGACACGGTCACAATCAACATAGCAGGAGAGACCGGAATACGCAGGATGAATCTGCCGGAGGTCCGGCTTCTCAATCCCCGGGTCGGCTCGGACAGGAAGGACATCGTGGCCGCCATCAGGTCCGCCACGGAGCTTGCCACTGCAATCCCGAGCGTCGAGCTCTACGGGGCCGGAGGGGAGGCATCCGTTGCTGCCCTGCTTGCGGAGGGTGCCGCGGGCGGGCACGCGCGCGTTCTCTACGCGGCGGAGAACAATAACTACGCCGCCCAGCGTCTCATGGGTGAGATGGCGAAGCGGTCACCACGCCGGGAGCCCCCGGGGCTCCAGGCCCTGGATACCGTGATCGGCAAGATGAGCGGCTTGATCACGACTGCAGAGGAGATGCGTCTGCTTGAGCTCGCTCCCCTGGTACCGGGTCTTGACAAATGCGTGCTCGTTGAAGAGTTCAACCGGATCCTCATTTCTAAAATCACGCTGCCCGGCTTCACGCGCGGCATCCGTGTGTTCGAGGAAAAGGACGACCTCATTCCGTTCGAGGAGGCAAAGCTCTACGGTCACAACGCTGTGCACGCCCTGCTGGGCTACCTTGGAAAGGTGCGCGGCCACAGGTTCATGAGCAGCATCCGGGAGGACGCGGAGCTTTTTGCGCTCGGGCGCCGGGCGTTCCTCCAGGAATCGGGACCCGCGCTGATCCGGCGGCACAGGGAGACGGGCGATCCGCTGTTTACTGCCGCAGGCTACGAGGCGTACGCCGATGATCTTCTTCAACGGATGACCAACCCGTTCCTCCATGACGATGTGGAGCGGATCATCCGCGACCCAAAACGCAAGCTGGGCTGGAGCGACCGCTTTTTCGGAACGATGCGGGCTGCGCTCGAGGCCGGTATCCAGCCGAAGGCCCTGGCGCTGGGAGCGGCCGCGGCCGCGAGTGCGGCTGGCGTCTCACCTGAAGCGGCGAGGGAACACTTCCTGGCACTGTGGGGCAGCGAGGCGGCGGGAGAAGAACGCGAGACCTGCCTCTCACTCGTGCAGGACGCAATGTCCCGGCTTGCCTCGTGGCGGGTGTAACAGGCAGCCCGCCAAATGCCACGGCGTGCGGAGTACCGCTCAAATGGCAGGAGCTCGCTTTGCTCGCTGTGACCATTCGTACCGTGGCCGCCTTGACCGCCATCTTCCCCCCTCCTACTATCTGCGGGTGCGGAAGACAAAAATAGTTTGCACGCTGGGCCCTGCCACTGATGACATCGGAGTCCTGTCCAGCCTGCTGCAGGCGGGCATGAACGTGGCGCGGTTCAACATGGCTCATGGCACCCTTGACTACCACGCTGCCATGATCTCCAAGGTGCGCCAGGCCAGCCGTGCAACCGGAATCCCCGTTGCCCTGCTCATCGATATCAAGGGACCCGAGGTACGCACCGGAACCGTTGCCGCCGGCGGCGAGGTGGACCTGGCCGCGGGCAGCGTGGTGACGGTCACGGTGGATGACGGCCCGTGCACGACGGAGCGCATAAGCCTCACCTACAAGGACCTTCCGGACCAGGTCACTCCCGGTATTCACATCCTCATTGCGGACGGGCTCATCGACCTTGAAGTTGTTTCCGTGCAGGGCCGGGAGACGCAATGCGCCGTGCGCACCGGTGGATTGCTCGGCTCCCACAAGAACGTGAACATCATCGGCATCAGGAGCCGCCTGCCGGCCGTGACGCAGAAGGACATTGAGAACCTGAGCTTCGCCGTGGCAAGGGATATGGATTTCGTCGCCGCCTCTTTCGTCCGGAGACCCGAGGACATCCTGGAAATCCGCCAGATCCTGCTGAAAGACGGCTCGCACATGCACATCATTGCAAAGATCGAAGACGGGGAAGGGGTGGCGAACATCGACGAGATCATCCGGGTCTCGGACGGCATCATGATTGCCCGCGGAGACCTGGGTGTTCAGCTTGCCACGGAGGAGATCCCGCTGGTGCAGAAGAGGATCATCCTCAAGTGTCACGGCCAGAACAAGACGGTGATTACCGCCACGCAGATGCTGGACTCGATGATCCACAATCCCCGCCCGACGCGGGCCGAGGCCACAGACGTGGCCAACGCCATATTCGACGGGTCCGACGCGGTGATGCTCTCTGGTGAGACGGCCAGCGGGAAATATCCCGTGGCGGCCGCGCAGGTCATGGACTCAATTGCGCGGACCGTGGAATCCTCGCCTGAATACGAGTCCCGGGTTCGGCGGTTCTTCCGGCTCGACGAGATCGACGAGGATATCGCGCAGGCGGTCACGCGAAGCGCGTTCCTGGTCGCGCGGGAAATCCATGCCACGGCCATCATCGCCCCGACGCTCCGCGGCAATACACCGCGCCTGATCAGCAAGTACCGGCCGTCGCAGCCGATCTTTGCCATCACCCCTTCGGAGTCGGTCCAGCGGCGGCTGCTCCTGTACTGGGGAGTCTATCCCCTGCTGTGCGATCTTGCCGACAATTCCGAAACGATGCAGAATAACGCGCTCACTGCAGCCATGGACAAGGGACTGGTGAAAAAAAACGACAAGGTCGTCATCGTGGCAGGGGTGCCGCTGTACTCGCCCATCATGCTCAATACCATCAAGGTTCATTTTGTCGGCAATGTCCTGGCAAAGGGCGAACGGGGATTCGGGGGCTACAGATCGGGGAAAATCGTCCGTGTCGAGGATGCGCTGGACGCGGAGCTCCGGTTGAAGCACGACGGCTCGGAAATCCTCCTGGCGCGTTTCCTCACGCCGGATTTCCTGCCCATCCTCACCGGGGTCAGCGGCATTGTGCTGGAGGAGTCCTCCTACCTGAGCCCTGAGCAGATCCGGCAGATCGCCCCGGATGCCGCGGTGATCGCCTCGGTGACCGGCGCAATGGTGCTGCTGGAAGACGGATTTACCGTGACGCTGCACGGGGACGAGTGTGTGATCTACGAGGGTGTCCTCAGCGGGAAATGACATGTACATGCGCGGAATACCGCGCCGCGCTACTGCAGAGTCTTTTCGAACTCTTCCATGAGCTCGCGCTGCCGCGGGCTCACCGCTCGCGGGATGACCACGGACACTTTCACGAGCTCATCACCGTTGCCCTTGCCGCGCAGCTCGGGCATCCCCTTGCCCTTGAGCCGGAACACGGTGCCGCTCTGCGTCCCCGCAGGGATCTTCATCACCACCGCGCCATCCATGGTCGGCACGCTGAGCTCCGCGCCGAGAATGGCCCGCGGCAGGCTGATGCTGATCTCGGTCAGGAGATCGGCGCCCTGTCTCTGGAACTGCGAATGAAGGAGGACCTCCACCACCAGGAACAGGTCTCCCTTGCCCTTTTCTCCCGACTCCCCCTCCCCTTTCATGCGGAGGCGCGCGCCGGTGTCCACGCCGGGCGGGATCGTGACGGACAGTGATTTCGTGACGGTCACCTTCCCCTGGCCCGCACATTCCGGGCAGGGGGACAGGATGATGGAGCCGGTTCCGCCGCATCGAGGGCACGCCTGGGCCATCTGGAAGATCCCGCTGGATACAAGCCTGCTGCCGGTGCCCCGGCAATCCGGACAGGTGGTTTTGCTTGTTCCCGGGGCAGCGCCGCTTCCTCCACAGGCGGGGCATGAGTCGCGGCGGGCTACGGAGATGGTCTTCTCAGTTCCTCGATACGCTTCCTCCAGGGTCACGGAGACGGCCGCCTCGAGGTCCCTGCCCCGGGAGCCCTCCGATGAAGAGCCCTTTGTCTTTCGGCGCTTGCTGCGCGTCCCGAAAAGGTCGAACCCCGAGTCCCCGAACAGGTTCTCGAAGAAGCTGCCGCTGAGGCCCTCGTCCCCCTCGAAGACGCTGCGGAAATCAGTGCCCCTGAAGATGTCCTCACGGGCAAAGTTCTTGTCGACGCCATCATGGCCGTACTGGTCGTACAGGGTGCGCTTCTTCGGATCCGAAAGCACGCCGTACGCCTCGGAGATTTCCTTGAAGGTGTCCTCTGCCTGCTTCTTCTTGTCCGCCGCCACGCGGTCAGGGTGGTGGCGGAGCGCGAGCTCGCGATAGGCCTTGCGCAACTCCTCGACGGTGGCGCCTTTCTTGATGCCGAGAATTTCGTAATAATCACGTTTTGCAGACATGTTTTCTCACAAAAAGCCCCGGGGGCTGCCCGGGGCTTGATTCGGCTATTTCTTCTCTTCGCGGAACTCCGCGTCGATGACGTCGTCGTCCTTCTTGCCCGAAGCTGCCCCTGCCGGACCCTGGCCGTTCGGCGAATCCGCCGGACCAGGACCTGCCTGCGGACCGTCCCCCTGCTGCTTGCCGGCGGCCTGCTTGTACACTTCCTCCGCCAGCTTGTGGGACGCCTTGGTCAGCTCCTCCATTCCCTTCTTGATCCGATCCACGTTCTTTTCCTTGATGGCGGACTTCAGATCGTTGAGCTTGGCCTCGATGTCCGCCCGCTCTGCCTGGCTGACCTTGTCCCCGTAGTCCTTCAGTGATTTTTCCACCGAGTAGGCAAGAGTGTCCGCCTGGTTGACGGCTTCCACCTCTTCCTTCTTCTTCGAGTCATCCGCCGCAAACTGCTCGGCCTGGCGCACCATCTTCTCGATCTCTTCCTTCGAAAGCTTCTTCGGCGCCGTGATCTTGATGGACTGCTGCTTGCCGGTCCCCAGATCCTTGGCGGCAACGCTGACAATGCCGTTGGCATCGATGTCGAAGGTGACCTCCACCTGAGGCACCCCGCGCTGCGCGGGCGGAATGCCCACCAGGTTGAACCTGCCCAGCTCGACGTTGTCGTTCGCCATGGGCCGCTCGCCCTGGAGCACGCGGATCGTGACCTCGGTCTGGTTGTCCGCCGCGGTGGAAAAGATCTCGCTCTTGCGCGTGGGGATCGTGGTGTTGCGCTCGATGAGCTTCGTGCTCACGCCGCCCAGGGTCTCAATGCCGAGGGAAAGCGGGGTCACGTCCAGGAGCAGGACATCCTTCACCTCCCCCTTGATGATGGCCGCCTGGATGGCGGCGCCCATGGCAACGCACTCCATCGGGTCCACGCCGCGCTCGATCTTCTTGCCGAAGAAGTCCTCGACGAATTTCTGCACGATGGGCATCCGGGTGGGGCCTCCCACCATGATGATCTTGTCGATCTCCGCCCCGTTGTCGCTGAACTGCACCCCGTCCTTGGAAAATGCCCCCTTGGCATCCTTGAGCGCGGTTTCCAGGGGGGTCCGACAGCGCTGGACGATGGGACCGATGAGCTCCTCCAGCTTTGCCCTGTTCACCGTCATGGTCAGGTGCTTGGGCCCGCTGGCATCCGCCGTGATGAAGGGAAGGTTGATGTCCGTGGTGAGCGTGCTGGAAAGCTCCACTTTGGCTTTCTCTGCCGCTTCCCGCACCCTCTGGGTGGCCATGGTGTCCTTCTTCAAATCGATGCCCGTCTGGCGCATGAACTCCTTTTCCACGTACTCCACGAAGGCGTTGTCCATGTCCGTGCCTCCCAGCTGGGTGTCCCCGCTGGTGGAAACGACCTTGAACCCGCCCTCCTTCCACATTTCCATGATGGTGACGTCCAGGGTGCCGCCGCCGAAGTCGAACACGAGGATCTTCAGCTCCTTGCCCGCCTTCTCCAGGCCGTACGCAAGACACGCCGCGGTGGGCTCGTTGATGATGCGCAGCACCTTCAGGCCGGCGATTTCTCCCGCGTCCTTGGTAGCCGTGCGCTGGTTGTCGTCGAAATACGCGGGACAGGTGATGACCACTTCTTCCACCGTGTCACCGAGGTATGCCTCCGCGTCCTGCTTGACCTTCTGTAATATGAACGCGGAGATCTGCTGGGCGCTGTATTCTTTTCCAAAGGCCTTGAACTTGTAGTCGGTCCCCATCTTTCTCTTGGCCGCATAGATGGTGCCGTCAGGGTTGATGGCAGCCTGCCTGCGCGCGGGCTCCCCCACCAGCCTTTCCCCTTCCTTGGTGAACGCTACAAAAGAAGGGAACGCTTTGCCCGAAGAAACGCCGGCCCCTTCCGCCGAGGGGATGATAACCGGCCTGCCGCCTTCCATTACCGCGGCGGCGGAGTTCGATGTCCCGAGATCGATTCCAATGATACGACCCATGATTTTCTCCTTTGTCCTGCTCTCTCCTGCGCCGCCAGGCGGCGCGTTTCCGGGCGCGCGGCTCTCCCGCTTTTCTGCCGCCCGGGGAAACCGGTCATTCGTTTCCTGGTATTGTTCTTACGAGAGACATCCGACTGGAAAAATGTAAATACGGAAGGCTCGGAAGTCAAGCAGACGACAGCGATGCACCGCTGAAATCAACGCCGCATTGACGCCGGGAGCCCCTGTCATTAGAGTAGCCACTATGCAAGTCCGCGTCCTTGCCTGGAGCTCCCTCGCGGAGCAGGACAAACGCACAATCATCGAGCGCTCGGAGCAGGACATCGCGGCTGTTTTCCCGCGTGTGCGGGAAATCATCGAAAAAGTACGCGAGGAAGGTGACGCCGCGCTCATCGAGTATACACGCCAATTCAACAATGCGGACCTCAGCGGCATTCCCCTTGCCGTGAGCGAGCAGGAATTCGAAAAGGCCGAGAAATCCCTCGACAAGCTGGTGAAGGACGCCATCCGCTTCTGCGTTTCAAACGTGCGCGCGTACCACGAACAGCAGCTTCCCGGAGCCATGAGCTTCGGTGAGGTACTCCCCGGTGTGTACGCCGGGGAGCGCGCCACCCCCATTCCATCCGTTGCCCTGTATGCGCCCCGGGGCAAGGGGAGCTTTCCTTCATCCACGTACATGATGGCGGTCCCCGCGCACGTGGCAGGGGTCAGCCGTGTGGTCATGGTGAGCCCGCCGGATTCCGCGGGCGCGTGCGACCCGGCCACGCTCTTTGCCGCCCGGTTGTGCGGGGTCCACGAGGTCTACCGCGTCGGCGGCGTGCAGGCCATTGCGGCGCTTGCCTACGGCACCCAGAGCATCAGGCCCGTGCTGAAGCTCCTGGGCCCGGGCAACCAGTACGTCACGGCGGCAAAAAGACTCCTGTTCGGCGTCATCGACGTGGGGCTGCCTGCAGGACCCTCGGAATCCATGATCCTCGCGGATGACTCGGCAGACCCGCGGCTGCTCGCCCTTGACCTGATCATCGAGGCAGAGCACGGGCCGGATTCGCAGGCCCTCCTGGTCAGCACGAGCCCGTCCTCCGCCCGGGCCGTGGCAGACTACCTTCCGGGCCTCGTGTCCGAGCTGCCCGAACCGCGCGCCTCCTATGCGGCCCAGGTTCTGGCCAACTACGGCGGCATCATCCTTGCAGCCGACATGAACGAAGCAGTCGAAATCGCAAACGACGTAGCCCCGGAGCATCTGCAGATCGCCACCGCGGATCCGCTGGAAACCCTTTCCCGCATCCGAAACGCCGGCGAGATACTCCTTGGGCAGCACACCCCGTTTTCCCTCGCCAACTACGCCATCGGTGCCAACGCTGTGCTTCCCACGGGCGGCAAAGCGAAAACCAGCTCCCCACTCTCCGTGCGGGATTTCCTCAAGTACTCCTCGGTTGCATACCTGACCCGGCAGGGTCACGAGTCCCTCCGCGACGCGGCGATAGTTCTCGCCGACTATGAAGGTTTTCCCGCGCATGCAAAAGCGCTCCGTGAAAGGAGAGGAAATGAGCCCGAAAAAGACCGGCACGTCTGAACCCCGCGCAGGGAAGGTGACGCCTCGCGCCGCCAGGACATCTCGCAAGATGCCTGCGCCGCCCAAGGGCCCTCGGGCCTGGCTGACAACTGCCAACATGGGTCTCGGCCATCAGAGGGCGGCCTACCCGCTGCGTGACATCGCAGAGGGGGGGATCATCACGCTGGGTAAAGCGGAGAACACTTCTCCTTCGGAGCAGAGGCTCTGGGAGCGCCTTCGCAAAAGCTACGAGTTTCTCTCCCGGACAAAGAGCTGGCCCCTGATCGGCAACTCGGTGTTCGGCCTCCTGGACAGGCTGCAGAACATCCCGCCCTTCTACCCCATTCGCGACATGTCCAACCCCTCCTTCCAGGTCAGGTGGCTGAAGGGGCTGATCCTGAAGGGGATGTGCAGCGGGCTGATGAAAATGATCCGGGCCAAACCCCTGCCGCTGCTCACGACGTTCTACGCTCCCGCCATCGCCGCTGACATGGCCGGCTACGGCCGGATCTACAGCATCATCTGCGATGCGGAAATCAACAGGGCGTGGGTGGCGGAGAACCCGCGCACCAGCAAAATCGTGTACCTGGTCCCCTGCGGCCGGGCCGTGCGGAGGCTCAACGAGTACGGAATTCCAAACGAGCAGATCTGGCTCACCGGTTTTCCGATTCCCCTCGAGCTGCTGGGGGACCGCAGCATCAGTGTATTGAAGCACGACCTGGGCCAGAGGCTGCATTACCTGGACCCGACCGCGGAGCGCTTCTGGCCCATGCACGGGCTGAACGTGGAGCACTTCCTCGGGGCAAAGAACTGCAAGTTCGCAAAGAAACGCGCCTTCACGATCACCTTCGCGGTGGGAGGGGCGGGCGCGCAGACAGACATCTCCTACACGGTTGCCAGGAGCCTCAGGGATAAAATCGTCAAGGGAGAGGTGAGCTACAATATCCTTGCAGGCGTCCGGCCCGAGGTGAAGGAATACCTGGAGAGCATCAAGAAGGAGCTCGCCCTTCCCCAGATCCAGATCGTTTCCGGAAAAACGCTGAACGAGTATTTCCAGGGATTCACCGAGTGCATGCACACAACGGACGTGCTCTGGACAAAGCCCAGCGAACTTTCGTTCTATTGCGGGCTGGGCATCCCGGTCATCATGGCACCGCACATCGGCTCCCAGGAGGATTACAACCAGGCATGGCTCCTGGAGATCCAGGCCGGCTTCCCGCAGCAGGATCCGCAGTACGCCGACCAGTGGCTGCTGGACCTCATCCGCGCGGGCCGGCTCGCGGACGCGGCATGGAACGGGTTCCTGAAGGCCAGGAAGTACGGCACCTACAAGATCCACGAAGTACTCATGACCGGCACGATGGAGAAGGAGACCTCGGTACTGCGCAGATGAACGGGGAGTTCCGCACACCGCCGGACGTCTTCTCCTGGGCAGAATCATTCACCAACCTGGAGCGGGGGTCCTATCCTTCGGACAAGCGAGTCTACCGGCTGGACCGGATGCACGGCCTCCTGGAAATGTTCGACAATCCGGAGGCGCGCCTGCGGATCATCCATGTTGCCGGCACAAAAGGAAAAGGCTCCACCTCCGCCCTCCTTGCCTCGGTGCTGCATGCCGCGGGCCGGCGCACGGGGCTCTACACGTCCCCTCACGTTGAAAGCTATTTCGAGAGAATCGCCATTGCGGGGGAACCCCGCCAACCGGAGCTCCTGGTGCGGGTGGGCCGGGAGGTGAAGGCAGTCATCGACACGCTGCCGCCGGAGGATTTTCCCGGTCACTACGGGCCCACGACCTTCGAGCTCCTTACGCTGCTGGCATTTCTCTACTTCAGGGAGTCAGGATGCAAGGAGGCGGTAGTGGAGACCGGCATCGGCGGACGGCTGGACGCCACGAATGTGGTGAGCTCGGCGGCGTCGGTGATCACGCCGCTGGATCTCGAGCACACGGAAATCCTCGGTGACACGCTGGAGAAGATCGCCATGGAAAAGGCGGGCATCATCAAGCCGGGCGCGCCATGCTTCATCGGCCTCCAGCCGCTCCAGGTGAAGGAGGTCATCCGGCAGGTCTGCCGAGAGCGCGGCTCTGCGCCCGCGTTCCTGGACGAGGAGACGAGCGAGCTGACCGCGGCCGTGGATACGAAGGGCACCTCCTTTTCACTGCGGCTGGCGGGGGGACCGGTTGAAAGGTTCCGGCTTTCCATGCTCGGCGCATTCCAGGCGGAAAACGCCGCGCTCGCCTATCTCCTTTTGAGGCGGACGAGGCCCGAGATCACGGGGGAGCAATACCGGCAGGGCTTCCTGGACACGACGCTCCCGGGGCGCATGGAGCTGCGCGGGACGGACCCTGTCGTGGTCCTGGACGGCGCTCATACGCCCCTTGCCGTGACCCGATTGAAAGACGCCTTCCGCGCGGTCTTCCCGGGCGAGGCGATCCTTCTCTTCGGCTCCGTCTCCGGCAAGAATCCTCGCGCAATGGCGGAGATCATGGCTCCTTACTTTTTCCGGATCATCATCTCGACACCGGGAACCTTCAAGGAGAGCAACCCGAAAGAGGTGGCGGACATATTCCGGGCCGTCAAACCGGATGCCACCCTTCTGGAGCCGGACCCGCGGCAGGCGCTTCGACTGGCCATGGAGGAATCGGAAGGAAAACGTCCAATCCTCGTCACCGGCTCCTTTTACATGGTGGCGGAAATACGGAGGCTTCTCCGATGAAAGAGTTCTTCTGGGGCAGGCTCGTTGTGGACGCGGGAGACATCACCGGTCTTTCGGTGGATGCAATAGTGAACGCGGCCAATTCCTCACTCATGGGAGGCGGCGGAGTGGACGGAGCCATCCACAGGGCAGGCGGGCCGGCGATACTCGAAGCGTGCAGGAACATCCGCGCGCACAGATATCCCGACGGGCTGCCGACGGGAGAGGCTGTTGAAACCACCGCCGGAGAACTTCGTGCCACATACGTCATCCACACCGTGGGACCAGTGTGGCACGGCGGGACCGCCGGAGAGGAGGCGCTGCTGGCAAGCTGTTACCTGAAAAGCCTCGAGCTTGCCGCGCGGCTCGACGTGCAGAGCATCGCGTTCCCCGCGATCTCCACGGGCGTATACGGCTACCCGCGGGATAAAGCGGCGAAGGTGGTCTGGACGACCCTCAAGGGTTACCTCGCCTCGTTTCCGACGCCCCGTGTGGTGAGACTGGAGTTCTACTCGAAGGCCGATGAACAAGTATTCATCCAGGCGGCCGGCGAGGAGCAATGAGCGGCACAAAGACCGGCGGTTCCCTGAACTGGAGAGAGATCGACCTGGTCCTCTCCGAGCTGGATCTGGACGGCAGCCTGATCCAGGAAGTGCACCAACCCTCCCACGACAGGATCGTCCTGCACCTTTTCCGCCATGGCACGCAGTTCTCGGTCCTCATCTGCCTGTCCGCGCGGTTCCCGCGCATGCATATCCTCACTGAGAAGGTCGCCAACCCTGAAAAGCCGCTGCGCTTCGCGTCATTCCTCCGCGCGCACATCCGCGGCGGGAGAATCGAAAGCGCAGCTCAACTCCGCGCAACTGCGCCAGGAGCGCACGCCGACGCCCCGCCTGACGGCCCGGGCGAGCGGATCGTACGGATCGCCCTGCGGCACGCCGGTGAGGAAAAGATACTCTGGGTGCGTCTCTGGGGCGCGGCGGCAAACGCCGTGCTCACCGATGCGGAGGGCATCATCCTGGACGCGTTTTACAGGAGGCCGAAGAGGGGTGAGGTTTCCAGGAAACCTTTCGAGGCCCTGGCCCCGGCCGGCGCCCGGAATGCAAAGGCCGGCCCCCCCAGGGAGTACCCGGTGCGGGAGCTCCCCGGCGAAGGCACCTTCAACGAAAAACTCGAGCGTGAGTTCCGCGAGCTGGAAACGAGCGGAAACGTGGAGAGGCTTGCCGCTGCCGCGGATGCGGAGCTGGAAGTAAGCGAGAACAAGGTCCTGGCAAACCTCGAATCCCTTACCGCGCGGCTTTCACAGTATGCCTCCCTGGACAGATTCAAGGAGCTGGGGGAGCTTGTCACAAGCAACCTGCACACCGTGGCCCGGGGCCAGAGGTGGCTGAAGGTGGAGGACTTTTTCCACGATAATGCGCCGGTCGAGATCGAGCTCAAGCCGGATCTCACGCCCGCCCAGAACGCGGAAGTCTATTATGAACGCCACCGGAAGGCGCGGCTGGGCCGCAGCAAGGTCGAGGAAGAGATAGCCCATTTGCGCGTGACCCTCGAAAGGATCCGCAGGCAGCGCGCCGCCATTGCGAGCAATCCCGATCCTGCGGCGCTCGGCACGGTGGCAAAAAGAGCCGCGGGTGCCCGCAAACCCCTGATCGACGCCGGCACCCCGGGGCTCGTTCTGTTCTCCAACTCTTTCCGCATCATCGTGGGGCGCACTGCAAAAGAGAACGACGAGCTATTGAGGAAGAAGGTCCGCGGCAACGACTGGTGGTTCCACGCGCGGGACTGGCCTGGAGCCTATGTGTTCGTGAAAGCGCAGGCTGGCAAGAGCCTGCCCCTGGAGACCATGCTGGACGCCGCCGCCCTGGCCGTCCACTATTCAAAGGGAAAGACCTCGGGCCAGGGTGACGTGTACTACACGCAGGTCAAATACCTGCGCCGGGCAAAAGGCGCAAAGAGGGGCACCGTGCTGCCCACGCAGGAGAAAAATCTCCATATCAGGCTGGACCCCGGGCGGATCGAAAAACTCAGAGCCGGCGAAGATGTCAAGGAGCCATGAGACCGGACCCCGAGATGCTCTCCAATTTCAACTTTCTGATCATACGCAGCTACTCCCGTGCCTACCGGGACATTCCAGAGAGCACGTACTTGAAGAAGTTTTTCGAGGAGAACAGGATCACGCCGCTGAAGGATTAGCGGAGCGCTTCATTTCTGCGTCTTCGAGAAATCAGAGGCCAGGCGGGAGAGCATCTCCCCTCGCCTGTCGTACAGGCGGCGCAGGGCGCGCGGCTGCCTCTTTGTCAGGGCGTATGCTGCCATGATGGGGAGGGCGATGGTCGAATCCGTGTAGCAGACAACGGTGTCGGGAAGCTGTTCAGGGTCGATTTTGCCCCAGGTGACGGCCTCCTGCGAGGTGGCGCCGGAAAGTCCGCCGGTGTCCACCCGTGCGTCGGTGACCTGGATGAAGAAGTCATGCCCCTTCTCCGCCAGCTTGTAGATCTCCTGGATCTGCGGCTCGGTTTGAAGGGCGAAATTCTTCGGGCTCCCGCCGCCGAGGATCAGGACGCCGCTCTTGCCCCCGGACCGCTTTGCATCGTAGACGATGGCCGCGGTTTCATTGACGTCAAGCTCCGGATCGAAGCCGACCTCGAACCCCTGCAGGCGCAGCGAGGCCAGGCCCATGCCAAGACTGGAGTCCCCGGGACTGGAGGTATAGATCGGCACGCCCGCCTCGTACGCGGCGCCCAGCACGGAACGGTATGAGGTCTTCAGGAGCTTCTCACGCTCACGCACATACCGGCCCAGCCGCCAATGAAGCTCAGCGGTGGACATGCGCTTCTGGAACTCGTCCGACTTCAGCACCTCGGAAACGAAATCATCGGTTTTGAACAGCACGTCCGCGTCGAAAACGATATCGTAGATGCGGATGATACTGTCCCGCCGCAGCGCCACGTCGTCCACCTGGGGGGGAATCCCGTAGAGGGAAAAGCCCAGTGACCGGTGCATGTCGTGATAGATGTTGGCGCCGGTGGACACGATCCAGTCCACGAATCCCGCCTCCACGAGAGGAACGAACGCAGCGTATCCGAGGCCCGTGGGGGTGAGCGCGCCGCTGATGGTGAGGCCGACCGTCACGTCCGCATCCAGCATCTTGTCCGCAAAGATGTGGCAGGCTTCCCGCAGCCGTCCTGCGTTGTAGGACAGGAAGAACTCATCGACAAGGGTGTCGACCCCGATGCCGCCCGTGATGGGCACCGGGTCGAGCCTGCGTCCGTGCATTACAGGAGGACCGCGGCCGAAACGACCGTCGTCCAGACGCCTCCCGAAGCCCCTTCCGCTGTCTGCGTGATGCTTGTGCTGTCGACGATATGACCGCCCATGCGGTACTGCTCGCGCCGCTCGTTGTAGTCCTTGTCCAGGTCGAACGGCACACCGAGCAGGGTGGCGAGCATGGAGGCGGCGAGATCCTCTGCGTAGTCCCCCGCCTCCTTTTCGGTCTGGCCGTACACGTGGTGCTCGGAGAGATAACCGTACATCTTCTGGTCGGCGGGGATCGCGATCCCGATGGAGGCGGCGATCCGCCGTCCCGGTTCATTGGTCGCCATTTCCGCAAGGACCACGAAGGTCACCTCGCCTGCCTCCAGGGCGGCGAGTCCCTCTTCAGGGCTGGCGATCTTGCAGCCGGGGGGGAAGAT
Organism: uncultured Spirochaetaceae bacterium; assembly: GCA_964437385.1. Classification (GTDB taxonomy): domain Bacteria; phylum Spirochaetota; class Spirochaetia; order SZUA-6; family Fen-1364; genus Fen-1364. The sequence continues at coordinate 53,425 of CAYTGX010000018.1, forward strand.
CGACGAGACTCGCACGATGTTGAGGTGCGCAATGCCGGCGTTTCGCAGGGCCATCTCGAAGCTGTTCAGCTTTTCCTTGTTGATCCCGACTCCGCGGGTCAGAAACAACTTTCGGGGAACGAATCTCACCTATTTGTTCTCCTCTCGGGCACGCTGACGATATTGCGGAACCTCCGTTAAGTCAAGGCGCCGCCGCCGACCTGCGGGCAGTTCGGCGGAATTCGCGAGGCACACGGACACCAATTTGCCGCGCCGGAATTGACCGGCCTTGCATTCACATCAGCATTCCACGATACTTTTTATTGGTATGAGCGTCACACCGCTCAGGGCGAGCATCCGTCCCCCACTCGTTGATGGACTCTTTTACCCGGCAAAGCGTGACGCGCTGACCGCAATGATCGATGACCTGAGCGGGCGCTCCTCGACGCCGGCAGGAGCCTGTTTCGGCGTGATCTCCCCGCACGCCGGCTACGAATACGCCGGGACGGTGATGGCGGCCGCTTTCCGGGCCATTTCCCTGCGTCCCGTGCGGACCGCGGTCCTGATCGGACCGATCCACCGCGATCCCGAGCGCGGCATCTATCTGCCCGAATCGGATGCGTTCAGCACGCCGCTGGGGGATATTCCCGTGGACACCGCCGCAGTAGCGGCGCTCTGCGCCTGTGACCCTGTCTTTCGCCGGTACGACCTTCCGCACCTGGAGGAGCATTGCCTGGAAGTGCAGCTCCCCTTCCTCGCGCACCTGTTCCCCGGGCTCTCGATCGTGCCCATGCTGGTGGGCAGCAGCGACGCGGCAACCGTGGCCGCGCTGACCCGTGGCCTTCGATTGACCTTCGAGGAAGGCGCCCCCTATACTGCCTTCATCGTGACCGCCAACATGGCATCCTACATGACGGGGAAGGACCCTGGTGCGGAGGCAGCGGCGCTCGAGGGTCTGCTCACCGGCTGCAATTGGAAGGGCATACTGGACGCCGCGGAGAAGCGGCGGATCAGCACGTGCGGCGCCTCGGGAATCGCCGCGCTGCTTTCCCTTGCCGGAAGCGCCTGCCGCGTGCAGATCCTTGCCCGGTCCAGCTCGGGCGGCGTGGATGCAGATCCTTCCCGGATCGTGCACTACGCTGCGGTGAGTGTGGACTGGGGTGACCGCCCGGAGGGATGAGCTCCACGCTCACCGAACAGGACCGGCTGGTTCTTCTTCAGACCGCGCGTGAGGCCATCGGGGCCCGGCTGGCACTGCGCAGCCCGCACTACCCCGCACCCGGGGCAGACCTGTCGGCGCACTGCGGCGCGTTCGTCACGTTGAAAATAGACGGGCGGCTGCGCGGGTGCATCGGGCATATCACGAGCCCGCGCCCCCTCGTGGAGACAATCAAGGAAGTGGCGCTGTCCAGCGCTTTCGAAGACCCCCGCTTCCCTCCCCTGCGCCCGGAGGAGTGGGGGCGCGTCCGCCTCGAGGTATCGGTGCTCTCCCCATTCGAGGTGATCACCGATGTGAACCGGATCGAAGTGGGCGTGCACGGCATCATGATCCGCCAGGGCAGTCATTCGGGGCTGCTCCTGCCCCAGGTGGCCGCGGAGCAGGGCTGGGACAGGGACACGTTCCTCTCTCACACCTGTCTGAAAGCGGGGCTGCCGCGGGATGCGTGGAGCCGGCAGCAGACGCGGATCGAGATCTTCAGCGCACAGGTGTTCGGGGAGAAAGAATAGAGGTTATCTTCACAATGATGACGGAACTGATGGAAGGAGGTGTGAAGCACCTCGCGGTCCAGGTCGGTGACTCGGCCAGGGGAAGGGCCCTGACACGCATCCTCGCGCTGAAGACCTCTCCCGGGTGGCATGTGAAAGGCAGCGAGATACGGGAGTGGCGGTTCGAAGGTCTTGCCGAAAAGGATGGAGCCCCGCTTCTGTACGGTCCCCATGTTGCAGGCCAGGCGCTTGTGACGGCGCTCGCTCTTCCCCTGCCGGCCGCGCTCGCCTTTCTTTCACGGCTGGTGCAGGCACTCCGCCTGCTGGCTGAAAGACGCATTCCCTGGTTCCCCCTGCAGACCGATTCAGTTGTATTCGAGGACCCGGACGGTGTGCTGTTCCTCCCGCCCGACGTCATGCGCGAAATCCGGGACCTCAACAGCTTCGCGCAGAGCCGTGACACCTACGAATCGATCAATCACCCCGACCTGAAAGGCGAGGCCCTCGCGTCATTTTCAATCGCCGCGCTCCTCTACCGGATCAGCACCGGCAGGTTCCCCTTCACGGGCCCGGATGCGGAAGTAATGCACGAGCAGGCCCGCAAGCTCGAGATCGATGCGCCGTCCGGGATCGTGCCCGAGCTGGACCCGGAGCTCTCCGCGCTGGTCATGGCGGGGCTGGGAAAGTCCCGGCGCGGGGCGGTCTCCCTTGCCGAATGGTCGGAAAGACTCGACGCGTGGCAGAAAAAGGAGCTTTTCCGCGTTCTACCGGCCGAGGAAAAGAAGAAGGCGCTGCAGGGAGCACAATCGCGGCAGCAGGCGTCGGGGAAAAGCTTCCGCAGGCGGATGTTCTGGGAGAAAAACTGGAAGGTCATAGGGGTCATTGTCATTGCGGCTGCCGTGGTGGCCGCCGGCGCAGGGAGCATTCTCAAGAACGTGCTCGCCCCCCGTATCACGCGCGGCTACCCGCCCCAGAAAATCGTGGAGAGTTTTTACGACAGCATGAACACTCTGGATCACCAGTCAATGCAGTCCTGCGTGATCGGAGGCGCAGGCAAGGGGGAGATCAACGAGGTCACCGTGCTCTACGTCACCTCGAAGGTCACCCAGGGGTACCAGGGCAAGTCGACGATCGTCTCTGCGGCAGACTGGGACAAGAGAGGCCGGCCGAAGCTGGAGAGCCCTTCCTCGCTTTTCGGCGTGACCGGTCTGTCCGTCGTGCAGGAGCAGGGCGTGCCCGGCCCTGTGTACCGGGCGCAGTACGACCTGTGGAACCCCGCACAGCCCGCTGACGTACCCGGCGGATCGGGTGCCGCGCCTGCCCAGACCGCGCCGAAGTCCGAGGGTCACAGGGTGACCGACCGGCTCTGGTTGAAGCAGGACAGGGGGGACTGGGTGATCTACAAGATCGAGCGTCTCCGGCAGGATCCCCTCCCGCCGCCCGACCTTGCACCCACGCCGACCCCGTGACGTTCGCGCGTGCGCCGACCTCGCAGCGCCTGTCCTGCACCGACCCCGGAACGCGCTTCCCCCCGCGCCGCGGATGGGGTATACTCTCTGCCGGGCGCTATGAAAAAATACCTTGGGGACATTCTGCTGGAGAAAGGCTACATCAGCAGCGAGGACCTGACCGCCGCCCTCACCTACCAGATGCGGAAGGTCCTGAGTGACGACATCAAGGACAACTGGGTCACCGGCTTCCTTCTCGAGGTTGCCCGGACAAAGTACAACATCCGTGACGAGTTCTACCTGGGAAAGATCCTCACCGAGCTGAAGCTCACGCCTGAAAAGCGCGTGCAGGAGGCATTGGAGATTCAGAGAGCGAGCCCTTCGGACCACCCGGAGGGAAAGCTTGATGTTCTCAAGCACATCCTGGTGCGGATGAACAGCTCCCACAACCTCATCGACCTCCTGCACCAGATCCTCGTCCTTGCCGCCCAGCTCGTGGAGGCGGAAAGCGCAAGCCTGATCATTCACGACCACACCCGGGATACGCTGGTCATCCTCATGCCCATCGGACCGGGAGCAGAAGCAGTGCGCCACCTGGAGATTCCGAAAGATCAGGGGATCGTGGGAACCGTGTACCAGAGCTCATGCTCCGTGATCTGCAACGATGCAGCCCTCGACGAACGCTTCTACCCCGCCATCGACGCGGCAAGCGGGTACACGAGCCGTCAGCTTCTCTGCGTGCCTCTCACCGTGAAGGAAAAGCGGCTCGGTGCGGTGGAAGCGATCAACAAGATCCAGATCCCCGGCGAGCCGCCGCAGGGTTTCACCGCCGCGGACCAGCTCCTTCTGGAGATGTTCAGCGCGCAGGTGGCGGTGGCAATAGAGAACGCGCGGCTGACCGTGGCCCTCTCGCGGCTGGAAGAAGACGTTGCCCTGCGCACCACGGAAATGCCGCGGGAGCACCGCGCGCGCGCCGCCGCGCTGATTGCGGAGTCATTCACGCAGAAAATGAAAAAGTCGCTGATCCCGATACAGGGTTACGCAGGAAGGCTGCACGAAGTCTCCCCCGATCCGCGTGTGGACAAGTACCGCAATTATGTCGACCGGGAGATGGACAAGCTCATAACCGATGCGGAGGACATTGCCCGCTACCTGAAGGATGAGCTCGTACCCAGCCGCAGGGCAGTCAGCCTCCACGAGGTGCTCAAGGAGCTTGAATCCCGGATCTGGGTGGAATGCCGCACCGCGGGTATCGCATTCGAGCTGGACATGAAGGAAGACCTGATCGTCAACGTGGACAACGAGCTGCTGCTCAAGGCCCTGGAAAACCTCTTCCTCAACAGCCGTGAGGCCATGCCGCAGGGCGGGAGCTTTGCCGTGACGGCGCGGGCCACGCACCCTCCGGGGGCGGAAATCACCGTGACGGATTCGGGCAAAGGGATCGAGGTCATTCCCACGGAGCTGATATTCGAGCCGTTTTTCACCAGCGGCAAAAGCAGCTCGGCTGGCCTGGGGCTTTCAGTCGCGAAGAAAATCGTCGAGCTGCACGGCGGCAGCATTCATGCAGTCAATCGCGACGACGCGCCGGGAGCCCGATTCATCATCACGCTCCCTTCCCTGTAAGCAGCGCGTCGATCTCCCTCCCGGTCGGCATGGAGGGCTGCGCTCCGCGGCGGGTGGTTGAAATGGCCGCGGCGGCCGACGCCCTCTGCAAGGCCGCCCTCACCTCGAAACCCCCGGCCAGTGACGCAGCCAGCACGCCGCAGAAACAGTCCCCTGCCCCCACCGTATCCACCGCTTCCACGGGAAATGCGTCCACCCGCACGGTCCCCTGTTCCCGGATCAGGAGGCTGCCCTCTTTCCCCAGTGTCGCAATGACAGCGCGCACTCCGCGCACAAAAAGAGAGCGCGCAGCCGTCTCGGGATCGCCGTCCATTCCCGTCACTGCGGTCAGCTCGTTGCGGTTGCAGATGAGAAAATCGACGGCACGCATTGTCGCGTCGGCGGGACGGCGGCTGAACGTGGGGGCGAGATTCCAGAGAACGAGGTGCCCCGCTTCATGCGCGGTGTGGATGAGATCCTCGATGGCCTCCTGTGGAACTTCGTTCTGAAAAAGAGAGACCCATGTCTCCCCGCGTGAGGGCCTCGGGAGCTCGATCCCCGCGGCACTGAACATCGCGTTGGCCCCGGGGGCCACGGCGATCGTGTTCTCTCCGTCGCTGTCCACCGTGATCTGGGCCACCCCGGACCCCGCCCCGGGCAGGACACGAACGCCGCGGGTGGAGACCCCGGTCTGGCGCAGGCTCTCCAGCCTTTCCCTTCCGAACTGGTCATCCCCGAGGCACCCATAGAGCTCGACCGCAGCACCGGCGCGCGCGGCAGCAACGGCCTGGTTGGCGCCCTTGCCTCCCGGGAAGGATGCCCACCCCGTGCCTGACACGGTCTCTCCCGGCTGGGGAAGCCGCGTGACGTATACCACGAGGTCGGTGTTGATGCTTCCGAACACGAAAACCCTGCCGTTCACTGCAGGCGAATGGTACGTGCGGCAAGGCAGGCCTGTCAATGATCGAGACCTTTTGCTATTATGCGCGCGCCATGAAAGCCATCGAGCTCAGCAAAGCCTTCGATCCAAAAAGCTACGAGGAACGCATCTACCGCCACTGGCTCGACACGCACCGGTTTGCCCCCGCGGCGGGCGCGCACGGAGGCACCACCGGCAGGACGTTCGTCATCGTCATCCCGCCGCCGAACGTCACGGGCGTCCTGCACATGGGGCACGGACTGAACAACAGCCTGCAGGACATCGAGGTCCGTTATCACCGCATGCTCGGGGACGATACCCTCTGGGTGCCCGGCACCGACCATGCGGGCATCGCCACCCAGCACGTGGTGGAGAAGCTTCTGAAGAAGCGCGGCACGAGCCGCAGGGAGATCGGACGGGAGAAGTTCGTTGAAGAGACCTGGAAGGTCACCCACGAGCATCACGACACGATCGTGACGCAGCTCCAGCGGCTGGGCTCATCCTGCGACTGGGAGCGGGAACGCTTCACGCTGGACGAGGGGCTTTCCCGCGCGGTGCGCGAAGTGTTCGTGTCCCTCTATGAGAAGGGGCTGATCTACCGGGGCAACTACCTGGTCAACTGGTGCCCGAGCTGCCGCACGGCCATTTCGGATGACGAGGTCGAGCACGTCGAGACCCGGGGGAAAATGTACTATTACAATTATCCCCTGGCAGACGGCTCGGGGGTCATTCCCATCGCCACGACCCGGCCTGAAACAATGCTGGGAGACACGGCGGTGACCGTGCATCCCGAGGATGAGCGCTATGCGGGACTCATCGGGAAAATGATCGCGCTGCCCCTCACGGACCGGCAGATACCGATCATCGCCGATCCCCTCATCGACAGGACCTTCGGCACCGGCGCGGTGAAGGTAACGCCGGCGCACGACCCGGTGGACAATGAAATCGGCCATCGTCACACTCTTGCGGAAATAAACATCCTCACACCGGACGGAAAGCTGAACGAGAACGTGCCGGAAGCCTACCGGGGCCTGACCGTTGCAAAGGCGCGCGCAAAGGTCATGGAGGACATCAACGCCGCGGGGCTCTTCATCAAGGAAGAAGATCACATGCACCAGGTGGGGCACTGCTACCGGTGCAACACGGTGATCGAGCCGTATCTCTCCGACCAGTGGTTCGTCCGCATGAAGCCCCTTGCGGACAAGGCGCTGAAAGCGTGGCAGGACGGAAAGATCCGCTTCTACCCGCAGAGATGGGAGAGCACCTATTCGAACTGGCTGAACAACATCCGCGACTGGTGCATATCCCGCCAGCTGTGGTGGGGACATCGGATCCCGGTCTGGTACTGCGCACAGTGCGGCGGCATGACGGTCTCACGGACCGATCCGAGTGCCTGCGGGAAATGCGGCAGCGACCGGATCGAACAGGATTCCGACGTGCTGGACACCTGGTTCTCATCCGCGCTGTGGCCTTTCTCCACGCTGGGCTGGCCGGAGAAGACGGCCGATCTTGCCCGGTTCTACCCGACCACCACGCTGATCACGGCGTACGACATCATTTTTTTCTGGGTGGCACGCATGATCATGATGGGGCTGGAGTTCATGGGGGAAGTGCCTTTCCGCGATATCTACATCACCGGCCTGGTGCGCGACAAGCAGGGCAGAAAGATGTCGAAAAGCCTGGGCAACGGGCTGGACCCGCTGGAGCTGATAGACGAGTTCGGCGCGGACGCGCTGAAGTTCACGATCGCCTTCCTCTGCGCGCAGGGCCAGGACGTGCTCTTCGACAGGGAGTCGGTCAAGCTCGGTTCCCGGTTCGCCAACAAGATCTGGAACGCCTCGCGCTATCTCCTGATGAACCTGGAGGGGCGCAGCCTGCTCGAGCCCGGCGCGGTGAAGCTCACCGACATAGACCGCTGGATCCGTCACAGGCTGAACGCGGCCGCCGCGGCCGCGCGCGCGGCCCTGGAAGGCTACCGTTTCAACGAAGCCGCCCAGGCGGTCTACGAGTTCATCTGGAGCGATTTCTGCGACTGGTACATCGAGGCAGCAAAGCTTTCCCTCTCCGCGGACGGCCCTGAAAAGGACAGGATCGTGACGCTGCTGCTGGGGATCCTGGAAGAATCCCTGCGCCTGGCGCATCCGTTTCTGCCCATGATCACGGAAGAGATCTACCAGACCCTTCCCGTGCATGCGGACTCGATAATGACCCAGGCCTACCCCGCGCCGGATGCGGGCCGCGCCGACCCGGCCGTCGAAGCGAAGTTCGCCTCCCTCCAGGAGCTGGTGCGCGCAGTGCGGACCATACGCGCGGAGTTCACGATCCCGCCGGACAGGAAGATCGAGGTCACCGTTGTGCCGGAGGCCGGTGCCGGGACCGCGGAAAACTTCGAAGTCCATCGCACGCTCATCATGCACCTGGCGGGGTGCAGTGCCCTGGCATTGGAGAAATCCCGGCCTACGGGGCCCGGCATTATCGGGGCGGCGGGCAAAGGATTCGAGGTGTTCGTTCTCATCAAGGAAGCCATCGACGCGCCGAAGGAGATCGCACGGCTGATGAAGGACAGGGAGAAGGCGGAGTCTGAAATCAGCCGCACGCAGACAAAGCTTGCCAACAGCTCATTCGTTGAGCGCGCCCCGAAAGAGGTGGTGGATCGTGAAAAGGAAAAGCTCGAGGAGCTGGCGCGGCTCATCGGCAAGATCGACGGCTACGTGCGCGCGCTGCAGGGCTGAGGGAAAAATGTCGCCAGGAGCGACCGAGGGAATGTGCGACGCGCCGGGCGCTCCATGCCGGACCTGAGGCAGGGGCTCGATTCTCTCTATCAGAAATACAATCGGCGCGCGTTCGTCCATCCTGACCCGCTCGAGCTCGTGTACCGCTACGATGCACCTGCAGACCAGGAAATCGCCGGGTTGATCGCCGCCTGCCTGGCGTACGGCCGGGTTGCGCAGATCCTGGCGAGTGTCACGCGCGTCCTGGATGCCGTGGGCGGGGACGCAAAGGGCTCTCCACGATCATTTCTTGAAACCGCGACGGATCGGGAGCTGATGCGGATTCTGCCTGGGTTCAGGCACAGGTTCACGCCCGGCGCCGAGGTCGCTGCGCTGCTCCTCGGTGTGAAGCGCGCAGTGGCTGAGCACGGGTCCCTCGAGATGCTCTTCACGGCAGGGATGGGAATGAAGGACGAAACGATCCTTCCCGCGCTGAGTGTTTTCGTCGACCGGCTGCGGGCGCTGGCAGGCGGGGCGCAGTCATGTCCCAGCCTGCTCTCCTCTCCCGCGGACGGGAGCGCCTGCAAAAGGCTGAACCTCTTCCTGAGATGGATGGTGAGACGGGACCAGGTGGATCCAGGCCCCTGGCGGTCGGTATCCCGGGCAAAGCTTGTCGTTCCCCTTGACATCCACTTGCACAGGATTGCGCGTCAGCTCCGGCTGACTGACAGGAAGCAGGCAGATTTAAAGACCGCCCTCGAGGTCACAAGGGGGTTTGCCGGGTGCAACCCTCGGGATCCCGTGCGCTACGACTTCTCGCTGACCCGGCTCGGCATCAACCCGGCGTGCCGCGACGACGACGTCCTTTGCCTTCTGACGGCTCCGTAGGAGGCGGCAGCGGCCGGCGGCCGGCAATCCAATCCTGAAGCACCTGCTTGTGATCGAACGCAAATGCAAGCTCTTCGATGTCCGCCGGGCGGATGACACGCACGTCCGCCGCATCGTCACCGGCGTGCGGAACGCCTTCTGCCCGGGCGCTGAATACGGTGGTCACGGTGTGAAAACGCGGATCCCGCGACGGGTCGGAATAGGTGTGGAATTGAGCACAATCGATCAGCTCGAGTCCGGTCTCTTCACGCGCCTCGCGGACCACGGCCTGCTCCAGGCTCTCCCCGTAGTCGACAAAGCCTCCGGGCAGCGCGAATCCCAGCGGCGGGTTGCTCCTCTTCACCAGCACGATCCCTTCCGGCACTTCGATGATCGCGTCCACGGTAAGGAAAGGGCCCCAGATCAGCACGTCCAGAAAATGCTTCACGTAGCCGTTCACCGTCTTCTGGAAGACCGGGTAGTCGTTCTCCCCGGGGCAGCAGAAAGTGATGCGGGAGGTGCGCGTCGAGCCCGCGCGGGCGAAGCGGATAGCCTCCTGCGCCATGATCTTCCCCGAAGTGACGGCAGACATCCCTCCGGGGGCCACTCCGAGCGCGGCAATCGCCACTGAGCCGACCCCCCGAACGCGCGCCTCCACCAGGGCGCGCGCGCACGCCGCGCGGACCGACTGTTCGTCAGGCTCTGTGCCGGCGGCCTCTTCCGTCAGCGTGATTTCCGCGTGAACGCTCGCTGCCTCGGCGCGCACGACTTCTATGCGGACTCCCCTGATTTCCACGCTCGCCTCCCTCACTCACGGACGCGCACAGTGTACCGCGGATTGTGGACACTGGGCCACCACGCATTGCGGGCCATGGCCCACCATGGTACCATCCCGACTCCATGGAGAGGGAAATCGTCTTCGAGGAAGCGTCCTTTCGCTACCCGGACGGGGAAGCGGATATCTTCACGAGGCTGGACCTGACGCTCCCGCGGGGGATCGTCTCCCTGGTGGGCCAGAACGGCACGGGGAAATCCACCCTCCTCCTTCTGGCCTCGGGACGCCTGCTCCCTACCCGGGGAAGGGTTCTCATACGCGGCCGTGACACGCGTGAGCTTGCGGACGAGACGGAGAGGCAGAAGCTGGTCTCCTTCATCTACCAGAACATGGAGTTCGACACCGAGGAATCCATCGGCACGCTCCTGGCGTTCGTCCATGCCAACGGCTTCCATGCCTCCGGAAGCGAGGACCTGGTCGCAGACCTCGTCGATGTGTTCGAGCTCGGAGCGATCCTCGGCAGGCGCACCCAGGAGGTGAGCAAGGGTGAGCTGCAGCGCACGATCCTCGCGTTCAGCCTGCTCTATGGATCGCCCCTGATTGCCATGGATGAGCCGATATTCGCGCTGGAAAGCCGTCAGAAACAAAAAGCCATGGACTACCTGGCCCGACGCGCGCGCCAGGAGGAAATGAGCCTCTACTATTCCGTGCACGAGCTGGACATCTCACAGAAGTATTCGGACTACATCCTGCTTTTCTCCCGGGAGGCGGCGCCGCGGCTGGGCAGGACCGCGGAAATCTTCACGCGGGAGACGATCGAAAAGGCCTATGAAGTTCCCTTCGACATGCTGAAGAAGCGTGAAGAGCTCTACAGGAAATACCTGGTTGAGCTCCTGAGGGTGCGGGGAGAGGGCTAACCTCCGAGGGCTAACC
>CAYTGX010000019.1:0-26261 GCA_964437385.1 uncultured Spirochaetaceae bacterium
GGCCCATCTCCCTCGGGATTTCGGCAGCCATGTACATTCCGGTGGCTGCGGCTGCTCACTCCTTCGGGTTGGGCGGCGGAGAAAACGTGAGCTTTGGCTATCAGATTCCCGGAACTATGCTTTTCGGGTTTGGCGGCATCGGTTACGCATTTTTACTTGCATCTGGGCAATCCGCCGCTCCCACCGTCTTTCTTGTGGCTGCGGAACTAGGATTGGGGGTGCGTTTTCCGATCACCTCATTCCTCGAGCTGCGTGCATACGGGACGGGTGGGTATTGGTACGGCGGTTTCTACGATATGTCGACTTCTTCGAACGACCCCTACGCGGGGGTCGGGCTGGGGCTTGAGCTTGCGCTGACCCCGACCCTCGGTCTGGGCCTCGAAGCACAGTATAAGTACTACTTCGGGCTCTGGCAGGGACTTGCAGCAGGCCTCGGCATGAAAGTTGCCCTTCCAAGCGGTGACGATAAGAATAGGTATGACAAAATTCATTGACGAGGATTTCCTGCTAACCACCCGGGCCGCGCGGCATCTTTATCACGAGCATGCGGCGCGAATGCCCATATTCGATTTCCACTGCCACCTCCCCGTGAGGGACATTGCCGAAAACAAGTCCTTTCACAACCTCACTGAAGCGTGGCTGGGCGGAGACCATTACAAGTGGCGCGCCATGCGGGCCAGCGGCGTGGCGGAGAGGCTGATCACGGGAGATGCCCTGGACAAGGAAAAGTTCATGGCATGGGCGGCCGTCGTGCCCTCCACCATCGGCAACCCCCTCTATCATTGGACGCACCTGGAGCTGGCGCGCTACTTCCACGTCAGCCGGACGCTCCTGGGCCCTGACACGGGCACGGCAATCTACGACAGGTGCTCCGCGCTTCTCTCGAGCAAGGAGTACCGGGTGCGCTCCCTGCTCACCATGATGAACGTCAGGGTTCTTGCCACGACCGATGATCCAATCGATTCGCTGGAGCACCACGCGGCGCTCCAGGCCGATTCCTCTTTTCCGGTGACCGTCGTGCCCACATTTCGCCCTGATTCGGCAATGGCGGTGGACAATCCGCCGGCATTCAACGCGTGGGTTGAGAAGCTCGGCCTGGCGGCCGGCGCGGATATTCGCGGATGGAAGGATCTTCTGGAGGCGCTGCGGAAACGCCACGGCTATTTTCACGCGCACGGATGCCGGGCTTCGGACCATGCATGGGAAGAGCCTTACGCGGAAGAATGCGCGGATACGGAGGCTGACCGGATATTCCGGTCTGCCCGATCAGGCGGAGAAGTCAGCGCTCAGGAAACCCGCGCGTTCAAGTCTGCGCTCATGGCCGAGCTGGCACGGATGAATGCAGAGAAGAAATGGGTTCAACAGCTTCACATCGGGGCCGTGCGGGACATCAATACCCGCGGCTTTCGGGCCCTGGGATCGAATACCGGATTCGACACAGTGGGAGACCTTCCACTGGCACGGCCCCTCGCGCGATTCCTCGACCGCCTGGACGCCGACGGGCAGCTGCCAAAGACGATCGTTTACTGCCTGAATCCCGCGCACAATGCGGTGCTTGCCGCCATGGCCGGCGGATTCTCCGAGGACACCGTGAGGGGCAAGGTGCAATTCGGTCCTGCGTGGTGGTTCAACGACCAGCGCCATGGGATGGAAGAGCAGATGCGGGCCCTTGCCGACGCAGGCCTGCTGGCCCGGTTCGTGGGCATGGTCACCGATTCGCGCAGCTTTCTCTCATTCCCTCGTCATGAATACTTCCGCCGCATCCTTTGCGAGCTGCTCGGCCGCGGCATCCAGCAGGGGGAGATTCCCGCGGATTTCAGCCTTCTGGGGGGAATTGTGCGGGACATCTGCGGCGGCAACGCGGAGGAGTTTTTCGCCCTCCCCCTGAAATCTTCTGCAGCTTCCCCTCACGGGCCCGCGAGGGACTGACGCATCAAGGCTTTCACGTCGCCATGCCCGGCAAGGTATTTCTCCGCGTGCATGAACCTGCTGAGGGAGCTGCCGCAGCGCAGCGCCCAGTACGCCCGGAACAGGGGAATGTCGCTCGAGTAGAGTCTGTACAGATCGAGGTAGGCGTTGTTCAGCGCAATCTTGCCGAGGTCCTTGTATGCCGAAGAGTGAAAACGGGAAGCAAGGTCCCCCGAAAGCCGCTTCCTGAACTCATCAATGATTTCCGCCTTTCGCGCAAGCTTTTCCGCTCGTGTGCCTGTCCCGCTGTACAGGCCCTCCAGCTCGCCGGAGAGAGACTGGAGGAGAGAGATAAAGGTCTGGGAGTCTTCATTCTCGGCAACCGCGGTCTGGTACTCCTCGGAGTCCTCGCCATACCTGGCGATCAGCCATTCGAAGGCCCCTTCATCCCCTACGAACACGGCCAGTTCCTCGTTGAACTGGGGCTGCCCGTTCAGAAAAAGCGTGGCGTGAGTCTGTTCGTGAATAATCAGTGAAGCGATCGCGAAGAGCGAGTACCTCTTCATGAACGAGTAGAGCGGGTCCTTCGTGAACCCCAGGGTGCTGAACGCATCCACGGGACGGATGATCACGTCGTACCCCTCCTTCTTCAACCGCGCCGCCTCTGCGTCCGCGTCAGCCCGCTCGTAGAAACCCTTGTAGGGAAGCTTTCCCAGAAAAGGGAAGCTCCAGAGGTACGACGTGAAGGAGACAGCGTCGCAGGCAGAGACCACATCCACCAGGTGATCGCGATCGATATCCCTGTAGCGCGTGTAGTTCTCATTGTTCCTGAGACCCACGGTCCCCACCGCGAAACTCTTGATTTCGCTCACGCGGAGAAGAAAATCCCGCGTGTCTGCGGGTGTGGCTGAGGATCGCAGCAGCGCCTGAACAGGCTGGGTGCCTGAGCTGTATTTCCACAGGTACTCCCCCTGCTTGGCCAGGTATCCCAGCTGGGTCGCGCAACCGGAAAGAAGAAAGATACATGCGGCGGCCAGGGCAACCAGAGTGGTCATGATCCAAAGATACGCCCGGCAGAGTGCGCGCATCTACTCTTTGCCCAGGAATGCCTCGATGATGTCCCGGTCCGCCAGGAGGCTCGCGCTGGGCCCTTCCCGAAACAGCCGGCCATGTGAAAGCACCAATGCATGGTCCGAAACGCGCAGCGCCTGGCGCGCGTTCTGTTCGACCAGCAGTATGGAGGTGCCGGCCCTGTTGATGGCTGCGATTATCGTGAACAGGGAAGCGACGAGCAGAGGAGCAAGGCCCATGCTCGGCTCGTCGAGGAGGAGCAGCCGGGGAGCGCTCATGAGCGCGCGGCCTATGGCCAGCATCTGCTGCTCGCCGCCGCTCAAGCTTCCCGCGGCCAGCCTGCGGCGCGCCGCCAGGCTGGGGAAAAGCTCGTACATGCGCGCGAGGTCCGCGCGGATCGAGGGCTCGCCGCGGCGCGTCCAGGCGCCCAGCTCGAGGTTTTCCTGCACGCTCAGCGGGGCGAGGATTGCGCGGCCTTCCGGCACCTGGACCAGGCCGGCGCGTACGATCCTGTCTGCGCGGCGCCCAATAAGCTCCTCGCCGCGGAACCGGATACTTCCCCCCGAGGCCCGCACCAATCCGCTCAATGCGCGGAGAGTCGAGCTCTTGCCCGCGCCGTTCGCCCCAATGAGGGCAACGATCCGGCCTTCTTCCACCGTGAAAGAAAAGCCGCGCACGGCCTGGATGCCGCCGTAGTGGACCTGCAGGTCTTTTACCACGAGCAGGGCCATGCTTAATCCTTCCCCAGGTATGCTTCGAGCACCTGCGGGTCCCTTGTGACCTCGGCAGGAGACCCTTGAGCGATCTTCCTGCCGAAATTGAGAACGACGATCTGGTCACAGACCTCCATGATAAGGTCCATGTGATGCTCGACGATGATCAGGGTGAGACCCGCGGCCTTCAACTCGAGAACGAGCCGGCCCAGGCGGGCGGTCTCCACCTCGTTCATACCGGCCGCCGGCTCGTCCAGCAGGAGCAGGCGCGGGCGGAGGGCCAGGGCCCGGGCAATTTCCACCCGGCGTTGGTCGCCGTAGGACAGCGTGCCTGCACTCTGCCCGGCCAGGTCCGCCAACCCGAGCCGGTCAAGGAGCGCCATCGACTCTTCGCGTGAGGCCCTTTCCTCCCGGGCTTCACGCGGAAGGCGGAGCCAGGTGCTCAGAAGGTCGGTCCTGATGTGAGAGTGATGACCGACGTGAATATTGTCCCGCACGCTCATCTCGGCAAAGAGCTGGATGTTCTGATAGGTGCGCCCGATTCCGGCGCGTGCGACAAGGTGGGCCGGACGCCGCTGGATCTCCGTGCCCTGCCAGAGGATGCGCCCCGCGCTGGGGCCATCAAGCCCTGATACAAGGTTGACGAGCGTCGTCTTCCCTGAGCCGTTGGGGCCGATAAGCCCGTAGATCCGCCCTTCCTCGACATCGAAGCTGACCCGGCTGAGGGCTTCCAGTCCACCGAATGAACGCGTGACGCCGTCAAGAACAAGCATGGGAGCTCCCGCGGATGAGCCTCGGGCAGCCAGGCCGGGGAATGCGAGGTGCGCAGGCGCAGGCGGGAAGGCAGCGGCGAGCTTCGGGCGGCGGCGGCCGGATGCCGGGCTGAACGCTGCGGCCAGCCCACCGGGCATGAAGATGATGACCAGGAGAATGGCAAGTCCTGAGAGGATATTCGGAAGCTGGGCAAAGCCCCTGAGAAAACCGATTGAAGCGCCCAGGCTGTCACGGAGGAGAATGGGCAGCGCGGTCAGCAACCCCGCGCCCAGCAGCGGACCGAACCAGCGGCCGGCTCCACCCAGAACGGCGAAGCTGAGGATGTCCACGGCGCGTGTGAACCTGAAGTCCCCGTTGTCCAGCGAACCCACGCTGTGCGCATAGAACGCCCCTGCAGCACCTGCGATCATTGCGCTCATGAGGAAAGCCAGGTTCCGGTAGGCCACGATGTCGATGCCCAGCGTGGAGGCGGCCCTCGGGTTTTCCCGGAGAGCGCGAAATGCCCGCCCGGTGCGCGATGCAGACATCGACCAGAAAAGATAGGCGAGGAGAAGCAGCAGCAGGAAAATCATCCAGGTCTGCGCCTGGTGCATGGCCTCGTAGGGAAAGCCCGTGGACAGGTTCGCGCCGGTCGGACCGCCGGTCAGCCCGGGAAGGAGCACGATCAGGATCCGCACCACTTCGCCGAAGCCGAGGGTGCAGATGGCAAGGTAGACGTCCGTGAGCCGAAGCACAGGCAGGCCGATGACCAACGCAACCAGGCCGCACACAAGCACCGACGCGGGTAGTGCAAGCGCAATGGGCAGCCCTGCCTTCACGGCGAGGATGGCCGAGGTGTACGCGCCGATCGCCATGAAGCCCGCGTTGGCAAGGGAGAGAAGCCTGGCGTGCAGCGTCACAAAAGCGCTCAGGGCAAGGATGGCGTTGATCAGGAGCCGGTCCAGGTCCCCCGGGTTGCGCGCAACGAGCACAGCGTCCAGGCACACGATGGCCGCGGCGATGAACCAGGGAAGCAGGAGGCGCGGGAAATCCCGGCGGATCACGCGCGGTCCGCCGCGGCGCGGCCCAGGATGCCGTTGGGACGCACCAGCAGAATGAGAAAGAGAATCACGAAGGCGATGGCGTCCTTTATGTCGCTTCCTCCCGGGAGATACGCAATGGTGAAGGTCTCGATGAGCCCCAGGATCAGTCCGCCGGCCACCGCTCCTTCAATGTTGCCCATGCCGCCCAGGATCACGACGGCAAGCCCGCGCAGCTCGATCTGCGCGCCCATGCCGGGAACGATGTTGTTCGTAAGGAGTCCCACAAGAATGCCTGCCGCGCCGGCAAGCGCCCCTGCCACGAGGAATGTGACCGAGACGACTGCATTCACGTTGATCCCCAGGAGGCGCGACGCATTCAGGTTTGCCGCGATGGCCCTGATGGCCTTGCCCATGCGAGTGCGGCGTATGAAAAAGCCGAGCGCCGCGGTGAGGACGACCGCGGCAGCGACAATGAGAATCTGCGCGCGGCTCACGCGGAGCCCGCCAGCACCGCCGATAAAAAACGGGCGGGGGTCCAGCACGTGGTCGGGAAAGCGGCGGGTGCTCACTCCAAACAGCGCCTCGGCGATGCTCACCATGATGAGAGAGGCCCCGATGCTGCTGATCATGCTGGCCAGCCGGTCTGAGCCTTCCCGCCGCAGCGGTCTGAAGGCCAGGAGCTCCAGCAGGAGGGCCAGGGCCGCGCCGGCACACATCGAAGCGGCAAGCCCAAGGGGCAGAGGAAGGCCGAGCTGCGCCATGACGAACCACCCGGCAAACGCGCACCACATGAATGTGGCCGCATGGGCAAGGTTGATGATGTCCAGGACCCCGAATATCAGCGTGAATCCCATTGCGTACACGGCGTAGAGGGCGCCGCGGGACACGCCGTCCACGAGATTCTGGGCGAAGAAGACGGGGTCGGCGAGGAGGGTCAGGTCCACGCCGGTGCGGCGCTACTGGAACAGCACGAAATGGCCGTCCGTGACGGTGAGTGTGACGCTGGGATGCACCGGATCACGGTTTGCGTCGAAGGAGAAGCTCCCCAGGGCCCCCTCCAGGTTGCGGATGCGCGACAGGGCGTCGCGGATGGCCGCCCTGTCGGCGGAGCCCGCGTTCTTGATGGCAGTTGCCATGATATAGAAGCCGTCATAGGCCTGTGCCGCGAACTGGTCGGGGTCCGAGCCATATTTGTCCCGGTAGGCTGCCACGAACGACTTGCTCTTCGGCGCGGTGCTGTCGATGAACCATGCGGATCCGACAATGAGCCCCTCCGCGGCCGCGGCTGCGTTTTTCAGCACGTTGGGGCTGTTGAAGCCATTGCCGCCGACGATGGGCTGAGTGATGCCGATCTCGCGGGCCTGCTGGAGGATGGGGATGGCCTCCCCCACCAGGGAGCTCAGGACAAGGATGTCCGGCTTGCGGGCGTTCAGCTTGCTGAGCTGGGTGCGGAAGTCGGAGTCACCCTTGCTGTAGCTCTCCGTGGCAACGAGCTGGATGCCGAGCCTGTTCAGAGCGGCCTTGAAGACGTCCGCCTCGCTCTTGCTGAACTCGTTGGTGGCCTCAAAGAGAAGCGCCGCCTTCTGGGGGTGGAACTTCGCCTTGACGGCGGCCAGCGTGCCGGGGATGACCCCTGACTGCAGCAGGCTGTCACGGAACACGAAGGTGCCCATGGCGGTGATGCCGGTGGCCGTGTTGCTTGTCCCCAGCACCGGTACGCCTGCTTTCTGTGCCACGGGGTCGGCTGCAAACGCGGTGCTGCTGAGGGTGGGTCCGATGATGGCGGAGACTTTCTCGTCGTTGATCAGCCGGGTGAAAACGCTGATGCCCTCCTGCTTGTCAGCCTTGTCGTCCATGACGACAAGACTGATCCGGCTCCCGCCGAGAAACTGCGAGGCGTTCACCTCGGCGGCCGCCAGCTCGAGGGCGCTGCGGATGGAAAGCCCGTACGCGGCGTTGTCCCCCGTCAGGGTCTCCACGGCGCCGATCTTGATCTCCGACGGGAGGGGCGCCGCGGACAGGGCAGTGACGACGGATGCAAACACACAAACCAGTGCTGCCGACAGTGTTCGTTTCATGATCTGGAATTTCGGTACAGACGCGGCGTTTGTCAAGGTGGCGGATGCCGGGACAGAGCCGAACGGGTACTCCCGTATGGCCGACAGACCGACGCGATTTTTGGCAGACAGGTCTATCCGGATCAGACGGGCCATCACCCTGCACGTTCCTAGGCCAGGAGCTTGATGCGGGAGAAGATGTACTCCAGCCTGTCCTGCTTGAGCACCGTCCGATAGTACTCCGTGGAGTCCAGGCGCCGGGCAGCCCGCCCTCCGCCGTCAAAACGGGGCTCCCCGCGGGTCCGGTCGAACCAATGCACCAGTGAGATGGCCCCGTCTGCTATCTCGATGGCCGTCACTCCGCGTTTTCCAATGGCGCATCCGGAGTTGAACAGGCAGGGAATGCATATCTGCGCGTTGTACAGGCTGCTGCGAAGCCCGTCTTCCCGGTCCTTGCCCCACAGCCGGTCCAGCTCCCGGCGATAGTCCGAGATGACCTTTTCGATCACGGCGCGGGCTCGCGGGGAGACCGACGGATAGTCTCGGCAGAGTTGCTCGATCCTGTACCGTATCGTATCGATCTTGGAGAGTGACTCGAACAGGGGGCGGTGGGTATGCCCGATGACTGAAACGATTTTGCGCCTGCTTGAAAACGCGTAGACACGGTGCTCCGTCCGGTACTTCTTCCGGCTCTCGTACGTAACGGGGAGATTCGGAATCCGCAGGGTGTTGGCGAAATACCGCAGGAAGAAGCCCGACACGTCGTTGAATCGTTCGAAAAAGACCGTCGCCTGGTGCCCATGAAAGAGAAAAAGCGTGTCGTCGTCGAATGTGAGCCTCACAGCGTCCAGAAGAGATGGATCCGCCGGGGAGCCCTCGCAACGGAGCGCCTCGTCATGGTTGCCGACGATCTTGTACAGATCTGTTTTCCGCCGGAACTCCTCGAACAGGTTGAACACTGCCCTCCAGCGGGACTGGATGGCGTCCAGCCGGAAGCGTTGCAGCTCTTCGATGTCACCGTTCAGGACGAGGGAAAACCCTGCGCTCAGATAGTAGCGGCGAAGCACCGCCTGCACAAGATCCGCGTTGCGTCGAAAGTCGTCCTGGGGGCCGCCATCCCCCATGTGAAGATCGCTCCAGACCACGAAACGCCTGCCGGGGCCGAGGGACACCCGCGGGGCCGCGTCGAAAAGCTCCTGAAGCATGTCTATCAGGTCACGGCCTCTCGCCGGTTGCTCCGAGTAACCACCACCAGGGCGGTTCTGCGTGCCAGCGCCACTCTTCACCTCCTCCGGCAGAGATTTTACGTGTGGTTTCTTAGGTTTGCGCGAGCATTTAGTTAGTTTTTGCATAAAAAGAGTTGCCTTTAGCCCATCCCGTAAGCTATATAGACATACGCAATAATAAGAGGCGAACTCGCTTCACGACCAAAGAGGAGGATTGTAAGGGTGACAACAAGACATCTCTCCGCGGGTGTAGTGCTCCTGCCGCTTGCGCTCGCAGCGCTTCTGGTAGCCGGGTGCTCCACCTTGAACGGCCTGACCAGCGCCGTGGGGGGCGGATCGACGCAGAAGTCCACCCAGGCCAAACAGGCGGACAACCAGCCCGCTTCGGATCAGGGGCAGACGCAGGCGCAGGCGCCCGCCGGTTCGGCGATGGTCTACCAGTATCAGTTCGGCGCATTCTACTCCGGTTTCTGGAGCATGGGCTGGTTCGGCTACAAGGACGCCAACTACGCGCCCGGCCAGGGAACCATCTGGAAGTTCACGAACACCGGCAAGTCGAAGGAACCGGTGACATTCGAGCGCGCGCTCCTGAAGGTCATCCCCGGCAATTCCCAGTGGTGGCGCTTCAAGATGACCAGCGGGAAGTCGACCATCGTGTACGAGTTCCTGGTCGGAGCCGATACGGTCGTCACCAAGGTCCGCTACCAGGACCCGGACTCCGGCGCGATCGGCGAGTTCGTTCCCAGCCAGGATCAGATGAAGCCCCAGCCTTCCACCGCACCCAAGACCCGCGCTGAGATGGCCAAGTACCTGGTGGGCAGGGAGACAGTGCAGGTGGCGGCAGGCAGTTTCACCGCCGACCATTACCTGTACACGGATGACTCGAGCAATGGAACCGCTGAGAGCTGGGTGAACCAAAAGGTCCCCGGTTACATGGTGAAGTCCATTTATACGAGCAAGAAGAACAACCAGACTTCGGCGGGCGAGCTGACGCAGATTGAGAGCGGCGTCACCACGTCCCTCAACTCATACTGACGTGACCGCGGCCGTGCACGACAGCCCGCGGAGTACCGCGGCTGTTCGTGCACGGTCTCTTGCGAAGGCCCTCGCCCCTCTCAGCCCCGGGTTCCCAGGGCTGACGTACTCCGCCCCGAGGTGTCAGTTTTCCTTGAAAGCATCTCAACTGCCTTGATGAGCTGGAGATCGCCGCCCGAAAGGAAAGCTTCCCGTGTCATGTCCCGAAGGGTCGAGGGAGTCATTATTTCCGCGTCCGGTTTCAGCTCGATCAAAGTGCCCGGGGTGATTCCCTTGTGCCAGATCGTGGTGCCCTGGGGAGTAAGCCATTCCTCGACTGCCAGGAGAATCTGGGAACCGTCGGACAGCCGGAACATCTGGAGGACGGTCCCGGTCCCGAAGCTCGTTTCCCCGGCGAGGGATGCCCTGCCCTGGCTCTGCAGGGCGCCTGCCACAATCTCCGCGGCGCTCGCCGTGCCCCCGTCGATCAACACGACCAGCGGAAGGGAGAGAGCAACGCCGCCGGGAACGACGTGATCAGGACGGACGTCGCCCCTGGCGTCCCTCTCCAGAAGGACCTCCCCCGAGGAAATGAACTGGCTCGCCACCCCGATTGCTTCGCTCAACTGCCCGCCGGGGTTGTTGCGCAGATCCAGGACTGCCCCCGGCAATCCCTGCCTCTGGATTTCCTCCAGCGCGGCCTTGACGCCCGCCGTGACGCCCTGGCTGAATGCGGCTATGCGGAGATCCGCGAAACGGGAACCGGGGATGAGCTGCCATGAGACGTTGTTCACCCTGATCTCCGCGCGCACAAGAGGCACGTCGAACGTCGTCCCTGCCCGGGGGTCGAGAATGGAAAGGATGACGGTGCTGCCTGCGGGCCCCATGATCTGCTGCGCAAGCTGGTCGATGGGGAGCTGGGAGATGTCCCGGCCTTCCACCTTGATGATCTGCTCCCCTGAATGAAGACCTGCCGAGGACGCAGGCGAGTTGTCCATCGGCGCCACGATCGTCGCTCGTCCGTTTCTCATGGCGATCTCCAGGCCGACGCCGACGTAACTCCCGCGCAGGAGCGAGCGTTCGGACTGCACCATTTGCGGCGTAAGAAATCTCGAGTGGCCAGTGTCCCCCAGCGCATCGACCATGCCCTGGATGGCCCCGTAGGTGAGCGATTCGCTCTGCACGGCAGGGCGGTCCACGTAGTTCTGATCAATGACATTCCAGGCCTCGCGGATCAACGAATCGTTCAGCGCCACGAGGGAAGAACGCGGGGCCGGATCCCGTGTTCCAAGCGAGCGTTCGACTGTAAAGCCTGCCAGAAATGCGACGGACAGGACGGAGAGGGCTGCTGCCGGGATGAAGAGCCTGCGTTTGGATCCTGACATGAACGTCCCGCTCCTTCACTGGCCGCCCGCGGCTTGAATAATAGATAATAGCTACCGGGACGGCACGAAGGCAAAACCGCGAATTCCAGTTTTCCCTTGACGCGTCGCGCGCCCGCTCCTACAATCGAGGACATGCGCGAGCCGCATAGAGCCCGAATGAAGAGCTACCGGATCGCACTGATATTCAATACCTACACCGATTCCGCGCCCGATTCCCGCGCCGACCGCGGCAGCATCAACGACCTGCGCCTCATGATCCGCCGCATGTCCCGCGCGCTGCGTTCGCAGGGACACACCGTCACTGCGGTGCCGCTGGCCGACGATCTTTTCGCATTCCAGAGAAAGCTCATGCGCCTGAAGCCCGATGTCGTCTTCAACCAGTATGACGACGTCGTGCATGGCGCCCTGTATGAGATGAGGGTGGCCACACTCGTGCGCATCATGGGATTCCCGATGACGGGAAGCCCTGCGCTCGGTCTGGGCCTGAGCCGTTACAAGTACATGAGCGCAAGCCTCCTGCAGGGGGCAGGGATCCCGATCCCTCCCTGCACGCGCCTGCTGGAAAGAATAGGCGACATCGACAAGTACGACTGGCCGTATCCGCTCATCGTGCAGCCCAGCCAGGAGCACGCCGGCATCGGGACGGACCGTGACTCGGTTGTGCAGAGCAAGAGCGCGCTGCGCGCGAAGGTCCGCGACATCCTTGCCACCTACCACCAGCCCGCGCTGGCCCAGCAATTCCTGCCCGGGCGCGAGTTCAACGTCGGATTTGTCGGAGGCAAGAAGCTGCGCGTGCTTCCCCTGGCGGAAGTCGACTACACCCGCCTGCCGCCTGACATCCCCCCGATCATGTCCTACGCGTCGAAGTGGATGGAAGATACGGTGGAGTATCAGAAAACACGCGTAATCTGTCCTGCGCGGGTGGGGGACACCCTGGCCGCATCCATTGCGGATACGGCGGTGCGCGCCTTTCGCGCGGTGGGCGGCTGGGGGTACGGCCGTGTGGACATCAGGCTGGACGAGGAATCCGTGCCGCGCGTCCTGGAGGTCAACTGCAACCCCCTCCTGGACGCAGGTGTGGGGCTGGCCCGGTCCGCGAAAAAAGCGGGAATCCCCTACCCCGAGCTGATGCAGCAGATCATCAAGGCATCCTTCGAAGGCCCGCCCTTCGATCTCGACCTTCCCATCCATTTTACACAGGGACGAAAAGCCAGGTCGGCTCAATGGAGCCCTGCATGAGCAGGGCGGCCTGAACTCCGTCAGGCCGCCGCGCCATGCTAGTCAGTCAGCCTGCCCGTAGTGGCGTACTCGATGGCAAGTGAGATCAGCAGGGCCACGGTATCCATGGTCTTTTCAGCCTTCTGGCTGCGGGGATAGAAGAGATTCAGAGACGACGCGCGGGTCTCCAGTTTCCTGAAGATCGCCCGCACCTCCTCTTCGTCCAGCCCCGACCACCTCACCGTGCGCTTGACCAGGCCGGCCTGATTCCGGCGGAAGATCTCCGAAGCGGGAATCGGCGTGCTTGTCCGCGCCGGGGGAAAGACCTCGCGGAGCTTGTCGTCCACGTATCCCTGCGCGGCGGCGCGCAGCCGTTTGGCTTTCTGTCCGTAGTGCTCCGCCAGGAGAAATCGCATGGATGAGACGGGGCGCGCGCGCCTTTCTCGAAACCGCGGCGGCGCAGCCTGGCCGATCTCTTTTGCGAGGCTGTCGACGTACTGGAGCTTGCGGATGGCGGGCCAGTTGCGGTACACCCTCCTCCATCCTGATCGGGGCGTCAGCCAGACGGCGAATGTCTCTGCAAAATCCTCATCGGGGTGCTTTTGCGCGTAGGTACGCCCGAGTCCGTACGCCTCGATGTGCCTGACGAACTGCCTGCTCCAGCGGTCAGGACGAAAGTCTTCGCGGTAGGGCCTGGTGAAAACGCCGAAGATCCTTCTCCATTCTTCCCTCTCCCAGAGACGATAGGCGTAGTTCAGCGCATGGCCCGCCTCGTGACGGAGGAGCTTCATGATATCGGTCTCGTCTTCGATTTCCCCGGTCTGCTCTTTCTCCAGGTGGCGCAGCTTCGGGTCCGCGAGGTAGAACGGGATGCCGATGATCGGCACCCTGTCCGGGCACCCCCAGCCATCAGTCAGGTAGAAATCGGGCTTGAACTCGATACGCTTTGCGTCCAGCTCCCGGTGCAGGCGACGGGTAAAGGGCTCCAGGAAGGAGCCCTCGATCTGCAGGGACAGGTCCGAAATCCGCGTATTGAGCAGCTCAAAGCGGACCGTATCCCACCCCTGCACGATGGAGATGATGTGTTCGTCACCCATATGAGGAGCGGGTGCCCTCCGGGCACCCGTCCCATCCTATCCCGAAACAGGGGGTTGAGGAACAGCCCTCAAAGCGGCCATTCGCGCGGGAACAATCATCTGTGTTCTGATCATCGAGGGGAATCGGCTTCGAATGAAGGGAAGCCCTGTCACGAACCAGGCAAAGCCCATGAGCAGTCTACGGACCAACCGGCGCTGGGGGAAATCGTAGTATCCGAGCCGCTTGTACGCCTTGTGATCCGCCCGGAACACCACCTTGAGCTGGGCCCAGATGTCGTCACGGAAGATCTTCATGCCCGCAACGCCAAGGAAAGTGCGCGGCTTGATATAGCCGGACGCTGAGAATTGCACGAGGCGGCCGGCCAGCCCCTGCAGGGTTCTGTCAAGCGCATCGCTGCTCTCTCCCTCGTCCGAGACGAATGAAACCAGGTGCGAGTACTGAAGCTCGACCCACCCTTCGTAGGTTTCTCGAAGCTCGGGAACCAGGCTGAGAGGCCCTGAAACCACGAATGCCATCTGCTTGCCGACCAGGGACGGCGTGTGGGTGTTGAAGAAGCTCCTGTCGAAAAACTCGCGCCACTTCCAGGAAAGCTGGCGGCTCACGATTGTCCCGGCAAACACAATGATGTCCGCCGGCCGCAGGACCTCGTTGTAAAAGTCGATGAAACCGTCTTTGCCCGTGTAGGCGCAGCGATATTCCGCTCCGCATCGAAGGCATCCCTGGCAGCCTCCCTTGATGTCCAGGTCGTAGAGGTTTATCACCCGCACGTCCCCGTCCCATGAATCGCGAAGCCGTTCCACCATGCTCCGCAGATTCTCCTGTCCCGGACGCATATCGCTCATGATTACGATTTTCCGTCCGCCGGTCGCGGTGCGGCGCGGGGCCGTACCGGGCCGGTACTGCAACGCGGAAACTCGCGGAAGGGCCGTCGAGAGGCGCTGGAACTCAGTGCCGGCCGTGATTGCGGCAAAGAAATCCTCGGCAAAGAGCCCCAGCCGGCGCCGCTCGTCGGCCCTTGTCAGGTCATTCATTTCGGCCGAATACGAGCCAACGAACCTCTGTCCCAGGTCCTCGCAGACCGAGCGCATATAGGTGTGCGCATTCGAGTCGAAGTAGTTGATCGACGTGGAAAGCGTCACAGCATGCTTTCTCTGGAACGCGGTCGCTGCCCCGCGCTCATCAATGAGCTCAATGAATCGCTTGTATTGCGAGCAGACCAGCAGGATATACAGCGGAAATGCCCAGATCACTCCATCTGCCGAGCGTACATCTGCGATCACCTTGTCGAATGCGGCTGCATCCCTTTCCAGCTCCCTGATCCTCTGCGCCACCGGCAGGACAACGAACTGGTGCTCGGGAAACGACTTTTCCAGATACACCACGTATTGCCTGGTGACACTGACCTCCCCTTTAGGGCTTCCATTCAACACAACGATCTTCATCTTCATCCTCCTTGTAACATAGTTATATTAACTATGTTAATAATATGGCAAAAAGAGAGACACCCAAGCAGGCGTGCTCATCCTTTTGGTTCCAACGGGCCCTCCCCGCCATGTACATAGAAACTCATGAACACCTCTCGAAGGGTTTCTCTGCTCATCCCTTCCGCAGGCGGCAGCACGCCTGACATCATGAGGGACGAGAAACCGTGAAGCATTGTCCAGCCCATCATGGCCCCATACCTGGGGTCGGTCGGCATTTTTCCCGCTTCAGCCATATTCTGCAGCGCATCACGCGCAGCCCGGTATGTATAATAAAAAACCGAGTGATCAGTGCTGCTCTCGTCATCCAGGGGCGCTTCGAAAACAAGACGGTAAAGATTCGGGTTCTTATCTGCAAAATCGAGGTATTCGCGTCCGAGAGCGCTCAAAAACTGGGGCCCCGGCAGGTCATGGTTTATCGCACGTATGCGTCGATTGAGAAGCTCGACGGCCCTGAGCCTCAAGGTGCGCATCAGCTCGCCCTTGCTTGAAAAGTAGTGGTAGATCGCGGTCGCGCTCACACCTACCCTGCCGGCCAGGTCTCGCATGTTGATTCCCTGGTATCCGGCGGCAACGACGACCTTTTCGGCTTCTTCGAGGATGCGATTCGGAAGATCGGCATTTGCTGCTCTCGTCATGGCATATCCTTATTAACATAGTTAAATTAACATAGTTCCAAAAACCTGTCAATAACTATTTTTGCTCTTGTCCGGCGCCGGACCTTGGGATAGAACAGGGATTGAATGAGATTCCAGACCCGTCTTCTTTCGACCTATTCAGTTCTGATCATCCTGCTGGTTGTAGTCCTCGCAATAAGCTTCTATTCATATACCGCCCGAGCGCTCGAAAACACCGCATACACGAGTCTCTCCGTCATCGCGGAAAAAATGTCCCAGCAAGAGAATCGTCGCGGGAATCACGGCCGGGCGTAAAGGCATAGACAGGAAGACGCGGCGCAGAATCCGCGGTGTACCGCGGCGCACGGAAGGGAGCGGAGGAAATGCTGAAGGCCATCAAGCTGAGATGCGAATACCAGGAGAATCCTCTGGGAATCGGTGAAACCCTGCCGCGGCTCGGGTGGATACTGGATACGGAGGATTCGGACGTCATTCAGACCTCCTACCGGCTCCAGGTCAGCCTCCACGATGACTTCCGCGCGGTGCTCTGGGACACCGGCGCGGTGGAGTCCGCGCAGTCCGTGCTGGTGGAGTATGCAGGCCCTGCGCTTGAGTCCTGCACGCGCTACCATTGGCGGGTCAGAATCACGGACAACCACGGACAGGAGAGCCCGTGGAGCGCTGCCGCGTATTTCGAAACGGCAATCCTCGATCCCTCGATCTGGAGAGCGAGCTTCATCTCCCCGGAGGGCGAGGAGCCCGATTCCTCGCGCGGAATGCGCCTGAGGACCGAGTGCACGCTCGACGGAGACATCACATGGGCGCGGATATACGCGACAGCCCTCGGCATGTACGAGCTCACCCTCAACGGCCGGCGGGTGGGGGATTGGCTTTTTACGCCGGGCTGGACCGCCTACGGGAAACGCCTCCAATACCAGGCCTACGATGTGACCGGGATGCTGCGCCGGGGAGCAAACGCGGTCGGCGCCACGCTCGGCTGCGGCTGGTACAAGGGGGATCTGGTGGGATGGCTCGGGCGACGCAACCTCTACGGGACCCGCACCGCCCTGTTTTTTCAAATGGTGATTCGCTTTGCCGACGGACGGGAACAGGTGGTGGCCTCGGATTCACGGTGGCGGGCATCTGAAGGGCCCATCCTGTACGCGGAGATTTATCACGGGGAGACATACGACGCGCGGGAGGAACTGCCCGGCTGGGACTCGCCGGGGTTTGATGACACTGCGTGGCAGCCGGCCCGGGTGCTCCGGCACGACAAATCAATTCTCACGGCCCAGGACGGTCCGGCTGTCCGGCGGCAGGAGATCATTCCCCCGGTCTCCCTTTTCACGACCCCGGGCGGAGAGCGGGTTCTCGACTTCGGTCAGAACCTGGCGGGCTGGGTGCGTTTCACCGTCAGGGGAAAAGCCGGTGAGAAGGTCATTCTCAAGCATGCGGAGATCCTGGATGCGGCGGGCAACTTCTATACTGCCAACCTGCGGAGCGCCAAGGCGCGCATCGAGTATGTGCTGAAGGGCGGCGGGCCGGAGACGTTCGAGCCGCATTTCACGTACCAGGGATTCCGCTACGTCATGATCGAAGACTACCCGGGCATGCCGTTAATGGAGAGCTTCGCCGCGGTCGTCCTTCATTCAGAGATGGAGCACACCGGGGACTTCGCCTGCTCTGAGCCGCTGCTCAACGCTCTCCATCACAACATCCTCTGGAGCCTGAAGGGGAATTTCGTGGACATCCCTACGGACTGCCCGCAGAGGGACGAACGACTGGGATGGACGGGCGACGCGCAGGTGTTCATCCGCACCGCTTGTTTCCATATGGGAACGGCCTCGTTTTTCACGAAATGGCTGCGGGACCTGGCCGCGGACCAGCTCCCTGACGGCAGTGTGCCCTATGTCGTGCCGGACGTGCTCTCCGGAGCCCCTGCAGCGGACACCATGATGAGGCAGCCGTATTCCTCCAGTGGATGGGCTGACGCCGCGGTGATCTGCCCGTGGACAATCTACCAGTGCTATGGAGACAGGCGGATACTGGAGCGCCAGTACGGGAGCATGAAGGCGTGGGTGGAATACGTACGCGCGCGCGCCCAGGACGGCGTTCTGTGGAGCAGCGGTTTTCACCTTGGGGACTGGGTCGCCCTCGACGCAAAGGAGGGCAGCTACACCGGTGCCACTCCCCACGACCTCATTGCCACCGCGTACTACTCGCACTCCACTGCTCTCCTGGCCGAATCCGCGGCGGCACTCGGGCTGCAGAGTGACGCTGAGGGCTATCGCCGATTGCATGCGGAGATCGTGAGGGCATTTCAGCGCGAGTTCTTCACCCCTTCGGGCCGGCTTGCAGCGCGCACGCAGACGGCGCATATCCTCGTATTGGCCTTTGACCTCGTGCCGGACACGCATCGCGGACGCACCGTGGAAACCCTGCTCGCCCTGCTGCGGGAGGCGGGCGGGCATCTGACTACCGGTTTTCTCGGCACCCCCTATTTCTGCCGCGCTCTCAGTGACAATGGCAGGCTCGAAGATGCATACGCACTTCTGCTGCAAAAGGACTTTCCTTCGTGGCTCTACCAGGTGACGCAGAGCGCCACCACGATCTGGGAGCACTGGGACGGGCTCAAGCCGGACGGAACCATGTGGAGCGCGAACATGAACTCGTTCAATCACTATGCCTATGGTGCCGTGGGGGACTGGCTCTACCGGTGTGTCGCGGGCCTGGACACGGACCCGGAGGCCCCGGGGTTCAAGAGGATGCTCATGAGGCCGCGTCCGGGCGGCGGCCTTTCCTGGGCAAAAGCCGAGTACACGACTCCCTACGGTCCTGCCGCGCTGGAGTGGCACCGGGAAGCTGCCGGATTACGCGTCACAGTTTCCGTTCCCCACAACGCCACCGCGGTCGTGATTCTTCCTGACGGGGCGCGGACCCTCGTTGGCTCAGGACGGCGGTCTTTCTCCTGCGGGATCGAGCAGCGGCGGGAGTGAGGGTTCATCGAGGGACTCCCGGACCGCGGCCAGGAGCTCCCGGGCTCCGAACGGCTTCTGGAGCAGCCGCAGCCTGTCTTCGGTGATCCACCGCGACGTGGCGGGATCCGAGAGATAGCCGGAGGTGATGAAAAGCTTTGTTCCCGGGAACTCCCGGCGTACGATGTTCGCCAATTCCCGCCCCCCCATGTGCGGCATGATCATGTCCGTGATGACAAGCGATGCGGGGTACGTGTGCAGGGCCTGAACTGCCTCCATGCCGTCACGGGCTTCATGGACCACGTAGCCGGCACCCGCCAGAACCGAGGAGAGAAAACGGCGGACCGCTTCCTCGTCCTCCACCAGCAGGATCGTTTCGTGCCCGCCCGCGGGAACCGGGGCAGGGGTCACCGGCCGCCCCTCCTCCTTCACTGCCTCTCCCACCCGGGGCAGCCAGATGCTGAACGTCGCTCCCGCTCCGGGACTGCTCGTGCAGAAAATCCATCCGCCGCTCTGCCTCACAATCCCGTAGGCCGTGGAGAGCCCGAGTCCGGTGCCTCTCCCTTTTTCCTTTGTCGTGAAGAAAGGCTCGAAAATGCGTGAAAGGGTTTCCCCGTCCATGCCTTTGCCGCAATCGGTGACGGAAAGCACCACGCAGGGTCCGTCCGGTATTTCCGGGTGCGGGAGGCCGGCGCGTGACTCCAT
Source organism: uncultured Spirochaetaceae bacterium (assembly GCA_964437385.1). GTDB lineage: Bacteria > Spirochaetota > Spirochaetia > SZUA-6 > Fen-1364 > Fen-1364. Next base: position 19,265 of record CAYTGX010000019.1, read on the forward strand.
TTCGCTGGTTTCCACGCTCACAGTCCCCCCCTCCGGCATGGCATCACGCGCGTTGATCACGATGTTCATGAGCACCTGCTCGATCTGGGCCGGATCGGCGCGTATGTTCCCGACGCCTTCCCGGAGTGTCACGGAAAGCTCGATATCCTCCCCGATGAGCCGCCGCAGCATCTTCGTCATGTCCATGATCAGGACGTTCAGGTTGAAAACCTTCGGCTGCAGCACCTGCCTCCGGCTGAACGCAAGCATCTGGGAGGTGAGCCCCGCTGCCTTCTGTGCCGACTTTCGGATCTCGCTCAGCTCTTCGGTCACATCCGCCCGATTCCCCACCCGTTCGATGGCAAGGCTTGCATAGCCTGTGATCACCGTGAGCAGGTTGTTGAAGTCGTGGGCGATTCCACCGGCAAGTCTGCCGATGGCTTCCATCTTGCGCGATTGAATGAGCTTGGCCTCGGACTCACGCAATGCCTGTTCGGCCTTCCGGCGCTCGGTGATGTCCCTGAGGAACTCCGCCGCACCGATGACCTTGCCGTCTGCCCGGATCGGGTAGAGGGAAACTTCGAAAATCCGTGTCCCCCCGCGGAGGCGGCCGATGATTTCCCCCCGCTGCTGCTGGCCTTTCAGCGCTGCCGCCACCAGGCGATCAAGCGGTTCCCGCATTTCGTCAGGAAGGAATTCCGCGCCGGTCATTCCCGGCTGCGCGATGACGCCTGAGATTTCGCGTATCACCCGAGCGAAGGACGCGTTGAAGGCAACGAGCTTGCCTCCCGCGTCACGGGAGGCAATAAGGTCCTCGGTATTCTCGATCAGCGCGGTGACGTTCGCCTCGCTGCGCCGCAATCCCCCCTCCGCGCGTCTGCGCCGGAGATTTGCCGACGCCAGCAGCACAACCAGCAGGATGAGAACGGCGACCGTGCCCGCGGTGATGAGGGAAAAGGTCGGGTATTTCCCGAATACCGTTTCGGGCCTGTTGATGACAATGCTCCCGCCGGGCAGCACTGCCAGGGGCACGTGAAACCTCGCAAGCTGCAGATAGTCGAACATGGCAAGGGAGGTTCCGGAGAAGTCAACGGGAATCCTGGAGGCATCTTCTCCTGCCAGGACGCGAAGAGCGATGTCCCCTGCCCGCCTGCCGTGACTGAATCCCTGGAGCAGGCTCCCTCCGATGATTCCGTGGCCCAGCCGCGTTGCATGAGCACCGAACACGGGAACGGCCGCGTTCGCAACGAAGATCCGCGTGCTTTCCGCCAGGGAGAAGGTCCTGCCGCTGCGGTCAGTAGAATAGGAGAGCAGAAGCACGACTGCATCGGAGGGAAGATCCGCAATGATTTTTGCCGTCTCTTCGAAAGTTGAGGGAGGCAGGGAGCGGAAACCGACCTGGCGTCGAAACTCGCCGGACGCGACCTCTGCTTCATGCTGGACGGCGCGGCCGCTCACGCTGTCGTCATTCACGAGGAGCACGTGGCGCGCCCGCGGAAAGAGGTGCAGGGCCAGCCTGAGCGTGCCTGCGACATCCGAGATCTCCGCTACGCCGGTCACTTTCGCTCCCGCGGGCAGAATGGCGGATGAAAAATCGCTTACCCCCGCGAACACGATCGGGGCGCGCGGGAAGAGCTCGGACCGATAGTGCAGCAGCATGTCGAGAGCAGGATTGTCCAGAGCAATGACAAGGTCGACTTGCCTGCCATCATACTTGCGCTTCAGCTGGTCCTTCATGAACTGGATGTAGGAGGGAGAAGAGAAACGCTTGGTATCCAGGTGCTCAATCGGGGGATCGATGCCCGGGTAGACTTCCCCGAGCCGCGCGAGCAGGCCCCGAAGCTCTTCATCGGACCACGCAAAGCCCTGGTGATAGGAGTTTATGATGACAACAGACGGCAGTGGTGTCAGGACCTCCGCTGGAGAGATGTACGGGTTCAGGAGAAGCGCCCCGACCACCAGGAAGCGCAGGACCGTGCGGAGTTCCTTCATTGTGCAGCCTGAATGGTCAATACTAAACACAAGAATACGCGCTGTCAATGAAGGGGCGGCAGCCTGTGCCGCCCTCCGCATGCGCTCTTATTGTATCGAAAAGCCCAGCTTTCCTGCCTCCTCCCGCACGGAAGTGAGGATAGCCACGTCCAAAGTGCTCCGCGCCGAACTTTCCTTCGTTGCCTGCGCAAGGAAGGCGCGCCTTTTCTCGTTCGCGGCATTGATTTTCGACTGGAGCTCGGCCCTCTTTCTTGTCAGCTCCTGCACGTACTGCTCCTTCTGAGGGAGAGTCATTTCCTTCATTTCAGCGGGCAGCTCCTGGGCCTTGAGCGTCCCCATGTTGACCTGCCCGCTCGTCACCGCGTCCACGAGGTCCCAGCCCCAGTTCGAATACGCGCCCTGGGCCTTGGCCACGGAGCGCTGAACGGTGGCATCCTGTCCCATCGAAGCTGCGTTGGAATCCTGCGCTTCCTGCCGGCTCTTCAGCGCCTCACCCCTGCTTCCATACCCGATGTACGTCCCATTGAGCTCGTTGCCCAGCGTGACGATATCCTTGTCGAACGGGGTGTCGACGGCCGTGATCACCACGTCCTGGTCTATGCTCATATACCTGCCGTCGGCCCGGTCCGCGCCGTCTTTCCAGAATGTCGCAACTCCCTCCTCGAATCTGCCGCAGAAGATGGTGTTGACGATGATGCCCTTCCGGGCGGCCCGGGCGCAGGATTCCGTGTAGGGGACGGGTCCCTGGATAAATGGTTCATTGCCGGCGATATAGATCACCTTGAGAACGTCCTTCGCCCGGCTCCAGGAAAGTCTCTCCGCAGCCCTTTCGATTACCATTCCGCAGTATTCACTTCCCCCATCCGTGGTGAGCTGAAACAGCTCCTCGGATATCCTGTCGAGGTCCGTGGTCAGGTCCGACACCATGCGGAGATACCCTTCGGATCCGGGAAGGCCGTCATTCCCGTACTCGAACAGCGCCACTTCCAAAGCAGGAGCTTTTCCTTTCCTCCTGGCGCGCGCCAGCTCATTCACCACTTTCCAGAGCTGGCTTTTTGCCTGTCCGATCAGGCCGTCCATGGAGTTGCTCGTATCCAGAAGGATCGCAAGCTGGATCCGGTCTTCTCCAATCGCAAGAGCGGCTGAGGCTATGAACAGAACAAGAACGATGAGGGCCTTTCCACGGTACACCGTGGAGTTTCCGCGAACATCACGCGTATGCATAGCGGGCTCCTTTCACCATCGAGCCTATCCCTGCGCTGCTGTTCGATTGCCACACAGCAGAAAAAAAGGTGTAAAAAAAAGGTAAAAGGCCTGGTATTTCCCGAACGCCGCACACCTCCCCGCGGGGCAGGCGCACGACGCACACCGCCTGAATGCGCCGCATTTCCTGCTTGCTCGATGGTCGCTCCGGGAAGTACGTTTCACTGGTGAAACGAGTGAGGACGACCTCCCGAAAAACCGCGCGCAAGCCCCGTGCCGCTCTGCCCCTGCCGGCGGGAACGATTCACCGCTCCCTCCAGCTTCTGAGCACCGCGCTGCAGGAGCTGGGCGCCCGGCTGCCCCTCCCGGACGTGGAGCGCATCGGCATCATCATCAACCAGGCTATGACCGCCCAGGCGCGCAGCTTCCACACTCCTGAGCACGTGTTCGATCTGGTCGAGACGGGCAATCCCTACACAACTCTTGCCGCCCTGTTTCATGACCTCGTCTATTACCATGTGGATCACGGGTTCATTCCCCAGATCGCCGAGGCGGTGGATTCGAGCATAGAAATACGAGGCGATGGCCTGTACGTGCGGCCCGGTGTGAAGGCCGGGGACAGACAGCTCGCACTCTCTCTTGCCGTCTTCGGTTTCCAGCGGGGTCAGAAACTCGAACCCTTCTGCGGCATGAACGAGTTTCTCAGCGCCCTGGTGATGAACAGAAAGCTCGCTGCCGCCGTCAAGGAAGAAGACCTCATCCTGTCGTCCGCCTGCATCGAGATGACGATCCCTTTCCGGATGCCCGGCCCGGACGGGGTGACTCCTGCCGAGCATCTGGAGCTCCGGCTCCAGGCGGCCAACCGTGCAATGAACCTGGGCCTTTCCCGCGAGAGAATCCGGCAGGGGGTTCGGTGGGCAGTCAGCTTCGCGAACCGCGACGTGGCGAACTTCGGTGAGAAGGAGGTGACGCGGTTCCTCGACAATACGTGGAAGCTGCTGCCGGAATCGAATCCCTCGCTGCGGACACAGGGCGTGTATTCCATAAAAAGCTACCGGGTCGCCCTGCAGGGAATGGAAGGGTTCCTGGAGACGTTGGACCCGCGCACGATCTTCGCGCGCTATCGGGACACCCCGTCCGCGGAGGAATTTCGGCGGCTGGAGAAGCGGGGCGAGAGAAACGTGACCACAGCCCGCGCATACCTCAGCGTCAAGCTGCTGACCGCGGCTATTCTGGAAGCACTGGCGATGATCAGCGGAGGGGACGCGCCCGTCTCCCTTTTCATGGGAGAGCTCGACGCGCGGGCGAAGGGAAGCAAGCTGGACGACTACCTGCCTGCATACAGCCCTTCGGCTGATCTCACCCTGGACCCGGCCCTCCACGACCTCCTGGCGAATGGAAGGGCCAGCGCGTCCCCCTTCGATCTGCAGAACTCCCCGCTGTCTCTCTTCATCTACCTTCATCTCGGGGCAGACGGGGCGCGCATGCACCTCGACGCAGCCCGCCGGGTATTTGACGGCACCCGGGCGCCAAAGGATTTCCTGGATGCCCTCCCCGGCGCCATGATCGCCGCTATTGCCGAAGCCTGCGCCCATATGGTATTTACGCGCAGCGACGCGCTCATGACGTACGCCGTTTCCCGCTGGCCCCACCCATAAGATTGCCGCGTCTGCCGGCCGCGCCGGGACCGCATCTCTCCGCTTCCTTTGCAGGCCGTCATGCACTATAGTGGGCCAAAACCGGCAGAGGGAGGGGCCATAGTGAGCAACAGGACAGTGCTCGTTATCGAACGGGATCCGCTGAACACGAAACTGCTCCGCACGCTCCTCACCCTGGGGGGATACCTCACAGTGGAAGCGGTCAGCGTGGAGGACGGCATTCGCGCCGCGCGCGAGCGCGCCCCTGATTGCGTCATCGTCGATGTGCGTCTTCCTGAGCTGGACGGTCTGCGTGCCATGCGAATCATCAAGGAAGACGCCGCCTTGCGGGCGCTCCCGGTGATCGCCGTCACCCCGGACACGACTGATCTGCGGCAGGAAGCCATCCGGGCGGGCTGCGATGCCTATATCACGCGGCCGATCGCAAGCAGCTCCTTCCTCGAGACGATCAGCCGGCTCGTGGACTTGCCGTCCGAGCACGCGCCCGCAGGGACGGCGCGCGTTCTCGTGGCGGACGACGAGCCGATGGTCGTCGATTCACTCGCGCTTGGCCTGCGCAGCAAGGGCTACGAGGTGATCGGAGCAGCGAGCGGAGCGGAGGCCATCAGAAAGGCCACCGAGGAGTACCCCGACCTGATTCTGCTCGACGTGAGGATGCCGGATCTGAATGGCTACGAGGTGACGCGGCGGCTGAAAGGCGATATCCGCACCCTTCACATTCCGATTGTCCTGGTAACAGGGCTCTCTGATGCACACGACAAAGCGATCGGACTGGAGGCGGGAGCCGACGAGTTTCTTTCGAAGCCTGTAGACCAGGCCGAGCTCCTGGTCCGCATTTCCTCGATCCTCAGGCTGAAGCAGTACAGGGAACAGCTGCGGTCCCGATCGATGTCCGGCGACAAGACGGTACCGGAGGGGGAAGCAGGTTTCGTCGGTTCAGGGGAGGCGCCGCGGATCCTTCTTTCCTCGGCCAACGGAGGGCTCGACGACCTGCGGGACCTGCTTGCCTCGAAGGGATTCGACGTGCGCGCGGCCGGGCAGGCCGATGACGTGGGCCACGCAGAGGGCCTTGCGGGCGCGGCGCTGATCATCCTGGACGCGGAGGGACGCACCGCAGAGGCCCTGGAGATCTGCCGGAAACTGAAACAGCGTGAAGAGACGCAGTTCACACCGCTCGTCGTGCTTGACCCGGAGAATGACCCTGAAAGCAGGGTCCGTTTCCTGTCCAGCGGCGCGGACGACATCATGATGCCTCCCGTGGACACCCGGGAGATCCTTGCGCGCGTCGGGCGCCTCTTGAAGCAGAAGGGCGAGCTGGAATCCCTGAGGGCGCGCTACCGCTCGGCCCTCAACGCTTCCACAAACGACACGCTCACCGGGCTTTTCAACCAGGGGTACTTCAAACGGTTCCTCATCCTTGAGCTGAAACGGTCGCTCCGCCAGAACCATCCCACCTCGCTCGTGATCATGGACATCGATGATTTCAAGTCCATGAACGACTCGCTGGGGCACCTGGCAGGAGACCAGATCCTGGGAGAGCTGGCCGGCAGGATCAGGAGCTGTATCCGTGAGATCGACCTTCCCGCCCGATACGGGGGAGAGGAGTTCGTTGTCGTGCTGCCCTATACGGGCAGGGACGGGGCCGCGGTCGTGGCGGAGCGCATTCGCGAGACCATCGCCGCCCGGGAGTTCCTCCAAGGCTCGACATTTCCAAAAGTGCAGGTGACCGTGAGCATAGGCGTGGCGGTCGGCCCGGAGAACGGCTCACAGTCCGAGGAGCTCATCAGCGCCGCGGACGCCCTGTTGTACAAGGCCAAGAGGGCCGGGAAAAACAGGATCGCCACCGCCGCGGTGCCCTGACTCTCTTCATGTCCGCGTCGAGGCCTCCCCGATGAGAAGCGAGTAGGCGACATTCACGTCCTTGCAGCGCTCCAGGCCGGACGGATCCACGTCGGGGTGGTGGCGCATCATGAGGTGGCGGTAGCGCGCCCGCAGGCTTTCCGGCGTTACCGCGAGGCCCCCGATACCCATGACTTTTTTTGCCCATGCATGCCGGGAGGTGTCCTGCGGTCCCACGGATTCTGATGCGTCCGCCGCGCGGGCGCGGTCTTCAGGATCGACGAATCCAAGCTGCGCCGCGGCGAGCTTGAGCCGTTCCTCGAGGC
>CAYTGX010000019.1:26361-36996 GCA_964437385.1 uncultured Spirochaetaceae bacterium
TCAGGATCGACGAATCCAAGCTGCGCCGCGGCGAGCTTGAGCCGTTCCTCGAGGCCGGCAAGCAGGGCCCGACGATCCAGAATGTGCCGGGCGAACATTCTTTGCAAATAGCGCCGCGCGGTTGCACGGCCGACTGCGGGCATGCCCTGCAGGACACGGAAGGACTCGGCGCATCCGTCGACAAGCGAGTCGAGATCCACATGCTCGTTGAAGTAGATCTCGATTGCCCCTCGCACGCTCCCGGCGTAGCGAATCATGGCATCCAGCTCATCTGACTGGACCACGTGGGCGGCAGAAAGGCGCCGCGCCCGAAAGAGGAGCTCTTCGGTCAGCTCGATGCCGCGCGGGTGAGGCACGAAAAGGCCGGCCCGGGCCATCGTCTCTTCCGGCCCGGCTCCGAGCAGCCGCTCCAGCACGGTGACAAGGTCCCCCACAGTGTCCGCGCTCCACCCGTCAATTGCATCCGCAAAGCTGATCCGGTCCCTGGTCTCGTGGATGGCACGCCAGAAAGGCACCTGCTCGACACCGAGGATGCCCGCCACGTCCTCCGGAGAGATGGTCCAGCTGCCGCTCTCGTCGGCACACGCGGAGAGACGCTCGATCAGCGCGCCCAGTTTCTCATGCACGAATGAAAAGCTCGATCAGCTCGGGGACGGTCAATTTCTCCAGCCGCGTCCGTTCCCTGAAGACCGTGATGAGGGTGTCTACCCGGTCCGGGGGAAGCTGTCCTGAAAGGTTGTCCCGCAGCTTGGTGAACAGGAGAGGCAGGCTTTCAGCCCGCCTCCGGCGATGGCCAACGGGGTACTCCACGGCGACCTCCTCCGTCGCGGTTCCGTCATCGAATAAGATCTGCAGCGAGTTCGCGATCGAGCGCTTTTCCGGATCCAGGTAGTCGACGCTGTACTGGCGGTTTTCCTCCACGGACATGCACGCGCGCAGGCGGTCCACCCGCGGATCGCGTGCCGCATCCGCTTCGTAGTGCTCGGCGCGCAGCTCACCGTGGATCAGGGCGATTGCAACCGCGTACTGGAGGCAGTGGTCACGGTCCGCTGGGTTGTACAGGGGACCCTGCTTGTCGATTATCCTCATTGCCGACTCCTGGGTGCGGATCCGGATCCGTCGGATCCTCTCCAGACGATTCTTCACCTGTCCGTGGAGGGCACAACCGGCCTCCACTGCCGTCTGGGCGTGGAACTCGGCGGGAAAGGAGATTTTGAAGAGGATGTTTTCCGCCACGTACGAGCCGAACGGCCTGCCGACGCGCAAAGGCTGCCCGCCGAACACCGCATCCTGGAATCCCCACCGGGGAGCGGAGAGCGCAGTGGAGTAGCCCGGCTCGCCTGCCAGCCCCATGAGGGCAAGCCGCACCCCACGGGCCGACGCGTCACCCGCGGCCCAGGACTTGCGTGCACCGGTGTTCGGCGCGTGCCGGTAGGTCCTGAGTGGACCGGAGTCGATCCACACGTTGGACAGGATATCCACAATCTGCTGACGGCCGCCGCCCATCATCCACGCTGCAGAGGCCGCAGTCGCCGCCTTGACCAGGATGACGTGATCCAGGCCCACGCGGTTGAATGCATTTTCAAGGGCCAATATCCCCTGGATCTCATATGCCTTGATCTGCGCCTCGAGGAGGCGCCGCAGCGTCACCGGCTCCCCTGCCCCGATCCTGCGGCTCCACCAGTCCGCGACGGCCAGCAGGCCGCCCAGGTTGTCCGAAGGGTGCCCCCACTCTGCCGCAAGCCAGGTGTCATTGTAGTCCAGCCAGCGGATCATGGCGCCAATGTTGAACGCGGCCTGCACGGGGTCGAGCTCATAGGATGTGCCCGGTACCCGGCTTCCCGGCGACATGACCGCGCCTTCGACAACCGGTCCCAACCGCCGCCTGCACTCGGGGAATTGCAGCGCCAGCATTGCGCAGCCCAGGGCGTCCGCCAGGCTCCAGGAGGCCGCGTCAAAAGCAGGCTCGCTCTGGATTGGCTGGTCAACGAGGTAGCCGGCTATGGCGGCCAGGAGGCCGTCAGGCGTGCCGCTCCCCTGCATCCCCGACTGGCTGCTCATCCCCTTTCTTCCGCAACCAGTGGAACATACACCCGGGGATCCGGCCCCGTGTACCTGCTGATTGGACGTATCAACTTGTTGTTCGATCTCTGTTCGATGATGTGAGCCATCCAGCCGCTGATGCGCGCCAGGACGAACATGGGCGTGTACAGCTCGGTGGGGATTCCGCAGAAGCGGTATGCCAGTGCGCTGTAGAAGTCCAGGTTGGGGAACAGCTTTTTCGAATCCCACATCACCTTTTCGATCCGCTCTGCAACAGCGTACTGCCGCTTCTGCTCCGCGCTCCGTGCCAGCCTCATTGCCCATTTCTTGATGACGATGGAGCGAGGATCGGAAACCGTGTAGATGCGGTGGCCGAACCCCATTATCTTTTCCTTGCGGTCAAGCCGGTCCAGAACGCCCTGCTCGGCTTCGTCGGGGTCGGCGTATGCCTCCATAAGCTTCATCGCCTCCTCGTTCGCGCCGCCATGGAGAGGCCCGGCCAGGGCGCCTATGGCGCCGGCCACCGCGGAATGCACGTCCGAAAGGGTGCTGGTGATGATGCGCGCGGCGAATGTGGACGCATTGAACTCGTGCTCCGCGTACAGGATCATCGATACATCGAGACACCGGCGCAGGTCATCCGAGGGGGGGCGGCCGTGCAGGCCGCGCAGGAAATAGCCGGCAAGGGTCTCTTCCTGGTCCGGCAGCTCTTTTCCTTCGCGCGCCAGCACGATGGACGGCAGAATTGCCAGCAAACGGTCGGCGAGCGCCAAAGGATCGCCGTTCCTGCGCTCCGGTTCCACATTCCCCAGCAGGGAGACACCGGTGCGCAGGATGCCCATCATATTGTCCCCGGGCGGAATCCCTTCCAGGAGCCGCGCGAGGTCCGGCGGCAGCCGCCGGAGGGTCCGCAGCGTGCGGCGGTAGTCGGCAAGCTCGCCTACAGTCGGCAGCTCTCCCCGAAGCAGAAGCCACGCCACCTCTTCGAAGCTGCCGTACGCGGCAAGGTCCTCTATCGAGTAGCCGCGGTAGCTCAGCCCGCGGCCCTCGATGCCCACAGTGCAGATGGCGGAGTCCGCGGCCACGATGCCAGCCAGACCTCCTACCTTTTTCACTTCCGCGAATTTGCGGTCGTATTCAGCCATTGCTTTGCTGTCCTTCACACATGTTTCTGCTTCCGCTCCAGCTCTTCGTAGCCGAGGAGCTCATACAGCTCTTTGCGGGTCTGCATCTCCGACACCACGCCTGCCTGCGTTCCCTGATCCCGTATGACGGTCAGCACCCGGAGTGCGGCGCGGTTCATAGCCCGGCTTGCTGAGAGAGGGTACAAGGCCATGTCCACTCCCGCTGAGGCGAGCTCTGTGGTGGTGAACGCGGGAGTGAGGCCGAACTCGGTCAAGTTGGCAAGAACCGGCAGGCCAGCAGCCGCCTTGAAGTCCCGGTATTGCTGCAGGTCGCTCAGAGCTTCGGGAAAAATCATGTCGGCGCCTGCGTGGGCATACGCCTCCGCACGCTCCAGGGCCCGCTCCATCCCCTCCACCGCCACGGCGTCTGTGCGCGCCATGATGACAAAGCCCGGGTCGCTGCGGGCATCGACGGCAGCCGATATGCGGTCCACCATCTCCTGCCGGCTCACAAGCGCCTTGCCGGGCCGGTGACCGCAGCGCTTGTCGGACACCTGGTCTTCCATGTGAACCGCTGCCACCCCTGCCCGGATCATCTCTCGTACGGTCCGTGCGACCATGAGCTCTGCGCCGAATCCGGTGTCCACGTCCACGAGCAGCGGCACGCCTGCCGCGCCGGTGATGCGGCGCGCATCCTCCAGCACATTGTCCAGCGTAGTGACCGCGAGGTCAGGCAACCCGAAGGAGAGGTTCGCCACACCCGCGCCGGAAAGGTAGATTGCCCGGTAGCCGGCCCGTTCGGCCATGAGCGCCACCAGCGCGTTGGGCGTGCCGACAATCTGCAGCGGCTTTTCCTCCTCCAGAGCCCTGCGGAACCGGTCGCCGGCGCTCCCGCTCTTCGACATCTTTGCATCACCGTTCACGTTCCGCTCCTCACAACAAAATAGTAATTTGCAGGAGCGTTTCCAACAGGGAATTGGGTGCGCGAAAATCCTTCAGGCGCTCAGGCGGCGGGCTTCGGCCGTGCCTTTCCCAGCGTGTTCAGGACAATTACGCCTGCGATGGTGATGAGTCCGCCGATCAAGGACGGAACCGTCGGGACTTCGCCGAGCCAGAGAAAGGCAATCAGCAGGGAGAGAATCGGCGAGAGGTTGAGTGTGCTCGTCACGCGCGACACGTCGGACCGGGAGAGGGCGTAGGACCAGAGCACGTAGCCGATGGCCGCGGGGAAGATGCCCAGGTACACCACGGCGAGCGTCGCGCCCACAGGGGCGGCCTGCACCTGGCGTACCAGCCCCGGGAGGAACACCAGCATGCAGACTGTGCCTGTCCAGATCGTATACGTGGTGAGCTGGAGGCCGCTGTAACGCGTGAGATGGGGTTTCTGCAGCACGAAGTACACGCTCTCGCCAATGGCCGCACACACGATGAACAAGGCAGCAGGCTCGAAACGCAGGCCCGTTCCCGAGCCCAGTGAGATCAAGGCCACCCCGCTGAATGAGATTACGACACCGGTCCAGCCAAGCGGGGTAAGGCGCTCCCGCAGGAAGATCACGGCCAGCAGGGTGGAAAATACGGGCACCGAGGCAATAATGAAGCTTGCCGCTCCCGCGGGAACAGCCATCTCCCCGGCGTTCAGGCCCACGTGGTACACGAAGAATCCGAGGAAGCCCAGCAGGATCATCACAGGGAGGTCCCGGGCCGGCGGAAGCGGCTGCCGGGTGACGAGGGAGTAGATCAGCAGGGCCACCGAGGCGATGGAGAACCGGAGCAGGGCGAGCTGGCCGGGACCGAATCCCCGCAGGCCGACGCGTATGGCGGCAAATGCTGAGGCCCAGAGAATCAGGGCGATCATGAGGGCAAGCACAACGTTGGACGAAGCCCGTGGTTTCATTTCAGGACCATATCAGAGTCGACGCTGTTCGGCGAGCGTCCCGCGTGGCACGTGAGATTCGTGGCGGGGAGTCCCATGGTGCACGGGCCGCGCCCGTGACAGACAGGCCGTGAGACGCTATGCTTTCAGTCATGCATACAGACGATGTATCCATCCTGAACTCGATACTCGAAAAGCAGGAGAAACTTCACCACATCAGGGACCTCAACACCCTGCTGGACAGCCTCCTGTACGAAACCAGGTCCCTTACTGGAGCCGATGCCGGATCCATTTTCCTGGTGGAAAACAAGAAACTGCATTTCAGCTATGTGCAGAACGATTCCCTTTTCCACAAGGATTTCCTCTCCAACAAGTACATCTATACGAATAACGAGATCGACATCAACGAAAGCTCCATCGCGGGATACGTGGCCTCCACGTGCAAGCCGCTGCTCATCGACGATGCGTATCATATCGATCCGTCCTTTCCTTTCTCCTTCAACCCTTACTTCGACCAGATATCCTCATATCGAACGGTCTCCATCCTTATCGTTCCCATCCGGACGAGCAAGAACGACATGGTGGGGGTTCTCGAGCTCATCAACCGCCTCGACGGCCACGGCACCCCGATTCCGTTCACGGAAGACCAGAAGTTCTATATCACCCAGTTCGCGTTTTATGCCGGCATCGCAATCGAGCGGGCATTGCTGCTGCGGGATGTCGTCTTCAAGATGGTACGGACCACCGAGCTCCGGGACCCGGAAGAGACCCAGCCGCACGTGAGCCGGGTCGGGGCTTACGCGGTGGAGCTTTACCAGAAGTGGGCTGAGACGCATGCGGTCCCGCGCGAGGAAGTGAACAACTTCAAGGACATCCTCAGAATATCCTCGATGCTGCACGACATCGGAAAAGTGGGGGTTTCCGACGCAATCCTCAAAAAGAAAGAGGAACTTACCAAGGAAGAGTTCGCTGCCATGAGGTATCACACGCTCTACGGAGCGCAGTTCTTCGAGCATCCGACCTCGGAGTGGGACACCCTTGCCTACGAGGTGGCGCTCAACCATCACGAGAAGTGGGACGGCAGCGGCTATCCCGGCGTCGTGGCAAACATCCACGAAAAGAATGTTCCGTTCGGGCCGGGCAGGAAAGGCGCGACCATCCCCCTTTCCGCACGGATCGTCGCGTTGGCGGACGTCTATGACGCGCTCATATTCAAGAGGGCCTACAAGGATGCCTGGGAAGAGGACCGCGTTCTGTTTTACATCAAGGAGAACTCGGGCAAGCTGTTCGACCCCGAGCTGGTTTCCCTTTTTTTCCAGATCTATGACGTGATCAAGGCGATAAGAGAAAAATGGTCTTGAGGGTGCAGGAAAAAGGGGCGAGCGGGGTTTCATCTCCTGAATAAATCAGGAGGACAGAAACATGAAACGTATCGTGCTCGTTGCCGCCATTCTTGCCTCAGCGGCGGTACTTCTGCTCAGCGGCTGCAAGGGACCTGCCGGTGATGTCTTTATCGCATACGACTGGCTGAACACGCCCCTTTCGATCAGCAGCACCGATCCTTCGATTCCCGCACGGGTTTTCCCGGGAGCGTACTATCAGACCCTGCCCGGCTCGTACTATGTCCAGTACAGCTATGCAAGCTACCCTGTGGGCTTCTATCGCTATCTCAACTACACCGTGACCCCTGTTCAGGGCAAACCAGGGTTCCTGCCCGGTGACAACGCACAATATACCGTCTGGCTCTACGAGAGCTCGAATCCGACTCTCGAGTTGGATGTGACCCCCAGAACGGCTGTCGCCCAGGGAGCGCAGAATCCAGGGGGCGTGCCGCAGTCTCTACTGTCAAGCGGCGGAAAGCGCGTGCAGCAATTCAACTTTTCGCAGACCCTCGGGGGGTATGACGTTCATGTTGAAGGCGGAGTGATCGAGCCGGCCCGGTGACCATCTACTATTGATTGACGTGCAGTCAAAAGCCCCGCACCGAGGGAGCACCTGCCGGCGCTCTCAACCCGCCAGGCGCCTGACTTCCTTTGCAACGGCCTGACCCAGGGTGCGATGGGACTCTTCTTCGAGGTGAATCCCGTCGATGCCGCTCGACGTGATGATCGCCCCGGTATCCAGGAAGGAGCATCCGCGAAGACGCGCCGCCTCCTTGTAGAGCTTCCCCAGCTCCCGGGATTTTTCGACGCCGTCTTCGAATATCCCGCCGAACGCCGTGGCGGCTGCAGCTGCCAGGGGCGGGGGAGCAAGCAAAAGGAGCGCAGGTGCGGCCGCTGCCCTTCCGGCACCGCTTGCCAGGATGATATCCATCAGAACTCCCGCCCCTGACGCGATGTCGCACGGGGGCGCCGAGTATCGCTTCTTCAGATCATTCGTACCGAGAAGAAGAACAACGAGGTCCAGGGGGGCATGGCTCTGCAGGCAGGGCACGAGATGCCGCTTTCCGTTCCTGTCACCTTCCACGGGGTCTTCCCAGACCGTTGTGCGGCCGTTAAGCCCTTCCTCGATGACAAGAAAATCACTTCCCAGGGATGCCTGCAGCACTCCCGTCCACCTCACGGACCGCGTGTATCTCTCACCTGTGCGCGGTGCGTAGCCCCATGTGTTGGAATCACCAAAGCACATAAGCTCGAACATCAACGCCACCTCCTGGATCAGGATTCCGCCGCAAGAGCAGCCGGCCGCTCGCCGATCCGCCTGCAGGACCCGCGATCGACGAGCTGCTGCTTGATCTTCAGAACGTGGATATCATCATCAGGCTTCCGCCTCATGCGGTTCAGTATCAGCTCGGCGGAAATCTGACCCATGAGGACGGTATTGATCCGCATCGTCGTGATCTGCGGAACAAAGGGGTCGGAATAGTTCAGAACGTCACCGGGCGCGATGAGGGATACGTCCTCGGGGACCGTCAGTCCCTGGACGGCAAGCTCTGACATGACACGCGCGGCGAAATGGTCATCATGCACAAAGAGCGCGGTAGGCCGATCTTTCGACGAAAACAGGGCTCTCAGACCTTCTCCCAACGCGGCACGGTCGTCCTGCGGCACGGTAAGCCTCCAGGAGGAATCGAAGGGGAACCCATACTCGTCCAGCGCCTTTTTGAACCCGATGTAGCGGTCCACGACGCTGGCCGGGAGGTCCGGCCTGGGAAAATCCACGTAGCCGATAGCCTTGTGACCGAGCTTGATCAGATGGAGAGTTCCCTCGTACGCGCCCTGGAAATCATCAACGCAGACCGAGTAGAAGGTATCCTGGTAATTGCTGTTCATGATCACAACGACCGGAATGCCCATCCCTTCGAGCTGGCTGAAGAGGGCCGCGTTCCCGTAGTGAATGGAGAATACTGCCTTTGCCTCGTTGGCCAGGATCTTGGCGATCGTGTTTTCCACATTGGATTCGTAGAAGGTCGGAAGGATTGCAGGGTAATAGCCCGCCGTAATGAGGGTTCGCTCTATCTCCACGATGATCGGACGTATCAGATAGAAGACGTGCGCCCACTTGTCGTCCACGGGAAGGAGGATTGTGATCGTGCTCGGGGCAGTCTCCTTCGGGGCCTTGCGCGCGTAGCCGATCCGCTGCGCGGTGTCCACCACGCGTAAGCGAACGGCATGTGAGATGTGCCCCTTGCCCGACAGGGCCATCGATGCAGTTGTAAGGGAAACCCCTGCCTGTTCAGCTACCTGTCTCAGTCTTGGCTTCATCATTTCTTTTTACTGAAATTTCCGTGAACAGAATTATTAGAACAGCCCTGGGGACGATTGTCAATGCCCATATTTCGTGGAAACATGCACGAAATGCTCTGATTTTTCTTGACAAATGAAAGATTCAGGTTAAAGTGGGCATAAGCAACGGACATATTTAGTAAAACTTTACTCGACGGGAATGAAATCATGGAGAGATTCGGCCAAGTCATTCGCATCAGGCCTGGAAAGTTGAACGACTACAGAAAATTTCATGACCAGGCCTGGCCGGAGGTTCTTGCCACCATCACGCGCTGCAATATCCGAAATTACACGATCTTTCACAAGGACGGCTTCCTGTTCGCATATTTCGAATATCACGGCAGCGACTTCAAGGCAGACATGGATAAAATGGCGGCTGATCCCCGGACCCAGGAGTGGTGGGCGATCATGAATCCCATGCAGGAGCCTCTCCCTGCGCGGGCGCATGGTGAATGGTGGGCCACGATGGATGAGGTATTCCACACCGAATGAAGGCAGGCTCCCCATGACGCGGCGCGACCGTGTGCTCGCCTCGATTGGCCACAGGCAGCCGGACCGGGTTCCCGTGGACCTCGGCGCCACCCCCAGCTCAGGGATCTCCGCGATCGCCTATTCGCGGCTGATGCAGGCACTCGGCATCAGGAAGGGCCGGGTGCGAGTCTACGATGTCGTCCAGCAGCTCGCGCAGCCCGAGGACTGGGCGTTGGAGCGTTTCGGCGTTGACGTTGTGGACGTCGGACGCATGTTCAATGCCGCAGATACCGACTGGTACGACATCGCGCTTCCTGACGGCTCCGCTGCCCAGTACCCGGCCTGGTTTCGACCCGAACGTCAGCCGGATGGCTCCTGGGAGGCCTACCTCCGCGATCCCGCAGATGATTCTTTCGGCGGCACCCCTCGTTCGAAGGAGCGCGTGACAGTAGGCCGCATGCCCGCAGGGGGAACTTTCTTTGACCAGGCGCATTTCCCATGGGTGGATGGCTGGCCTTCTGACTTCTCAGGGCTGGATGAAGCCATGCGGACCGTTGTCTGGTCGGCGCTCGTTCATTCACCCTGGGACAATTCGGCCAACCCGGATTTCTGGAACATCCTCCGCGAGCGGGCGCTCGCGCTCCGCGCCCAGTCGGACCGCGCCATGATCATCGTCGCGGGCTGCAACCTTTTCGAATGGGGCAGTTTTCTCCGACGACTGGACAATTTCCTCATGGACCTGCTCCTGGAGGAGACGAACGTCGAACGGCTGCTCGACGCTCTCCTGGAACGGCACCTGGCCCTGCTGGAGAATGTGTGCCGCGCGGTCGGGGACGTGGCGGACATTATCCGATTCGGCGACGACCTGGGCATGGATGCTGGCCCGTTCATGTCGCGGGAGCTCTACCGGAGGCTGTTCAAGCCCCGGCACGCAGCGCTCTGCCGGTACGTTCGGGAACACAGCTCCATGGCCACCTTCCTTCATTCCTGTGGATCGATCACTCCCCTGATCCCGGATCTCATCGATGCAGGATTCCAGATCCTCAATCCCGTGCAGACGAACGCGCGGGACATGGAACCGGAACGACTGAAAAGGGACTTCGGCAGGGACGTGGTGTTCTGGGGCGGCGGGGCGGACACCCGCAGCGTCCTCAACCGCGCCTCGCCCCGGGAGGTGCGGGCGCACGTGTGCAGCCGCCTGGAGATCTTTTCGCAGGACGGCGGATTCGTGTTCAACCCGGTGCACAATATTCTGCCCGATGTTCCGCCGGAGAATATCGTGGCGATGTTCGATGCAGTGGCCGACTTCAACGGTGTAAGAATGCCGCCAGGAGCGGCCGGCAAAATGCCGCCAGGAGCGGCCGGCAAAATGCCGCCAGGAGCGGCCGGCAAAATGCCG
>CAYTGX010000019.1:37096-62977 GCA_964437385.1 uncultured Spirochaetaceae bacterium
CCAGGAGCGGCCGGGGTCTGCGCATGCAGTTGACTGACAGAACACCCATGACCCCGATGCGTCTCGTTCGTTCCTTCTTCCGACGTACGGACGCAAGCGCGATAATCGCCACCGTTGTCCTGTTCGTGGTGTTCTCCACCACGACCGAAAGCTTTTTCACTCCCTTCAACCAGTTCAACGTGTGGAGGGCTGCCTCGCAGAATGTCTTCATCGCCCTGGGCCAGGCCATGGTCGTCCTGATCGGCGGCATGAACCTTTCCCTGGGCGCCATCGGCGGACTGACGGTCGTCGTGCTCGGCCACTCAATAGAGATCCTCGGGATCCCGCCCTGGGTGGCGGTCATCATGGGCTTCCTCGTGGGCGCCGGGTGCGGCCTGGTCAACGGCTTCTTTATCAGCAGGTTCCGGCTGAACTCATTCGTTGTCACCCTGGCCACGAGTTTCATCTTCCAGGGCCTCGTGAACGGAATCTCGCAGGGCCGCCCGTACTCGAAGATACCCCGGGAGTTCACCGCGCTGGGCAAGGGGGACGTGCTGGGGATTCCCAACATGGTGTTCCTGATGATTGCGGCGCTCGCGGTCATTTTCTTTATCTTCCGCTATACGGTGATCGGCAGGCGGTTGCTCGCCACCGGCGGCAATGTGGAGGCGGCGCGGCTGTCGGGCATCAAGACGGGCAGGATGATCATGCTCGCCAATGTCCTGTCAGGCGTGTGCGGGTCCCTCGCGGCAATACTCTGGGTGTCGCGCATGGGCACGGCCCAGCCCGCAACCGGGGGAGACTGGCTCATCGTTTCTTTCGCCGTCACCGTCATCGGCGGCACCGCTCTCAGCGGGGGGACCATCAGCGCGGTAGGCTTCCTGTTCTCCGGTCTCCTCATGGCCCTCATCAGGAACGGCCTCATCATGCTCGGCGTGAACGTCTATTTCGAGGCGACATTCCTGGGCGTCATCATCCTGCTCGCAGTCATGGTGGAATACTTCCGCCTCAATGTAACGAGCCGTGCGAGGAAACTGTGAACATCGGGACCCTGGTGTCCCGTTGGAGTTGAGAATGCCACGGGTTACCGTGGCCGTAGGTGAGTTTTTCAAGGAGGCTCTACATGAAGAAGCTGCTGGTCATCGTCGTAGCTCTTGCCCTGGTGGCAGGGCTTGCGGGAGCGGCTGACAAGAACGCGCCGGCGAAGTTCGCCTGGTACGTGTCCGCGCCGCACCCCTACTTCGACACCGTGAAGCCGGGCGTCGAGGCATTCGCCAAGGAGTTCAACATCACGGTCAAGGAACAAGTGGGACCGGACTGGAACATGGACAGCGAGAATACCGGTGTCCTCGCGCTCGCCGCCGAAGGATACAACTATTTCTCGGTCTACCCGTCTGACGCCAGCGCGGCCAACGGGCTCTATGACGAAATCGTGAAGAAAGGCGGCGCAGTGGTCAACTTCGGCGCCTCCACGTTCGAGCCGACTCCTGCAAGCTTCGCCGTCCGAACCGATGTGAAGGCAGCTGCCATGACGGCGGCCGAGTTCGTGATCGGCAAAATGGGGAAGAAAGGCACACTGGCGAACGTGCTCGAGGTTCTCGAGGACCCGAACACCAAGCTGCGCAAGGACGGCATCATGGCCGTGGCAGCCAAGTATCCCAACGTCAAGATCGTCGAGGTGGCAGGGATCAAGAGTGAACAGGAGGCAGTGGAGAAGATCGAAGGCGCCATCGCCGGAGCCGGCGGATACGTGGACGGCATCATCTGCACCGGCTATGTTCCCACGGTTGCTCTTTCCAAGATCCTCACGGACTACGAGGCAAAGGCAAAGAAGCATATCGCCGGGGTCGGCATCGACACGGACCCGGTCACCATGAAGGCGGTTGCAGACGGCATCCTGGACGGCACCGTGTCGCAGAATCCGTACGGCCACGGCTACCTTTCCATGCTTGCCCTCAAGTACCTTTCGGAAGGATGGAAGCCCCGCGCGGGCGCCTACAACATCGACGCGGGAATCGTGATGGTGACAAAAGCCAACCTCACGACCTTCAACGACGATCTGACAAAGGTCACTGCCCGGATCAAGGCTGACATGACGAAAAAGTATCTGACCAAGTAGAGAGTATCGATCAGTGCTCATGGGCGCCGCGGGGCGATCCCTGCGGCGTCCCCTTCATTTCTGCAGGGCGGAGGGGCGATGCTCGAGGTTCGATCGATCAGCAAGAGCTTTCCCGGAGTGAAAGCGCTCGACAAGGTGAGCGTGTCCTTTGCGCCGGGCACAATCCACGCCCTGCTCGGGGAGAACGGGGCGGGCAAGAGCACGCTGATGAAGATCATCTGCGGAATTTACGCCCCGGACGAAGGAGAAATGCTGCTGGAGGGACGGCCCCTTCACCTGCGGGACACCTTCGAGGCGCTGCGCAACCGCATCAGCATCGTCCACCAGGAGATACAGGTGGTGCCGCGCGCATCCGTTGCGGAAAACATCGTGCTGGACAAGCTTGGCCGCTTCCGCCGCGGCGTGGCAATCGACTGGAAGCGGGTCAATCGGGAGGCCGCGGTCTTCATGGAAATGGTCGAGCTCGCAGTCAGGCCCGAAACTCCCGTCGCGGAGCTCAGCGCCGCGCAGAAGCAGCTTGCCCAGATTGCCCGCGCCCTGTCGGATGGAGCCACTATCCTCCTCCTGGACGAGCCTACCTCCTCCCTCACCCTGCATGAAGCGGATCACCTTTTCGAGCTCCTGCGCCGGCTCAAGGCCAGGGGCGTGACCATCGTGTTCGTCTCTCACAAGCTGGAAGAGGTCATGGCGCTGTGCGACGTGGTGACGGTGCTTCGGGACGGAAAGCTCATGGAGACCCGGCCGAGGGCGGAGCTGACGAAGGACCAGATCATCACCCTGATGATCGGCCGCAGTGCCTTCGATGATTGGCGCGGCCTTCTCCCGGTGGACACACACACGCCCGTCCTGGAGCTGCGCAATCTCAAAAGCGCGATGTTCGACGGCATCAGCCTCACCCTGTACAAGGGAGAGATCCTCGGGCTCTACGGCCTCGTGGGATCCGGCCGCACCGAGCTGGCCAAAACGATCATCGGGGAACACCCGTGCGAGCCCGGCTCCCTCTACGTGCGGGGAAAGCCCGCCAGGATCCGTTCCATGGCGGAGAGTCTTCACCGGTACCGCATCGGGTACGTGACCGAAAACAGGAAGGAGGAGGGCCTCATCCTGGGCGCAACCGTGACCACGAATCTTTCCATTACCGTGTGGGACAGGCTGCGCAGCCGCATCCTGCGCATCCTGAATCCCCGCAGAGAAGCGGCGCAGGCGTCCCAGACCATTGCGCGTCTGGATATCAAGACACCCAGCGCCCAGCAGCCCGTCATGAACCTCTCCGGCGGCAACCAGCAGAAGGTCTCCATCGGCAAGTGGCTCATCGCCGACTGCGAGATCCTGATCGTGGACGAGCCCACTGTCGGGGTGGACGTCGGGGCAAAGGAGTACATCCATGACCTCATCTGGCGCATGGCCCGGGAGGAAGGGAAAAGCATCATCCTCATCTCCTCGGATCTGCCGGAGCTGGTCGAGCTGTCCCGCCGCGTTCTGGTATTCAAGGGCTTCAGGATCGTGGGTACGCTGGAGGATCTGAACGAGAGCGAGCACACCTACGAGGAAACGAGCAGGAGGATCGGCCGGTTCCTCGCGTAGGAGAGAGGATCAAGGAGGGCGATCATGGCCACGGACGACTCAACCACAGAGTTCGGCGTGCGTGACGAGCAGGGTCATTGGAGGCCGCCGTACCCGGTCAAATACGCTCCGTTGTTCGGCTGGCCTGTCCGGCCGCTCCGCCTCCTGAAGTGGTTGTTCGGATATCCGGGGTACCTTTGGCCGATCAACACCCTTTTCATCGGGCTCGGGCTCCTGACATGGTTCTTTTTCCAGCCGCCTCTCAGCACGACCACTCATTTGAAGGTCAGCTGGATTGCCCTGATGTATGCCAGGAACATGGTGCTCATCTGGATCGTGTACGGGGCTCACCACCTGGTGCTCTACACCTTGAAGCTGCATGGGAACAATCGCAAGTACCATCCCCAGTGGCAGGCCGTGAACAGCGGGAAGTTCATGTTCCGAAACCAGGTATTCGACAACGTGTTCCGCACCTGCGTCTCCGGGTGCACCATCTGGACGGCGTATGAGGTTCTCTACATGTGGGGCGCGGCACGAGGCTGGTTCCCGTACCTGGATCCCGCGGCGCACCCTGCATGGTTCGTCATGATTTTCCTGCTCACTCCCTTCTGGCGTGAGACACATTTCTATTTCACACATCGCCTGCTCCACTGGCGGCCGCTGATGTTCGCGTTTCACCGGGTCCACCATATGAACCCCAATCCGGGTCCATGGGCTGGCCTTGCCATGCACCCCGTCGAGCACCTCCTGTACTTCAGCGTGGTGGCCCTCAACTTCGTCGTCCCTTGCCATCCACTGCATTTCTTCTTCAACTCCCAGCTCACCGCGTTGACCCCTGCATTCGGCCACCATGGCTTCGAAGGCCCGCTGTTCAAGGGAAAAGTGGCGACAGGGTCGTATTTTCATTACCTGCACCATCGATTCGTGTCATGCAATTTCGGGGAAGCCACCGTGCCGCTCGATCGCTGGCTGGGGCGCTTCTACGACGGGGTGGGAACCTACAGGACGAGGCAGAATCCCGCGCGCTGATCAGGGATCGTCCCCGGAGAAAATCGCTTTTCCGGATTTCGCCGGCGTCATTATATTCCCCCCATGGCTCTCACACGCACGCTTGGCAGATCGGGTATCGAGGTAAGCGCCCTTGGCATGGGCTGCTGGGCAATCGGGGGTCCTTTCTGGAACGGTGACACGCCGCTGGGCTGGGGCCAGGTGGATGACCATGAATCGATCCGGGCCGTGCGTCGCGCAATGGACCTGGGCATCACTTTTTTCGATACCGCGGACGTCTATGGAGCGGGTCACAGCGAACGGGTGCTCGGCCGCGCGCTGGAAGGCCGGCGCAGGAACGTGGTCGTCGCCACGAAGTTCAACGCGGTCTTCGACGAAAAGACAAGACAGGTGAACGGCGGCGACGCCTCACCGGCGCACATCCGCGAGGCCTGCGCATCGTCGCTTCGACGGCTGAACACCGACTACATCGACCTGTACCAGTTCCACGACAATGGGTACCCGGCGAACAGGGCAGGCCCGGTGCGCGACACGCTCGAAGCCCTGGCCGGGGAGGGGAAAATCCGGGCGTATGGCTGGAGCACCGACCTTCCTGATCGCGCCGAGGCATTTGCGGAAGGGCCAAAATGCGCCTCCATCCAGCTTCAACTCAACGTGCTGGAGGACAATCCCGCCGTGCTTGCCGTGTGCGAAAGGAACGGTCTTGCCGCCATCAATCGCGCCCCGCTGGCCATGGGGCTTCTTACGGCTAAATACACGGCCGAGACAAAGCCCTCGGCGGACGACGTACGCGGAGAAAAAAGCCCCGAATGGATCACGTATTTCAAGGGCGGAGCGCCGAGCAGGGAGTGGCTGCAGAAACGCGATGCCATACGCCAGATACTTGAAAGCGGCGGACGGACCCTGGCCCAGGGGGCCATCGCCTGGCTGTGGGCGCGGAGCGCGCGGACCATACCAATTCCCGGCTGCCGCACGGTGAAGCAGGTGGAGGAGAACGCCGGGGCTCTTGCACACGGGCCTTTGAGCCAGGAGCAGATGATCCAGATCGAGAGAGTGCTGGAGCGCTGATCATCCGCGATGTCCGGCGAGCCGAAGCCTGATCAAGCGCAGCGTCGCCTTGCCAAACCCGGCAAATAAGCTAGAATCGCACTATGGCCGCGAAGCGTGCCGCCTTTTTTCACCCGGATTCTCCACTCCCCTTCATCCTGTACTTCCTCAGCTACCTCTCCGTGCTGATCCGCGTTCTGCTGCGAGCTCCCGAAGAGGGCGCGGTGAATGAAGTCGTCTATGGCCTCCTGGCCGCTTTCCTTGCGTTGAGCATCCTCCAGCCCGCGCTCAGCAGACGCTGGCCCGCATGGATCCATGTCCACCTCGTGCTCCTTTCCGTGATCACCTGCACGCTCCTCCTCACGACGCCGCGGATCGACTACTACGCGCTTCTCTTCGTCGGTCTCAGCATCGTGGCGGTCCAGAATCTTCCGCTCGGCACGGACGTGAAGTGGCTGGCCGCCATATGCGTCGTGCTGACCGCCGCGCTGATCGCGGCTTTCGGTCCGCGCATGGCCGCCTCGTTCGCTCCCGTCTACATCGCCGGCTCACTGCTCATCGGCCTGTACGGGCGGGCCTCCCGCACTTCGGAGGCCGCAAGAAAAAGGAGCGAAGAGCTGCTGGAAAGTCTCGAGGAAGCCAACCGCCGTCTGCGCGCATACGCGGAACAGGCAGAGGAGACGGCAGGAGCGCAGGAGCGCGCCCGCCTGGCGCGGGAGCTTCATGACGCGGCAACGCAGACAGTGTTCAGCATGAACCTGACCGCCCAGGCGGCAAGAGTCGCGATCAGCCAGGACCCCGCGCGCGTGCCGGGCATGCTCGACCGCCTGCAGGACCTTGCCAGGGATGCTCTCTCCGAGATGAGACTGCTGATCGACGAACTGCGGCCGCAGTCCGTGGCCGAGGCCGGGCTCGTGCGCGCCCTCGAACGTCACGCCGCCCTGCGAGAGCGGAGGGACGGCATGCGGGTCAGGCTGACAGTGGAAGGGGACGAGCAGGGAGAGGCAGCGGTCAAGGACGCGTTGTTCCGCTGCGCGCGGGAGGCGCTGAGCAACGTCCTCAAGCACGCCGGCGTCGGGGAGGCGGAGGTGACGCTCGCGTTCAGCCCCCGGGAGGCGCGGCTTCGCGTGCGGGATGCCGGCAGGGGCTTCGACCCCGACGCCGACCGGCGCCCGGAAAGCTTCGGGCTGCAGTCCCTCCGCGAGCGCGTGGAGGCGCTGGGCGGCACGGTCTGCATTCATTCGACGCCGGCAGAAGGAACTGAGATCGAGGCGCGGCTCCCGCTGGATCCAGGAGGAGAACAATGAAGAAAAAGTCGGCGGAGGCTGTCCGGGTGATGATCGTCGACGACCACGCGGTTGTCCGGGAAGGCCTGCGGAATTTCCTGGGCATGGTGGACGGCATCGAGATAGCGGGCGAGGCTGCCAGCGGACCCGAGGCTCTCGCCGTTGCGGACAGCGTGCGCCCGAGGGTGGTGCTGATGGACCTGGTGATGCCGGGGATGGACGGCATCGAGACCACCCGCCGGCTGCACGAAGCGCATCCGGAGGTCTCGATCATCGTGCTGACGAGCTTTGCTGAAGACGACAAGCTGTTTCCGGCCATCCGCGCGGGCGCTGTCTCCTACCTCCTGAAGGACGTAGGTCCCGAGGAGCTGGCGGAGACGATCAAGGCGGCCGCACGCGGGGAGGTCCGGCTCAACCAGGATGTGGCGCGGCGGCTGATGAGCGGGATTGCCGGCGGAGCGCAGAATCGGCCCGAAGAGCTCCTGACCTCCCGGGAGCGGGACGTGCTGAGCTGTCTCGGACGCGGTCTGTCCAACAAGCTGATCGCCGAAGAGCTCTTCATCAGCGAAAAGACAGTGAAGACGCATGTCGGCAACGTGCTTGCGAAACTGGACCTTGCCGACAGGACGCAGGCGGCGCTGTTCGCGGTGAAACGCGGTCTCACCTGATCCCGGCCCCGGATGCGGGGTCGGTCTACCTCAGGGAAAAATCCCCCGACTCGTTGAAACTGAGCGGAACAGGCTCCTTGCGGATTTCATCGGGCAGCTTGAGAGATGCCTTGCCCTGGATCCCAAAAGTGCCCCGCCTGTCCCTGAAGAGCTCCTTCACCCGCTTGGACATCTTCGACGAGCTGAATACGTTTGTCACCGTCACCAGATCCTCGCCGGGCTTTTTGACTACTTCGGTTGCATCCCCTGCCACCAAGTGCTCATCATTCACGACGAGATCGTAGTGCAGGCTGTTGAACGCGAGCGGTCCCTTTGCCTCGTTCCTGACCGCAATCGTGAACTGAACGGTGAGCGGCACATCGAGATCGGCCGGATCGATCACGGGCTCGGCGGGCATCCTGCCGCCAAGAATGTCCTTGAAAACACCGAGCGCCTTGCGGGGGTCCGTCTTGCTGCCGGCATGGATGAGAGCAGTCCTGACCTGCTCCGCAGTGGGCGGCATCACGGCAAAGTTGACGACGTCGACCTTCGGCTTGATGGCCGGGATCTTCTTCTTCAGCTCGTATTTGAACGTGATGTCTCTCGGCAGACCCGGCATGCGGGGCAACGGGATGACCAGCGTACCATTGATCACGGTGTTGAGCCATTCCTTTGAAATGTAATCCTTCACGAGCTTGATGATGGAGTCATAGGCCAGTGTGACCGTGAACGTGTTGGTCTTTTCGCTTTTCGCGCCCACGGAGAACCCGCCCTGGCTTTCCACGCCGAAGACCTCCGTTCCTTCCACAAAGAAATCGAGCGTGACTCCATCAAAGGATAGCTTGAGGGGATACGGATTCTTCACGGTCAGGTCAAAAAGGAAGGTCACGTCCCGCAGGCTGATGGCTTCGACCTGGAACCTCGTGATCTCCGCACTCGGCTTGGGAATGCTGAAGGCCCAAAGAGCGGCGGTGATGGCAAGAAGCAGCATTGTGACGACAACTCGTTTCATTGTGGGCGATCCTCCCCCTGTTTCTTTGATCGTACTCCAGACGTGATAGACGCCGCAACAGGGCGGCTGTAGAGTTCTGGCCGCGGACAAAGAGGACGGGTACAAAATGAAAAGATCGCTGTGGAATCTGGCGGTGGCCCTTAGGGCGCTCGCAGTCTGGGGCCAACTGGGGTGACATGGACGACGCGGAGCTCATGATGCAGGAGAGCCCGCTCACGCAATGAACGCCGCGGTGACCGCGCCCGCGGCACGGGCAGCGGCCACCTTGATCGGACTCGCCTTGTGCGGGAAGAAGTAGCTGCAGCTCCGCGTATCGAGCCAGCCCTTGTCATTCCAATACGCGAAGTCCATGGAGCCGGGGGCAGACTTCCCCCACCCCGACTGCTGGATCCTGAAGACCATCAAGGACAGAAAGGACGGCTTCAACTTTTTTTTCTGAGCCACGTCCTGAAACAATCTTCGCGCGCCGCGCAGGATCACCGCGGAATGCCGCCGCATCATTTCTTCTGCCCGCATGTTCGCCCCCGTGACGAGCCCCACCCTGCCGACCGTTCTGAAGCCCCACGTCCAGAGAGCCACTTCCATGGTACGCACAGCATGTTTCACGGAGGTCCCGCCGGTCGTGGCCACCAGGAGAGCACTCTTTCCAGCGAACTCGGGGCGATGACACACGTGAGCCATCCTATCGATCCAGTTCTTCATCACGCCGTTCACGTCGTGCACGTAGACAGGCCCTGCCAGCACGATCCCGTCGGCAGCCTTCATCCGCGTCTTGATCGACAGGAGGTCGTCTTTCAGCGGGCAGGCTGTCTCGCCGTTGTTGAAGCAGATCCTGCACCCCCTGCATGGCCGGAGGTCCATCTGCGCGAGCTGCAGGGTTTCGACCTCCAGGGGTTCTCCCCGTGACTCTGCTTCGGCGCGCAGCATGGTTTCAACCATGGCCAGTGCGCGGGTCGTATTGCCTGCTTCCCGTCCGCTTGATTGGAGCATGAGATATCGCATCGTCACTCCCTCCTGGGTATTCACCATACTCTCCCGGACGGATTGCATGTTCAAGACTTCTGCGTCACGTGCCTGCGCGGACTCCTTTCTGCCTGGTTTCTTGACAGGAGGGAGTAGAATGCCGAGACTCGGCACATGGCGAATCCACGGCCGCGGGTCGGGTTTCTCTTCGGCTGCCTGGCCTACGAGTACGAAACCGGAGTGTGGCGCGGACTCCTGAGGGCGGCCAAAGACCGGGGTATCCAGCTGATCGCCATCGAAGGCTCGGCGGATCCGGCTGAACCGGAGGCCGTGAAACGCGCCCAGGTCTCCCTGGTCGAGGGGTTGGGTCTCGACGGCATTGTCGTCTCCGGTATCATGGGCTTCACATTCCCCGACGTGCATATCGAGGCCTTCCTTGCGGCCCTGCCACCCGTGCCAAAGGTGCTGATCGCACGGAGCTTCGCTGATCGACCCTCCGTATTCGTGGACAACCGGGCGGGCATCCATGCCATGGTCGGCCATCTTGTCCAAGTCCACAATCGGCGCAGCATTGGATTCATCGCGGGACACGCGCACGGCGGAGACGCCATGCAGCGCCATGATGCATATCGCGAGGCCCTCGGCCTGCATGGCCTCGTGTACGACCCCGCGCTGGTCTACCGGCCCAGCGGCGAGTACGATCCATTTGTCGGGGCCAAGGCGGTGAAAGCCATCTGGGGGGATGCGGGCAGGAGACCTGACGCACTGGTTGCCAACAATGACGACGCGGCTATCGCCGCCGTCAAGGAGCTCGCGCGCCGTGGTTTCGACGTTCCAGCCCAGGTGGCCGTCACGGGATTCGACGATATCGGTCCCTGCCTGGACGTCAAACCGCAGATCACCACCGTGCGGCAGCCGCACCAGGAGATCGGGGCCGCCGCTCTGGATCTTGTGCTCCAGGTAATGAACGCAGGCGCGCCCGGCTCAGCGCCGGTGGCCGTGCCAGGCGTCCCCATATTCCGCAGGTCGTGCGGCTGCTCGTACTCGAAGGCAGAAGCTTTTTCCCGGTCAGGCCTGCCCGCGCAGGCCGCTGCGCTGCCGGCAGCCATGGAGCAGCTCGGACGGTTGATCGATGCCAGCCTTGTTTCCCGGGATCCGGATGGTTTCCTGGACGCGCTGGAGTCCGCCATAGGAGAGGAGAGCTCTCCGGATCCGCTCTTCGAGCAGTGGCTGAACAGGCTGCAGCAGCTCTTTGACCCCCGGTTCGAGGCGGAGGGACGCGCGGGCGCTGCGGCGCTTCTGTACGGGGCGGCCCTTGAGCGGCTCGGCCGCGCAACGAGCATCATCGAGCGGTCACGCGCTGCCAAGACACGCAACTCCTACAACGTCCTGAACAGTTTCTTTTCGCGGAGCGCGTTCTCCTTTGGCACTGCGGGGTCGGGTGAAGCGCTGCTGGAGAGCCTGCCCCAGCTCGGCATCAGGGACTTCATGCTCTGCGTCTATGAAGATACATGGGAAAGTGCCCGGGTGCATCGTCTCATTTCCACGGGCAAGGGTCATGTCCCTCCGCCCGGCCTCAAGGGAAGCCCGCAGGAGCTCATCAGCCTGTTCATGGGCCCGCGGACCGCGCAGGCCACGCGCGGTCCACTGGTCCTGATGAGGCTCTACCATGATGGCAGCGACCTGGGCTTCGTCATGTGCGGCGTAGGCAGTCCTGACGGATCCCTGTACCTCGCCCTCCAGA
This sequence comes from uncultured Spirochaetaceae bacterium, assembly GCA_964437385.1. GTDB lineage: Bacteria > Spirochaetota > Spirochaetia > SZUA-6 > Fen-1364 > Fen-1364. The sequence goes on from CAYTGX010000019.1 coordinate 48,465, forward strand.
GCCAGTTGAGCAATGGGCTGAAGGGCAACGCACTTCTGGAGGAAGTGCGCGGCTACTCGAAGGATCTTGAAAAAGAGGTGAAGACCTTGAGCGGCTTTCTGCCCATCTGCGCCTCCTGCAAAAAGATCCGCGATGACAAGGGATACTGGAACCAGGTGGAGGCGTATATTTCGGCCCATTCGGAGGTCGAGTTCAGCCACAGCATTTGTCCCGAATGCCTGCAGAAGCTTTACCGGAATCTGAAAAAACGGGAAAATCCCCCGGACCGGTAGCCGGCGCTCAAGTCCGCGATCTGAAACCCCTGTAGTAGACCAGTCCGCCCAGCCCAATCAGGACTGCGAACACCACGAGCAGGTTGCTGTATGCCACGGCCTTGTCTTCAGAAACCAGGGGCAGGAGCCGGAAATCGAGCCAATGGCTTTCCAGCGCCCGTGCAACGAGGGCTGTTCCCACCGCGCCGGAGACGAACGTGACGAGGTTGAATACCCCCATGCCGACTCCCGTCTGGTGCACCTCGAGAGTCTGGGAAACGCTGTTCACCAGCGCAGTCTGGACAAGGGTGAATCCGACAAATGTCAGGAAAAGGGCCGCGGCGATCAGCCAGGGGACGAATCCGAGCAGAAAAGAGATGAGAAGCAGGCTCACAACGAGGGAGGCAATGCCGATTGCGATCACGAACCCGTTACCCTTCTTGTCCGCCAGGTTGCCGCCGACCGTTCCAAAGACAACGCCGCTGATCGCGCCGGGGAACATGATCAAGCCGATTGCACGCGTGCTGAGGCCGCGCAGGCCGTTGAGCATGAGAGGGATCAGGAAAATGATCCCGATGGCGGTGCTGAAGACGATGAATCCCACGAAGAGGCCGGTGCGGAAACGGCGGTTCTTGAAGAGCGAAGGCTCGATGAACGGGCTCGATGAACGCCTGATATGGGCGATGAAGAGGCCGAGCGCCAGGATGCTGGCTGCCAGATAGTACCAGGCGGTAAATGAGAGAAACAGGACACATGCACCGACCCCGAGGCCTATGAGGCACGCTCCAAGCAGGTCCATTCCCCCTTCCCGTCTGGGTTCTTCCGGCAGAACGCGGAAGAAGAAGGGAATCGAAACAAGGGTGACAAGAGGAATGAGGAAGAGATAAGTCCATCCGAAGGTCCCCGAGACGAATCCGCCGAGAACGGGCCCGATGCCGGCTGCAAAAGCCACTGTGGAGGTGATGGATCCGAACACCCGGCCGCGCACCTCGGGGGGGAAGAAGCGCGCAACGATGACCATGATCAGTGCAGGGATGGCCGAAGCGCCTGCGCCCTGCACCGCGCGTGCCGCAATGACCACCGGATAGAAGGCCTGGAAAATGAAGCCCGTCAGGGAGCCGCCGGCATAGATGATCACCCCGATCACAATCAGTCTCTTGAGGCTGAAAATATCCGAGAGCCTGCCGTAGATGACTGAACCGATCCCGAAAAAGACGATGAAGGTCGTCATCACCCAGCTCACCCCCGAGGGGCTCAGAGCGTATTGCCGGGCAATCGCGGGAATGGAAACATTGAAGACCGTTTCATTGAGCACGCCGAAGAACACGAGAAAGACAATCCACGGGAGAGCCTTCCGCGCATCAATCGGTCTGCGCAGGGGCACCAGCTCGGGTGCGGGGCTGTCCACGATCGCTCCTTATTCGACCTTGAGAACTTCTTTTACAAGCTTCATGATGGCCGCCTTGGGCTGGGCGCCGACTGCCAGCCGCGGCATGTCGTTCATCGGTATGAAAAGAAGGCTCGGAATGCTCTGGATGCCGAACGCAGCGGCGACATCGGTCTGCTCGTCCACGTTGACCTTGTAGACGTTCAGCCTGCCCTCGTAGTCACGGGAGATCTCCTCCAGGATCGGGGAGATCATCTTGCAGGGGCCGCACCATTCCGCCCAGAAGTCGACAATCGCGGGCGCGCTGCCTGCGTATTTCCACTCTTCGTTCTTCGCGTAGTCGAATACTTTCGATGCGAATGTCTCATTTGTCAGATGCTCTGTCATTGTGGCGCTCCATGTATATGGAAATTGCTATACAGCAATATACAAAGATGCGCTCGTCGAGTCAACCGCAGCGCGTGCGCAGCCGCGGCAGCCTTTCAACCGACAAACAAAGAGCGGCGGGCATCGCAAATACCCGCCGCTCCAAGATGCTCTCTGACGATGGGCTCTCAGCCCTTTCCTGATCCGCCTCCCTTGGGGTCGGCAGGCTGGGCGGGCGGCACTGGCGGCGTGGGAGGTGTTGCCGGCGGGTTGTTCCAGGTGTGCTGCCATCCCCAGCCGAAATGTTGCCAGAAAAATCCCCATCCAAAGCACCATCCATGTCCATTCCCGTGATTCGGTTCAGCGGATACCGAGAGTGGCACCGCGAACACCAAGAAAATCACCACGAGGATCAAGAGCGCTCTTTTCATTTTTTCCCCCTTCCTATCCTGATATCACAGTTTACGCTTTTGAATTATATCCCCCTTGTATCCGGATTTCCATTTCATGGAGCTCAGGCAAGCCATCCAGCCGCCGCCGTGCCGAGCTCCGTCACCATGGACAGAGAGACCCGCGCGCCGTTTGCGGCGACATCAAGGGCTTCACCACGGAACCGGGCGCCCGTGATGCCTCCGCGGGGGATGGTGAAGGTATCCGCCCCGTATCGATGAGATGATTCAGCAGGGTCGCACATATAGAGGAGCTCATGGGGATTGAGCACGAGCATCTGGCCCCGTTCGATATCGGCCCGCGACTTTCGCGGCGCGACGGCGAACCGGATGGCCACGGGTGCTTCCTTCGACAGCCGGATGGTGTCGCGCGTCGACATTTGTTTCCACTTGAACGGCAGCTCCACTGCAGCTGAGTCTTCCAGTGGGACCGGCCGGGCAAGGCCCGCGAGTTTCTTTCGCAGTTCCAGCAGTGCCCGCTCGAGCCCCGGACGTGCCAGGGTATTGTAGCGGATCGTCAATCGCTCACCGGCAGAGAGAAAGCTGAGCCTGCTATAGAGCAGGATCGTGACGTCTTCGATGGCTGCGATTCTTTCCACGGGAATAACTGCTTTCACAGCAGGCTCCGGTTTGTCGACCCACAGCCCGACTGCACGGCCGCCGATCGCCAGGACGCTGTACGGAGTGATGACTTTCTGGTCGCCCCACCCTGTCGAGCGGACAGTCCAGGGAATCATGAACAACTGGTGCAGCCCCTCGAGGCCGCAGGAGCCGCTGAGGGATTCCAGCGCCTCCCGAGGGACCTCCTCCGCCCGGTGCGGGTTCCGAGGGAATATTTCGAACACTCCCCGGGAATATGCGTATTCCCCTGCGTTGGAATACGCGAGCTCCCACCTCTCCGCCGGGTCCTGCGGTCGATTGGCGGCGCGAACTCCTCGTGCTTTGATAGGTCCCTCCTTCCGGAACAGGCGATGCAGACCGGCCAGCCGAATGGTACGCAGCCGGGACGACACTGGGCATACACTTTGTGGCATATGCCGATCTCGTTTGTCTTTAGCGCCAGCGGCATTTTTGTGCACTTTTCGGTATGTTACTCAAGTAACTCAATATTATTAGTTGACAATCTATTCCTTTCCCCGTTAATCTGGACCATCACTTCTATTCAAGGAGGCTCACTTTGAGTGCTGTTCGTGATGAGGTTATAGCGGCTAACGCCCGCTATGCAGATAGCTTCGGCAGCAAGGGGAAACTTGCCATGCCGCCGGCCCGCAAGTTCGCGATCCTCACCTGCATGGACGCGCGGCTGGACCCGGCCGGGGTATGCGGGCCTGGTCGAGGGTGACGCCCACATCATCCGAAACGCCGGAGGACGCGCCAGTGACGACGCCATTCGTTCCCTCGTCATATCGTACAAGCTGCTGGGCACACGGGAATGGTTTGTCGTTCACCATTCGGACTGCGGCATGGAAACCTTCACGGACGAGATCATGCGGGATCTCCTCGCCAAAAGCCTGAAGACCGCAGCGTTCAGCGGCACGGCATGGACCGACAAGGGCCCTGGCCCTGGTTCGACTGAAGGTCAATTTGTCGACTGGCTGACGATCCAGGAGCAGTCCCCGAGCGTTGTCTCGGATGTGACCCGTATCCGCAGGCATCCGCTTGTTCCGGCCGATATCCCGATTTACGGGTACGTGTACGATGTGAAGACGGGTCGGTTGATAGAGGTGCCCGAGGCGACTGCCGCGGGCAAAGCTCGATAACGAGTTCCATTCTTTGATGCCGGTATGCCGCCCCGAGTGAGGTGGGGCGGCACCCCGCAATACGACCGCTGTGGAAACCCGGCAGCCTGCCAGGTCCTGACTGAATGGGTGGTGCAGAACCACCCCCAGGCTCTCTCACCTGGCAGCGTGGGCCTCTGCGTGAGGCTCCCGTTCTCCGATGAGCCGGAGGGTATCTTCCAGCACGCTGGTGAACACCTGGCTTGCTTTCTTCGGGTCCCGCTTGTTGAGCTCGGTGAGGCTGTAGAAAGCGATCTTCGTCTTGTCCGTGCCGGCAACTACGTCCGTCATCCGGCGGTGGTTGGGCAGGAGGGCCGCCACACCGAAACAGTCGCCAATGGAGTATCGGTGGGTCGTGTTGCGCTGCGGGAGTGCTGCCCCCTTCAGCACTTCACACACAGTTGAGGCGTTGTCCCCTTCCTTGAGAATCACGTCGCCTTTCTTGAATTCCCGCATATAGAAGTCCTGGGGCTGGTGGGCGCCCTGGACAGGGCCTGCACCCGCGAGCTGAACGGTGCCCGATGTTCGGTGCAGCTCGGGATTCTGGAGCGAATGCTGCCTGCCCAGCAGGGAATCGTGTTTCACCTGGGCCATGTCCCGCACCACTTTCCTTGCTTCCGTCTCCACATCCGATTCTGTAATCCCCATGATGTTCTCCACGATCTCAAGTTGGGCATTGAACGTGCAGTGGGGATGCCGGCAACGCACCGAATAGACACCTTTGTTCAAACGATACGGCATATGATCCTCCAGAAAGAACGGATTTCAGGACGCGCGAACACGGAACCGCTAGTGCGGGACATCGCGGGAGCTCCGTGTGACGAGATGTCACGTGTGTGGAGCTCAAATACCTTCACGTCTCCTGGGGAGACTGTCTCGACCTCCCGAAAGAGTTTGTTGCAAAAGGCATGCCAAGGCTTGAAGATCGGGATAACGCGTATTTATTAACATGGAATAGAGTTACGGATACTCACGTGAAGACAGGATTCTTTCCCGCCAGAGCCAATTACAGGAATGCAATTCAAATTTCATTTTTGGAAGAAAGCTGATCGTCTTGCGGAGTCCGACCAGGGCCGCGATCAATTCCGCGGGCATATGTGATATAATCATGGCCACAGATACCATCGATGGAAAGTTTTCTCATTCTGGACTCCGATGGAGCACTGAGAGAGAGGCTGTCTCACTACTTCGGCGCGCAGGGATTCTACATAGACGTAGCTCCCGACGAAGCCAGCGCACTGCAACGCCTTTCCCAGCATATCTTTGATGTCATCATATTCGCCGTGGACGCCATCGAAACACCACCGGGGGACCTTCTCCGCGTGATCAAGAAGAACAACAACCAGGCAGTTGTCATCGCAATGTCTGAAAAGGCAGAATTCGACGAGGCAATTGGCGCCATTCGAGAAGGTGCAACCGATTTCATCCTGAAGCCGATCAACCTTGCCGAGCTCGAGATCAAGGTCGACAAAGGGATCGAGCTGAAGCGGCTGAACCAGGAGGGCCAGGCACTACGCGGGGAACGCGCCCTTATCTATAAAACGAATAACTTCGTTGGCCGCAGCCCTGAGATACGCAAGGTGCTCGCTCTTGTCGAAAAAGTTGCGGCAAGCAACAGCAGCGTCATCCTGATCGGTGAAACAGGAACGGGCAAAGAGCTGCTCGCCGGTGCCATCCACTACAACAGCCCGAGGGCCCGCAACGCGTTCGTACGGATCAATTGCGCCACCCTGCCCGACACGCTCCTGGAGAGCGAGCTCTTTGGACATGAGCGCGGGGCCTTCACGGGAGCGGAGAAGCTCCGAATCGGCCGATTCGAGCAGGCCAACGGAGGGTCTGTATTCCTTGACGAGATAGCAGACGTGAGCCTTCCCACGCAGGCAAAGCTCCTGAGGGTACTCCAGGAGCGCGAGTTCGAGCGCCTGGGAAGCAATCGGACGATTCGGGTGGACGTACGCATTGTGGCGGCTACGAACAAGGATCTGGACAAGGAGATCGCTGAGGGGCGATTCCGGGAAGATCTGTACTATCGGCTCAACGTTGTCACGATCAACATTCCTCCCCTCCGTGAGAGAAAAGGAGATATCGAGCCCCTTGCAGATTTCTTTCTGCATAAGTTCTCCCATGCACTGAACAAAAAAGTAAACAAGATCGACTCCTCGGCGATGCGCCTCCTCAAAGGGTACCGCTGGCCGGGGAACATCAGGGAGCTGGAGAACACGATAGAGAGAGCCGTGCTCATGGCCGACGCCGGTGTCGTCACGCCGGGGGACTTGAGCCTGCCTTTCAAGCCCGAGCCCATCTCACACCATGCTGCAATACGGATACCTGCGGGAGGATTGAAGTGGGAAGAGGTCGAGAAGGAACTCATCCTTCAGGCCCTCTCCATGAGCGGATGGGTACAGAAAGAGGCGGCAGGGATTCTTGGACTTTCGACGCGGGTCTTGAATTACAAAATCAAGCGATTCGGAATAACGCACCCGACCTGGAAACAGAACAAGTGATGGAAGGCGCTCAGGGACACTGCGGAGAGCAGCGGACGGATCGGGCCTCGCGGGCTGTCCGGTCCAGGCTATTTCCTCATGGAAAGGGCGAGCGTCCTGCGGAGCTTTTCCCTGTTGCCCGCGTCGTAATACTCCACGGGATTGAAATCGTCGGTCAGCACGATCCCGGTTCCGAGGTCTGGCTCCAAGGTTCGTTCGAATGCGGAGCGCACCTCGTGGACGGCATCGGGGTGCACGCGGCCGTAGTCCGGTTCGTGCAGGACAGTGAGCGGTGAACGGAGAGAAGCGACGAACAGGGTGTTTGAGCCCCGCGCGCCGTGAATTCGAACGCTGGGGAAAACCGCTGAAAGTGTCTTGTACAGCGACGCTCCCATGTAGTCCCCGGGAGAGTCGAAGTCCACAAATGTGTTGATGACCAGTGCCCCGTCCGGCTTCAGGACGCGGCGCATTGCCTCGAAGGCCTCGCGGCTCATCAGATGTGACGGCGTCCCGTCCCCCACGAACGCATCGAGGATCACCGCGTCGTACTTCGACCTCGTCCTGTTCAGAAACCAGCGGCCGTCGCCGATCGTGAGGTTGAACGCGCTGGTATCCAGGCCGAACCATGCACGCCCGACATTCACCACGGCGGGGTTGATCTCCACAACGTCCACGCGCGACCCTGCCGCTGCAAGCTCCCGGGGCACGATGCCGATTCCCATGCCGATGCACAACACGTCGTCCAGTCGCGGCACGTACGCGCGCGCCAGGTCTTCCAGCATGTAGGTGAACATAGCGGTGCTTGTGCCGAGGGTCGTGTCGTAGACGTTCTGAATGAGGTAGTCAGTCAGGTAGTAGCGATAGGGGAGCTGCCTGGTCTGCACGACCTGTATCATGCCGAACCCTGAATTGCCCCTGTAGAGCTCCTCGCCGGCGGGGAGCCGCGGGCCATCCACGGTCGTCCCGTACCACCCGACGCCCGCGCCGGCAACGAGGCACAGGGTGACGCCGGCAAGGGCACGGCGCGTGCGGCCCCAGAAGAGGAAATAGATAGCTGATACCAGGGCCAGCACGGCCGCCGTGCCGTACATGGTCCAGGAGTTGGGCACCAGCGGGATCAACAGGTAGCCGATAGCCGCGGTCCCAATGAAGCTGCCCAGCGTGCTGATGGATGAAATGCGGCCGACCGTTCCGCCGACCATGGAAAGAGACTGCGCCACCACTCGTACCAGGAACGGCCCCGTCATGGCCAGCAGGAGCAGCGGGATGAAGAAAAGGCACACCGCGGCAAGGAGAGATCCCGCGGGCAGGGGGAGAGGGAGAAGCCGATAGGCAAGCCACTGCCGCACGGCCACGGTGGCCACCAGCCCGACGGCCGCTGCCAGGATAGCGAGATAGAGCCTGCCCAGCCGTGCGGATCGGTCCACAAGGCGCCCTCCCGCGTAGTAGCCCAGGGCAAGCGCCGCCAGCGTCACCGCGATCTGCGCCGTCCACACGAAGTGCGACGTGCCGAAATAGGGGGCAAGCATCCGTGCTCCGAGAATCTCCACGATCATGATCGCGGCACCGGAGACGCACGCAGTGAGCAGGAGATACCGGCGAAGCCCGCGGGAGGGCGCGGCATGGTCCGATGGTGCCTGTGCAACGGTAAGGGGGCGTTTGTTCTTCATGCATGTACCTGCCTGCAGTATATCCGCCGGGGGAGCTTTGGTCGAATGATCGAACCGGGGACCCCTGCCCCGGCGCGTCCCCCCGGGCCTGCTGCCTGCACTGACTTGCTTGAACTCCCGCGGCGGCATGTGCACATTATCCCCGACAGCATTCCCTGCTGGAGAAGGAGTCCATCATGCGGTTTCGGGGAAACATCATCCTTCAGTATTCGATTGCCACTTTCGCAATCATTTTTGCAGTCGCGGCAGCTCTGAGCATTGCGCTCGCTTCACAAATCACGGACTACCAGCTCCGTTCTCATATCCGGCTGTATCCCGAGCTCATCAGTCTCCTCGTCAAGCAGAACGCCCATATTTCCACGATTTTCAAGTCTCCTTCCGGCACGCCGGTATCCCCCGATGTGGAGAACGACCTTCGGTCACTCTTCGGTCTCGGGACAATCTTCAGGGTGAAGGCGTGGAGCAGGGACGGAACGATTATCTGGAGCGACTCGCCGGAGGAGATCGGGCAGCGGTTTCCCGATGACCCTCCCCTCGTGGAAGCGCTGAAAGGAAGCGCGGCCTACGAGCTGGGAGAAACAGAAAAGCAAGAAAACGTCGACGAGAAGACCCGCGGCTCGCTCCTGCAGGTATACACCCCGGTCGTGAGCGGCGGCGGGGTCGTGGGGGTGATCGAGCTCTACGAGGCCAACCGCGACCTCTTTTCGCAGATTGCGCGCAACACGTTGTTTGTCGAGGGGCTTGTGGCCGCCGCGGGCATCCTCATCTACCTGGCGCTCTTTGCAATCTTCTATCAGGCCTACCGCCGGCAGCAGAGAGTGATTGACGACCGCAACCGCATCATGGGCGTATTCGGCCAGCACGTGTCGCCGGAAGTGGTGAACAAGCTCCTGTCCCAGAACGTGGGACAAGGCGGAGAAATGCGCGACGTGTGTCTCATGTTCCTCGACATCCGCAATTTCACCGCTTTCACGGAAAAGGCCAACCCGGTTGAAGTTGTCACGTACCTCAATTCCCTTTTCGAGTTCATGGTGGACTGCGTGAACCGCAACCAGGGGATCGTGAACAAGTTCCTCGGGGACGGCTTCATGGCGGTATTCGGGGCGCCGCTTCCCGACGTGAAGAACTGTCATCATGCCCTCAAAGCCTCGATCGAAATCCTCAATCAGCTCGCCCGGTTCAACGCGGCGCGCGGCGGGGAGCCCACCCACATTGGAATTGGGCTGCATGCCGGGGATGCAGTCACCGGCACGATCGGCTCGGCGCAACGGAAGGAATATACGATTGTCGGAGATACGGTCAACGTGGCAAAGCGCATCGAGCAACTCAACAAATCGCTGGGCTCCCGCCTCCTGGTTTCAGAGCAGGTATGGAACGGACTGGACTCGAAGCCCAGGGCCGCGGAGAAGGTCGGACGCGTGAGGGTGAAGGGGCACGAGGCGGCCATTCTCGTGTACCGCGTCGCCTGATGCTCAGTCAGCACTCTCGCCCGGGCAATGCCACCAGGAACGGACTCTGGAAATCAGGGCGCGGCCTTGATCTGGACGGGCATAGTACCGGAAGGGGGAGTATCGGCTGCCCAACCAGTGTCCTCGCGGAAAAGGCCCCAGCCTCCTGGCACCCCTTTGTCCGCGTACCAGCCGGGGGTTGACGTATTCCAGAAGACACGGTCGGCGTTGTCGTCGGTGCCGACAGTTGCCGATCCTACCGCCCCGACGTTGAGCGAGTTGTACGGCCCGGTCAAGCCTATCGCCGCGACACCGTAGTTTTGCGTGTTGTATGCGACACCTACAATGATATCGGTCGGCAAAGTGATGTTCAGGCTCCCAAAGTCAAAAGTGATGTTGAATGCCAGGCCATTGTACCAGATGCCATCACTCCCTTTCCACGCCGTGCCGGGGGGGGTGGGGCTTGAGGGGTCGACCGGCGGACGCCACGGAATGATGAACGACTGCGTGACCGTGGCGAGCAGCCCGCCTGCCTGGTTGAGCGGCGTGCCAGGAACTGCGCCGTAGATATTGAGCGTGATAGGATGCGACCAACCGACACTGGGCAACAACGGATAGTCCGCTCTCAGCGCCCAGTCACTCATTGTGACGGTGACAGTCTTGAGCAGGCGGTTCGCGCCTGCAAGATGAATATAGTCACCGAATTCTTTGGTCTGGGTGGCCTCAAAGCCGACACTCGCCATGTTCGGCGGCAGGAGGCCGGGGATTGCGTCGTAGACGATGACAGTCCCCGGAGGGGTGGACCCGGGCCCGGGTCCGGACCCGGCCGCCGAACAACCAATGAGCATTGCTGCGAGTGCAAGAAAGCCGATTACAATTCTCACCGACGAGCCACAGGTTCGCCATTTCTTTATCGAAAAACTCATACTATCCTCCAGGTTTGTAAACGAGAGATTGCGCGCACTAGATGGACTTCTTGATGTCTTCCTTGAAATCACCATACCCGGCCTGGGCCCTGCCTATGGAGTTTTGAATCTTTCCTTCTTCTTCCAAGTCCTTGTTGCCAATTGCCTTGCCTGCGATTTTCTTCACTTTGCCCTTGGCTTCTGCAATGCGGCCCCTGATCTGATCTTTGTTCATAGTACTCTCCAGGCAATTGATGTTGAAAATGGCCCGGGGCGCCGTATCTGGTTTTCAACTATTGCTATTACGTCAAGAGTAAGCAGGAAACCCGAAGTGGTCCGTTCGGTAGCGCACGCCTCACGCACGAAAACGCCCGGCCTGTGCATGCCGGACGCTTTCGAGGTGTATGTTCCAAGCCCGGAACGATCAGTTAAGGGTTGTGCCGTTGAAAAAAAGCGTTACCGTTTTGCCGGATCGTACCTGCACTGAGTACGCGTACACGGTGTACGGGGTAGTGTCGATCGCAGAAACATCGTAGAACCCCGGACTGAGGTCGAAGCTTGCAGAGCCTCCCGGTACAATCACATCCGGAGACAACCAATCACTCCCCCAACTGGCGCTGCTGTGGTTGGTGATATAGACGTGGGCAAGCGTGTATGTGGAAGAGATGTTTGCAATGTCTATACCGGAGGGCCCGGAGAGCGTACATGACCCGATTGCAACAACTGCACCCACAACAATCAGACTGAGAAAAATCCGCCTAAGCAGGCTCCGCTTCATGGAATCCTCCTGTCAAGAAACGAGAATACTGGGAACGCAGGTTGGATTCTGTGCGTTAGAGCACGTTGGCGAGGATTATTCGGAGCAAGAAAATGACTCAGAGCGCCCCGTAGATGACGTTTCGAAGCCGCGGTATTTGACGCGCTTCAAGACTCGGTATCATCTGCTGCGCATACACGACCGACAACTCTTCGGCCGGATCCGCCAGGGCCCACGTGCCGGCCAATCCACCCCAGCCGAACTCTCCCGCGGATCCATTGGATCCTCCCGCGGCCCGATCCACCATGACCCGCACGCCGAGTCCGTACCCGTATCCGGCAAGGAAATCCCAGTTGTACTGCGCAAGCTGGTGGGGCTTCAACTGATTGGCGGACATGAGTTGGACCGTTTTGCGCCCCAGTATCTGCACGCCATTGAGGACCCCGCCGCACGTGAACATCTGGGTGAAACGGCTGTGATCCCCTATAGTGGAAAGCAGACCGCCTCCGCCCGTTTCCAGGAGGGCGTCAGGCCGATAGTTGGTATCCATGCTGCTGTTTTTCGCCAAAGAGCCATCCGGAGCGAAATCGTACAAGCCGCACAGCCTTGCTTTCTTTTCCTCGGGCAGCCGGAAAGATGTATCTTTCATGCCCAGCGGATCGAAGATTTCATCCTGCATGAATCTGCCCAGGGTTTTTCCGGACAAGACCTCGATCAAGGCGCCAAGCACGTCATGACTGGTCCCGTACATCCAGCCGGCCCCCGGATCAAAAGCAAGCGGCACGCCCGCCAATGCGCGGGACATGGCTCGAATGTCGTACTTCGAACCCTCCTTCTCGTCCAGCTCATGAAGGACATCACGGGTTCGGCGCGCTGTTTCCGGCGAATCCCCGGGGTAGCACAACCCCGACGTCATGGTGAAAAGGTCCACGATCCGGATGGGCCCTTTCGCCGGGGTGGCTTCCGGGGTCACGCCTGCCGCGGATCGGTAGACGCCCATGTCCTTGAACTCAGGCAGATAGTCGCTCAGCGGATCGCTGAGCAGGTAGGCGCCACGCTCGTACAGGATCAGGGCGGCCGCGCAGGTAATCGGTTTGCTGTTCGAGAAGAGCCGATAGATCGTTTCCGGCGAGATTTCTTTCTTCTTTTCCCTGTCCGCATAGCCCAGGTACTTCTCGTAGACCACCCCCCCGCGGCGCGTCACCATGCAGGCGCAGCCCGGCGGTCCCTTTTCCACAAATTCCTCGAGCAGCGGAGTGAGTCTCTCCAACCTGTCCACAGCTTCCTCCCGATTGTCGAATGCGGAATTGCGCCTCGTGTGACGGCCGTCAAAGGATCCTGCAGTATTTCTTCAGTGTCAACGCCAGGTCATAGGCGAACGAGCGGATTGCATCCTGGTCCCGTTCCTCCTCCGGCTGCCGGCGCCATGCCAGGATCTTCACGGAGGGCGGCGCATACATCGGCACCATCTCGCTGCCTTCCAGAAAGTTTGCGCAAAACTCTGCCGCCTCCAGCACATCGTCGTTCGACTTTTTCTTGTTCAGGAAGAGCGTCGTATCCTCCCTGAGCGCGTTCTCCACGCGGGCAACGGCGGCCTGCGCATTTCCTTCTTTGTTGGGATTGGGCGAGATGCGAGCTTTCTGGTCGCGGTTTCGATGGAATCCCATGATCGCGGAGACGATCGAGGGATCGCGCACCGTGCCGTCCGGATAGACGATGCCGTGCACATCGCCCCAGTATCCATGCACCATCAGCTCGAACAGGTACCACCCCACGTGGCGGCTTTCACAGATTTCAAGGGCCATGTCATAGGGGTTCGCCCGGCACAGGCACGCGAGCTCGCTGTTGAGGAGCGGTTTGTGGTGCTTCCCGGCGAGCTCCTCGGCACGATCATACGTTGCGGTGACGCGGCGTCGTGTTTCCAGGTAGTCATGAAAGGAAATGACGTCCACCAGGTCGACCGTCGGTTCGGTATCCTCGATGAAAGTATTTCCGACGGTGATCGCGTTGACGGGATCCAGCTTCCGGGTGAAGTCGCAGAAACGCCGGACGAATCCCCACATTGCCGCGTGCCGTCCCGGCCTCTCGTCGTCAGGAGCCTTGCGCATGTAATCATTGCACGAGGGTTCATTCATGATATCCCACATGAGGAGCCCCGGCTCGTCCTTCAAAGCGTTGACCACCGTGGTGACGTAGTGCTCCGCCGTCTTCACATAGGACGGCTCGAGGATGCTCGTGTCGATCATGTTGCCGTTCCAGAGGATGGGCATTGTGGAGATGCCCATGGACCCGGCCGTGCGCAGGAAATTGACCAGCTTCTTCAGGTACACGCCGGGGTCAGCCCAATAGCCGCGGTAGTCGAGCCAGATCCGGACGCTGTTGATACGGAGTCTCTGCGCGTACCCCAGGTCACGCTCAATGACCTCCTGCCCTCCTCCCCAGCCGTAGCACACTCCGCGGATCGAGCGATAATCGGCAAGCGGTTTCATGTGTCCTCCTTCCCTCGTGCGTCTTTTTATGATAGTGTATCTTCATTACATACCGTCATCACCAACCCTGCCCGGCACATACTATCGAGGATAATCCATGACTGCTCCCAGTTTCGAGTCACTCGGACTCAGCGAGAAAACCCTCGCCCTGCTCAAGAAGAAGGGGTTCGAGGAACCGACCCCGATCCAGGCATTGGCCATTCCCCTCCTCCTGACGGGTGAGCGTGACCTGGTCGCGCGCGCACGCACCGGGACCGGAAAAACCGCGGCATTCGGTCTTCCCCTGGTGGAGAGGCTGTCCGAGCCGTCCCCGCACGTGCGTGCGCTCGTCCTGGTGCCGACGCGGGAGCTGGCCATCCAGGTGCACGCTGAAGTGGCCTCCCTTCGCCACGGCGCCCACCCGCGGACGGTCGCCGTCTATGGCGGCCAGGCCATCAGCCTGCAGATGAGATCCCTGGAACGGGGCGTGGACGTCGTGGTGGGAACCCCGGGCCGCGTCATCGACATGATCCAGCGCGGCAAGCTCGATC
>CAYTGX010000020.1:0-19407 GCA_964437385.1 uncultured Spirochaetaceae bacterium
CCTTTCCCTCGATGATAACTTTGCGGTTCCTTGCGGCCCGCCATATTGTCGTTTTGGATAGGCCTCGCTCGGCTCCCACGGCATAGACTTCGTGCGCCAGTACCTCATCGCTTCCGCTCAGAAGCTCGGTAAGCAGCTCCATGGCGTCAGATCGTTCTCGCCTGCGGTCAAGGTCGTCCAGGGCGATCAACGAGTCGGCCTCGACCCCTTCCACCTGCCCACCCCAGCGAATTTGCGGAAGCTTGCCTGCTGCAGCCGAAACCAGCGAGAACTCGATGGCTTCGCCAAGGGGCGCGTAGGAGTTCTTGACAGGAACAAAAAGGGAGCGCTTGGGGTCGTCTGGATGTCGCGCGAGCATGTAGACAGCACGCGCGAGCGCCACCACTGCAACGCTCCCGAGTACGCGTAGCATGGCGCCGTTGGTGACGGCCTTGGTGAAGTGAGCGAGGCAGAGAATCGTTACGTTTCTTCGTTCGCTGAGCTGGGCGAGATCTGCCAGGACCGGTCCGAAGGCGTCTGTGCGGAAGGTGTCGATCCCTGCCGTACAGCTGCTCAGCGAATCGATAATGATGAGGCGCGGATTGTCCATTTCTACGAGGGCTGCCTCAATCGGGTCCGTACCATCAGCCAGAGAGAAAAGCTCCGAATGGTTGGCGCGCTTGAGACGGATGTCGGCGATTGAGACCCTGCCGAGAGCAGCCCCTGCGACTCGTAGCCTTGGGACAAGCGCCTTCGCTGCAGACTCTTCAGCAGACAAGAAGAGCACGTCGCCGACGGCGGGCCTCGTACCGTCGGGGAAGGGGATTCCTGCACTCACATGAGCTGCGAGGGCTGCCGCCAGGGTGGACTTTCCAGATGAGGGATGCCCAACGAGCACAGAGTATTCGCCGAGGGGGATTCGGCCTTCCCACAGCCAATCGACTGGACGAGTAACAATGTCCGACGCGCGCTGTGTGACGAGCCTCGGCGAGTTTGTTCCTAACTTCAGTTGGACACTTTTTTCGGGCGGACAATTCCTGATGAATCGTTCCAGGTCGATAGATTCAGCCACGGCGTCAGCTAGATCCCAACCAGGCGGCCTGTCTTCAATTCGAAGGATTCTCGCCTGCGGTAGCTCGGCCCCAATCCTTCGAGCGGCTTCTCGCCCTGGCTCATCGGCGTCGGGCCAGGTGGTAACCTCTCTTTGAAGAAGCGGCGTCCGGTCAGTCTTGGAAACCGCCAGGGCTCCGCCGCTCCAGGTTGTTATAAAGAACGGAAAGTCTTGGGGAACGGTGACTGTGGCGCACTTTTCGCCTTCAACAATCAGTACAGGAGTGTGACTCCTCAGCAGCTCGGGCAGTCGAAATAGCGGGCGGTTGGCTGGCATAGGCTGGCCCGGGTGCCACGCGTCGTCGTCGCCGTAGTACCACGGGACAATATTCTTCTTGGGACCCGGAGACTCGTACCTGCAAACCTGGAAAAGCAGCTGGCCATCCGCCTGGCAATAGGGCCACGTCCCAGCAGGGATGCCGTAGCGTCTTCGCGTGAGCTCGTTGTCGCACGCAGCCGCGAAGCTTTCGGCTGCTGCAACCGGAACGGGCAGCACAGCGCAAGACCTTCGATGGTTGCTATGGATTTGTGCTGCCTCCGACGCTTGTGAGCATCCAGCCTGGCGGAGAATGTGCTGGGCGGCCTCAAGTGGTGCACAATTCCTCGCACGTCGCACCAGGTAGATGAAGTCCCCGCCTTCCCCCGTGGCGAAGTCATACCAGCGGCCATCTTTCTTTATCGCGAACGACCCGGTATGCACGTCGGCGCGGAGGGGCGACAGGGTCTTGTACTCGTCCCCCTCCCACCGCGAACCTTCGCGACCGAACATCCGTTCGATCAGTGGGACGGAAACCGCACGCCGTGCGAGACCGAAAGTGTCCGCGCTCATGCCCGTGGCGTCCTTGGCTTGCCTACTGGCACCTTCTGGGAATTCAGAAACTCCTCGAGATCCTTCAGATCAAATCGGACCAGTTTTCCGACGTGAAGGTGTGGTACGCGGCGTTGTGATACCAGCCTTCTTAGACTTTGAGGCCTGATGCCCAGCAGAGCCGCAGCTGTGCTGTAGTCGATCAGGTTGACGCTAGTAGACGGGACAAATGTTTCTTTTGTGTTCATGAGGGCACCGTATCACTGGGTCGAGCGAAGTGTCGAATTTCGCGGAAGGCAGAAATATGGCTATTTTTAGCTGTTTTTCTCCCTCATTTTTGTTTTCCTCCTTTTCAAAGTTCCTGATTGCTTCTGCTGCTGTACGACTTACGGCGCTTTCCTTCTCGGGAAGAAACTTCTTCAAGACTGGCTCAGGCACAAACGGACGTATCTGCTCGATGACCCTCTTTATGAAGAAGATGGGATACCCTCTGTAGCACTTGCGGTTTTTGTCCCAGGTGATCTGTCTTTTGCCTCCGCTGCCCAAATAGATGCGATACAGCTCACGTACAAGATTCTTGAAGTTCTGTAGCTCTGGACGCCCAACAGGGTAGGACTCTGAGGCTTTTTTCTTGGCTGCTTGAGCGATCCTCCTAACGAGCCGTATCGCTCTTTTCACCGAGAACAGGTAGGAGTTGCTGTCGTCGGGATAGAAAAGATAGAAGTCATGTACGGCAGTGTCGTATGAGCAAACGCTGAGCTCGCGCAGAGCTTTCTTGGCCGCCGTGGCTTTCCTGTAGATCGTGCGTGCTTTGCTCCTGGCGGCCTCGGCACCGAATGGTGGAGTTCTGTGGTACAGTCTTGCTTCCCCTATGAACTGGACGCAAAGGAGGCAGATCTGGCTCCTCGCCGTCAAGGTAAGGGACACTTCATAGCTTTCGATCTTGTCGAAGTCGAGGGAAAAAGCGTTATCTGACATATGGTCTCCTTGCATGATTTCTTTGAGAGCAACCCTCGCGGTCCGATTGTGAGGCCATCGGGAGTGTTCGACTGGTTGCGCCGAGGTCTGCGTCAACGCTTGTGGGCGCCACCTGTGGGACTATGCAGTCCTCCGACATCCGTGCTTGCACGTCACGTACGTCGGCCATAGCGTCTACCTGCGTGTGATAATAGAGCAGTGTCATCTCGCTGCTGGAATGGCCAGTCACCATGCGGATCTTCTCTGGCGGCACATGTGCCTCTATCAGCTGCGAATTGAGCCAGTGACGCCAAGAATGAAACGACAAGTGGCGCCGTCTCCGTTCGTCCGCATCAATCCCAATCTGCGACAAGGCCCTGTAAAGCCCGCGCGTTACCAACTTGTAGTCACATGGCTTATCTGGAGTCTTTTCCGACCAGAAGATGAGCGGATCGGAAGCGGGGTGGGGATTCCCCGCGGCCAACCTCTCCAGCCCGTGGCATACCACGGGGGGGATCGTGACCGCTCGGGACTTGCCGTTCTTTGTCGTCATGCAAATGACGCGTTTGGCGCTATCGTAGGACCTTGCAACAGAGACCAGAAGGCGCGAGGCATCAACATTCGAACGGCGCAACGCGAGGACCTCACCCATACGACAGCCCGTGACGGCAGCCAATGCGGAGGCGTAGTACGCACGGAGATCTTCCCAGTGCGCGGCGAAGATCTGGCGAAACTCGTCCGTTGTGGGGATCCCGCGCTCAGTAGGCCTGCTCGCCGCGCGGTCGATGCGTGGTACTGCTTCGATGCGGTTCTCATCCTCAGCGGCTTCAAGTACCGCCCGGATGCAATCTAACGCGCGGTTGATCGTGGACCCCGAATAGCCGTCCTGATACATGGCGTTTCGAAAGTCCTTCAGCACGGCGCGGTTGATTTCGTGAAGTTTCATTTGCCCCAGAATGGGGATGATGTGCTTGTCGAAGGTCTGCCGCTTTTCAAGACACTGACGGGGCGAAAGCCTTTTTCCGCTTGCGCGCTTGTCTAGAGCCCACCGACCCTCGTAGCTGAAAAAGTCTTTGCCGGCGAACGCCGCAAAGGCGGTATCGGCCGGAGGCGCCTGCTCTCCTTCCTGCACTTCGGCCTGCCGTCGCCTTACCTCTGCGGTTGCCCAACCCTCGGCGAGTGAGCGGACAGTCTGCCCAGTCGAGCAGCCAGCAGTCCAACTGCCATCATCGTTGTGGAATCGAGCGTAGTAGACGGGTCGGCCGCATTTTCGCGGCCTCTTGTAAAGGGAGAAGTCCCGGACACCGACGCGCATGGAAACCTCCCTCACCAGTGACAAAACTGGTGACACTTGGTTTTTGCGACGCCGGTTGTCCGGTAGTCTTTTCAGTAATTCCTTGCACCGCAAGGATTCGGATGTTGCCCCAGGGATGACTCGAACATCTGACCTACGGTTTAGGAAACCGTCGCTCTATCCAGCTGAGCTACTGGGGCGGCACTACAACGACAGTCCGCCGCGTACGACGTACCGCGATGCCGTCAGCGATCTTATCTACGCCTCCGGTTGCTGTCAACTGGAAAGACGCGGCGGGTCGGGTTCGGCGAACTCGGGAAATCGGTACACCGCGTGCCCACGGGGAATATCGTAGTCCGGAATTGCATTGCCTGCCCGCACGCATTCGTTGAGCCCTGCCTCGGCATGGTCCAGGGGCACGGTAAGCTCCATGGCAACCTGTGCGACGGTGAGTGTGCCCCCCATCTCCCGTGCGAGCTTCAGGATGCGGACGGGCAGGAGCGGGTCGATGATAACGGGATCTCTGCCGGGGCGCCGCGTGGCGCGTCGTGACGATCGCCGTGCCTCGCGCGCGGCGGCAATGGCGCGCATGGCCGTATCCCGCAGCTCCGGTCCGGCAAGGACCCACGCCCCTGTGGCGAAAAACACGATGCCGACCGCGTATGCTTCTACTTGCACGCCGAACCATGGGAGGGCGCCCACCAGAACGCTGACAGCGCCCAGGATGACCGCACCATATCCGATGATTCGCTGGGAAAGCTTCATTTGCACATGTTTCCTGCAGAATCAATGATACAGAGACAGGCGATGCTTTGCAATGCATGGGCCATCCTTATATACTCGGCCCGCATGAAGCTCAGCGTGGTGATCCCCGCGTACAACGAAGAGAATTACATCGAACCATGCCTGAAGGCCGTCCGCAGGGAGGCGGCGCGCTCGGGGCATGATGTGGAAATCATTGTCGTCGATAATGCGAGCACGGACCGCACGTCGAATGTCGCGGCCGTTTTCCCGGAAGTGAAAGTGGTCCACGAGCCGTGCAAGGGGCTTTCCCGCGCCCGGGACACCGGCTGCCGGCATGCGCACGGCGAACTGATCATGAATGTGGATGCGGATTGCCTCATGCCCCGCGGTTATATCTCCCGGGTGCTGCCCCATTTCCAGAATCCGCGCCTCGCGCTCCTCTCAGGGCCGTTTTTCTACTACGACATGCCCCCCCACGCGCAGATCGGAACCATGTTCTTCTATCTGCTTCAGTTTTTCCCCAACGTCATCGGCCAGCGAATCCTGGGCCTGGGAGCGATTGCCCAGGGTGGGAACTTCGTCGTGCGCAGGTGCATGCTGGAGAAGGCCGGAGGGTTCAACACCGCCATCACGTTCTACGGCGAGGATACCGATATCGCCATCCGGCTTTCACGGGTCGGTCTTGTACGTTTCAGCATGCGCCTGATGATGAGGACCTCGGCGCGGCGCCTTCTCAAGGTCGGCATTCTGAGGGCCGGCTATTTTGCCGGTATCAACATCATTTTCATGATCTTCTTCGGGAGGCCGCTCACCCGCGAGCACACTGACTTCAGGGAGCGGTGACGAAGGCAGTGGGGGAGCCTGCCCCGCTGGCGCGGGAAATGCGCGGGGCTTCCGTCTTTTCTTTCTTCACGAGGTAGCCCGAGAACCCGAGCCCCTCCAGTTTCCTGCGGGAGTCCGGGAGATCACGGCCGGTAATCGCCCGCGCGGACACGCGCGCGACCCCCAAGGTGTTTCTCTCCACCGTGACGATAAATCCCGCGGTTTCGAGCGTGGCGCGCGCCTTCTCGGCGTTTTTCTCCAGCGTGTATGCGCCCACCTGGACGGCGAACAGGTCACTGTCTGTGACGAAATCCACGATATCGAGGGAAACGTGCGCCACGCCCTGGCCGATCATGTCCAGCCGCTCCGCAGCAGCCATCGACAGGTCAATGATTCTTCCCTCGACGAAGGGACCCCTGTCGTTGATCTTCACGAGCGCGGCCTTCCCGTTGTCCTGGTTGGTGACCTTCACGATGGTGCCGAAGGGGAGCGTCTTGTGGGCAGCGGTCATGTCGTTGGTATTGAATATTTCCCCGCTGGAGGTGAGGCGTCCGTGGAACTTCCCCCCGTACCATGACGCCAGACCTTGCAGCTCGGTGCCAAATGTCACGGGGTACCGTGACGCGGTGTCCGCGAACACCGACGAGGCAGCTGTCATAAGGAGGACGATGAGGAGTGCTTTCACCCCTCTGTGTATCGGCATTTTGCACATATAAAGTGCGCCACTATAGAAAAATCGGTCGCGGTTGGCAAGGGCCAGTCACGGTAGTGGGCACACCTACTGCAGGGATATCAGGATGGCGCTCACATCATCTCCCAGAGGATGAAAAGTGCTCCGGCGGCGCACGTCGGCCAGCAGGGCTTCCAGCGGGGCGTCTCCCGTGTAGCAGGCGAAGAACTCTTCCACGCCCTCCACTCCGAACTGCCTGCCGTTGGCGCACGGGGCCTCGAAGATCCCGTCAGAGGAGAGGAAAAGGAGGTCCCCCGGTGAGAGCGTGAAAGCAATCTGGTCGTATCGGGCTTCCGGATTCATCCCCAGCATGAGGGACTGCATGGCCAGACTTTCCCTGAGCACGCGCCTCTCCCCATCCCGGGAGAAGACGAGACCCCGGGGGTGGCCTGCGGCCGCGTAGCTCCCCGCGCGGGACTCCGTGTCGTAACTCACCACGCATGCCCCGATGTAGAACCCGTCCACATCGGCGGTTTCCAGGAAATCGCGGTTCACGCTGGCCAGCACCTGCCCAGGATCGCGGTGACGGCCGAACGAGGAGTGCAGAAGAGTCTTGTATACCATCGTGAACAGGGAGGCGGATATCCCATGCCCGGTGGCGTCGGCAACAGTGGCGATAACGGTCCGCGAGTCCAGGAAAAAGGCTTCCAGGAAATCTCCGCCGATCTCGTCCACCGGCGCGTACACGGTATCCACCCGCACACCGTTCCGCGCAAACCCTTTCTGCGTGATCATATGCTTCTGGATTTCAACCGCCAGCTTCCGCTGCTGGTACTCCTCCCGCATGCTGCGAAAAAGCGCGATTGCCCCGATTCCCTCACCGTCCCGGCCATGCAGCGGTCCGACGCTGAGGGAGACGGGGAGAGGCCGCCCGGAGGCTGTCCTGATGAGGATAAGCTGCGGCACCGTGCCCCCGATATCGGTGGTCATGCAGCGAAGCATGGGACAGGTCTCGTCGGTGCACAGGCTTTCCCCGAGGATGGTCCGGTGGTCGAGCACTTTCGGGTCGACGCAGCTTCGTCCGACGATTTGAGCCGCGGCGAACCCCGTCAGCTCCTCCGCCGCGTGATTCCAGAATACGATGCGGCGCTTCGAATCGACGATATACAGACCGTCCTGCACCTGGTCCAGAAACTCGGTAAAGGAGACCTGCGAGAGTATGGAATCGGGCTCCACTGTACGCGCGCCTCTGTTCATAGTATACGTTGCTTCGGAATGTTTGCAAACGGAAGGTGAACATGGGGGACATGGAGGCCATCAAGAAGACGCTCGGGGCGCAGGCTGTTGACCGTTTCGTGCAGGACGGCATGCGGCTGGGACTTGGGACAGGCTCGACAGCCATATGGGCCGCCCGCCGGGTGGCTGCCCGTATTGCGGAAGGGAGCCTGCGGGGCGTCCGGGCGGTAGTCACAAGCCTCCAGACTGAGCTTGAAGCCCGGGCGCTTGGCATTCAGGTCTTCACCCTCAATGACGCCGTCATCGAGTGCGCGCTGGATCTCACGATCGACGGCGCGGATGAGATAGACCCGGCGCGAAACATGATCAAGGGCGGCGGCGGCGCGCTTCTGCGGGAGAAGATCATTGCCTATGCGTCCCGCCGGCTCCTGATCATTGCAGAGGCCGCAAAGCTCAGCGCGCGATTGTGCGACCATTTTCCGATTCCCGTGGAGGTGGTTGCGGATGCGGTGACCCCGGTCAGCCGCAGGATCCGCGAGATGGGCGGGGAGGCGGCAGTTCGCATGGCGGTGCGGAAAGCGGGTCCCGTGGTGACAGACCTGGGGAACCTGCTCCTGGACGTCACCTTCAGGGATGCATTCGATCCGCACCGGATGGAAGACGACCTGAAGTTGATCCCCGGCGTTCTTGAAAACGGGCTGTTCACAAGGAAGTGTCCCGAGCTGCTCATCGGGCACTCGGAGGAAAACATCGAATACAGAAAGGACTAGCGGGCGGGCAGTCTTCTGGATGTCCGGGAAGAACGGCCTATTCCAGGGGTACTTTCTTCCCCGTGCGCGCATCCCGCACGGAGCACTCCTCGTTCTTGCTGACGTAGCTCTTCACGAAATCAAGGTCGTCCGTTTCGACCAGGATCTCACCATCTTTGTAAATGAGATAGATCACGGTGCTCCTTCCCCTTCTTCTTCTATAATATCGGCATATTCTACCACGGGGAAAAGGCCGTGGGAAGGTGGAGGCGGCACGGCCGGTGAGCTGCGCGGCGTGCGGCGCTGGGAATGTTGCCTTGACAGGAGCCCCCCGGGCATTAGACTTTGAAGAGCCTGAAGAATACCGGAGGTGAAAGAATGATTTTCCTGGTCTCGCAGTTTCTTTTCATCCTCTTCGTCCTCGTAGGGATCATTGTCTGGTCAGCTTCGGATACGCCGCTCGCATGGCGGGAGATCGCGATCAACACGCGCAAGAACGCGGATCAGGGCAGCTCGTACGCGCTGTTGAAAGTCCTTTCCACGTGCCTGAAGATCTTCGCCGTCCTTCTCTGGATACTCGGCGTGGCAACCATCGTCGGAATGAATTTCGCAGGGTCCGCATTCAGCAGCCTGTTCCAGAGCGGGCCCAGTCTCTGAGAAGGGGTCGCGCAGCGAGGACGGAATGAAATACGCCCGTTTCGAGCTCGGGGGTCGAATCGCCTTCGGTGTCCTGGAAGAAGGGGCCCGGTACGTGAGGGAGATCTACGGCACGCCGTTCGGAGACCCCGGCCGTCCGGGGGCCACCCATCCGTTGGACGCCGTCAAGTTCCTCGCCCCCTGCAGGCCGTCCAAAATCTTCGGGTTGGCCAACAACTTCCGTGACCACCTGCACGGCGCAGAGCCCCCCCGCGAGCCCCAGGTCTTCCTCAAAGTCCCCAGCGCCGTGATAGATCCGGGGGAGACCATCATGCTGCCGCGGGACCAGGGCAGGGTGGACGAGGAAGCCGAGCTCGTAGTGGTAATGGGAAAACGCTGCCGCGGAGTAAGCCCGGAGCAGGCCATGCGGTACGTCCTTGGCTATACCTGCGGCAACGACGTGAGCGCGCGGGTGTGGCAGAAAAACGATCTGAACTGGTGGCGGGCAAAGTCGTCGGACACCTTTGCACCCATTGGGCCGTGGATCGTCACGGACCTCGATCCAGCGGGCATTTCCATCGTTGCCCGGATCAACGGGAGCGAAGTGCAGCGCTGCAGCCCGCGTGACCTGATCTTCGGTATTCCCGCCCTCATCTCATGGATCGCACGCTCAGTCACCCTGGAACCCGGAGACCTGATATTCACAGGTACCTCTGGAGCCCCCGCGGAGCTGCATGCCGGAGACGAGGTGGAAGTGGAGATTGACGGTATCGGGATCCTGTGCAACCCGGTAGCACAGGGCTGAGCCGATCCGCGAAACAACAAAAAAGGGTCGTTTCGCCAAAAGACGTGGCCGCCCAACTGCGTGGAATGCCGTGCAAGGGCGGCCTTTGTAAACGGTCTGACTGTTATTTCCTGATCGAATAGAACGCGTTTTTCCCCGCGTAAGTGCACACACCCTCCATGAGATCCTCGATCCGCATGAGCTGGTTGTATTTGGCAAGCCTGTCCGACCGTGAGAGTGAACCTGTCTTGATCTGCCCGGTCTCCAGCGCCACTACGAGATCCGCGATGAAGCTGTCCTCCGTTTCACCGCTCCGGTGGGACACGACGGCCGTGTAGCCGGCCTTTTTCGCCATTTCCACCGCTTCGTAGGTCTCCGTGAGAGAGCCGATCTGATTCAGCTTGATCAGGATCGAGTTCGCGATGCCTTTCTCTATGCCCTTCTGGAAGATCTTTGTGTTTGTCACGAAGATATCGTCCCCGACAAGCTGGATTTTCTTGCCGAGCTTCTCGGTGAGGAGGCTCCACCCCTCCCAATCCTCTTCCGACATGGCGTCTTCCATGGAGATGATGGGATACTTATTGGCCCAATTCACCCAGAAGTCTACCATCTCCTTGGAGGACAGCTCTCTCTTGTCCGACTTCTTGAAAACGTATTTCTTTTTCTCTTTGTCGTAGAACTCGGACGCGGCCGGGTCCAGGGCCAGCATCACGTTGTCCCCCGGCTTGTAACCAGCCTTTTCGATGGCCTGCAGGATCACCTCGATGGCTTCGTCATTGCTCTTCAGGCTCGGCGCGTAGCCGCCCTCGTCTCCCACGCCGGTGTTGTACCCTCTCCCCTTCAGCACCCCTTTCAGGGTGTGAAATATCTCCGCCATCATGCGCACGGCTTCGCGGATTGACGGGGCCCCCACGGGCATGATCATGAACTCCTGGAAATCGACGGAGCTGTCCGCGTGCGCCCCGCCGTTGATGATATTGGCCATGGGCACCGGCATGAGTGATGCGTGGAAGCTGCCCAGGTATTTGAAGAGGGGCACGCCCAGGAAGTCGGCTGCTGCGCGCGCGGTGGCCATGGATACACCGAGGATAGCATTGGCACCGAGCTT
This sequence comes from uncultured Spirochaetaceae bacterium, assembly GCA_964437385.1. Classification (GTDB taxonomy): domain Bacteria; phylum Spirochaetota; class Spirochaetia; order SZUA-6; family Fen-1364; genus Fen-1364. The sequence goes on from CAYTGX010000020.1 coordinate 10,898, forward strand.
GGATTTGGTCTCCGTGCCGTCCAGCTCGATCATGGTGTGGTCGACATCGACCTGCTCCAGGGCGTCCAGGCCCACGATCTCCGCCGCAATGAGGTTGTTCACGTTCTGGACTGCCTTGAGCACGCCCTTGCCGAGGAACCTGGCCTTGTCCCCGTCCCGCAGCTCCAGCGCCTCGTGCTCTCCGGTGGACGCGCCCGAGGGCACCGCCGCCCGGCCCATGGACCCGTCTTCAAGCACGACGTCGACTTCAACGGTCGGATTTCCCCTGGAGTCGAGGATTTCCCGCGCCTCCACGTATTCGATGATACTCATGGCTCCTCCTCTGATTCGGGCTGAGTATGCAGGCGCGGCCGCCCTGATGTCAAGGAATCGGAGCTACGGTGCCCCTCTCGTGCATCCCTTCCGCGCGTGCGCGGAGTTGCACTCGGCGCACCTCAGACCGCGCCCGACGCGCTTGCGCGTCATTTGGCGCGGTAGCCTTCCATGGCTACGGATTGCCGCGCCATGAGGCATGATCTACACTTGAAGTATGAACTTCGCGCTCACGACGCAGATGATCGACAAGATCGGATTCGCAATGGAAGACCAGAAGGAGCAGTACGCGGCGGATGTGGAATCGGGAGAGTTGGTTCCTCTCTCCACCCTGGGCGAGCGTCCCGACGAGAAATATGCGCGTCTGCCTCGGTGGGGATCCGCGGAAGGCTTCCACCTTATGGAAAGCTTTGTGACCTCGCTGGACAACCCCGCGTACAGGGAGCAGCTCTCCCGCGCCCTGACCATGGGCAGGGGAGTGTTTCGTGCTTTCAAGGATTCGCTGAAGGAGAACAAGGAAATCGAGAGGCTGTGGTTTGCATACAAGGAGCAGCGGCTTCGCGCGGTCATCGTGAGCTGGTACAACGCCAACCGGGAAGCGCGCGGCCTTGCAAAGCTTCCGGCCGAGCCTGAGGAGACCGAAGAGCTCGTGATGAGCGATTTCTCCTTTGCCTGGGGGGTGGGGGAGCACGCCGAGGAGGTGCGCCGACAAGACAGGGACGCCTTCTTCGAGCAGTTCCCGTACGAACGCCCCGAGCGGCTGGAAGAAAGATTCGCGGAAAAAAGGCGGGGCATTCCCGCTGCGGGCAGCGACAAAGCCCCGACTCTTATCGCGGAGACGCCCTCGGGTGAGCTAGCCGGTTTTTCCTGGGGCATCATCGACGGCACCTCCGTGCATATCGTCCAGCTCGCCGTCCCTTCCGGCCTGCGCGGCCTGGGCCTCGGCGAGGCGCTGCTCAGGAAGTTCCTCATGGAAATGCGCTCGCGCGGCATGCGCCGCCTTACCGCCGAGCTCATGGGCAGGTCACTGCGCTCCTCGGATTTCTTCCAGTCGGTGGGTTTCATTCCCGTCACCCAGGTGATGGAGTGCAGCCTGGACGAACTGTCCTACTGAGGATGCGTCCTTCGCGCGAGGATTGCGTCCGCCGCTTCCCGAAAGCCTTCCCCTGAATCCTTTTCCGTGAGGAACTCCGGCATATGGATCAGCCGGGGAAGGAATCGCCGAAGGTTGCCCACCGCGATGCTGTGTGCAAAGCCCGCGAACAGCGGTTCGTCGTTGGGAGAGTCGCCGATGAAAACACTCTGCTCGGCCAGGTCCTCCAGAGTCCCGATACCCTGGCCGGAGAGAAACAAGCGGACTCCGGAGAGCTTGTCGAAGCTTCCGAGCCAGAAGTTCACGTGAATGCTCGAAACCTTGAAGTGCACACCCTCCTCCGAGAGGATGCGGCAGATGTCGTCCACGCGCTCCGGGGGAAGCGGCGGGACGTCCTCGCAGTAGTCGATGGCGAAATCGCTCACGCGGAAGGCCTGGTCCGCCGCCAGCGCAGCTCCCGGCACTTCCCGCAGAACCCGTGCCGCAGTGCGCGCCAGCTTGTCCCGACCGGATGACGGGGACCCGGGCTCGGCAGGGATCTGCCGGCGGGTCATGTGCCGCTTCTCCCGATCATAGGCATAATAGAAGGCGCCGTTCTCCCCCACCACGCCGGCAACCGGCCACATACGGGCAATATGGTCGCACCAGCCCGCAGGTCTGCCCGTGACAGGCACGACGCGGATACCGGCGCGTTCCAGGTCCCAGAGCGCCCCGTAGGAGGACTCGGGGAGCATCCCGTTGGTCGTGAGAGTGTCGTCGATGTCCGAGAAGAGAATGGAAAGATCGCGGCAGAGGCCTGCCGGAAGCGCACTGAGGGGCGAAGGGCGCGCGGAACCCGCCGCGTCTGATCCGGTCATGCCCTTTCCGCGAAAAGGCGCAGACGGGCCTTTTCCGTGCGCGCGTGGAGCGCTGCCAGTGCGGCCATGACGCTGTCCGCGACGTGCTGCTTGGGGTCCTCATCATGCTCCCGGCCCTTCAGCGCCCGCCTGCGGAACTCCGAGCATTTCCGCACCTGGCTGACCGTGTAGATCATCACGTCCTGGGCGGGGAAATCCTCGTCCATTCCCCCCTGCGGGTTGGGAAGGAGGGTATTTCCGTTTACCGCAACCAGGACCATTCGGGAGTAGAACTTCAAGTACGTGTCGATCTCCTTGAGACCACGGGCAGTTGTGGGGTCCCAGGGGCGGTAGCGTGTTCCGGAAGGGAAAAGGAGAATGATCTTGCCGGCCCTGCGCAGAGCCATGAGCCTTTTCAATGCGGCAATATTGATCCGTGCGCGCCGTTTCTGCGCCTCGTGCCGCTCTTTCTCATTGGCAATGGCGTCGATGCCGCGCGTGGGGTAGAGGACGACCCGGGTGAACACTTCCGTGAACGCAAGGACGAGCTTGCTTTCCTCGTTCAGCTTGACGCCGGCCACCGACACGATGGAGTCTGCCACGTCACGGTATTCGTCCCCGCAGCGGTCCAGCAGCTCGTAGATGCAGGGAATGTCGAAGTTGCTGTAGTGCTCCATGAGGATGAGGCAGGGCTTCTTTCGCTGTGCCAGGCGATGGAGCTCGAGAAGGTTTTCCCGCCCGACTATCCTGCTTCCCGGCAGCAGGAGGTCCTGCACGATCTCCTGCACCAGGGGTTTGTTGGCAGGTTTGCCTTCCTGGTAGACGTTCTTTTCCGTGACGTGGGGCGCTTCGGTGGAGTTCGCGATCATCCGTTCGATGATTCCCGCGTATTTGCTTTTGTTCAGGACGTCCTTCGCCATAGCGGACACTCATTCTTGCCCATGGGAAGGGATGTTGTCAATTGAACGGTGGTAGAGGCGGTGGATCTTGTACACCCTGCCCCCCAGCGTCTTCAGATCTGCCAGCATCAGCTCCGTGCTCTCCGCGATCTGCACCGCGTCCACGTAGAGAAACCGCCTGCGGGAGGCGATCTTTTCCAGCATGGAGTACAGGAGCGCGTTTCCCCCCAGTCTCTGGTACCGGGGGAGGATGCCGGCCCCGTTGACGATCAGCCACCGCGTGCGCCCGTACTCCAGGAGGAGGTCCGCGATGCTCCACGGGGTGATCCTTCCCCGGGAACGCTGCAGCGCCGCCGAAAGGTCGGGGAATCCGAAGAGGAAGCCGGCGATCTCCCCATTGCACAGCAGGAGCTTGATCAGGGACGGATCAGCCACCGTCACGAGGTCCGACGTGATCTGGCGTATTTCTCTCTCGCTGAACGGGCTGTACTCGTCCCCGTGGGACTGGAATGACTCGTTGTAGACCCGTCCGATGTCCTGGGCGCGCCGCACCAGGTCCCGCTTGGACCGGAACTCCGGCACCTCGAACCGCCCTCTCTTCATTGCGATTTCCGCCACCCGCCTGATCTTGTCGGGCAGGCGGAATGACTTTGCATCGATGAACATGGAGAGCTGATCCTTGTGCTTGGCAAATCCCTCCGCCTCGATTGCCGGGCCATAGTAGGGATAGTTGTAGCCCATCATCGTCATGACCGCGCGGTGCTCGAAACCGTCCACCAGCGCACCCATGCCCATGAAGCCGATTCCAAAGGGGCCGACCACTTCCTCCATTCCCCTGCCGCGCAGCCACGCGAAGGCAGCCTGGAACAGGGAGTGGGAGACCGCGCGGTCGTCAATGCAGTCGAAGAAATGGAAGTGGCCCCTCTTCGATCTGTGAAACTCGTTGTACGCGACGTTCTCGATCGCGCAGATCGTGCCCACCGGCCGGTCTCCTCTGCGCGCCACGAAGAATTGCGCCCGTCCCCGGTCGAAGAAGGGATGCCGGCGGGCCAGCATGACACGGATGTCATGGCGGAACTGCGGGACCCACTGTGCTGACCCGCGGTAGAGACGGTGGGGAAAGTCGATGAAGGCGCGCGCCGCGCGGCCCCGTGCGGATCCGACCACCTCGATGGTCACGTTGTCCTGCATGCCGGTTGTCATCTCCCGCACATGGTGTAACGGAATGCCCCGTCTTGGTCAAACCCGCGCAAATCGCTATACTCCCCGCGCATGAAGAACCCAGGGGCGCACCCATTTCCGACAAAGGAGAGAGCAGCGTGAAATCTGTTTTCGCCGAGACCTTGTACACCGGGGACGAAGTAGTCAGGAACGTCCACCTTGTCTTCGAAGGAAAACTGGTGAAGGACGTCTGCAAGGAGGTCAAGGGCGAGTTCCTCGGGAAGTTCTCCGTGATCACACCGGCGTTCATCGATGCGCACTGCCACATCGGCATGGAACGCGCCGGGGAGCCGGGGAGCGAGGGAGAGGCGAACGAGCACATGGACTCGCTCTTGTTCCTGGCGGACGCGTTGGATTCCGTGCAGATGGACGACAGCGCGTTCCGTGATTCGGTTGAGCTGGGTGTGCTGTACTCCTGCGTGATGCCGGGCAGCGGCAACATTGTCGGCGGCCGCACCGCGATCATCCGCAACTACGGCCGCACGACCAGCGAGGCTTTGATTGCGCGGTCCGGGATCAAGGCCGCATTCGGCTACAACCCGATGTCCACGCGTGAGTGGAAAGGCACACGGCCGCATACCCGCATGGGCGCACTCTCCATCCTCCGCGCCCGGCTTTCCCAGGTGAAGAACAAGATGGACAATGCCCGCAAGGCCGGAAAGTCCGGGGCGGATTCCACCTTGACCGCGGAGGAAGAAGTGGTCCGCTCCCTCCTCCTGAAAAAACAGGGCCTGCGCGTGCATGTGCACAAGATCGACGACATCGCCAGCCTGCTGCGGCTGCAGGAAGAGTTCGGCATCGGCGTCACCGTGGAGCACGCCTGCGACGTGAACGACGGCCACATCTACGCGCTTTTGAAGGAACGCGGCATTCCCGTGGTGTTCGGACCCATGGACGCGTTCGCGTACAAGGTGGAGCTGCGGCACGAAAACTGGCGCAACGTGCGCCACCTGCTGGAATCCGGCGTGGAGTTCGGGCTGATGACGGATCATCCGGTGGTGCCGCAGCGCAACCTGCTGCTCGGGCTGCGCTGGTTCATACGCTGCGGCCTGAACCGGCAGGACGCGATCGAGATCGTCACACGCAGGAACGCGCAGATCCTCGGAATGGACGCCTTCCTCGGGACGCTGGCAAAGGGGAAATGGGCTTCGTTTTCCTGCTGGAACGGAGACCCGTTCGATATCACCCGTTACCCCGTGAAAGTCATCGCTGAGGGTGCGACCCTCTTCGAAGAAGGCTGAAAGCGCGAGGGGACACCGGCCATGAGCAGGTTTACCGTGGTCATTGCCGACGACCGCTACGCCAGTTATCACGAGGAAGAAGAGGTCCTGCGCGAAGTGGATGCCGACGTGGTGATCTTTTCGTCCTCTTCCGCCGCAGAGGCGCGCACCTCATTCGCGGCCGCTGATGCCATTCTCGTGAATCTTTTTCCGATGAGCACGGACATCATCGAGGGGCTGCAGAAGTGCAGGGTGATCTCCCGCTACGGGGTCGGGTACGACAACGTGGACGTGGAGACTGCCACCCGCAAGGGCATCTGGGTGGCGCGCGTGCCGGACTATTGTTTCGAGGATGTGGCCGACCATGCACTGGCCCTCCTGCTCTCCTGCGTGAGAAAAATCCCCTACAAGGACAGGATGGTGCGTGAAGGGCGCTGGAACCTGCACAAGGACCAGCCCTGCTACCGGATGGCTGGGAGGACCCTGGGGATCATCGGCTATGGGAACTCGGGGCGCTGCCTGCACCGCAAGGTGTTCGGCTTCGGGTTCGCCCGGGTGCTCGTGTGTGATCCCAACGTACGGGCCTCTGTGATCAGGGCTGCCGGGGCCGTGCCGGTGCCGCTCTCCATCCTGCTGGCAGAGGCTGACTACATCACCCTGCACATCCCGCTGAACTCCGAGACGCGGCACCTCATCGGCGCCGGTGAGCTCGCGAGGATGAAGCGGGGCACCATCCTGGTCAACACCTCGCGGGGACCCGTGCTGAACGAGCGGGCGCTGGCGGAGTCCCTGCGTGACGGTCACCTGGCCGGCGCGGGCCTGGACGTGTTCGAGGAGGAGCCGGTTCCCCGTGGAAGCCTCCTCCGCACGCTGGACAACGTGATTTTCACCGACCATGCGGGGTGGTACAGCGAGGAGTCGGTGGTGGAACTGAAGACAAAGGCGGCGCAGAACGTGGCTGCCGTACTGGCAGGCGGCGCGCCGGCGTATCCCGTCAACAGTGTCTGAGAGAATCGAAGGAGGGCGGCCGTGGCGCGGTATGTGACCTTCGGTGAGATCATGCTCCGTCTGAAGCCGCCCGGAGTAGAGCGTTTTTTTCAGAGTCCTGTGCTGGAGGCCACATTCGGCGGTGGAGAGGCGAACGTGGCAACGGCCCTGGCCCGGTTCGGCTGTGACAGCGCATTCGTGTCGGTGATCCCGGCGAACCCGGTCGGCGATGCGTGCGTGGCGGAATTACGCCGGCACGGCATCACTACCTCCCTCGTGGTACGCAAAGGGGGCAGGCTCGGCATCTACTTCATCGAGCAGGGCGCCAACCAGCGGCCCTCGGTTGTCATCTACGACCGAACCGGGTCCGCCATCTCCGAGGCCCGGCCCGGAGACATCGATTGGGACGCGGCGTTCAAAGGCGCCTCATGGTTTCATCTCACCGGAATCACCCCCGCCATATCGCAGAACGCCGCCGAGCTTTCCCTCGAGGCGGTACGCGCCGCAAAGGCGAGGGGCCTCACGGTATCCTGTGACCTCAACTATCGCAAGAATCTCTGGAAATACGGCAGGAGCGCGTCGGAGGTGATGGGGGAACTGATGAAGTCCGCTGACGTGGCAATCGCAAACGAAGAGGACTGCCAGAATGCGCTCGGGATCAGCCTCGACATCGACGTGGAATCGGGAAAGCTCCAGCCGGAGCACTACAGGGGGCTCGCGGAGCGGGTACGTGCGGCGTATCCGTCCCTGAAGCAGGTCGCCATCACCCTGCGGGAAAGCAACTCCGCGAATGACAACGGCTGGTCGGCTGTTCTGCACACCGGCCGGGAGTTTCTCGTCTCCCGAAGGTATGCGATAACGGACATCGTGGACCGGGTCGGCACCGGGGACACGTTCGCCGCCGGCCTGATCTACGGGCTCACCAACCTTGCCGCTCCGAGGGACGCGCTGGAGTTCGCGGTGGCAGCCTCCTGTCTGAAGCACTCGATCTGCGGTGACCTGCCGCTGCTTTCCGTTGCGGAGGTGAAGGCGCTCATGGGCGGATCCGGGTCCGGCAGGGTACAGCGATAGAGGGCCGCAGCGGCTCTCGCGGATTGAGGGCGCCTCGGCCGCGCGCTACGGTTCGCGAATGTCACGGTACGCGCGTGTGTTCGGTGACCGACGCCCGATCTCCCAGATCTTCACGGTCGCAAAGCCGGCAACGAATCCGCCGACATGCGCCGCGTAGGCGACACCGCCGGTCTGGCCGCCGCCGAGGTAGCCCAGGCCATTCACGAGCTGGAATACGAACCAGGTTCCCACGGCAAAGATGGCGGGCACAGGCACAATGAAGAACCCCATGAGCACGCGTACCCGCTTGCGCGGGAACAGGAGCAGGTAGGCCCCCAGCACCCCGGAAATTGCGCCGGACGCGCCAAGGCTGGGGACTTTCAGCGCGCCTCCCGTGAACAGGGTCGCATAGACCTGGGCGAGGGAGGCCGCCGCCCCGCAGAAGAGATAGAAGAGGAGATAGCGGAAGTGACCGAGCCGGTCCTCCACGTTGTCTCCGAAGATAAGCAGGTACAGCATGTTCCCGAGGATGTGCGCCAGCCCGGCGTGCATGAACATCGAGATGAAGATCGTGAGGACCACGGGCACCGGCGTAGGCTGGAGGCCCGGCACCAGCACGCGACTCCCGGTCGAACGGTCGACAAATACCCGGTCCGGTGTCACGATATCCCTGCCGGACAGTATCTCCGCCGGCACCGTCGCATAGGCATAGGTGAAGCGTTCGTTGCTTCCGAAGCCCTGGAAGTAAGCGAAGACAAAGACATTAAGCGCGATCAGCGCCCACGTGATGAGGGGTGTCGTCCTTCGGTCCCTGTTATCGTCTCCGATCGGAATCATGGCGCCACGGTACTCCGTGGATTCATGGGCGCCACGGTACTCCGTGGATTCATGG
>CAYTGX010000020.1:19507-39663 GCA_964437385.1 uncultured Spirochaetaceae bacterium
GGCGCCACGGTACTCCGTGGATTCATGGGCGCCACGGTACTCCGTGGATTCATGGCGCCTGGACCCCCCTGCAGTTCAGGTAGACGGAAAAAAGGCTGTTCGCGCCGGTGACGAAGAGTCGGTTCTTCCGCAGCCCCCCGAACACGACGTTGGAGATGATCTCCGGCAGGCGTATTTTCCCGAGCAGCTCGCCCCGCGGGGAGATGCAGTGCACTCCATCTCCGGCGCTCGTCCAGACATTCCCGTATTCGTCCAGGCGGAACCCGTCTGACACCCCTGGGGTCACCGCCGCAAAGACTCGGCCATCTGCCAGGCGGTTGTTTTCCCGCACTGAGAAAACACGGATGTGACGCGCGCTCTCCCCGGTATCGGACACGTACAGGAGCGACTCGTCGGGGGAAAAGGCCAGGCCGTTGGGTCTCTCGAAATCCCTGGAAGCGATGGCCAGCTCTCCCGTCCGGGGATCGAAGCAGAACAGGAAGCTGCCCTCCAGCTCGCTTTCAGCCCTTCCCCCTTCATAGTCCGTCAGGATTCCGTACGGGGGATCGCTGAACCAGATCGTGCCGTCCGATTTCACTACCACGTCGTTCGGCGAGTTGAGTTTCTTTCCCGCGTATGCATCTGCCACCACGGTGATCCGCCCGTCATGCTCGGTACGCGTCACTCGCCGCGACCCGTGCTCGCAGGTGACGAGCCGCCCCTGCCTGTCCCGCGTGTTGCCGTTTGAATAGTTCGACGGGCTGCGAAAGAGCGAGACACCCGCGCCGTCCGTCCAGCGGAGCATACGGTTGTTGGGGATGTCGCTCCAGACCAGGTGCTGCGCATCGCCGAACCAGACAGGGCCTTCTCCCCATCTGGTGCCGGTGTACAGCGTCTCCACTGCCGCGTTAAAGAGTATCAGGCCCCTGAATCCCGGAGAGACGACTTCGAAGCTTTCCATGGCAGAAAGTATACACACCGCGTGCGGACCGCGCCTATCGACTTTTTGACGGGACAGCAGCCGCGGAAGGCGGGCCCCTGTGCGCACAACGGTGTCTGTTCGGAGTCAGGCATCTACCCTGCTCCCATGAGCTCCTCCACCTTGGACCGCACGGCGCGGCGTGGATCGGCCCCGCGGGCAACCTCGCGGACGAGCGCGCTCCCCACCACCACAGCGTGGACGAGCGGCTGGAACGCGCGGACCTGCTCCCGGGTGGAGATTCCGAATCCGCCGAACACCTTCACGCCCGGGGACAAAGAGGCACAACGGGCAAGAAAGGCACGGCCTTCCTCGTTCAGCGTCGTCGACGGACCCGTGGTCCCTGTGCGCAGCGTGGCATAGATGCACGCCGGTACGAGGGCGGAGACGCGGGCAAGCCTTTTTTCCTTCATCGAAGGGGACATGACGGGCATCGCGACAAGACCGAGCCGCGAGGCCATGCTGAAAAGCCCCTCGTCGTAGTCCGGAGGCAGGTCCGGCACGATCACTCCGTGCGCTCCCGCTTCCCTGCACTCGGTGAGAAACTTTTCCACTCCCCGGGTGAATACGAGATTCGCGTAGCTCATGATGAAAAGGGGCTGGCGCGCAAAGGCGCATATTTCCGCCGCGAGGCGAAAGCCCTCGTTCAGCGTGAAGCCCGCCTCCAGCGCCTTTCCGCAGGCGCGCTGTATGTCGGGGCCGTCCGCAGTGGGGTCGGAAAAAGGGAACTGCACCTCCAGGTAGGCGCTGCCGGATTCCGCCAGGCCCCGTGCCACCTCGAGGCTCCCGGCCCTGTCAGGAGAGAAGGCAACCATGTGCGCCATGATCCGTGGTGATCCGCTCATCGCGCGCACTCCGAGGCCAGGAACGCGCGCCAGTTCTCCGGGTCCAGGGCCTTTGCGAGTATGAACAGGTCCTTGTCACCGCGCCCTGACATGTTCACCACGAGGTCCTTGTCCTGCGGATAGTCCCGGGCCAGCCGCATGGCTGCAGCCGCTGCGTGGGCCGATTCCAGCGCAAAGATGAGCCCCTCGGTGCGGGCAAAGAACCGCACGGCCTCCAGGGCCTCATGATCCGACGCGGTAGTGAAGCGTATCCGGCCCGTCTCTCCGAGATGTGCAAGCTGGGGACCGATGCCGGGGTAGTCCAGGCCCGCGGAGATCGAATGGGTGGGCTGAAGCTGTCCGTCGCCGTCCGCCAGGAAAAGGGACTTGTAGCCCTGCGCGATTCCGGCCTGGCCCCTGCCGTTCATGCGCGCCGCGTGATCCCCTGTTTTCTTTCCGCGCCCGCCCGCCTCCACGCCCACCAGCTCGGGCGCGGGGGTCTCCAGGAACGGCGAGAAGAATCCGATTGCATTCGAGCCGCCCCCCACGCAGGCAATGAGAGCGGCGGGCTCGATCGCCTTTTCCTTCATCTGCGCGCAAAGCTCCCTGCCGATGACCGACTGGAACTCCCGCACCATGTCCGGGTAGGGAGAAGGCCCGAGCGCCGAGCCCAGGAGATAGTGCGTTGTCGGGAAGCTCGAAGCCCAGTCCCTCATGGCCTCGCTCACAGCGTCTTTCAAGGTTGCCGAGCCGCTGGTGACCGGGACCACCTCCGCGCCATACCGCTCCATCCAGAACACGTTCGGCCGCTGGCGCCGCATGTCCACTTCCCCCATGTACACGCGGCACGGGATGCCGAGCCTCGCGCAGACTGCCGCCGTTGCGACCCCGTGCTGGCCGGCTCCTGTCTCTGCAATGATCCGCGTCTTTCCCATGCGCCGGGCCAGAAGCGCCTGGCCGACCGCGTTATTGATCTTGTGCGCGCCGGTGTGCGCCATGCCCTCGAGCTTGAGGTGGATGCGGGCGCCGCCCAGCTCGCGTGAGGCATTGGCCGCGTACAGGAGCGGTGTAGGTCTTCCCGCGAAATCGCGCAGAGTATCGGCAAGCTCCCGGGTAAACTCCCTGCTTGCCACGGCTTCGAGGAACGCCGCCTCCAGCTCATCGAGGGGCGTGCGAAGCATCTCCGCCACGTAGCGGCCGCCGTAGCTGCCGAAGAAATCGTTAAATGTGCGCATTTTCATCGATCTCCCTGAAGTAGCGTTCGAGTTTTGTCCGGTCTTTGCAGCCGGGAGATTCCTCCAGTCCGCTGGATGCGTCCACCAGCTCCGGCGAGAGCTCGCGTATGATCCCGCCCACGTTGTCAGGACCCAGTCCGCCGGCAAGCCACAGGGGCGTTCTTTTCCGTACCTCGCGGGAAAGCTCCCGCGGGATCTGCTGTCCTGTTCCGCCGGCCGCGTGCGCCGACCAGGCATCCGCGAGCACCCGGGGGCACCGGAAGCCCGCCATCGCCTCTATGTCCGACGGCCCCTGCACACGCACGGCCTTGTAGTAGGGGAAGGCGAGGGCGGCACATTCCTCCGGCTGCTCGGCGCCGTGGAACTGCACGGCATGCAGAAGGCCGGCCTCCAGGAGCTCCCTCACTTCCGGGTCCAGAGCCGGGGCACTTTCCGCGCCGCGGTAATCCGCGACTCCCGTCACGACCACGGCGACTTTCAGCGCGTCCAGACCCGCGAGCTCACGGAGCAGCGCCGGCGCAGCGCGCCGTTTTGACTGGGCGAACACGAACCCCAGCGCATCCGCGCCCAGGGTAGATGCGCGCTCCGCGTCAGCCGCGCGCGTGATGCCGCAGATCTTGACCAGCGGCCGGCCCGGCCTCACCTTCGCGCAGAGTCGGGCCCAGAAATCCCCCGGCCCGGTCGCTCCTGGCGACATTCTCCTCCCGAAGGCCGACACGAGGCCTGCCACGCTGTCAGGGGATTTCACGGCTGTCTCCCCGACCAGGACCCCGTCGAACCCGCCCGAAAGGGCGAGCATGACGTCCTCGGGCCCGCGGATTCCTGATTCGAAAAGAAGCCTCGTCCGCCAGGTGATGCGCGGTCTGAGTCTCAGCGGGTGCAGCAGGTCCACGGTGAATGTGGCGAGGTCCCGGCTGTTGATACCGGTGAGCTCGGGCGAGAATGCACGGCATTTTTCCACGTCCCCCTCGTCATGGACTTCCACAAGGGCCTGCATGCCGAGACTCCGCGCCTTTCGGTACATGGCCGCAAGCGCCACGGGGTCCAGAACCGAGGCGATGAGGAGCACGGCATCTGCGCCCGCGCGCCATGACACCTCGATGTCCTCCTCGTCGAGGAGGAAGTCCTTGCGCAGCAGGGCAACGTGAGGAAGCGCGGTCTTGATGACCGTGAGGTCCCCGAGAGACCCCCCGAAATTGTCCTCCTCGGTAAGAACCGAGATGCTCCGCACGCCGCGCGCGGCATAGAGGCGCGCCTGCGCCAGCGCATCCAAGTCACGGGCGATGTCCCCGCGCGACGGGGATCGGCGCTTCACCTCGCAGACCAGAAACGGGTCAGACCCGAAGGGCACCAGCGGCAGCAGGCGGGCCGCGGGCAGGGATGCCCCCAGTGCGTGCCCCTGCTTCCCGATCCTGCTGCGCCTCTGCGCCACGATCCTGTCCAGCACGCTCATGCGGCTTTTGCCGACGCCTTTCCAAGCGCGCGGATCTGCTCGAGCTTCTCCGCGGCCCGTCCGCCCTGCAGCGCCTCCTGGGCGCGCGCAAAGCCTTCTCCGATGTTGCGCGCCAGGCCGCAGATATACAGCGACGCCCCTGCATTGAGAAGCACCGCGTCACGGATCGCGCTTGGCGCAGAAGCCCCGCTGAGCAGCGCCTGGGCCGTGACGGAGTTTTCCGCTGCCGTGCCTCCCCGCAGCTGTTCCACCGAGCGGCGCGTGACGCCGAACTCCTCGGGGCTCAGGAAGTAGTCACGGCGGACCCCCGACTCGTCCACCTCCACGACGCGCGTCCGCGCGCAGACGGAGATCTCGTCCAGGCCGTCCTCTCCGTTCACCACCATGACCCTTCGCACGCCCAGCAGGTGGGCCGCCTCAGCCACGGGACCGCAGAGATCGGGATCATAGACGCCGATGAGCTGGTACGAGGCATCTGCCGGGTTGGAAAGCGGTCCTACGAGATTCATGGCCGTGCGGATGCCCAGCTCGCTGCGGACCCGTGCCGCGTGACGCATGGCGCCGTGGTAGGTCGGCGCGAAGAGGAAGCAGAATCCCGTTTCCCGCAGCAGCTCCTCGCTCACGGCCGGCTCGACGTCCACCGGGACGCCCAGCGCCCTGTAGAAATCGGCGCTGCCCACAGGAGAGCTGACGCCGCGGTTGCCGTGCTTTGCCACGAGCGCCCCGCAGGAGGCAGCCACGACTGCCGCCAGGGAGGAGATGTTGAACGTGCCCAGGCCGTCGCCCCCTGTGCCGCATGTGTCCAGCACCTTGCGGTCGCTTGCGAAGGGCCTGCGCTTTCTGCGGAGGACGGTGGCGAACCCGGCCAGCGCCTCGGGGCTGATCAGGGACCCGGTCAGGGACGCAAGCACCCCTGCTATCTGCGCATCGCTCAGCCTTCCGTCCGTGAGCTCGTCCATGAAAGCCTCCGCGTGGTCCCGGGTGATCCCCTTTTTCTGCTGCAGCCCAGCCAGGATGGAGGCCAGGGGGAGAGGCTCACGGCGGTAGCGGAGGAAGTTCTGCAGCACACGCTTTCCATGCTCGGATGCAATCGACTCCGGATGGAACTGGATCCCTTCGATCTCATACTCCCTGTGCCGCACGCCCATGATCTCCCCGTCCGGCGACATCGCGCTCACTTCAAGCTCCGGAGGAAGGGATGCCCTTTCTATTGCAAGGGAGTGGTAGCGCGTGAAGCGCGCGGTGGCGGGCAGGCCCCGGAAGAGCCCCCTCCCGTCCAGCCGCATGTCCTCCGCCTTGCCGTGCACGATCCGCGCAGCCTGCACGATCCTGCCGCCGAACGCGTACCCGATGGCCTGGTGGCCCAGGCAGACCCCGATGATGGGCACCTTGCCGGCAAAGTGCGTGACTGCCTCCACGCTTATGCCCGCCTCCTCGGGTCTTCCCGGCCCGGGAGAGATGACGATGCCCGCCGGATTCTTCTTTTCGAGCTCCGCCACCGTGATCTTGTCGTTGCGGAATACTTCCACCGGCTCCTGCGTGAGCTCGCACAAGTACTGGAAAAGGTTGTGCGTGAATGAATCGTAGTTGTCGATGATCGCGTACATATTATGCCTCCCGGCCGCTCAACTCCGCGGGGTACCGCGGAAGGGCGGCATTAGTCCATCCCCAGGGCCTTTGCCAGAGCCCCGAGCTTTGCCTCTGTCTCCTCGTATTCCTTTTCCGGAACCGAGTCATACACAATTCCCGCGCCCGCCTGCAGGGTCACGGTATCCCCCATCTTCAGCGCGCTCCTGATCGTGATGCACGAGTCCAGCGACCCGTCGGACTCCACGTGCGCTACGACCCCCGCATAGAACCCCCTTTTTTCCGGCTCCAGGGAGTCGATCACCTCTATTGCCCTGATTTTCGGGGCGCCGGAGACGGTCCCCGCAGGAAAAGTGGCGCGCAGCGCATCGATGCCCGTTTTGCCCTGCGCGAGTTTTCCCTCCACGTTGGACACGATGTGCATGACATGGGAGTAGCGCTCCACTTCCATAAGCTCGGTCACCGTGACGCTCCCCGGCACTGAAACGCGTCCCAGGTCATTGCGGGCAAGGTCCACCAGCATGAGGTGCTCCGCGCGCTCCTTCTCATCCGCCAGCAGCTCCTTCTCCAGGCCGATGTCCTCCGCGTTCGTGCGGCCGCGCCGTCTCGTCCCTGCAAGCGGGCGGATCGTGGCAAGCCCGTCACGGGCCTTCACATGGACTTCGGGGGATGCTCCGAAGAGCTGGAAGTCCTCGAAATCGATGTAGAACATGTACGGTGACGGGTTGAGCGTGCGGAGGGACCGATATGCCTCGAAGGCAGGCATGTCAGTACGGACCTGCACCCTGCGGGAGAGAACTCCCTGCAGGAGGTTTCCTTTTATGATTTCTTCGCGCACCGTCTCCACGCCGCTCAGGAACCGCGCCTTTTCATCGTCCCTCGGGATCCTTTCAACGGACCAGTCCTTTCGGGGAGGCGCCATATGATTGAAGTCAAGGTCTTCGATCCTCCGCTCCGTCTCGTCGAGCGCCTGGGCAATGTCGATCTCCTTTTCCCGGTAGTCCACACCGACCAGGAATATGGTGTCCGAGTAGTGATCGAACACGAGAAACACGCTCCCGAACAGGAAGAGCGCATCTGGAATGCCGAGCGGGTCAGGCTTCTCACGGAGCCGGATGTCGTCGAAGCGCCTGCAATATTCGTAGGAGAGGTACCCGACGCCGCCCGTGGGGAGCGGGAACGGCGTGGCCGCGCCGTCGTGCTGCCGGCTGAAGTGCGCGGTCACGTCGAGGATGTCCCGGGCGCGCGTCTTCAAGGCGAGCGTGGACCCATCCCGGCTCATGAAGAACGAGTCGCCTTTCTGGAAGACTCGAAACGCCTCCTTCACCAGCAGGAAGGAGTACCTTTCCCTTCCCCTCTGGAATGAAGCGGACTCCAGCAGCGCTTTCGCGCCGAGCTTCTTTGCCAGGGAAAGCGGCGTGAACCGTTCCCCGTTGATCTTTCTTATCGTGACACCCGTCTTTGTCGCCGCTACCGGCATCCTGGAACCTCCCTCTACCGCTCGAACAATAAAAAAGCCGCGGAACCTGCCCCACAGGCTCCACGGCTTTTTTCCAATGAAAAAAGCGCAGGGCCTGGCACTTTGCCAGAACCTGCGCTCCTGTATTTTCTACGCGAGCATGGTTCTGGCTATCTCCAGAACCACCACCAACCTTTCGAGCTTTTCGACATGGTACGCATCATGACGGGAAAATACTGAAAGCCGCGCATTGTGTCAAGTGAGTCATCGCGCCGACGTACCCGGCGGATTATCGCGCCGACGTACCCGGCGGATTATCCCGAATGAGAGGCGGTACCCGCCTTCTGGCGCGCTTCGGCGAGGAAGGCGTTCATCGCCGCTGCAAGGTCCTGCGTGCTTTCCGTCTGCAGCAGGCCGGTGAGGCTGAAGAGACCCTCCCGGGAATGGAGGACGCCGGGCCAGGTGCTGCGTGCGCTCGTGAAGCCCGCATCCCTTACCATTGCCGCCACGCGTTCGTTGTACTGGCCGAAGGGATACGCGAAGGTGGTCACGGGGACCCCGACACGTTCTTCGATGAGCTTCCGGGCGCCGAGGATCTCGCGCCGGAGAGGCTCATCATTTTTCACCCGGGTGAGGTAGGGATGCGTGATCGTGTGACAGCCTATCTCCATGCCCGCCTCGCTCAGCGTCCTTATCTGGTCCCAGGTCATGTGGTGCTCCCTGCCCACCACCGCAGTCCAGATGTAGAACGTGGCGGTATAGCCGTACTTTTCCAGGAGAGGGAAGGCGTACGTGAACTGGCTCTCCCAGTCGTCGTCGAACGAGAGAATGACCGGCCTCGGGGGGAGGGGCGTGTTCTTCATGATGTGACTGACCAGGTCGTCGAGTGTGATTGAGACATAGCCGCCGTCGCGCAGCCATGCGAGCTCCTGTTCCAGCGTGTCCGGAGTAGCGATGTAGCGCCGCACTGCGGGCGTGTCACTCTCGATGTAGGGCCGGGTGGAATGGAAGATGAGTATGGGAACGATCGTGCTTCCGGCTTCCTCTCCGTCCCGCGGAGAGGGCGGAAGGAGGTGCCGGCCTCCCACGGGGTCGTACCGCGGGAAGCCGGACACAAAGGCTGCTGTGAAAAGAGCGGCGCAGATGAGGGCCTGGGTCTTCATCCTGTACCTCCGACATGAGGATGGGGCTGTATGCCCCATCCTCTCCTGCCGCCGCGGGGCGGCTGACTGTCCTATCGATCCAGCCCGATCTTGATTTCTGTTCCGTCGCGCTGGATGGTGAACATTGCGCTTCCTTTGCCGTTCCCGTTCAGGGTCCTGTAGTAGTCCATCATGGTGCGGACCGACTGGCCATTGACTGCGGTGATCACGTCCCCCGGCTTCAGACCTGCAATGGATGCAGGGGAGCTCTCATCCGGAACGTACCCCACCACGACGCCGTTTATGCCGCGCGGGATGTTGACCTGCTGGCGCACCTGGTCATTGATATCTATCACGGTCATGCCCGGCCACAGGTTCTTTGCCTGGGCCACCTGGTCCTGGTCGTCCCGCACGCCGATCTTCACGGGAACGCTCGTCTTCTCGCCATAGCGCACGACTGAGAATGTGTACGTGCGTCCCGCTGAAAGGCCGCCGACGACCTGTGTCAGGCTTGCCGCGCTGGCGATCTCGGTTGTGTCCACGCGGGTGATGAAGTCACCCGGCAGCACACCTGCCCGATCCGCAGGAGAACCCTTGTAGGTCTCCACGACAAAGGCGCCCTTCATTCCCCCCAGCTTCAGATCCGAGGCGATCCCCGTATATGTCTCATTGTCCTGGACGTCAGCGATCTGGGCTCCAAGCCACCCGTAGTCCACCTTGCCCTTGCCAATGAAGTCCTGGACGGGCTGGCGGGCGTTGTCGATGGGAATAGCGAACCCCAATCCGATGTTTCCGCCTGTAGGGCCAGCGATCCACGTGTTCATCCCGATGACCTCGCCGTCAATGTTCACGAGCGCGCCGCCCGAGTTGCCCTGGTTGATGGCCGCGTCCGTCTGGATATAGTCGGTGTAGCTCGCCACGTCTCCCTGGGGCCCATGGCGCCCGAGCGCGCTCACGATGCCCATCGTGACCGTGGACTCGTAGCCGAACGGGTTGCCGATGGCAAATACGATGTCTCCCACCTGGACGGTATTCGAGTCTCCCATCTCCGCCACCGGGATCGAGTCCCTGGTATCGAAAGAAACGAGGGCAACGTCCTTGCGGGGATCAGTCCCCACCGTGCGGGCTTTGAACACCCTTTGATCGTTCAGCTTGACACTGATGTCGCTGGCGTCCTTCACGACGTGGTTGTTCGTCAGGACGTAATAGCGGCCGCCGGTGTGCTGCACGATGATTCCCGAACCAAGCCCCGATTGCCGGAACGTCCTGTTCCTGCTGCCGCCCCCGTTCCCCTGTCCCTGGTCGAATGGGACGCCGAAGTTGAAGGGGGAGTTGAACTGCGGCACCTGCTGGGTGACCGTCTGGGTCACGTCGATCTCAACGATTGCGGGAAGCACTTTCTGCGTCACGGCGCGAAAGGAGTCCTGCAGGGGCGCAAGGGATGAAGTGAGGGCCACGTTCCGGGGAGCCGCGGAAACATGTCCTGACTGTTCAGACGGCGTTGCCTTTGCCTGCGTGAAGCCTGAGACCGGGGCCAGCAGAAACAACGCGGTTCCTGCCGCCACCACGGCAACGACCGCCGCGAGAGAATATATTCTGCGTTTCATTTCCGTTTACCTCTGTGAGAGAATGTACTCTCTGTATGTTCAGGTCCTGTTACGGGTATTTTAATTTTCCTTAATTTGGGAGAGACTGGGAATGGATCGCAGGGAGGGGACGATGAGGATACGAGCCATCGTGACGGCACTGGTTCTGGTGCCGGTCATGCTCCTGGTTGCCGGCTGTTCATCCACCGGGGGCGGCGCGGCGCCCACGCCCGTTGCCGCGGCCGCCGTGCCTCTTTCTCCCCGCACATTCCGGTATTTTGTCTACGTGGCAAACACCAACAGCAACAACGTCTCTGTGTACGCAATGGACGCGGGCAGCGGAGCGCTCACGGCTGTCGCCGGCTCTCCTTTCCCTGCCGGGACCGGCCCCCGAGGTGTCGCGGTTGACCCGGCGGGGAAGTTTGTCTACGTGGCAAACTACGGCAGCAACGACGTCTCTGCGTACAGGATCAATGCGAACAATGGGGCGTTGCGGGAGCTGGATGAGTCGCCTTTTGCCGCTGCCGCGGGCCCCTGGCACCTGGCAGCCGATCCGTCGGGGAAAATGATTTTCGTCACGAACTACGGCGCGGACAAGCTGTCCGCGTATTCGATCAACGCGGGAAGCGGTGCGCTCGCGGCGGTGCGCGGCTCGCCCTTCGCTGCCGGCTCGTCCCCCGCGGGTGTCGCGCTGGACCAGACGGGAAGCTTTCTCTGCGTTGCCAACAACGGGAGCCGGGACGTGGCCACTTACGCCGTCAGCTCGAGCGGAGGAGCGGCCAGGGCGGTACGCGGCGCGGCCGTTGTCGCAGGCGTGTACCCGGCGGGTGTCGCCGTGGACCCGAAGGGGAAGTTTGTCTACGTCACGAACAACGGAAGCGCGTCCGTGTCCGCTTATGCGCTCGGCGCGGGGACGGGGACGCTGACACCGGTGCGCGGCTCGCCTTTTCCCACGGGGTCCAGCCCGTGGGATATCGTTGTGGAGCCGGCGGGAAAGTTTGTCTATGCGGCCAACGCCACCAGCGCCACCGTCACCGCATATTCAATCAACCCGGTCACGGGGGCACTCACTGCCGTCGGAGGTTCGCCGTTTCCGGCAGAGTCGAGCCCCCGAGGCATCGCTGTGGACCCGACGGGGAAATACGTCTATGTCGCAAACTATGGGAGCAACAACATCTCTGCGTATGCGATCGACATGGGAAGCGGTGCGCTGTCATCGGTGGACGGCTCGCCCTTTCCCGCCGGGGTCCGGCCTGTCTGCGTTGCAGTTGCAGCGGTTCCCGTCCAGTAGCTTTTCAGAGCTCAGACTCCGGTCACCGGACCATTTGCTTTTCGTTCTCCGGAAGAGCGACATACACCTGGTTGCCTTCCTGGATGTAGCGAATCCTCCCCTCACACGCGAGCCAGCCGATGGCTTGGTAGACGATGATGCTCCGCTCCCCGAGCTGCCCGGCGACGCTGAGGATGTTGATCCTGTGCGCCCGGCCCAGCTCCTGCAGGACGGCCTGTCCGCATTCATGGATGCTTCTTGCAATTTCCACCTGGCATATCCTTGACAGCGTGCTCCAAAAGGACTGCCTCTGCGGCAACGCCGCAGAGACAGTCAAAATACTGCGGCGCCAAAATCCTCGGAGTACCGCGGCGCCTTATTCTCTTTCCAGAAACAGCGCGACCCTTCTGTTCTGCCAGCGTTCCTTATAGTTGCTGTCCGGAACCAGCTGGTCCGACGCGCCGACTCCTTCAGTGGTGAGGCGCGCCTTGTCGAGGCCCCTTTCCACGAGAGCCGCTTGCACTGCATCCGCCCGTGCCTTGGACAGGGGGATCAGGATGTCCTTCTGTTCCACCGCACCGCGGGCGGGGTCGTCCCAGAAAACCATTACCGCGTGACCGACAAGCTTTGTGTTGTACCCCGGGAATTTTTTCAGCTTTGCGGCCAGCGCATCCAGGCGGGACTTATTCTGCGCGGCAAGCTCGGGGGGAACGTCCGTGTAGTCCGCGGTGAAGGCCTTGAAGAAGATGCGCGAGGCGAGAATCCGGTATCCTGTCGCGGTCTTCTCCACCAGGATGTCGATCGGCACCGTTGCCTTCACGATACCCACGTTGCCGAACTGGTCGCGCACCTTCGCCACCACGGGGTAGTCTTCAGCCGATTGAACCATTTCCCCCATGGTGCTCTTTCCGTCCCAGACCGCGGCCGCTGCCGGCCATTTTGCCGAGAAGCTGCGGAACACGCTTCCTCCCGGATCATAGATGTCCATGGTCCAGCTGTCGATCTTCGCCACCTTTGAGCTGGCGGCGAGCGTCAGGGTGATCCTGTCCGACGACTCGATGGGCGAGAAGAGTGGAGATGAGAGGGAGATCGTCCCGGTCGGCGGGGTGACATCCAGCAGGAAGCTCGCGCTCGTCGCGGTAGCGGGAGTGAACGCGCTCCCGTAGTTGACCGCGAGGGCTGCCGTGTACGCGCCTTCGGGAGCAGTGGGGCCGCCGTCGGTCTTGCCGTCCCAGACGAGGTGCTCCGGCCTGTTCGATCCGTCACCGCTCCACGTCTTCTGGGTTCCTCCGCTGGAATCGACGATCGTCGCTTTCCACGTGGTGACCGATGAGGATGAACCGTAGCCGAGGGCGAACGCTATTGTGTCGGCAATCTGGTCGCCGTTGGGCGAGAATCCCAGGCCCTGGGCCACAATGGAAGGCACGCCCGGCTTCGGCGGAACAGGAGGGGGCACAGGGGCAGCCTTCTGCAGCTGTGCCACTGCGACGTCGCTCTTCAGCTTCGCCGAGTTGCCGTACTCGTCCCGCACCGTGGCCACGGCAGTGTAGACCGCGCCGGGCCGCACGAACCCTCCGCTCATCGAGGAGCCGTCCCAGGAGGTCGAGGCGTTCGGCCACTGCCCGCTCCAGCTCTGCACGAGCCCGCCGGCCACGTCGAAGACATCCAGGGACCATGAATCCATTCGCGCGAGGGCGGAGCTTGCGTTGATCGTGAGCTTCATGGGCCCTGCAACTCCATTCTCAACCGGTGTGAACTGGGGCGGATCCAGGACGACGGTGCCCGTGGGCGGGGTGATGTCCAGCACGAAGCTTCGACTTTCCACCGAAACGGACTGGTACTTGGACGCATAGTCGATGGACAGCTTTGCCGTGTATGGACCTTCCGATGCCATCGTGCCGGAATTGCCCTTGCCGTCCCAGTTCAGGTTCGCAGGAAGATACGACGCATCCCCTGTCCAGGATTTCATGACCATGCCGGCGGTCGCCACCTCGACCTTCCAGGATTTGATCGCATCCCCATTCCCATAGAGAAGGGAGATATCGATGCTGGTCTGACCCGGGGCCCCTGCGGGGGAGAACCCTGACTTCTCCACCTCCACCGAGCTCTCTGCCGGCGTCACCAGCGCGGGCTTCGCGGTCTGGCAGCCCAGGATCGCCGCGAGCAGGAACACTGCCACGCCGGCTCCCCTCAGCAAGTAATTCTTCATCTTGACCTCCTCACCGTGGGCTCCACGGTCTCGTATCCGATCTCAATCCACTTCAAGGATACGCAGCTCGCAGAGCACTGCATGTCAGAGAATCGCGGGAACCTTTGTCGAAGATCTATGACATGGTGTCGTGGCCTGCATAACAGTCGCGGCCGGCTCAAAGCAGTATTATCAGCATATGAGATGTCGATGGTCGGTTCTGATCCTCGCTGCCGCGATGGCGGCGTCCGTGTCCGCAGCGGACAAGGGGCTGCCGGATGGCACCTCGGCGCACCGCTTGTCCGTTGCGGATTCTGTCACCGATCACGTGAACTATCTCCTTTATGTCCCCCCCGGATACTCGCAGGATGCGGCATCAGACTGGCCCCTCATCCTTTTCCTCCACGGCAGCGAGCAGCGCGGCGACGATCCGTCACTCCTCAAGGATCTTGCTCTTCTGGGCTTCGCCGCGATGTCCGGGGACTTCCCGTTCGTCGCCGTGCTTCCCCAGTGTCCGCCGAACCTGCATTGGTCGCCCAGAATCGTGAAGAGCGTTCTGGACTCCGTGGAATCAATGCTTCGGATCGACCGGGACCGCGTGTATCTCACGGGATTCAGCATGGGAGGCTATGGCACGTGGCAGATGGCCGCCGCTTTCCCTCACACGTTCGCCGCCATCGCCCCGATTTGCGGCATGAGCGACCTTCCCGAAGTTCCGCGCCTGGCCGGCATCCCGATATGGGCATTTCACGGGGCGCAGGATGAAAATGTGCCGGTGACCGAGTCACGGAAAATGATCGCTACTCTGCGGAAATCAGGCTCCGATGCCCGACTCACGGTCTACCCTGATCTGGCCCACGACTGCTGGACCATGACCTACCGGGACTCGCGGCTTTACCTCTGGTTCCTCGACCATTCCCTCTCGGGAAGCACACGCGTGGCATCAAGCGGCCGGACCGGCAGGGAGCAATGAACAGGCTCTACGCATAACCTGCCCGGTATGTGACCAAAGTCACTGAAGATTCTCCCCGCTTCGCCTATATTCCAACTCGGAAAACGCATCTGACAGGAGGAAGCGATGAAGAAGAACATGGCTATTGTTGACCGTATCTTCCGGGTGGTGCTCGTTGCGCTTGTGGTGGTGCTGTACTTCGCCCATGTGCTCTCGCCGGTGGCTGCCATCATCCTGGGCATCCTCGCGGTGGTGTTCCTGCTCACGTCGATCGTGGGCACCTGCCCCATCTATCTGGCGTTGGGAATCTCGACGAAGAGAAGGCCGGCTCACTAGGCAGCGGTCGAATCTGGTTCAGCCCTTGATTCTGTCGGCTGCGCGGACGGCGGCGCACCTGCCTCCGTCCGCGTGCACCGGGCCTCTGCATTTCATGGGCCCTTTTCCTCGATTCGCTCAATAGTGAAAGAGACAGGAGCAGGCAAAGCCACGCCCCCGGCGACCTGGACGGACTTGAAGATGCCGCTCGGTACGGCACAGCCTGCGCAGCAGCCAGTCAGGTGCGAACGCGCCGCCTTCAGCACGACGCCCTCAGACCCGTCCCCGATCTCCTGGTAGGCGTCTATGGGAACCCGCAGGGCTTCCGCAAGCCCGCGGATCTTCTCGCATTCGCTGGCGATTTCCATACTCACCATCTGCATGTCATCGGAGCGAGCTGTGACCACGGTGTGGAAGCCGCACACTCCCGGATTGATCGTCGTGCGAATCATACGCTCCTCAAAGACTCTTTCAGGATCGTCAAGGGAGGGAACGCAATCGCTCCTTCCTCGCACTGCGCGGCGCAGCTGCTGCACCCCACGACGCACTGAAAAGGCTCCTCCACCTTAGGCGAGTTGGTTTCATTGTCCCATGCGTACACACCGTGGCTGCAGAACTCGAAGCATTTCCGGCAGCCCACGCACTTGGCGGAATCCACCGCTGGATACCAGGGAATCTGTTCCCGCGGCGTTCCTTTCCACGTTCCGTAGCGTTCCATTCCTCGTTCTCCTATTCGGCGCGTGACGCGACGAGCCTCTTGGATTCTGAGCCTATGTCTCGCACAGTGACGAGAGCCAGCACCACCAACGCGGCCAATGCCAGGGAGTATGTTCCGTAGAACAGGGGGAACCCTCCACTGCTGATCAGGCGGCTTCCTATGGCGGTGCCGATTCCTCCCCCGCCCATGAAGGCGAATGCCACCAGGGACATTGCCATTCCCCGTGCCTTGGATGCGAACTCGGTTGCGATGGTCAGCAGGGTCGAATGCGCAAGCATGAATCCCAGTCCGAGCAGCCCGATACCCGCAATCAACATGGGGAGCATTCCTCCGGCCCAGAACACTATAGCATCCGCGGCGCACGCAAGAATCAGGCCGACCGCCAGGACAGACCGCCTTCCCATCCTGGCGGCAACGGGGCCGCTGATCCTCCCGGCGAGGACTGCCATGACCCCGAACGCCGTCATGATGAGCCCGATGATCAAATTGTCGAAGTGGTAGCTTCGGGCGATATAAGCGCCCAGGTAGGAGAAACTCCCGATAATCAGGGTTCCCTCGAGAAGCACGACCAGATAGGTCAACACGCTTGCAGGCCTTGTCAGCAGGCCGGCAAATGGCGCGAGCATTTTGCTGTGGGGGTTCCGCTGGGAAGGTATGCGACGGCCGGTACTCAGAAGCAGGGCAGTGGCGATGACTGAGAGGCCCGCATAAACAGCGAAGACCCCGCGCCAGCTCACAAGGTACGCGATGGTGCCCCCAATGGCCATGCTCAGCCCCTGGCCGAGAAATGAAACACCCATGAAGGTTCCGATCGCAGTCTGCCTTTCCTCCACGGGGAACAGGTCCCCTATCAGCGCCAGGGAGATCGGCATGACCGATGCGGCGAAAACTCCCGTCAACGCCCGGTAGAGCGCCAGCCCGGTGAGCGTTGCTCCAAGCGCGGACAACCCCGTTCCCACCGTGAAAGCGATCATGGCGACGGTGATGACCTGCCGCTTTCCAAACCGATCCGCCAGCGGACCGAAGACCAGCTGGAATATTCCGAAAGGAATCATGTACGCGGTGATCAGCAGCCCGGCCCTGACGGCATCAATGCCAAGGTCCGAGGCAATCGACGGCAAAATCGGGGAAACGACCCAATTGTCGGCCATGACCACGAACCCCGAAAGGCCGAGGACGGCGAGTATGGAGCTCTTCTTCATGGTCGCAGTTACCGTGCCTTGATCAGGTCTTTGAGTTGGTCCACCGTGGGATTTTTTCCCTGGAGCACTACCGTGCCGTCGATCACCAGGGCCGGGGTCGACAGGACACCGCGCTGGATGATCTGCTGGATGTCTGTCACTTTCTCCACCTCCGCCTGCACGGCGAGCTCCATGATGGCTTTCTTCACGTTCTGCTCCATGCTCATGCATTTCGGGCAGCCCGTTCCCAGTACTTCGATCTTCATATCCGATACCTCCTTGTTGATGCGGACGCAGGCTCAGCGTCTTACAGCACGATATTGAACAGATAGCCCACGATCAGGATGCCGAAACCGACAACGCCGACGAACGTGGCGATGAGGGGCAGCTTGAGAACCTTCCGCAGAATGACGACTTCGGGCAGGGACAACCCGATCACCGACATCATGAATGCAAGAACGGTCCCCAGCGCAGCGCCTTTCTCGAGGAGCGCCTGTACCACGGGGATGATGCCGGCCGCATTTGAGTACATGGGGATCCCGATCACAACCGCGAGCGGCACGGACCACCATGCTCCCTTTCCCATGATGGAGGCCATGAGCTGCTCGGGGACATAGCCGTGAATGCCGGCGCCTACTGCGATTCCGGCAAGCACGTACGGCCAGACTCTGCTGACGATATCCTTCACTGCATCGCGGCCAGAGGAGACGCGCTCGGTCCAGCTTGTTTTTTCCTGTGTACCGGCCGCGGAGGATGCAGGGACAGTGGCGTATACCCAGCCTTCGACCCAACGTTCCAGCCGCAGTTTCCCTATCATCCATCCTGCCGCCATGGCAATGACAAGACCGGTTCCCAGATAGAGAGCCGCCACCTTCCAGCCGAAAAGACCGAACAGGAGGACAAGCGCTACCTCGTTGATCATTGGAGCGGCGATGAGGAATGAGAAGGTGACGCCGAGGGGGACTCCCGTCGTCACAAAGCCGATGAACAGCGGCACTGCCGAACAGGAGCAGAAGGGAGTCACCACTCCCAGCAGGGAAGCGAGTACGTTTCCCGCTGTCTGCCGGCGGCCGGCGAGCATCCGCCGGGTTCGCTCAGGGGTAAAGAAGGAGCGCACGATCCCCACACCGAAGACCACCACCAGCAGGAGCATCAGGACCTTGGGAGCCTCGAAGACGAAGAAGGCGATGGCTGAGGCAAGCCTGTTGCCGGCAGACATTCCGACCGCCCCGTACACAAGCCAGCTGGCAAAGCGCTCGAGGTTCGTGTACGCGAGCCACCATGCTGCGATCGCTGCCAGGGCAAGGAGAATCCATAGCGGCCAACGCCTGGCAGATGGAATCCTTGCTGCATTTGGATCGGCAGTGTGCCGCTGAACCTCGCCGCTCATCTTCTCTCCTCTCCTTGAGTGCTTTCTGAAAGCCTATTCCGCCAGTGCGCTTTGCTCTTTTTGTATCGCATCGATGACGGCATCAGCACATTTGAAAAAATTGAGAATGCAGGAGATGCGCAGCGAGTAGTAGATGGAGGCCCCGCGCTTCTCGTCCTGCACAACCCCCGCGTTCTTCAGAACACTCAGATGTTTGGAGACAGTTGACATGTCGCTGCCTATCAAGGCGGTCAGCTCATTGACGCAGTGCTCGTGCTCGGCCAGCCTGTCGACGATATACAGGCGGCTGGGATGGGCGAGGGCCTTGATGACGGCGGCACGCCGTTCGTATTTTCTGGTTGTCTTTGTATCCATGGTTATTTGGCAGTTTAGCCAAATAACCTAATACTGTCAAGGGGACCAGGGTGCCCGGTCCACTCTAGTGGTGATCGCAGTCCTTCCCACCGTGGTGCCCGTGGGCATGGACAGCGCAGGCGGCACCCGAATCCTCGAGAGTTCCCGCGCTGAATCGCTCCACGGCCTCCCGCGTGCTGCCCGATGCACCTCTCACCACCTCGATGCCGTGTGCATGCAGGACCCGCACTGCCCCCTCGCCCATGTTCCCCGCGACCATGTGGGTGACTCCCATCCGCGCGAGTGTGCCGCCAATGTCCGATTTGCAGCCGCAGCCCTCGGGCGAATCCACTTTTTCTTCGGAAGCGATTTGCCGGCTTGCATCCAAGCCATACACCATGAAATGCTCACAATGTCCGAAGTGCTCATCCACCTGACCTTCTCGTGCAGGAACCGCTACTTTCATCAGCTTCTCTCCTTCTTCATGTATGACGACTACTCCGCCTTCGATGCGGAGGAGCTTTCCATTGATGATGGCATCGGCGACTTTGCGTCGGGCCGCTTCCACGATGCGCCCGAATGTCTGCCGGGAAACAGCCATTCGAAAGGCTGCCGCCTCCTGGTAGAGCCCCTCGAGATCGGCGAGGCGAATAGATTCCGCCTCATCCAGGCTGAGCACAACTTCTTCGAGCGCACGGCCCGGCACACCCGCGGGCTTGAAAGAGCGGGCGGGAACGCGACAGCCTACCCGGCGCTCGGTCAAGGGACGCGACACATTGTCACCGTTTCTACATCAACCATATTCCAAGGATATGAGCATATGCTAATAATGTCAATAAGTGGCCCGCCACTCATCGCGCGTGTATCTGAGGCATGGCCTTCGGTGCAACGTCAGATGCTCACGAGTCTTTTGCGGTCAAGCCGAGCCGGCCAAGGCATATCCGGTTGAGAATATAGTCCCAGGTATTGCCCATCAAATCCCCCGCCCGGATCATTCTCAAAATGACATGGATCATGGCTGCTTTTTCATACTTTGGTCACAAAGACCTTATTGAGCCCTGCTCGAAGAGCCGGCGAATGGCCGCTCACTTGCCTCGTTCCTGTCAAACAATTACCATGAGCACCTTATGACGTCTGACGTGTCCCTCGAGTTTCTCATGGACGGCAAGGTGCTTTTTTCGAGCACCGGCAAGTGGCTTCATCCGCTGTTCGACCTGGAGCAGTTTCTGAAAACACGGGGAATCAACGCGGCCAAGGGAGAGATCCGCGACAAGGTAGTCGGGCGGGGCTCAGCCTTTCTGATGGTCCGGCTGGGAGTCCACAAGGCGCACGCGGGCATGCTGAGCCGTCTGGGAAAGGATGTTCTGGACCGCGCAGGAGTGACGTTTACCTGGGACACCCTGGTAGATGAGATCCAGTGCAGTACAGAGGGAATCCTGCGCGCGATCACGGATCCCGAAGAAGCCTACCCCATCCTCGCCGAGCGTGCGCGGAATGCTAGAGCCCGAGTTTCCTGAAGAAACAGGATCTGGCCGAGGGTACATCCGAAGCGGAGTGCGTGTTTC
>CAYTGX010000020.1:39763-59048 GCA_964437385.1 uncultured Spirochaetaceae bacterium
CTCAATCTCAGGCTGATTGCAGCGACTGTTCAGCTGCCTTCCTGATGTACCGATAGTCATACGTGAAGCGGTTGCACCGATCGGGCGTTATCCGAACGCTTGTTCCTCTCATGCTTCTTGTCCCTTTGGCCCTTTCCGCGCAGCGGATACGCATTGCAGACGTCAGCATGCGCCAGCGGGACACATCTCGAGGCATGTATCCTGCCCTGTCGGAGACCGTGGCCCGTTTTGATGTTGTGGCCGCTGACGAGGTCGGAGATGCGGGAAGGATGGAAAAAGTCCTTGCAGGCCTGGACGACGGCTGGGAAGCGGCAGTGAGCAGGGGAGGATTCTTCGGCTTTTTCTACAGCAGCCGGGTTCAGCTTGTAAAGGAACTTGGCACCTACCATGAAACCGGCCAGTTCGTCCGACCCCCCTATGGAGCGCAATTCAGGCTCTCAGGAACACCCTTTGCATTCAATCTCGTGGTCTCCCACGTCGAATCGGAGACGGATCCGAAGGCGAGGGCAGTAGAGATTGCCCGCTTGCGGGCGGTGTACCTTTATTTCGAGAAGTTAACCGGGAATCGCGGGATCACCATCCTCCTGGCCGGAGGTCTGGGCGATGCAGAGGAGCAGGAACTGCGATCTCTGGTTGCGGCGGCACGGGGCGAGGTGATAGCGGTAGGCCGCCATGGCGGGGGTGAGCGCATGTTTGCCAGTGCGGCACTGCGCCCTCGGATCGAAAATGCGGGAATCAGCGGCTCGACTCTTCATCCGATGTACGTCGTCCTGAAAACAGGCAAATAGGCTGCGCGCGAGGCCGCAGGCAGCAAGGCCCCTTCGGCGGTCAAGCCATAGGGAGCCGTTTCCTTCGTGCGCCACCGTACGGAAATACGGCGTGCCTCATGCCTATTTTCCAGTCGTAAGTCAGATCTTACGTGGAGGAAACATGAAAACAGGCATTCTGGGTACCGTTGGTGCAGGGATAGTTCTGGCACTCGCTTTGGCGGGGTGCCAGACCACCAAGCCGTTAATGACAGGGAACTCGATCCAGACCGAGCAGACTGGCCTGGCGCCGAATGGAGACCAAGGGCATACGACCATCGACTTCTCAGTCGCATTTGCGGGCAGCACGGCGATCACCGGCTGGAGCGTGGAAATGGTGACAGGCTCCGGACCGCAGAAGCGGTGGAGCGGCGACTTGAAGAACCTTCCGACAATACTGACATGGGACGGCCACGGCGACTCTGGTTCCCTGGCGCCCGAAGGAACGTATACCGCAAAACTCACCGTAGACTATGCGTCGGGAAATCCCCCGGCAACGGCGGAGAGCAGCTCCTTCATCCTGGACATCTCCCCGCCGACGGGCAGCCTGAGCTTCAACCCGCAGCAGTTCACCCCGGACGCCCAGGGGGCGGTCGTGCCGGTGACGGTCCAGATCGCGGGAAGCTCTGCGGTGGCCCGGATGGACAGCTGGTCACTGGAGATTCTCGACCAGAATGGAAAGGCATTCCGCAGCTTCGACGGAAAGTGGCAGAACAAAGCAGTCCAGTGGGACGGAAAATCCGTCAGCGGTGAGCTGGTGTCCCCGGCGCAGACCTATACTGGCGAGGCTACTCTGCGGGACGAGTTCGGCAACTCCGCCCAGGTCTCCTCGGTGATAGCGGTGGCTGCCATGCCAGCCCAGCCGAAGCCGGTCCCGGGTGCGGCACCAGGGACCGTTGCGGTCACCCCGGGGTCCGGGGGGTTTTCTCCGAATAGTGAAAAAGCCATGAATGCCATTGATCTCGAATTGTCCTACGGACCCAGTGAGTCGGTGGCCTCCTGGAAGCTGGAGATCCTTGATTCCGGCCAGCGCGCCCAGAGGACCTTCAGCGGGGACGGATCGAATCCGCCTGTGACCTTGAGCTGGGACGGAAAGAGCGATGCAGGAAGCCTTGCGATTGAGGGGAGATACACGGCCCGACTCTCGGTTGACTATGGCAAAGCCTTCAAACCAGGTTCCGGCACGAGTGCCCCCTTCTTGCTGGATATCACTCCCCCGACGGGGTTCGTCACGCTTTCCGATCCGCTATTCTCGCCTCTCGAGGCGTCGCCCACCATGACCTTGAGCGTGAATGCAAGCTCCCGCCTTGCAACGATCGACAGCTGGAAGATGGAGATCTACGATCCTGAGGATCACCTCTTCCAATCATTCGACGCGAAGTGGCCCACCAAGAGCGCGGTCTGGGATGGGAAGGGCCTCAACGGCGACCTCGTTCTGTCCGCGGAAGACTATCCCGTTCTCGTCAAGGTGTGGGATGAGTTCGGCAACGTCGGCGAGCTGAAGTCGGTCGTCCCCGTGGACATTCTGGTGGAGAAGACCTCCACCGGGTTCCGCATCCTGAGCTCTCGTATCTTCTTCAAGCCATACACGGCCGACTACCAGGATGTGAGGCCTGATCTTGCGGAGCAGAACATGAAGCGCCTCGCCGCTATGACCGCGAAGTTGAAAAAGTTCCCCGACTATAAGATCAGGCTCGTCGGCCATGCGGTCATGATCCACTGGGACAACAAGAGGCTTGGCGATATCGAGCAACGGGACGTCCTGGTACCGCTTTCGAAGGCCCGGGCCGAGGCGGTAAAGAATGCACTGGTGGGCGGGGGCCTGGATTCATCCGTGTTCACCACGGAGGGGGCCGGCGCCGCGGATCCACTTGTGCCCGACAGCAATTTTGCCGACCACTGGCGGAACCGCAGGGTCGCGTTCTTCATCGAAAAGTAAGACGCGGTTTCCGTGTCAATGAAGGGGCTGCTCTCACGCCGAATTGGCGGCGGAGCAGCCCTCGCTGTTGCCGTGCTACTCCACCAGGCCATTTCGGAGCGCATAGCGGACAAGATCGACAGTCGTGGCCAGCTTCAGCTTCGTCAGGATGCGCGAACGGTATGTGGCAACCGTCGGCGGGCTGACGGCAAGCTCGGCCGCGATTTCCTTCACGCCTTTTCCGGATGCAAGAAGGCAGAGAACCTGGTACTCGCGGTCCGACAGGAGCTCGTGCGGGGCTTTTTCCGTATCCGGCTCGAGCTGGCAGGCAATCCGTTCTGCCAGTGAGGGAGTCACGTACTTGCCGCCCCGGGCGATCTTGCGGATTGCACTGACCAGCTCTTCAGGCACGCTCTCCTTCTGCAGATAGCCGGCCGCACCCGCCTTGAGCGCCCGCAGCGCGTAGTGCTCCTCGGGATGCATGCTCAGAATGAGGATGGCGGCCCTGCTGCCGGACTCCTGGAGCGCCTTCACCACGTCCAGACCGTTCATGTCCTGGAGGCTGATGTCGAGGATGATGACGTCACAGCGCTTCCCTTTGACCTTCTCCAGGAGCTCCGCGCCGCTTCCCGTCTCCGCGTCGACCGTGATGTCTGAAAAGGGGAGGAGGATTTTTTTCAAGCCTTCCCGGAAGATGGGATGATCGTCACACAGGATCACGTGCAGCATCGTCAGGCTCTCTTTCGGGTTCTTTTTGCCCCCGCGCGGATTGCATCAAGGAGGGTATCAAATGATGCGCTCTTGGAAAGATAGCTCACTGCCCCTGCGTCGCGCATTGCCGCGGCTTGTTTTGCCTCTTCGAACATCGACAAGCCAATGATCCGTACGCCGGGAAACTCCGCATGAATGACGCGCGCGGCCTCCACGCCGCCCATGCCGGGCATGCTGACATCCATCGTCACGACGTCCGGCCTGACCTTCCGCACCACCTTGACCGCCGCTTTCCCGTCTGCCGCCTCGCCGGCGATCTCGATATCCGGCTGCTCCTGGAGCTGAAGGGCCAACCCGTTTCGCACAACCGCATGGTCGTCCACCAGCACCACCCGGATTTTTTCCTGCCTCCCCCCTGGTCCCGCGGCTGCTCCGGACTTCGTCTTGGAAGCAGCCCTTGGTTTTCGGTTCTTTTTCCTGTCCCGCGGTGTTCCCTTCTTCCGCGCAACCGTCGGCGGGGAAGGCACCCACACGGTGAAGCGGCTTCCCGTGCCGGGCGAGCTTTCCAACTCCATCCCTCCCCCGGCGAGCGCCAGGCGCTCACGAATGCTGAAAAGGCCGATGCCGCTTGCAGCGCTGCCGATCGAAAGGATTCCGGCCGCATCGAAGCCCACGCCCTCGTCGCTCACCGTGATCTGCACGCGGTTGTCCTCTGCCACTGCCAGGCCCACCCGGGCGCGTGTCACGCCGGCGTGCTTGGCCACGTTGAAGAGCAGTTCGCGGACCGCCTGCACGAGCATGATGCGGGTCTCCTCGGCCTCCACCGAAACTGCCTGCGCCGCTTCCACCTCCACCTCCAGGCCGTGCTTCTCCTTCATCCAGGCGGCCAGCCACTCGAGGGCCGCCCGGAGGTCGGGTTCCGAGAGGGCGGGATGGCTGAGCTCCGAGGTCAGCGACCGGGACATTTCGATGCACTCCCGCAGCAGGTCGCTGATCTTGGTCAGATCCGCCTGGAACTTCGGGGTTTTCTCCGCCGGGCGGAGGCTGACCAGGCCGTACAGCGCCGCGGCCAGGAGCTGCTGGAGCTGGTCGTGAAGGAGCCGGGCGATCCTTCTCCGCTCACGCTGTTCCGTGCGGACCAGCTCGCCGGCCAGAATCTGGAGCTGGGCGGCCTTTGTCTCCAGCGTCTGCCGGGCCTGGTCACGCTCCGCCCTTGCCCGCAGGGAGGTGAGCCCGAAGGCCAGGTCGTCCACCAGCTCTTTCAGGAGGTTGACCTGCTTCGGTTCGAACCCCCCTGGCTGATCGGAGTAGATCACGAGCGCGCCGAAGGCGGGTTTGTCAGCGCTCATCAGGGGCAGGGATGCCATGGAACGGAACCCTCTGCGGAGCGCGTTGTCCCGCCACGGCTCGTTTTCCGGGAGAAGCGAGACGTCCCCGTCGATGACGGC
Organism: uncultured Spirochaetaceae bacterium; assembly: GCA_964437385.1. Lineage (GTDB taxonomy): Bacteria > Spirochaetota > Spirochaetia > SZUA-6 > Fen-1364 > Fen-1364. The sequence goes on from CAYTGX010000020.1 coordinate 44,647, forward strand.
CAGACCGGACCGGATCGCACTGTCGATCGATCCCTGGCCGATCACGCCGGCATTCTCACCGGCACGCATGCTGTCCAGAAAACCGTCATGGTCTCCCGCCGATGCCACGTACCGGATGCTCGGCGGGTCAGCGCCATCCGCAAGACCCACCCACACGAGGCGGTAGCCGCCCTCGTCCTGTATGATCTGGCAGATGACGTGCATCAGCTCAAGCTCATCCGATATTTCCACCAGGGCCTGATCGCACGCGCTGACCATGCGCAGCATCTGGTTTGCCCTCTGGAGGTCGGATGTGCGCTGGAGGACCTTTTCCTCCAGCTCGTCGTGCGCGCTCTGAAGCTCCTCCCGCGCCCGTATGCGGTCGGTGATATCGCGGTCGATTTCCAGCACGCGCTCCCCGCCGTCAAAACCCCGGCCGATCTGCAGGCGGGAGGAAACGATCACGTCGCGTCCGTCCTTTGTGCGATGACGGAGCTCTCCCTCCCACTGTCCGCCCGCACCTGCCAGGGCCTCGAAATCGAGCTTCGCCGTCATGTCCATCGTGTCGAGGAGCTCGTGCACAACGCGGCCCGCCGCCTCGCTCTCCGCGAATCCGTACAGCTCCTCTGCTCCGCGATTCCAGCTCTCAATGCGTCCGTCCGTCCGCCATACAATAATCGCATCGAAGGAAAGCTTCAGAAGCTCCGCTTGCCGGCGCAGCGCCTCCTGGCTCTCTCTCAACGCCTGCTCCTTGTCGTATGCCGCTGCCTTCTGGCGGCGGCGGCGGTAGAGCTCCGCGACCACGCTCAGGAACCCGCAGACAACGACAAAAAGCCCGAGTCCGATAAAGCTCCCCACTTTCGGGGCCGTGAGAGATTCGCGCCAGGGAAGGATCCAGTAGATGGCAATTGTGCCGGCAGCAGTGACGTTGGCGCACAGCGCCGGCCAGAAGCCTGCCAGCAGGGCGACTATCATGACAGTGGGGTAGAAGACGAGGTATTCCGGGAAATCAGGACCTATCCAGAGCGACATGGCTTCCCTCAGGAGAAATGCCAGCTCGACAGCCACTATTCCCGCGAGGTATCTGACAAGCGGCCGTTTCAGGAAGCCTGCGAAGGAGCTCACCATTTCACTTCCGTTGCGCATTGTGCATCTCGAGAGCCCGTATCGCAAGTGCGCGGTGAAGAAAGAGTCCCCGGCCGGAGCCGGGGACATTCACGAGAAAACCCTGTCGAATTTATCGGACAGGAGGCGGCAGGTGGTCAGCGGTCTGGATTGAAGAACCTGGAGAATCGCGCGCGCCAGGTGCGCGCGGGGCTCGGCTTTTCGGCGTTTTCCGCCGCGGGCTGCGCCGCGGCTTCCGCGGCCTCTGCCGCACGGCTGGCCTCGGTCTCCCGTTCGGCCAGCTTGCGCTCGCGCTCGCCGACTTCCTTGGCCCGTCTCGCCAGGCCCTCCTTTTTTTTCGTATGCAGGAAGCGTCCGATGTAGAGGAGAAAGGAAAAGAGGACACCCGTGGCGAAGCTCAGAAGCGCAACTGCCATCACCGGCACCTGGTCGAACCGGGAGCCGAACAGGTTGACCGACGTTGTGAATGTCAGGTTGAAGGACACAAGCACCGCGACCACGATGAGCAACAGCACGCTGACGACTATACGCCCCATGGCGTCAGGATCGTTGATTTTCGGCCGCGTTGCAAGCGGCCGTCCGTGCTATCATGACCGGACATGACGTGCAGAATCGGCTGCGGAGCCTGCTGTATTGCGCCCTCGATTTCATCCCCCATCCCCGGTATGCCGGGCGGGAAAGCAGCCGGTGTGCGCTGCGTCCAGCTTTCTTCGGACAACCGCTGCCGTCTGTTCGGTTGTGCCGATCGGCCGGGTGTGTGCGTCCGTTTGAAGCCTTCCCAGGACATGTGCGGTCGAACCTTGGAGGAGGCGCTCGCACGGCTTGCGGAACTGGAGGCGGCGACGCAGCCCTTCTAGTGCGGGGTACCGCCCTGGCTACAAGGGCTACATGTGTATGTTCCAGCCCTCCACGGCGCGCATGGACTCCATGACGGCCTCAGAGAGAGTGGGGTGCGCGTGAATCATGTTGGCAATGTCCTCCGGAAGGAGCTCGGCGGTGCGCGCAAGAAGGAGCTCGTGGATAAGTTCCGTGGCGTCTGCGCCTACGATATGGGCGCCGAGGATTTCTTTTGTTTTCGGATCGTAGATCACTTTCACGAATCCCTCTGACGCTTCGATGGCAACCGACTTTCCCGCGCCGCGATACGGAAAGCTCGCTTTAGCAAACGGCACCTTCTGTTCAACGGCTTTCCACTCGGTGAGCCCGAAACTGGCAATCTGCGGCTCGCAGTAGGTGGCTCCGGGGATGGACAGCGGATCCAGGCGCGGCGCCGGTGACTTGCCTGCCAGGTGCTCTGCCACCATTTCCGCTTCCTTGAATGCGACATGTGCCAGGAGGGGAGTATTCACCACGTCGCCTATGGCATAGATGCCGGGCACCTTCGTCTGGTTGAAATCCCCAAAGGGGATGTAGCCCTTCTCCGTGGTGATGCCCACCTTGTCCAGACCGATGCTGTCGGTGTTGCACGTGCGGCCGACCACGACGAGAATCAGATCGGCTTCCAGGGTCTTCCGCGCCCCGGCCTTGTCCTCCAGGATGACGCTGACGCCGGCCTTTCCCTTCTGCATGGAGACTGCCTTGGTGCCGGTATACATCTGCACCCCGCGTTTCTGAAAGCTCCGCGCAAGGACCTGCACCGCCTCCGCGTCTTCCAGGGGGAGGATCCTGTCCATCATTTCGACGAGGTGCACCTCGACGCCGAATGAGTTCCAGATGTGGCTGAACTCCACGCCGATTGCCCCTGCACCGAGGATGATCGCCTTCTTCGGCAGCTTCTTGAGCATGAGCGCGCCCGTGGAGGAAAGCACCTTGTCCTCGTCGAACTCGAAGCCGGGGATGATCCGCGGCCGCGAGCCCGTGGCCACGACGATGTTCTTCCCCGTGATTTTCTTTCCGTCCTTGAGGGTGACCTCGTTCTTCCCCGAAAGGGCCGCGTCTCCCGTGATGAGCTCGGCCTTGTACTTCTTCAGAAGAAAGGCCACGCCCTTGGAGAGCGCGTCTGCCGCCTTGCGGGACTTGTCGAACACCTTCGAATAGTCGAGTCCCGTGACGTCCACCGCCACGCCCATCTCCCGCAAGGCGGGCAGGGAGCGGAAGAGCTCGGCCTGGTGAATCAGCGCCTTGGAGGGGATACACCCGACGTTGAGGCAGACGCCGCCCACCTTGTCCCGCTCTATGACTGCGGCCTTCAGGCCGAGCTGGGCCGCGCGGATGCCGGCTACGTAGCCGCCGGGCCCCGAGCCCATGATGAGAACGTCGTAATCAAAGCCAGCCATTCTGTATCCTCCGTGTGCTGTCGAAAGACTCAGGCAAGAGCGAGCAGCGGATTCTCGAGCATGTCCGCAAGCTCCCTGAGAAAAGCGGCGCCGACCGCGCCGTCGATGACCCTGTGATCGCAGGAAAGCGTCATGCGCATCCGCTGTCGGACGACCATCGCGTCATTCTCCGCCACAACGACTTCCTTGCGCACCGCGCCCACGGCGAGGATCGCGGAGCCCGGAGGGTTGATGATCGCGGTGAACTCGTCGATCCCCGACATGCCGAGATTGCTGATGGTAAAGCCGGCCCCCGCATATTCCTCCGGCGCGAGCCTGCCGGCACGCGCCCGCTCGACAAGGTCAGCGAGCTCCGCATCGATGGCGATGATGCCCTTTCGGGCGCAATCACGCACCACGGGCGTGATCAGGCCTTCCGGGAGGGCAACGGCGAGCCCGATGTCCGCTGTAGCGTGGCGGAGGAACGTGTCCCCGTTCCACGTCGTATTGACCTGCGGGTGGCGGGCCAGGGTTCTGCCCGCGATGGTCATGAGAAACGCATTGACGGAAAGCTTCTTTTCACGCCCCGCGTTCATTTTCGCGCGAGCAGCCAGGAGGCCGTCCATGCCCACCGCCACGGTGAGATAGTAGTGCGGTGCGGTGTACATGGACTCCGAAAGCCGCTTGGCGATTATCTTGCGCATCCGCGAGATGGGCACGACCACGTCTCCGGCACCGGGCTGCACGAGGGCAGGTTGAGGCGCCTGCAGCGCAGGGGCCCCGGACGCGGGGAGCCGCGATAGATCGCGCATCACGATTCTTCCTTCGGGGCCGGAGCCGGTGAGTGAGCGAAGGTCGACGCCCTTCTGGGCAGCGACTTTCCGCGCGAGTGGCGAGGATTTGATCCTTCCCGAGGCCGGGGCAGCGGCCGGAGCCCGCAAAGCCTGCGGGGCCTGCGACTGCGCCGAAACGGCGGCAGGCGCGGGCGCTGCTGCCTGTGCAGGCTGGGCCGCGGTCCGGGCCTGGGCATGATCGGCGGATGATCCTGATCCGAGCCCTGCCACGATCCCCGAAATGTCTTCCCCCGGCTTTCCAACCACCGCGATGACTTCTCCCACTTTCGCCTGCCCGCCTTCCGGCAGCAGGATCTTGAGGAGAGTGCCTTCCGAAGAGGATTCGTAGTCCATGGTGGCCTTGTCCGTCTCCACCTCGCAGAGAACGTCGCCGCTGGCGATCGTGTCTCCTTCCTTTTTGCGCCATCGGGCAATTGTGCCCGTCTCCATGGTGGGTGAGAGGGCCATCATGAGAATTTTCTCAGACATACATCACCCTTTTGACTGCCTCGATGATCTTGGCCACCGACGGCTGCGCGGCGAGCTCGAGGGAGTGGTTGTAGGGCATGGGTACGTCCTCCGAAGATACGAGCTCCACGGCGGCGTCCAGGTCGTCGAAGCAGGTGCGGGACACAAGCCATGCCACGTGCGATCCCACGCTGGCAAACGGCCAGGCTTCGTCCACCACGACGCAGCGATTGGTCTTCTTGACCGAGTCATAGACGGCCTTCTCATCGAGGGGCCGTATTGTGCGCAGGTCCACCACCTCCGTCTCGATCCCCTGCGCCGCAAGGGACTCGGCCGCTTCCAGGACCATGCGCACCGGCTTGGAGAAGCTGACAACCGTCACATCCCTGCCGGGGCGCTTCACTTCAGCAACCCCCAGGGGGACAAGGTGCTCGCCGTCCGGTACCTCGCCCTTGACCCCGTACATCATCTCCGATTCGAGGAACAGCACGGGATTGTCGTCGCGGATGGAAGCCTTGAGCAGGCCCTTGCCGTCCGCCGGCGTGGATGGGGCAACCACCTTCAGGCCGGGAAAATGAGCGAAGATCGACTGCAACGCCTGGGAGTGCTGGGCGCCCAGGTACTCGGCAGGGCCGTTGGGCCCGCGGAACACCACCGGGACGGTGAACTGGCCTCCCGACATGTAGCGCATCTTGGCCGCGTTGCTGATGACCTGGTCCATTGCCTGCAGGGAGAAGTTCAGCGTCATCCACTCCACGATCGGGCGCAGGCCGGCCATGGCGGCGCCGATGCCGATGCCGGTGAAGCCTTCCTCAGAGATGGGAGTGTCGATGACGCGCTGGGGGCCGTATTTTTCCAGCAGCCCCTGGCTGATCTTGTACGCGCCATTATACTGGCCGACCTCTTCTCCCATGAGGATGACGGCGTCGTCCCGCTCCATCTCCTCATCCATGGCCGCCCGAAGGGCTTCGCGGAACGTGATGAGGCTCACGCGAGCACATCCTCGTAGAGGGCGGAGGGCTCTGGCTCGGGGCTCTCCTCCGCGAACTTCACCGCGTCGTCGCACAAAGCCTTGCACTCCGCGTCCATGGCCTCGTACTGGCCCTCGCCGAGACTGCCGGATTCCTCCATGCGGGATTTCATGATCAGCAGGGGATCCTGCTTCTTGTAGGATTCCAGCTCCTCCGGCGTCCGGTACTTGGCCGGGTCACTCATGGAATGTCCGCGGTACCTGTAGGTCTTGATCTCCAGGAACATCGGCGTGGACTCGGTTCTCACGCGCGCGGCCGCCTCCTTCACCTCGCGATGCACTTCCATCACGTCCATCCCGTTCACCTGTTTTCCGGGGATGCCGTAGGAGTGTCCCATGACCACGAAGTCCGTGACAGAAGAGACCCGTCGGAAGTCCGTTCCCATTCCGTACTGGTTGTTCTCGCAGATGTAGATGATGGGGAGATTCCAGATCTTCGCCATGTTGAGGCTCTCATGAAAGGAGCCCTGGTGGATTGCGCCGTCTCCGAACCAGCAGAGTACCACCCCGTCGTCCCTGCGATAGCGGCACTTGAGCGCTACGCCGGTGGCCACCGGTATCTGGGCGCCGACGATGCCGTTTCCGCCGAACATGTGCTTGCCGGCATTGAAGAAATGCATGGAGCCGCCCTTGCCCTTGGAGCTTCCGGTGGCCTTGCCGAACAGCTCCGCCATGAGCCCCCGGGGATCCATGCCGCAGGCCAGCGCATATCCATGGTCGCGGTAGGCGCCGACCGTATAGTCTGTTGCAAGATCGATGGCGGCGATGGCGCCCACACCGGCCGCTTCCTGGCCGATGTACAGGTGGCAGAAGCCGCCGATCTTTTTCAGACCGTACATCTGCGCGGCCTTCTCCTCGAATCTCCGGATAAGGAGCATCTTTCCAAGGAGGTCTTTCTCGAAGCGCGCAGATACGCGCTCCCTCTTCTGGTCGCCCATCCGCGCTCCTTCCCTCAGAAGCGAACGACTTCCTTCCTGCCCTCCATCGGCAGGAAGTGTGTCGCCTCTTCTACGACTGTTTCCAAAACAACCAGGTCACGAGGGTCGTGCGCGAGCTTCCAGAACGTGCGCAGGCGGGGACCGAGCACTTCCAGGACTTCCGCGCGCAGGGAAGGGTTTTCCACCACGTTGATGGCCCCCCGGATGCTGATGATCTCATCCAGCGCCGGCGTCTGGAACATCCATTCCACCCGCGGATTCCTGCGCACCTGTACGACCTTTGCGAATCGCGGAGCCGTGATGGCGTAGAGGGCGCCCGCTCGCTCACGAAGAAGCGTCGGTGTAAGCCAGCGCAGGTGAGGAGTGCCGTCCTGGTCCGCCGTGGCGAGCAAGCCCGTTCCGTGGGCTTCGATAATAGCCCCGATCCTGTTCATCACCTCGCGGCTGTCCATGCCTCGAAGATAGAATAAACCGTGGCCGCTTTCAAGTTGGCCCGCGCCGCGGCATTCGCTATATTTGCCCGCATGCACCCGCAGCCGTTCATCTGGGAGACCCACGGTATTCACGTGGGCACCGGCGCAGATCACGTCAAACACGGGATCGACGACCTTGAGGTCGTGGTGGAACGGGCCATCCAGCTTGGTTTCCCGTCCCTGACGCTCATCATCCACTCCCCCCGGCTCACGCGGTTCCGCTACGCTACCGAGCGCGAAACGGCGGTCAAGTTCATCCGCGGAGACGCCTCCTATTTCGATTTTGTCGCCCGCATGCGGGGCCTGCGGGAAAAGTTCGCCGGCCGCATCGAGGTGCGCTGCGGGGTGGAACTGGAGTGGCTGGGGACCGGTCTGGGCATGCAATGGAACCGGGCAAAGCTTTTCCAGGCCCACGGCGTGGATTTTGTGGTCTCGTCCGTCCATTTCGCGCCAAACGGCATCCCCTACGACGGCTCCGCCGAAGACACACGGCACCTGATCGAGGAGCGGGGCGGCGTGGAGCCCTTCTGGGCGGCCTATTTCGACGAGCTGATCGAGATGGTGGACGCGAGCTGGCAGATGATCTCCGTTGTCGGCCATCTTGACCTGCCCAAGCTCTATGCGCCGCTGCCGGCATGCTTCACGGACCTTGACGCGGCCGGCAGCGAGACTGCGCGCAGACTTTTCACTCTGCTGGAGATGATTGCAGAGCGGAATCTCGCCCTGGACGTCAACCTCTCCGGCATACGCAAGGGTGTGGGAATCTATCCGCACCCCGAGATCCTCCGCCGGGCCCGGGCCCTGGGCATCCCGGTGGCAATCGGCGGGGACACGCACAGCCCTGACGATCTCGGTCGGGACTACGCGGCGGGCCTGGAGGCGGTGCGCAAGGCAGGATATCGTTACTACGTGTCTTTCTCCCGAGGTATTCCCGAGAAGCGATCACTGCAGGCGGGCAGCGAGGGGCCTTATCACATCCTCAACCTCGGGATGGAGGTGCTGAACCATCGGTTTTCGCGCGAGAAGCGGCTGGAGATTCCTCACCTCTCGTTCGGGGGCGGGTTCAGATCCCTGCAGAAGGAGTTTCCCGAATCCTCCTCTCTCGGGTCCTTCCACGCCATCCGGGTGCGCAAAGAGGAGCGGTCGGTGACGATCAGCGATTCGATGCCGTCCTATGAAGGCGGGGAAATCGTCTGTCTCTTTTCCCATCACAGGGACCTTCCGGGGACCCTGGCCATCCTCCTCAACACCCTTGCCTCCGAAGAGATCAACGTCGAAACTGCGTGGCTGAACTCCCTGCGGGACGGGACCGCCACGGCGTACCTCACGCTGGGCGGCCCCCGTGAGCACATCCGTGAGGCAGTTGAGTTCGTGCTGGGCACAGCGGCGGACCGGTTCCTCCGCATCGACACCGATGTCCGCATGCGCCTGCCGCCCCTCAAGCCCGCTGCCGCCTACCTGCTCGAGGTAGACGGGGTCTGGCTGCCGATTCCCCTCTCGAGGCACATGATCGTCGCCGTGCACGCAAATCGGCCGGGCGTCGTGCTTGTCCTGCTCTCCGCGCTCGCCTCCCGGGGAGTGAATGTTGTCGACCTCCAGCTCGGCGCGCGCGGGGATAAGAACTTCGCGGCCCTGGGCATAGAAGGGGATGAGCGCGACGTGGCGGAACTGCTGCGTGGGCTCGGGCCTTCCTATTTCGAGGCATCTCAAATCATACTGGGGAGCACGCCGACATGAAACGCAAAGTGACGGGCAAACAGGAGAACTCCAGGATGTGTTTCGTCTGCGGCCTGAAGAATCCTTCGGGCCTTCAGGCTTCTTTCTATGAGCTGGAAGGCGGGGATCTCATGGCCGTTTTCAGGGCCCGTGACGAGCACCAGAGCTATCCGGGCCGGCTTCACGGCGGCATCAGCGCAACGGTCCTCGACGAAACAATCGGCAGGGCTATTCTGAACAGGTCCCAGGGCGAGGTATGGGGCGTGACCGTGGAGTTCACCATGCGATTCAAGAAGCCGGTGCCCACCGATACCCCTGTACGGGTTGTCGGCCGGATCGTAAAGGAAGGCTCACGGTTCTTCGAGGGCACCGGGGAGATCCTCCTGGAAGACGGCTCCGTGGCGGTGGAAGGGCAGGGGAAATACATCAAGATGCCCCTCTCGAAAATCGCGGATTTTGATCCTGAAAAGCAGGAATGGAAAATCGTCAGATCACCCGACGATCCGGTGGAGGTGGATCTCGAGTCTTGACAATGGGGGCCTGTCCGTGGCACGTCGATGCAATGCGCAGATCAGCAATTGTCGTCGCTCTATCGGTCCTCGCCGTATTCCCGGCCGTTGCCCAGGGCAAAGCCCTTGCGGACGGGCTCTACGCGGAGATTAAGACCGAGCGCGGAACCATCGTCTGCTCGCTCGAGTATGGAAAGTCCCCGATGACCGTGACCAACTTCATCGGTCTTGCGGAGGGAATCTTCAAGATCAATGGGGCATCGGGCAGGAAGTTCTACGATGGTCTCACCTTCCACAGGGTGGACAAGGGCTTCGTGATCCAGGGCGGCGACCCGAAGGGTGACGGAAGCGGCGGTCCTGGATATCAGTTCCCCAACGAGATCCGTCATGATCTCAAGCATGACGCACCGGGCGTGCTCGCCATGGCCAACTCGGGTCCTGACACCAACGGAAGCCAGTTCTATATCACAATGGAGCCGGCCCCCTGGCTGGACGGGGGATACAACGTATTCGGGCACGTGGTGCAGGGCATGGAGGTGGTCACGGCCATCAAGCCGGGGGACCACATGATCAGCGTGCGCATCCTCCGCGTGGGTGCGGCAGCAGGCGCTTTTGCAGTCACGCAGCAGAGCTTCGATACCATGGTAGCGGGGGCACGGTCGGCAGTGGAAGACAAGAAGAAGAAGGACCGCGTGGCGGCCCTGGCAATAATCAAGAAGCAGTGGCCGAAGCTCACCACGACTAAATCAGGCCTCATGTACGAAGTGCTGGCGAATGGTTCGGGGGCAAGTCCGACGTCAGGAGTCACGGTCAGCGTGAAATACAAGGGATCACTCCTGGACGGACGGGTGTTCGACAGCACGGAATCCCGGGGGGCCCCGGTGACCTTCCAGGTGGACAGGGTTATCAAGGGCTGGACCGAAGCGCTCCTCATGATGAAGCGAGGGGAGAAGCGGCGCCTGGTGATCCCGCCCGAGCTCGGTTACGGCGAGAAAGGATACCCAGGGGTCATCCCGCCGAACGCTTTTCTCGTGTTCGAAGTAGAGCTCGTGGACTTTTGATTTTTGTTGTTGACAGCCCTGCCTGGAACCGTATATATATGCATCACATGAGTATTGGTCTTCACATGAGCGCAGCACGCATGCAGCAGTCCTGGTGGTGGTGGACCTCGGGGAGGAAATCGAGGTCTGCCTAGGCCGTCACCAGACAGCAGACCGCAGGCGGTTTCCCTCCCCATAGTGAGAGAAACTGCCCGCGGTTTTCTTATTCGCGGAAACCCGGGCAGCTGCCCGGGTTTTTTATTTCACCGCCCCGTCGGGGCGGGTGCCAGATAGGTCGAAAGGAGTCGCGCATGACCGATGACAGAATCTTCCAGCTCCCCACCAGGGAAATCCCGAAGAAATGGCTGAACATCCAGCCGTCGCTGCCCGAGCCCGTGCCGCCCATGCTCAGTCCGGCGGACGGAAAACCGGTGCCCCTGGAGGCATTCCTGACCCTCTTTCCCATGGGCCTTCTCGAGCAGGAGGTGTCCCAGCAGCGGGAGATCAGCATCCCGGACGAGGTGCTCAAGGTGTACTCCCTTTTCCGTCCGACCCCGCTCATCAGGGCAAAGTTCCTGGAAGAGGTCCTGGGAACCCCCGCCATGATCTTCTTCAAGAACGAAAGCGTGGCGCCCACGGGCAGCCACAAGCCGAATACGGCCATCGCGCAAGCCTACTATAATAAGAAGGAAGGCGTGAAAAAGCTCGTGACAGAAACCGGGGCGGGGCAATGGGGAAGCGCCCTCGCGCTGGCCGGCGCGCATTTCGATCTGGATATCAACGTCTTCATGGTCCGCGCCTCGTACGAGCAGAAACCGTATCGGAAGATCATGATGGAGACCTACGGCGCAAAGGTACAGCCCAGCCCCTCCAAGGATACGCAGATCGGGAAAAAGATGCTCGAAGACAAACGCAACTATCCGGGCTCTCTCGGCATTGCGATCAGTGAGGCAGTGGAGGTGGCGGCGACCTCCGGGGGAACTGTCAAGTACGCTCTGGGCTCGGTGCTCAACCACGTGCTCATGCACCAGACGGTGATCGGCCTGGAGGCGCGTGCCGTCCTTGAGGATCTCGGTCTCTATCCGGATGTGGTCATCGCATGCCACGGAGGGGGAAGCAATTTCGGCGGCATCGCCATTCCCTTCATGGAGGACAAGATCTCGGGAAAGAGGAATACCGAGTTCGTTGCCTCGGAACCTCTTGCCTGCCCGTCTCTCAGCAAGGGAATCTATGCCTACGATTTCGGTGACTCGGGAAAGCTTATCCCGCTTGCCAAGATGTACACGCTGGGCCACGGATTCATCCCGCCCTCCGTGCATGCAGGAGGGCTTCGCTATCACGGGGCGGCCCCCATCGTGTCCCTTCTGAACAGCAAGGGCCTGATCCGGGCCGAGGCCCTTCGGCAGAAAGAGACATTCGAGGCAGCAGTCCTTTTCGCGCGCACGGAAGGAATAATCCCGGCCCCGGAGTCTGCGCACGCAATAGCCTCAGCCATCCGCGTGGCGAAGAAGTGCAAGGAGACTGGGGAGAAGAAAGTCATTCTCTTCAACCTCTCCGGTCACGGCCACTTCGACATGCAGGCGTACGAGCAGTATTTTGCGGGCAAGCTGGAAGACTACGAGTATCCGGAAAAGGAAATACTGAAAGCGGAAAAGGACCTGCCGAAGGTCGGTTGATCCGCTCAGGAACGTATACCGGGGGCCGCGGCAGTTCCGCGGCCCTCGTTTAGTCGTCGACTTATGTGCCGAACCTTGCCTTTGCCTGCTCGAACCAGCGGTAGACGTCTTCGAACAGGTCCAGGTAATCCTCCTGCTTGAGCAGGTCCAGGATGAACGCAGTCAGCTCCTTTGCTTCGACCTTGCGGCCGTGCAGGGTGAGCGGGTTCTCTTTCTGCACCTTCCGCGCGAACTGGCGGTACTCTTCGATGATGGGCACATCGACCTTCTGTGTCTCCAGTGTTCCCAGGAAGATGCTGTCCAGGTCGATAAGCCACAGGTACACGATGGCCAGGCCGTGGATGACCCGGTACTCCTTGTCCGTGAAGATGATGAAGGGCAGCTCGTTGTCCACGATGCGCATCTCCCTGAAGTCGAAAAGCCCTCCGGGGAAAACGCCCTGGGAAAGCGTCTGCGGGTCAGCGTGCGGGCCCCTGCCTCCACGATCGAGGGGATGGAGGTCCGCTACCACGGCAGCCGCTTTCACTTTGACAGTTCGGTACAATTCCTTCTGGTCGGCATCTCCCGTGGGCGGGTGAGGAAACCGCGCAAAGAGACGCGCTTCAGGGTCGGAGGAGAACCAGTCCATGACGGTGCCGACTGTCTCCCGGGCCAGGCGGGAATGTTCGGCGAACGGCCATCCGAAGCACCGCTCGTTCACGAGGGGGAATACGATCTTGTAGAGGTTCTTGATGAGGGCGGTCTTCTCATACGGATCGAAGAGCTCTCGTATCCCGTTCCAGATTTCCAGGGGCCGGACGCCTTCAATCGCCAGTATCTCGAAATACAAGCCCCGCACGAACTCCGACAGCCGCGCGTCTGTATGTGCATCCCCCTTACTTTCACGCATGCAGGATTTCCCTCCCGTATCCCGGTTCCTCGGCGCCCATTGCCTCGCGTGTTGCGACAAACCAGGTGGCAGCGCCCCTGATCCATGCTGCGGGGGTCGCACGTTCACCCGACCGGGCTTTCCGCAGGGCCGGTGCCTTGTCAGCCCCGGCCACCAGGAACACCACGCATCGGGAAGTTCTAAGGAAAACCGGGCACAGGGTCAACCGCCAGTCGCGCTCGGCGGGTCCCTCCACCGCGGCCGCTTCACCCGGCATGTCAGGAGAGACGGGAACACGACCGCCGCCGGGCAGGTGGGCGGTGGCGCCCGGAAAGAGCGAGGCGGTATGGCCATCCGCGCCGAGCCCGAGGATGAGAAGATCGGGGGCGTCCCCGGGCCTGCCCATCAGCTCCCTGACGCGACGGGCGTACAGCCCGGCGCATTCCACCGGATTTCCCCAACCCGCATCCCACGAGTGAATCGTATCTTCAGGGGCTCCGATCCGGCTCAGGAGCATGTCGCGCGCCATGCCCTCGTTCGACCGCGGGTATGTTCGATTCACCCAGCGTTCATCCCCGAAAAACCATGACAGCCTCTCCATGGGGACGTTCCTCCCGCGCAGACCCTCCCCGACGAGCGCATAGGTCTCACGGGGTGTTTCACCGCCTGCAAGGATGACGCGGGCGCGTCCGCGGACGGTCAGAGCCTCTTCGATCGTCGAGAGGAGGAGACGGCTCGACTCCTCGGCAAGCGCGCGAGCATCTTCCACAACCAGCGTCCGGGGGAGTGGAGGCGGAAATTCGCCGTGCGGGTCAGTCGTCGGGGCGTCCCGCATGGGCGAGCACCTCCACGAAAACCGGGTCCCGGGAAAGGGTGTCCACTTCCTCCAGGAGAATCTCTCCGTCGGAGGGAAACCGGTAGGCGCCCTTCTCCTCTCCGCGGGAAAGACACCCGCCCTTTGTGCAGCCGATGTCGAGGTCCGGAGCGCCGGTGAGCTTGAAGGTGACGCGAAATCCTTCCGCGAGTGTGCCGGGCGCCGCATGCTCGACAAGGAGCTGCCGTTCCAGCCTCACCCGCAGCCAGAGAAAGAACAGAGAGGCTTCGAACTCGGATCCTCCGTACAATCGCACGCTCTGGACGGCGGCAAGGAAGGGCCGCATGCCAGGCGGGTCGAACGCGCGCGCAGTCTGCTCGCGGAGAATGCGGCTCCGCCGCCAGGAGAAATCGGAGAGCAGGAATGCGCCGGTGGTCCTCTCCTTGAGCTCGCGCAGGGCGGACAGCGCGCCGCCGTACCCGGCGGATTTGGCGCCGCCGTACCCGGCGGATTTGGCGCCGCCACCCGCATCATCCGCGGCAAGACGCGCGGAATCGACGAGCAGCTTGTCGATAAGGCCGGCGGCCTTCAGGAGGGCGCCTTCCCACGTACCCTCGTCCGTGCCGAGGCCGTCGGGGATCCACGCGAAAACCGGCAGGTCGCGAATGAGCAGGGGGG
>CAYTGX010000021.1:0-14468 GCA_964437385.1 uncultured Spirochaetaceae bacterium
CGGGTGTGACGTTCGTCGCCTTCAGGGCGATGTCGGTCAGGCGGTTGATCTCGATACCCGGGGCAATCTCGATCACGCAGCAGGCCTGCATGCCGATGGGGTAATACCCCTTGGAGACCGTCGCGATGAACGAGGCGTTCTGCAGTTGCAGCGAATCCAGGAAAACGTATGTCCTGAGATCTACAGCCATGGCCTACTTCTCCTTGCCTTTCTTGCCCAGCGGGAGGGCCGCGTCCACTGACTCGTGCGGCCGCGGGATGACATGCGTCGTCACAATCTCTCCCACTTTCTCTGCCGCGCGCGCGCCCGCCTCAACCGCTGCCCGGCAGGCAGCCACGTCACCGCGGACAATCGCCGTCACGTAGCCTCCGCCGATCTTTTCATAGCCCACCAGGTCGACATTTGCCGACTTCACCATCGCATCCGCCGCCTCCACCATCGCCGCGAAACCGCGGGTCTCGATCATCCCCAAAGCGTCAAAACTGTTCTCTGCCATGTCTCCTCCTAAACTTGCTTTGCCCATGAACGCGTGTGTGTACGCTCAAACCACTTGAAGCGGAAAACCGCTGGGTGTGATCAATGCGGGAGTGCCCGCAAATGGCCGGGTCGGACTTCGTCCGATCGGCGCCATTAGTGCATCTCGCGGCCACCGGTGACGTTGAACGCCTGACCAGTGCAATAATCTCCGTCGACCGACAAGAATTTCACGAATGATACCACATCGTCAATCCGGCACAGCCTTCCCAGGGGCACTTTCGAGGTAAATTGTTTCACCACCTCTGCCTCTTCCATTTTCAGGTTTTCGACGTAGCCTTTGCTCACCGAACCCCACACGCCGGTTTTCTCCACGATACCGGGGCAGATGCAGTTCACCTTGATGTTCTGCTTTGCGTATTCATAGGCCAGCGCCTGGGTAATGGAAATGATGGCGCCCTTGGCCCCGGAATAGGCGGCCATGATCGAGGAGCCCGTCTTGCCCGACTTGGACGAAAAATTGATGATGCGTCCGTCTTTCAGGCCCTTCATGGTCTTCAATGCCGCCTGCGCACAGTACACCGAACCGTTGATATTGATACTGTTCATCTTGTCCAGACGCTCAGGGGTGATTTCCTAATGCCTGCTGGTCCACGGCACCTGCCACGTTGGCCAGCGCAAAAATGTCTCCCAGGCTGCGGGTGATGTCGTCAAAGCATCCAAAGACCGCCTTCTGGTCGGTGATATCCAGGACATAGCCTCGCACGAAATGCCCCGCCGCTGCCAGGCGCTCCGACTGCTCCTTGACCTCGGGATTGAGGTCGATCATCGCCACCTTTGCACCGAGGCTGCAATACATTTCAGCAATACCCAGGCCGATGCTGCGCGCCGCACCAGTTACCACGCAGGTTTTGCCCGCCAGGTCCACGCTCATGATCCCGCCTCCATTTGCCCTATAAAATCATAATTCACTGGTGATGTCAATATTTTTCTTCTAATAAAACAATATTTCTTTAATAAAACATCTCGGCGGGCCTGTCAAGCCCGCTCCACGGAGCTTCCCAGAACTATCGCCGAAGTGATGGCAGGGGAAGCAGAGACACGGAGAAATCGAACTCGGCGGGAAGGAGCTTGTACTGCGGCAGCACCCCGGGACCGCAGCTCGCGCTGCCCAGCCCGTTCTGGGCGTGGTCCAGGATCAGCACGATCTCTTTTCGAGGCACGAGGTCTGCCGGGTGTCTTGCCTGTGTGAACTCCTCCGGAGTGTTGCGGTGTGCACTGAAGTCGATGCGCGGCTGGCCGACGGCCATCAGCCCCACGCCATGAGCATCAGTGAGCGAGACCCATCTGGTGTCGCTCCTGTTGCCGTTTTCCTGCGGGCGTTCATAGGGGGTGGTCATCTGCTCGATTGTCATTGCCCAGAGCCCTACCCGGCCCGCCAGGCGGCTGTCGGGGTAGGTTTCCCCCGGCCCCAGTCCGTACCACTGCACCCGGTCCAGATCAGCGGGTATCGACATTTGAAGACCGATGCGCGGCAAAGTCGAAGGGAACTTGCCCCGCGGGGATCCCTGAACGCGGATCCGGATTTCCCCCGTGGGGAGAATCGTATACGTGGAGGTGACATCGAACCCGATGAAAAGCACCGGGGGAGCGATACGGGATTGGACTCTCACTTGAAGTTCGCCGCCGGGAAGGTCACTGCATTCCAGTCCGGCGATCCTGTGCTGGAGCCTGTGCAGGCCCGCCTCCTGCCACTCGGCGAAATCACGGGAACCGAATCCCCTGTCGTTGTCAGTGGGCGCGCGCCAGAACGTCACGCGCGGACCCGATTTCAGGAGCGGGCGATCCCCATGGCACAGGGAGGAAATCGCCCCTTCCTCGGTATCGAACTCAAGCTTCAATCCAGCGGACTGGACCACCACACGGTTCGCTGTGCGGCTCCACGCCAGGGTACGCCCGGTCCACGCAGGTCCAGAGGCCTGGCGTGCCGGCGCCGGCGCGGGAATTGGAAACTGCGCCCAGGCAACCTCGTGCCCGGCAGGGGCCCATATGGTGTCCGCGGCAAGGACAAAGCTGAGTGTGAGCCATTGCTCGGCGCCCGGCGGAACCGCCGCGCCAGCCTGAGGGACAATCGTGACTGATCCAGTCTCTCCAGGGAGGATCCGGGGCAGGGCAACGGATCCAGCACACTGAAGGGCGCCGTCACGCTCGAGCTTCCACTGGCAGCTCAGGTGACCCAGCGTCAGAAAATCATACCGGTTGTGAACCAGGAACCGGCCCGCGGCGATATCCTGCGCTTCCACGATGACCGGCTCGATGACTTTTGCGAGCTCGTGGAGGCCAGGAGACGGGGTTCTGTCCGAGAAGAGCAGGCCGTCGATCACGAAGTTCCCGTCGTTCGGCTCATCCCCGAAATCGCCCCCGTAGGCAAAGAACTCCCGGCCGTCCGGCCTGCGCTGCCGGATGCCGTGATCGAGCCACTCCCAGACAAATCCTCCCTGGAGCAGCGGCGAGGCGGAGAAGGCGTCCCAGTACTCCTTGAGCCCCCCCGGGCCATTTCCCATGGCGTGACCGTACTCGCAGAGGATGAACGGCTTTCTTTCTCCCCGTATCGGGTCTCCGTCCCGAGTGACAGGCTTTCCCGCGCCCGCCGCGATCACCCGATCAACGGGCGTGTACATCTGGCTGACCACGTCCGCGACCTTTGCCTGCTTGTCCCCTTCATAATGGATCGGCCGCGTCGGATCGCGGCGGCGAATATCGCGCGCCATGGCCTCGTGATTGACGCCGAACCCCGACTCGTTGCCCAGGGACCACAGCACGATGCACGGATGGTTCTTGTCACGCTCCACCATGCGCGCGGCCCTGTCCACGTACGCCGACTCCCAGGACGGATCCCCGCTCAGCCTGTTCCAGTCCCCGGCGCTGTCCATGCCGTGGCACTCCACGTCCGCCTCGTCGATGACGTACAGGCCGCAGCGGTCGCACAAGTCGTAGAACCGGGGGTCATCCGGGTAGTGCGAGGTGCGAACGGCATTCACGTTGTGGCGCTTCATCAGCTCCACGTCCCGCACCATCGACTCATAGGGAACCGCCCGGCCGAAGTCGGGATGGTGCTCGTGCCGATTCACGCCTTTGAACATCACCCTCGTGCCGTTCACACGGAGGGCACCATCCTTTATTTCCACGGTCCTGATGCCCGTGGTGATCGGGATGGTTTCCACCGGCCCGCCCGCGCGGTCCTTCATGGCAAGAAGGAGCGTGTACAGGGACGGCATCTCGGCGGACCAGAGGGATGGGTCCTGTACGGATACGGTGAACGAGGCGTCTCCCTGGGAGAGAGCGCCGATCTCCACAGCGCGGGAGACCAGGGATGCTGCCGGCCGCCGGTCCGGACGGAGGAGCTGAGCCTCGAGGCTCCCCGTGAATGCGCGGCCGGTCTCATTATGGAGAAGAAGGCGAATGTCGATCTCTGCGGCATTGCCCCGGCCGTCCAGGCGGGTACGAACGGAGGCGTCGGAAATACCGGCACAAGGCTCGCACACGAGCGAGACGGGTCGGAAAATTCCGCTCAGCCACCACATGTCCTGGTCTTCGAGGTAGCTCCCGTCCGACCACTGGTACACCCTGACCGCCAGGAGGTTTTCTCCCTCCCGCACATGCCGGCTGATGTCGAACTCCGCGGGCATGCGGGCGCCCTTGCTGAAACCGGCTTCCGCACCGTTCACGAATACATGGAATGCTGAATCCACCCCGCCGAAGCGCAGCACGATCCGCCGTCCTTTCCATTCAGGAAGCACGAAGAAACGTGTGCGATATGTGCCCGTGGGGTTCTCCGACGGCACGCGCGGGGGATCCACGGGAAAGGGATAGTTGACGTTCGTGTAATGGGGATGGCCGTGGCCCTGCATCTGCCAGCAGCTCGGAACGGGTATCCTGTCCCACCCCGCATCGTCGAAACCTGGACTGGTGGTTTCCAGCGGCGCGCGCGCAGGGGAGCGGTCGTAGCGAAACCTCCAGGTGCCGTCAAGGGAAACCACGTCGGGGCTCACCGATGGGAGGTCGGCAGCGAGGGGTGCCCCCACGTAGGGCGTGAACCATGCGCGTGCCGGCAGCCTCTGGCGATGCAGGAGGGCGGGGTTTTCCCAGTCGTTCACAGGGCCGGCACCTCGGGATGATCCTGCCCCATGCCTATTTCTCCGTCATCCCTTCCACACCGTTCCAGTCGGCAGGCGGCGGCGTTCGCATGTACGCCGTGCAGCGGGACAGGAAAAGCTTGGCGCAATGATCCTCCGGGACCAGCGAAAGCATTTCCCGGAATGCCCCGCCCGCCTGCTCGAATTTTTTCTCATAGTAGAATGCCAGGCCTTCCTCGTGTTTCTTCCAGGCCTTCTCCTCCGCGTCACTGAGACTGCGGCGGAACTCGTATATTTTCGTGCCCGAGGTGCGTCCTTTTACCGCTACCGTATCCAGAAGACGGTGGGGCGGTGCGGCGTCCCCGATCTTCCTGTGTACCGTCCCATGAACCGACTCCGATACTATAAGGGGAGCGTGATATTTCTTTGTGAGGCTCTCCAGCCGGGAGGCAAGATTGACCATGTCACCGATGACCGTATAGTCCATCTTCTTCTGGGACCCGATGTTCCCGACGGTCACATTGCCGTAGTTGATGCCGATGCCGCTCTGCCACGGCAGACGCCCCTTGCTTTTCTGCCAGGTATTGAACTCCTGGAGAGCATCCAGCATGTCGAGCCCGGCGGTCACGCATTGCACGACGTCATCCTCGTAGTGCACCGGCGCGCCGAAATACGCCATGATCGCGTCCCCGATGTACTTGTCCACCAGGCCTTTGCGACTCATGATGATTTCCACCATGCGGCCGAAGTACTGGTTCAGGGATTCAACGATCTGATCGGGCTGCATCTTTTCGGATATGGTCGTGAAGTCGCGCACATCGGAGAAGAGCACGGCGAGAATCATGTTCTTCCCGATCATCTGGTCGGGGCTGGAAATGAGCTCGTCGATCACCGACTTGGGCACGAACTTCTGGAACACTGTACGGAGCTTCTGCTCCTTTGTCTGGGCCACCGCGGCGTGCAGCGCGAAGCCCTTGATCTGGTCGTACGCCTTGCCCAGCTCCTCGCTCATGAGGTTGAACGTATGCCCCAGCCGGCCCGTCTCGTCCTTGTACAGCACATCCACCCGCCGCGACAGGTCGTTCGTGGCGATGATCTCCGTCATTGCGTCGGCAACCTGCTCCAGGGGCCGGGTCAGATACCGGGCAAAGAGCAGGAGGAGGATCATGGAAACGAGCAGGGAAGCTGCAAGGATGTAACCGGTCTGGCGCACGATGGCATCAGTTGAGCGGTAAAATGTGGCCGCCTCCTCAGTGACGAAGAAAGTCCAGTGGAACGGGGTAAAGCCGGCAAGGTGAGCCACCCTGTCCACGTCCCCGATCCGGATCTTCTGCCACCCGGATGCCCCCTCCACGCGAAGCCTGTTCAGGTCTTCCATTTCTGCGGTGTTCGCGCTAAAATCGTTCGAACGCAGTGCCACAGTGCCGTCAGCGGCCAGGGCGAAGATGCTCTCCGTTTGAGAGCGCACGAGACTTTTCGCAAAGCTCTCCACTGCCGCCTTGGAGGCCTCCACGTATGCCTGATTGGCATCCAGGCCGTTGGCGTTCAGCAAATTCCATTGTCCCTCTGCGTAGGTGACGAGTTGCTCGGCCTTGAACTGCAGCAGCCCTGCCGCGACGGCGGTGATGCCGTTGCGCGCGGAAAGGGTGGAAATGACTCCAATAAGCACGAGGGGAGTGATGATGAGCGGAAGCACGACAAGGACAATCTTGGCTCGGATGCTCATTGGTCTTCAGGATAACCCACCCGGCTGGCCCCGGTCAACGCGCGCCTCGGGTTCAACAGTATGAGCGCAACTGCCGATGCACATGAGGAGATGCCCCGAGCTCCCATGCACGTGAACGGCCTCCTGATGAAAGCCAAGTCTTTGCGCGATTCCTCCCTGCGCAGAGAAAGAGAAGCCGCCAGGGCGCGTGAAAATCTGCACGTACTGGGCCCCGCCGAGCTTCAGGAGAACGAAGACAAGTCGATATCCCCCGAGGAGCGGGAAAAGATCCTTTCCCAGATCGAGGAAGCGGTGGGCCGCAGCCGGATGAAAATCACTCCGGAGACTTTCCTGTTCAAGCCCCGCAAACGGGGAAGCGTGCTCCCCATAATCGTCAACGCCGCGGCCCTGCTGGTCATCGTCGCAGGGGTCGGCGTTGCCGTGCTTCTTTCCCGGCGCTCGGAGCAGTCGATCATCGCCGCTCCCGTGACCCTCCTGACCGCTGAAGGCAAGATGGTGGCAGCCCTCAAGGAACAGGCCCGCGCGCAGCTGGAGGGCAAGGACAAGGAAATTGCCTCCATACGGGAGAGGCTCGCCGGCATAGACCAGGAGCGCGCCCGGATCAAGCAGGAGGCGGACGCTGCGGTGCTGAAACGCGAGCAGGAGCTCCAGGACTCCCTCAACCAGTCCCTGGCCGCGCAGCGGGCAAAACTTACTGCCAGTGGTCTTTCCGAAGATGCGGTTGCGCGCCGGATCGGTGACTTTGAAACGAAAAGCCGCGCCGCGGCAGATGCCCAGCTCGCGACATTCCGAACGCAATCAGAGGCCGATCGGGCCGAGAAAGAACGCACCATACAGAAACTCCAGGCGGAGTACCAGCAGACGCTTAGCGCCGCGCAGGCTGATCGGACAAAGGCCCAGGAAGATGCGGCCCGGCGGCAGTCCGAGCTCGAGGCAGGGAGCCGTCAGAAACAGGTAGCCCTGGAGCAGGACAAGGCGGCGGCCCTGTCTGAGCTGGAAAAGCTCCGGCAGCAGCAGGGCAAGGAACAGCTCGTCCTGGATCAATTCCTTTCGTACTACCAGAAAGCGCGGGACCAGATCCAGGCTGCCCAGCCGGTCGCGGCGCGCAAAGTGCTCGCTGACTTCCGCACGTACCTCGACGACCCGGACCTTGCGACCCTTCCCGGCATTGCCCGGCGCAGGCCGGTGGAGCTTTTCCTCATCGACTCGCTGGACCAGCTCATCCGCGCCCAGGCAGCTCCCGCGGGAGACACGCAGAATGTCCCGGCCCTCGTGGCGTCCGCCAACCTGATCTCTGCCGTCTCGGCCCTCGTGCAGCAGGGGGACGCTCTCTTCCAGGTGCAGGGCTACGACAAAGCCCGGGACCTCTACCTGTCCGCCCTGGCGCAGATCCCCGCCACCCAGGCGGGATACACAAAACTCGGGGAGATCGAAAAGATCTTCGCGAGCCAGAAAAAGAAGGACGTGGCTGCACTGATGGCAGCGGGAAACGCCTCCTATCGAACCGGCAACTATGACAGCGCGGTGGAGAATTACGGCAGGGCCCTGGAATTGCTCCAGGGCGAACGCGGCACGGTGGATACCCTCATTTCCCAGCTCACCGACATAGGCGCGCTGCGCAAGGCGTCACAGGCAGCCGCGCAGACGGGGCCTGATGCGGACGCTGCGGCGCGCGCGCAGAACGCGGCCATGCTGGCAGGTCTGCGCGCGCGGCTCATCGCGGCGGGCGCGGCCGCGGGCAAACCGACCACGAATGAGCGGGACACGCTCGTCGCCCTGCTGGAGACAAAGCTCCTGATGCAGAAAACTCTTCTGTCCCCCGATGTTGTGAAACAGCACCCGGATCTTTACGACCAGCTCAACAGGTACCTGGACGCACTGGCCGCGGAGAGCCGGGCCGACGCGAGGCTCGAAACGCTGCGTGACCTGGACACCCTTCTCGGCGCGGTTGCAGCCAGGGCGGGCCCGGCCGCGGCAGACTCGCTTCTGCAGCGCTACACTGCGGCCGACCCTCGAGGGATTCTCGTGTCTATCCTCGACAAGCTGCAGACGCTGGTAAAATAAGCCTGTCTACGGCAGACCACGAACAAGGATCACGTACTTTTGACCGGTGCTGCCTGACGTGTTGCCCGCCAGATAGAAGTACGCGCTGACATAGCACACTCTCGGTGTCACGGTGATGATATTGAATGTGCTCCCTCCCGGCTCGGAGTTGATGCCCGTGCTGGTGCTGAAGAGGTTCGTCGTTCCGTCATCCCATAAGTACAGATCGATGTCATCGAAGCCGGTCGCCCACATCGAACGAATGTTCAGTCTGCTCATTCCTGCGATGGTCGTGAACTTGTACGTGTCATTCTTGTTGTTGGCGTCCATGACCCCTTCAATGGCAATGGTCTGGTTCGCGCCCAGCGTCGTGACAAGCGTGTCACTGACCTGCGGTCCGGGGCCCGGGCCCGTCGCGTTGTTGTTCTCCGCGCCCTCCACGTAGTGATAGTCCCCGATGGCGCACGGGTGCGGAGCAATGACGACATCATTCGTGGGGTTGTTGTCGTCCGTGGCTTGCACGACAGCGATCAGAAAGTAGAGCTGGCCCGGCGCTGCGGGCCAATTCCCGGCAAACGCCTGGGGGCTTGATGCCGAGCCTGCAAGGGGTCCGATGCTCCCCTGCTGAACCAGCGTATCTCCCGCATCGAGCACATTGTCCGTCGAAAGGTACACTGCCCAGGTGATGTTCTGGTGACCGGCATTGACGCTCAGGTTCTGTATGGTGATCTGCGCAGTGCCGGTGAGGCTGATCGCCGTGCCCACAAGACCGCTCCAGGGAATTGCCGGGCTGAAGGTTGCCGTATAGTCCGGCGCAGGGGGACTGGTGACCACGACCGCCCCCGAGGGAACATCCGCGATAGTCGCGTCGTCCGCGGTGTAGACCCGCACGATTATGGAGTAGGTTCCCGCCGTCGCCGGCCAGGTCCCGGCATAGCCCGGGGATGAGGTCCCGGCGATGCCCAGGGGAGCGAACGAGCCGGTGGCCAGGAGCGTGTCACCCGCGTCGTAGGTGTTGTTGCCGCGGGAAGCGTAGACCTCCCAGTTCAAGGTGGTGGCTCCCGCTGCCGTGCCGGTATTCTGCACGGTGAAGTTTCCGCTCACCGCCAGTCCTGTCTGGGTGCCGACAGGGAGCGGTACGGACGTAATGACGTAATTCGGAGCCGTTGAGGTCAGCACGATAGGCACGGAGGCTGTCCAATTGTTGGCCGGGCTGACGTCATCCGCTGCGTTGGCTTCCACGATCAGGTACCAGGTCCCTGTCGTCACGGGCCACGTGCCGGCAAACGGGATAGGGCCGACCGTGCCGGACGCTGCAAACCCTCCCGTGGAGCCTGTGGCGACGACAGGGTCGGTGACCTGGAGGGTGGTGTCGGAGGAGACATGGACAGCCCAGTTTATTGTCGATACACCGTTGTTGATCCCCTGGTTGTGGAGGGTGAAGTTTCCCGCAATCGGGCCGCCCGCCGTCGTACCGCCTGTGCTGTTCACCGTGGGCACGACATAGTCAATGTTAGGCGGATTTACGGTCACGAGCGCCGATACGCCGTCGTTGTCGCCGGGTGCTACGTCATCCCCTGCTCCGACTTCGACGATAATGTAGTACGTCTTGACGGTCGTTGAGCCAGGCCAGGTCCCCGCAATCGGGAGAGCTGCGGAGCTGGCCCCCGCACCCAGGCCGGGAGAAGGCAGGAATCCCGAGCTGATCAGTGCATCGGTACCGATCTGCAGCGTGGCATCGACGGAGATATACGCGCGCCAGGGAACGAACTGCGTTCCCGCGTGCGTGCCCACGTTCTTGAGGGTCACGTTGGCCGTCATCGCGCCGCCTGCGAGCGTACCTCCGGTGTTGCTGACGCTGAGAACAGTGTAGTTGACGTTCGGCGCGCTCGTGGGAACCGGCCCGCTCGCGGTAACATTGTTGGTGGGAACGACGTCCTCCGCGACGGTGAGGGAGACTATGATGTACCAGGTGTTTGCCCCTGCAGGCCACGTGCCGCCGAACGGGATCGCTCCCGATGGCGTGGTAGCGGGGAGCGGGGGCAGGACCCCGGAATCGATCACCATGTCCGTTCCGATCTGCAGGGTTGAATCGCTCGAGAGATAGGCGGTCCAGACCACGGCCTGGCTCCCGTCGCTGAAGCCTGTATTCTGATAGGTGAATGATCCCGCCAAAGGGTCCCCTGCGGTTGTGCCCCCGGTGCTGTTCACGACAGGAACCCGGTAATTCACATTGGGCGCACTGACAGCAACCGCACCGCTCGACGTGACGTTGTTCGTCGGAATCACGTCTTCGGAGCAGGAGATGGACACGATAAGGTACCACGTGCCCGGGGTGGACGGCCATGTGCCGGAGAACGGCACGGAGGCCGAGCTCGGCGAGGGGCCCAGGGGTGCGACCGTGCCCGAATCGACGACCGTATCGGTCCCGAGCTGCAGCGTCGTATCGGAGGACACGTACGCCGTCCAGAACACCGACTGCGCCCCGGCGCTGGTGCCATTGTTCTTGTAGATGAAACTGCCCGCGAGCGGCTTGCCCGCAACCTGGCCGCCCCCGCTGGTGACTGTTTGAACCGTATATTCGACATCGGTCGGAGCGACGCCCGTCGTGGTGACCAGTGTGGCGGCGGACACGTTGTTCAGGTTATTGGTGTCATCGGCCGAGACGACTGCCACGAGCAGGTACCAGGGTCCCGGTGTAGAGGGCCAGAACCCGCTGAAATTGATCGGAGCCGTTGTCGTATTTGCGTTCACCCCGCCAATGCTGCCGCCCGCAACGATGTAGTCGGTGGCATCAAACGTCGTGTCAGCCGACGCACGTACCTGCCAGAACACTGTTGAACCACCGTTGACCGAGCCCTGGTTCTTGATGGTGAAGTCGCCTGCCATGCCTCCGCCGGCCATCAAAGGACCTGTGTTGCTGACAGGGTTGGCAATGTAGTCGATATTCTGCGGAACCAGAGTGACGGGGATGGCTGCCGAGGTGTTGTTTCCCGGAGTCGTGTCATCGGCCGAGGTGAGCTGGACGATCAGGTAGTAAAACCCGGGAACCACGGCAGGAAAGCTGCCAGATACAGGCACCGCCGGGTTGCTTGCCCCCGCGGCAAGTGCGAACGCGGTGCCGCTTGCGACTACCGCATCCCCCCCGTCCAGAACGGTATTTGCAGACAGGTAGACCGTCCAGTCTACGGGTGCCGTGCCCGTGCTGGTTCCGATGTTCTTGAGTGCAAAGGTCTGTCCGCCGGTGAGGGCCGTGGCCACTGTGCCGGTGACGGACAAGGATGTCCCGGTTATGGTGTAGTCGACTGACGAAAGCGGCTTGACCGTGACGGTCGCCGTGACGACAACTGAAGCCGCGTCCGTCAGGCGCACGATATCAGTTGTGTTCGGCGTGTTGCCGGCCACGTACACGCCTGTTGGACTTATCGCCGGACTGCCGGAGCCGGGGGTCTGGATTGTCCAGGTATAGGGAGCAGTCCCGCCTATCCCGGCGAACGTGACGGTGCTGCCGATGCTGAGACTGAGAGCCGTGGGGCTGATGGATAGGGGCACGAGAGGTGTCACCGCGACCGTGGCCGTGACAAAAGCCGACGTGGAGTCAGTCACTCGTACGACATCGGTGCCCGGCGTGCTGCCGGCCACATACACGCCTGCGGGACTGATTGTGGGAAAGCCGGATCCGGAGGTCTGGATTGTCCAGGTATAGGGGCCGGTTCCGCCCATGGCGCCGAACGTCACAGTGCCGCCGATGCCCAGGGTGATGGCCGTTGGGTTGACGGCAAGACCCAGGACCGGCGGCTTGACCGTGACCGTGGCATCGACGAACCCCGAAGTAGCAACGTCGGTCAGCCGCACGACATCCGTTGTGTTCGGCGTACTTCCTGCGACATACACGCCTGCGGGGCTGATCGAAGGACCGCCGGAGCCGGAGGTCTGCATTGTCCAGGTATACGGGCCCGTCCCGCCTATCCCGACGAAGGTGAAGGTCTGGCCGACGCTGATCGTGACGGACGGAGGACTGATTGTAAGGCCTACTGCGGCCGTCTGAACCGTCACCGTCGCGTCGACTGACCTGCCGGTCTTGTCCGTCACCCTGATGACGGCGATGCCCGGGGTTGTTGAGTGGAAGACCCCGGCGGAATCGATGGCGCCCGTGCCTGAGCCCGAGACAAATGCATAGACGTACGGCCCCACCCCTCCCACTGCGGCAAAACTGACCGTGTTTCCCGCAATCACGACCGTCGCGGCGGGGCTGACGGAAAGCGGCTTGCCCTGCGGGCCGTCCAGCACCGTTTTGAGCTCGTACGGCATGCACCCGAAAACGAGAACGGCGGCGAATGCCGCGAGCAGGATTGCCCGCGCGGAACCGTGTGAATGGCGTGCCCCATCAGAATCGCACATACAGGGATACCTCCGGCGCAAACGCCATTATCGCCAGGGAGCTTTCCAGGAACGCAACGTAGTTCGCCTGAACGGTGAGCCCCAGGGAAGGATCGAACGGAAGATCCAGCGTCAGACCGCCGAGCACGTAGGGCACGATCTTCGTCTGGTCCGCGAGGTAACCGGTCTTGACGCTCATGAGCGCGGGTCCGCCGCTGGCGTGCAGGATGATGCCGGGGAAGGCGCCCGAGTTCAGAAGGTATTGCAGGTCAACGCCGATCGGGATGATGAGAATATTTGCCGTGGAGACAACGCCGGTAGCGCTCATCCAGCATGCGCCGGAAAGGATCCCCGCCTCCAGGGCACCGGCCCCGGCCCGGAAGCGCAGATCCACCGCAAAGGTGGTGAGCAGCCCGAGCTTTGTATAGTCGGCGGCAGGACCCGTCGCGATCATCGGCGCCACGCCGCTGGAGATGCCGAGGCGCTTCCACGGCGGGGCGCGGCCGGAATCCGCGACAACCGCCGGTGCGGTGGCCGGTTCGCGCGGGCCGTTGGTGGCCGGGGCAATCGGCTGCGGAGTCGTGTCCGCGGGAGGGGCCACGATGACTGCTGAGGCATCCTGGAAAGTGATTCCTGTGAGAGTCTTTTCCAGGGCCTGTGCAACGAGAGTATCGAGGGAAAGATTGATCCTGCCGGACGTAGCCCCGGAGCGGATCTTCTTGCCGCTTGCCACGTTATAAAGCTCAACCTGCAGGAGAATCTCCGAGGGCGTGGTCGAATAGGTACCGACCAGAAGGTATTCGGCGTTCTTCGAGGCGGCCTCTGAGAGGGCGCGGCGCAGCGTGAAAGCCGCCTCTGCCCCCGAGTCTGCGATGTGGAGCGAGGCTTTCCGCAGGGTGAACTGCACGGTGAAGGATCCGGCCAGGACATCCTGCAGGGAGCGGTCCGCACCGGTTGCCGGCAGGATAACCCCCATGACGCCCGACCCGGGCGTGCGCCCGGCTGCGCTTCCGAATCCACAGGCAAGAGCTATGAGAATCGCCGCTATGAGGAGACGCCGACCAGTCAGGATATCAACCTCCATCTAAACACTGGGTCTTGAAATCGAACAACTTTTGGCATGACTCTGACAGAAGAATTGTAGTGCGGAGAAGACAGAGTTTCCAGATTTTCACGTTTTTATGCAGCTGGTTGCTTCACGCAACGCCCTTCCCGCGCTATGCTTGTGCCCCAGGAGGAACGAGGATGAAGGCGACCAAGATGGTGGTAATCCTGGCTCTGCTTGTCGTGCTGCTCGCCGGCTGCGCTCCGGGTCCCAATGAGCTGGTCGGCACAAGCACGGCCAAATCGGCCGGGTTCTGGCTGGGTCTCTGGCAGGGAGTCATCGCCCCGGTGACATTCGTCATCTCCCTATTCGACAAAGGGGTCCAGATGTACGAGGTTCACAACACGGGCAGCTGGTATAATCTCGGTTTCCTGCTGGGAATGAGCATTGTATTGGGCGGCGGCGGAGCTTCGGCCAAAAGGTCGAGGCGATAAAACACAAATACCGAACAAGCCCCGGGGCGCTTTGTCCCCCGGCGAAGGGGCCTAGGGGCGTGTAGGGAGATGGCAAGCAAAAGACAGCCGGACCCGCACGTGGATTCCCGGCGCGCCTTCTGCTCCCTTCTGCTCCCTTCTGCTCCTGGCAGAGCTGGCAGAGCTGGCGG
>CAYTGX010000021.1:14568-59021 GCA_964437385.1 uncultured Spirochaetaceae bacterium
CCTTCTGCTCCCTTCTGCTCCCTTCTGCTCCTGGCAGAGCTGGCAGAGCTGGCGGAGTTGCGCGCCTGCCGCCCTACGGATACCGACCGTCGGGCGGTGCGTGTCAGCCCGTTACCGCCCCCCGGCTGGCGGAAGAGACAAGACGCGCATACTTGGCAAGGGCGCCCGTGGTGTAGGCGATCTCCCGCGGCTTCCACGCCCTGCGGCGGCTGGCGATCTCCGCCGGTGAAAGATCGACGGAAAGGGTCTTTGCGCGGGCGTCGATGGTGATCAGGTCCCCGTCTTTCAGCAGCGCAATGGTTCCGCCGTCCCTCGCCTCGGGTGATATGTGGCCCACCAGCATGCCGTGGCTGCCGCCGGAAAACCTGCCATCGGTGATCAGGGCAACGTCACGCATGAGACCTGCGCCTGCCAGGGCCGACGTGGGAGCCAGCATCTCCCGCATTCCAGGTCCGCCGCGGGGGCCCTCGTTGCGGATGACCACGGTGTCACCCTTTTTGATCGTCTTGCTGAGGATCGCCTCGAGGGCCTGTTCTTCGCTCTCGAATACGCGAGCCGGGCCTCGATGGACGAACTCCCCGATTCCCACGGTCTTCAGCACTGCGCCTTCCTCTGCAAGATTGCCCATGAGGACGCTGATCGGTCCTTTCGGGCTCACGGGATTCTCGAAGGAATGGATCACATCCTGCCCGCCGAGGTCCGTGGATATACCCTCCAGATTCTCCGCGACGGTCCGGCCGGTCACCGTGAGGCAGTCACCGTGCAGCAGACCCTCGTCCAGCAGCATGCGCATCACTTTCTGCACGCCTCCGACAAGGAACAGCTCGTTCATCGAATATTTCCCGGCCGGTTTCAGGTCGCAGAGAGTCGGAGTTGAATCGTAAAAGGCGTTGAAATCGCGGATATCCAGCTTGACCTCCGCCTCTACGGCCAGGGCCAGGAGGTGCAGCACGGCGTTGGTGGAGCCGCCGACGGCAAGGGACACGCGGATGGCATTTTCGAACGCCTCCCGGGTCATGATCCGGCGCGGCGTGATGCCGCGGCGAACAAGCTCCATCAGGGCCTGGCCGGCCCCGATCAGATCCTTCTTCTTGCCGGGGTTGACCGCGGGAATGCAGGCATTGCCGGGCAGGCTCATGCCGATTGCCTCCATGGCGGATGCCATGGTGTTTGCCGTGTACATGCCCCCGCAGGCCCCAGGTCCCGGACAGGCGGCGCACTCGATTCCGTGCCTCTCCTTCTCGGTGATTTCACCCGTGCTGAATTTCCCCACTGCCTCGAAGGCGCTCACGATGTCGACATTTCTTCCATTATGGGTGCCGGGAAGTATCGAGCCGCCGTAGACGAAAACACTGGGCAGGTCCAGGCGCGCCATTGCCATGACCGTGCCCGGGATGGTCTTGTCGCACCCGCCGATCCCCAGTATGGCATCCATCTGGTGGCCCCGCACGACCAGCTCGATGGCGTCCGCGATGACCTCCCTGCTCACCAGGGAGCACTTCATTCCCTCGTGACCCATGGCTTCGCCGTCGGTCACGACAAAGGTGTTGAACTTCAGCGGCACACCGCCGGATTCACGGATCGAGCCCTTGACAATTGCCGCCAGGTCATCCAGGTGCACGTTGCACGGCGAGACCTCGCTCCCCGCGCTGGCCACGGCGATGATGGGTTTGTCGAAGTCCTCGTCCGTGAAGCCGACCGCGCGAAGCATTGCGCGGTTGGGCATCCGGGAGACCCCTTCGGTCATGATCCTGCTGTGGGTGTTCAGTTTTTCAGTGGAAGTCTTCATTTGCAGCCCCTTATCCTCGGAAACCGTTCACGTAAGGAATCCGCGCCGCCGCCGCCCTGATGCCAGCCTCGTTTGCCAGCAGGACCGATGTCGTGTCCCACTCCCCGGTGACCAGGCTCCTGCGGTCTGACTCGGGCATGGTGAAGGAAAAACGCTCAGGCCCTGCCGTGAGAACGGAGCCTTCCAGGTCTATGACAAGGTCAAGGGTGGGATCGGCTTCAACCCGCGCCATGAGCGCGAGCGCGTCCTGGTGGGAAACGCGAACGGCCGGAAGTCCCAGCGCCGTGCAATTACCGGAAAAAATCTCGGCAAATGACTCCCCGACGAATGCCTGGATCCCCATCCGCATCAGGGACTGGGGAGCATGTTCACGGGAGGACCCGCATCCGAAGTTCCGGTTGACCAGGAGGATCGTGCCGCCCTTGAACCGGGGATCGTTGAGCGGGTGCTGCCGGGGATTGCCCCTCTCGTCGAATCTCTCGTCGATGAAGGCGTATTTCCCCAGCGTCTCGAATCTGATCTCGCGAAGGTAGCGCGCGGGAATTATCCTGTCAGTGTCGATCTCGTCCCCGGGCAGCGGGATTGCCCTGCCCTGGACCCTCCCGCGGGCACTGTCTGCAGATGCCATCAGCTGTTCCGCCGCGCGTGCGCGGATTCCAGATCCCTCGCGTCCACGATCTCCCCTGCGATGGCCGCGGCCGCCACCATTGCCGGGCTCATGAGAAGAGTGCGGCCCCGGGGGGATCCCTGCCTTCCGATGAAGTTCCTGTTTGATGAGCTGGCGCAGACCTGCCTCTCCGTGAGCTTGTCCGGGTTCATGGCAAGACACATGGAGCACCCTGCCCCGCGCCATTCGAAACCGGCAGCGCGGAAGATTTCGGCAATCCCTTCCGCCTCGGCCTGACGCGCGACGCTGCGGGAACCGGGCACGGCGAGAGCCTTTACCCGTGAAGAGACTTTCTTTCCCTCCAGCACGCGGGAAGCCTCCCGCAGATCGCTTATCCTTCCGTTGGTGCAGGAACCGATGAACGCCACGTCCACGGGCAGGCCCTTCAGCGGCCTGTTTTCCTCGAAGCCTGTATGCGCGTACGCCTTTTTCAGGACTTCCTGTTCTTCGGCAGGCGCGTCGGCAACCCGGGGCAGGCGCTGGGTCACCCCGACTGCCTGGCCGGGGTTGATTCCCCAGGAAACCATTGGCTCGATGGCCGCGCCGTCCAGTTTGAATACGTCGTCGAACTTCGCGTGCGGCTCGGAGGCGATGCTCTTCCAGAACAGGACGGCCTTGTCGAACTCGGCGCCCTGCGGGGCGAACGTGCGGCCGCGGATGTACTGGAAGGTCGTCGCGTCAGGATTGACATACCCCACCCTGGCCCCGGCCTCAATGCTCATGTTGCACAGCGTCAGCCGCGCCTCCATGGGCAGCGCCTCGATTGCCGGTCCCCCGTACTCGTAGGCGAACCCGATCCCGCCGTTCACGCCCAGGTCGGCGATGATGCGGATGATGAGGTCCTTGGAATACACGCCGGAGGCCAGCGTGCCGGAGACCTCGATCCGTCTCACTTTGGGCCGCATGAGGGAAAGGGTCTGCGTGGCCAGGATATCGCGAATCTGGGAGGTGCCTACGCCGAATGCAAGGCTCCCCAGGGCTCCGTGCGTGGAGGTGTGCGAGTCTCCGCAGGCGATAGTCATGCCCGGCTGGGTCAGGCCGAGCTCGGGGCCGATGATGTGCACGATCCCCTGGAAGTCCGTCTGCAGGCCGAAGAACTGGATTCCATGCTCGCGCGTATTGGATTCGATGGCCTGCATCATGGCTTCAGCCAGCTCATCTGCAAAGGGACGGCTCTGGTCCTCAGTGGGCACGATGTGGTCCACGGTTGCAAAGGTCCGGCCAGGGAATAGTACCTTCAGCCCCCGATCCTTCAGGGCCTGGAATGCCTGCGGCGAGGTGACTTCGTGCACCAGGTGCAGGCCGATGAAGAGCTGGTCCTGGCCGGAGGGCAGCACGCCCACCTTGTGGAGGTCCCACACCTTGTCCAGAAGGTTCTTCCCTCCGGTCACGTGACCTCCTGTCCGCGCGCGACAATGACCTTGCCTGTGCGTACCATCTCTATCACCCCGTAGCGGTCAAGCATCTTGTGCAGGGCGTCCACCTTCTCCGTGTTTCCAGTGACCTGCACGGTGAGGGCCGAATCAGTCAGGTCCACGACCTGTCCCTTGAAGGTATGCACCACGTCCAGCACTTCTGTGCGCTTCTCGGGGGGGCAGCGCACCTTGACCAGCGCGAGCTCCCTCTGGATCACGTCTTTCCCGGTATTGTCCGCTGCGTGCACCACGTCAACGAGCTTGTTGAGCTGCTTGATGATGTGGCCGATGGTTTTCTCGTCTCCCGTTGCCACGATATTCATGTGCGAGAAGTCCGGATCAAATGCCTCGGAGACCACGAGGCTGTCGATATTGAAGCCCCGGCGTGCGAACACGAGCGCCACGCGGTTGAGAACGCCGAACTTGTTCGCCACGTAAAGGCTCACCAGGTGCTTTTTCAGTCCCCCATTCGTCGTGCTCATCGGCGCTCCTTCCGCGGAGGGCCGAGGATCATGTCACTTATGGAGGACCCCGCGGGGATCATGGGGAATACATTGTCTTCCTTGGACACTTCCGCGTCGATGACCACGGGCCCCTCCGTCCAGGCAAGGGCTTTCTGGAGCACCGTGCGCACGTCACCGCTCCTCTTGATCCTGAAAGCCTTGCACCCATAGCTCTCCGCGAGCTTCACGAAGTCCGGGTTTCCGACCAGGTCCACGCCGGAGAGGCGGTTTTCCCAGAAAAGATTCTGCCACTGCCGTACCATGCCCAGAAAGTGGTTGTTGATGATCAGGATCTTCAGCGGCAGCTTGAGGTTCACCGCGGTGGCCAGCTCGTACATGGTCATCTGGAACCCGCCGTCGCCGACGATGGCGCACACCAGCTCGTTCGGCTGCGCGAGCTGCGCGCCGATTGCGGCGGGAAAGCCGAAGCCCATGGTTCCCGCGCCCCCGGACGTGATCCAGTGAAACCTCTCATCCGTGCGGTAGAACTGCGCGGCCCACATCTGGTGCTGGCCCACGTCCGTAGTGACGATTGCCTTGCCCTCCGTGAGCTGGTACAGCTCGTCGATGACGAGCTGCGCCTCGAATGTCCCCCGCCGGTGATAGTGCAGCGGGTAGGCCTTTCGCCATTCCTCTATCTGGGCAAGCCACGCGGTGGTGTCTCCCGGCTCGAGGTGCTTGTTCAGCTCGGCCAGGACGGTGCGCGCATCTCCGACAATGGCGCACTCCATTGTGTACAGCTTGTTGATCTCCGCAGGGTCGATATCGATGTGTATCTTCACCGCGTTCGGGCAGAACGTGGCAGGGGTACCGGTGATCCTGTCGTCCCATCGCGAGCCGATCGACATGATCAGGTCGCAGTCCACCACCGCCTTGTTCGCATAGGCAGTGCCGTGCATGCCGAGCATCCCGAGGGAGAGCGGGTGAGTCTCCGGAAATGCGCCTTTGCCCAGCAGCGTGTTGGTGACGGGAACTCTCATCTGCTCCGCGAGGGTGCGCAGCTCGGCGCCCGCCCCGGAGATCACTGCGCCGTGTCCCACCAGGAGGAGCGGCCGTTTTGCCGCGTGCAGCATCCTGGCCGCGCACGCCACCTGCGCGGGATCGCCGGCTCCCGGAACGCTGTACCCGGGCAGATGAAACTCTTCATCCTCCTTCAGCTCGATGGTGGCATTGGAGCAGTTGCGCGGGATGTCCACCAGCACGGGGCCTGGTCTTCCGGACTGTGCCAGATAGAACGCCTCTCTCAGGACCCGGGGAATGTCGGATGCGTTTTTGACCAGGTAGGAGTGCTTCACGATGGGAAGGGATATCCCGGAGACATCGGCTTCCTGGAATGCGTCCATGCCGAGGTCTTTGACATTCGCCTGCCCCGTGATCACCACCATGGGCACCGAGTCCATCTGCGCGGTGAGGATGCCGGTGATGGTGTTGGTGGCGCCGGGACCCGAGGTCACGAGCACCACGGCGGGCTTGCCGCTGGCGCGCGCGTAGCCGTCCGCCATGTGCGTGGCCCCCTGCTCGTGCCGGGTGAGCACGAGGTGGATGGAGGAATCCACCAGCGCATCGAACAGGGGTATGGCCGCCCCGCCCGGCAGGCCGAAAACGTATTTCACCCCCTGCTTTTCGAGTATGTGCACCACGGCCTGGGCGCCCGTGCACCTCCGTCCATTTGTTTTCTCTTCCATGGCACCGTCTTGCCTTTAAAGTACTCTCCAATCGCGGACGCGGCCAACAGAATTTCTCTCCGCTGAACCCAAATCCTTGACTCCGACCGGCCAAAAGGATATGACGAACCCACTTATGACGCACAAGGAATGGCCGTTTGTCGAAGCGCAAAGGATCATCGAGCGGCTGCAGAAAATCGGCAAGACCTCAGTGACCGCGGAGACGGGATACGGACCGTCAGGGCTTCCACACATCGGAACGTTCGGAGAGGTTGCCCGCACCTCCTTTGTGCTGCAGGCGCTGAAGACGCTCGCACCCGAAATCGACTCACGCATCATCGCTTTTTCAGACGATATGGACGGCTTGCGCGAGGTACCAAAGAATATTCCCAACGCCCTCGTGCTGAAGGAGCACCTTGGCAAGCCCCTGACGGCAATCCCGGATCCGTTCGGGGAAGAGAAGTCATTTGCCCGTTACATGAACCGCAAGCTTCGCGAGTTCCTCGACTCGTTCGGCTTCACCTACCAGTTCGCCTCTTCCACCGACACGTACGCCTCGGGCGCATTCGACGAGGGACTGCGAAGGGTCATGGCGCACTACCAGGCCATCAGCGAGCTGTTCAAAGCCAGCATCGCGGAGGAGAAGCGGGCCGCCTGGAGCCCGTTCTTCCCCGTATGCCAGAATTGCGGACGGGTGTACTCGACGCGCGTGACCGGGCTCGATACAAAGTCGTTCTCCGTCACCTATGCCTGCGACTCTCCGCTGCAGGGCAAATACGCAGCCTGCGGCCACCAGGGAGCCACGAGCGTCCTTGGCGGAAAATGCAAGGTCGGGTGGAAGGTGGACTGGGCGCTGCGCTGGTATTCCCTGGGTATCGACTACGAGATGCACGGTGAGGACCTGCTGGACTCGGCCCGAATGTCCTCGAAAATCGTGAAGATACTGGGTGCCGAACCGCCGGAGCTCTTCAAGTACGAGCTCTTCCTGGATGAGAAGGGCAAGAAAATTTCGAAGAAACTGGGTAATGGGATCTCCATCGAACAGTGGCTGCGGTTTGCTCCGGTGGATTCCCTCCTTTATATAATGTACATGAAGCCCCAGCAGGCCAAGAAAATGGGCCTGCCCCTTCTGCCCGAGATCGTGGACCAGTACCTGGACCTCGTGGCGCACGACGACGGCGCGGAAGATTCGCCTGTGCCGTTCATCTCCCGGCTTTCGCGGGGGTCCCATGCGGGCAGGCTGCCCAACCAGAAGATCATCACCTACTCGATGATCCTCGAGCTCGTCATGGCCCTCAGCCAGGACAATGCGCGGGTGGTGCGCGACTATCTCCTGCAGTACCAGCCGGACATCGCAGGCAACGTGGCTTATTACGACCAGCTCATCGAGGACGCTCTGGCCTACTACAGGGAAGTCGTGCTGCCCGCGCGCACCACGGAGAGCGCGGATCACGACCTGGACACGGCCGTTGCGGCGCTCCGGGACGAGCTTGCCCGTCTCTCTGCTGCAGGGGCAGCGCCGGATGCTGATGCGCTCCAGACCATGGCGTTCCAGGTGGCCAAGGACAGGGACATCCGGATGAAGGACTGGTTCCGCACTCTCTACCGGATATTCATCGGGCAGT
This sequence comes from uncultured Spirochaetaceae bacterium, assembly GCA_964437385.1. Taxonomy (GTDB): domain Bacteria; phylum Spirochaetota; class Spirochaetia; order SZUA-6; family Fen-1364; genus Fen-1364. Next base: position 22,232 of record CAYTGX010000021.1, read on the forward strand.
CCCAGGGGCCGCGCATCGGGAGCTTTGTCGCCCTCCTGGGCTACGCGAAATGCATCGAGCATCTGGACGCACACCTGGCAAAGGAAGGTTGATCGTAGTGCGCCCCTCATCAATGAGTGAGAAGACCGCTCAAAGCGGGGGCAGCGTGCTCGACGGAAAAAGCAGGAAGAATCTTTTCAAGCGGATCCTCCCGTTCATGGGGCCCGCTTTTATTGCAAGCATCGCCTACATGGACCCCGGAAATTTCGCCACGAATATATCGGGAGGGGCCCAGTTCGGCTTCATGCTTCTCTGGGTGATCGTGGCGAGCAATCTCATCGCCATGCTCGTGCAGACCCTTTCCGCAAAGCTGGGAATCGCGACGGGGATGAACCTGGCCGAGCATTGCAGGGCCAGCTTCTCGAGGCCGTTCGTTGTCTTCCTCTGGATTCTGTCGGAGATCGTGGCCATGGCCACCGACCTCGCGGAGTTCCTCGGCGCTGCCGTGGGGTTCTACCTCCTTCTGGGAATCCCGCTCTGGATCGCCGGCCTGCTGACCGCGGCGGTCACTTTCATCATCCTCAGCCTCGAGCGGTACGGATTTCGGCCGCTGGAGCTCGTCATCAGCGGGTTCGTCGGCATCATCGCGGTGAGTTACCTGGTGGAAACCATCCTGGACAAGCCGCCCCTCGGGCAGGTGCTCTTCCATGCCGTTGTTCCCCAGCTCGCCGGCCCGGAAAGCATCCTGCTGGCCGTGGGAATCCTCGGAGCAACGGTCATGCCGCACGCGATCTTTCTGCATTCCTCGCTCATGCAGAACCGCATCGTGGCAAAAGAGCCTGCAAAGCTGCGCAGGCTCCTGCGGTTCGAGATCGCGGATGTGTCAATCGCCATGGGTGTCGCCGGCCTCATCAACATGGCAATGCTCATCATGGCCGCGGCCACATTCTTCAGCCAGGGACTGACGCAGATCGGCACCCTGGAACAAGCGAGCAAGACTCTCGAGCCGCTTCTGGGCAAGGCGGCGAGCTGGGTATTCGGCCTCTCCCTGCTCGCCTCGGGTCTCTCCTCATCCACGGTAGGCACCATGGCAGGCCAGGTGATCATGCAGGGCTTTCTCAAAAGGCGGATTCCTTCCTGGATGCGCCGTCTGGCCACAATGATCCCCTCGCTGGCCGTCATTTTCATCGGCCTGGACCCCACGCGAACGCTTGTCATCAGCCAGGTCCTGTTGAGCTTCGGGCTCCCCTTCGCCGTTATCCCGCTGGTGATCTTCACCCAGCGGAAAAAGACCATGGGCACGCTGGTCAACACGCCCGTCACCACGATCCTTGCCTGGGCGGCCGCCGCGATCATCGTCGGTCTCAATCTCTACCTGCTGTACCAGACTTTCATAGGAGGGTGATGCGATGTTCAAGCATCTCCTGGTCCCCCTGGACGGTTCACGATTGTCGGAGTCGGCAATCCCCGCGGCCGCGCAGATAGCGGCGCGCATGGGCGCGGAGCTGACCCTCATGCACATCGTTGAGAAGCACGCCCCCGCCGAGGTGCATAGCGACAGGCATCTGGTCACTGCTGAAGAGGCTACGGCGTACCTGGCCGAAGTGGCGTGCCGCCCGGTGCTCGCCGGCCTCCGCGTCCAGACGCACGTGCACACCGCCGAGGTGAGCGACGTTGCAGCAAGCATCACGGAGCACGCGTTGGAGCTCGCCCCTGACCTTGTCGTCATGAGCACGCACGGCAAGGGCAGCGCGCGCCGACTCATTTTCGGGGCCATAGCCCAGCAGGTCCTCAGCCAGGGAGTCACGCCTGTGCTCCTGGTCCGGCCCTCGGAGGAGGCTGCCTCAGGCGCTTCCGGACCGGCCGACACGTGGCAAACGATTCTTGCCCCGCTTGACGGCGATCCGGCGCATGAGAAGAGCCTGCCGGTGGCGTCGGCCCTGGCCGCCGCATTCGCCTGCCGCGTGCATCTCCTCATGGTGGTGCCGACCCTTGGAGAGCTGGCCGGCTCCCAGGCCGCTGCAGGGATGCTTCTCCCCGGCGCCACGCGGCTCAAGCTGGAGATGGAAAGCGCGGCGGCGGGTGACTACCTGGCTGCAAAAGCGGAAGAGCTCGCGCGGGCGGGAGTGGAGGCGGGCAGCGAGGCTTCACGCGGTGACCCGGCGCAGGCAATCGTGAGGGCAGCGCGGCGGCTGGACGTTGACATGGTCGTCATGGGCACCCACGGGAGAGCGGGAACCGTGGCGTTCTGGGAGGGAAGCGTGGCCGCGCGTGTCGTCTCGCGCACCCGCGTGCCGCTGCTGCTGGTGCCGCTCAAGGCGTAGGCCTTCCGCGGTACCCCGCGGAGTTGGATGGCGAGGGCCGACGAGCACATGGACGCATAGCACGCCGAAAGGCGTGCGAAGGGCGGCAGGCGTTTGCGCAGCAAACGCCGAGAGCCTGCGGAAGGAGGCCCGCAGGCCTTTCGCTCAACTCCGCGGGCTACCGCGGAAGGGCGAAGCTGCGCTATCGCACGGGATCTTCGACGGTTGCGGTCGGGGTGCCGGCCGAGCTCAGGGCCGCCGGGTCGTAGCCCGGCAGACCCAGTACAGCGGATGTCTCCGCAGCGACTCTCGTGGGCGTCTCCGCAGAGGCGCGCGTGGATGCCTCATCGACGTATGTCGTCAGCGCATCCTCCAGGCTCTGTGTGGCCTCCGTGCGAATCAGGCTGGTGAGGCTGAAAAGACCGTCACTGCTGTGGACGACCCCCGGCCAGGTGCTGCGCGCGCTCGTGAATCCCGCTTCCCTCACAAAGGACACCACCCTCTCGTTATACTGGCCAAAAGGGTACGCGAAGCTCGTGATCGGTTTTCCGATATGTCTCTCGATCGTCTGCTTGGAGCCGAGGATCTCCCGTTGCAGCGATTCGTCGTCCCTTATGCGCTGCAGATAGGGGTGCGTAAGAGTATGGCAGCCGACCTGCATGCCTGCCTCATCAAGTGCTTTCACCTCGTCCCAGGTCATGTGGTGTTTTCTTCCCACCACGACAACCCAGACATAGAAGGTGGCGGTGAAGCCGTACTTCTTCAGCAGGGGCAGCCCATAGGAGTACTGGCCTTCCCAGTCATCGTCGAAGGAGAGGATCACCGGTTTCGGCGGCAGGGCGTCGCCATGCGTCAGGTGCCGCGTGAGATCATCGAATGTGATCGATGTGAAACCGTTGGTCTTCAGCCAGGAGAGCTCCGCTTCGAGCGTGGCAGGAGTGGCGATGTATCTGCGGACGCCCGCAGTATCCGACTGTATGTACGGCCTGATGGCATGGTAGACGAGAATGGGCACGATGGCCGTGTCCTTCCCTTTCCCGTCCTGGGGTGGAGGCGGCTCACGCCGCGAGCTCGTTGCCATATTCGGCATGGTTTGAGAGAATGCGACGGCTGCAACAAAAAGCCCCGCGAGCAAAAACATTCGTCGTTTCATTGGGCCCTTAGGTGCCACGAAATCGACCCGTTGGTCAAGCGAAGGTCAATCTTGAAACCAGTCATGCCGCCGTTTTATGCTCCATTATGAGCTCCCCGCGCGCTTTTCGGGCCATCTGCCTCGTCATCTCCTGCGGAGTGGTCATCCTGCTCGGGTCGTGCGCCGGGATGCGCTACACGTATGGAGCCGACACAACGCCGGCGGCCGGGCCTTCCCCCCGCGCGGCTGTGTACCCCGCTGCGCGTTTTGCGGTGTTCAGCGACCCTCACCTTTTCGATGCACGCCTCGGGGAAGATGACAACGAGCACAAGCTTCTGCGGGAAAGCAGTGAGCTCCTCGCCGCCGCACTGGAAAAAGTGGAAGGACTCTCCGTCGGCTTCCTCCTTATTCCGGGAGACCTGACACGGGACGGTGAGCTCCAGGACCACATGCTCATGGCGCGGCGTCTTGCCGGGCTGGCGCGCGCCGGTGTCAAAGTCTACGTGGTGCCCGGCAATCACGATATCCTCAACCCGGGCGCCGCCCGTTTCCGCGCATCGGGAAGGGCGCATGTCCCCAGCGTCACACCCGAGTCCTTTGCCGAAATCTACGCGGGCTGCGGTTATGGAGATGCCCTGATGCGGGACCCCGGCTCGCTGAGCTATGTCGCGGAGCCGGTCCCAGGACTATGGCTCCTGGCGGTGGATTCTGCCAGCTATGCGGGAAACATGAGCAGGGGCGTGTCTGAAACGGGCGGAGGACTCACCCAGGAGCGGATCGACTGGATCGAGACAGTTCTTGCCGAGGCCCTGCGCCGGGACAAAGGGGTGATCGTCATGATGCACCACGGCGTCCTGGAGCACTTCGCGGGGCAGGCAAAGTATTTCGGCGACTATCTTGTCAACGGGTGGCGGCAGGTCTCCCGCATGCTCGCGGCCTGGAACGTGCGTGCCGTGTTCACCGGGCACTTCCATGCGCAGGACATCGTGGAGAAAACGACGGAGAGCGGTCGGTTCCTCTATGACATCGAGACTGGCTCTCTCGTCTCGTTTCCCAGTCCCGTGCGCGCCGTGGAGATCACAAAGGAGCAGAAAATGGTGATCACCACCTCCTTCATCAAGGACCTTCCCTCTTTTGCCGCCCGGGGAATTGATTTCTGGGAATACTCGAGAAATCGGCTTGCAGCGGGTATTGCCCAGACCGTGGTCGGGATCATGACCGGGATCGGCATCCCGCAGAAAGAGGCCGCCTTCATCGGTCTCCAGGTTGCGGAGGCTTCCCTCGCTCATTTCCGCGGCGATGAGAAGTTCACGGGCACAGAAATGCTCAGCACCAGAGGCGTGGGTCTGGTGGCCGGCATAGCTGCGGGAAGCAGGAGGGACCTGGTCGAGGGTCTCTGGCACGACACGGCGCCGGCCGACAATGACGTGACCCTCGACCTGTCGCCGGCAGCGCCGCCGGAGAGATGAAACGCCCCGGGGAGACGCTATTTCGCCGTGGAAGGCTGCTCCAGGGCTTCCCTGGCCTTGGGCACGGTATCTTCGGGCTTCACATTGTACCAAGCGCGCAGGATGACACCCTTTTCATCCACCAGGAACGAAGACCGTATTATGCCCTTGTACGTTTTTCCATAGTTGGTCTTCTCCCCCCAGACACCGTACGCATCCGCAGCCTTGTGATCGATGTCCGCCAGGAGCGGAAAGCCGAGTGTGTACTTGATGTCGAACTTCTTCTGCTCTTCCGGTGCATCCGGGCTGAGACCCAGAACATCCACCTTGAGCTTCTTCAGATCCTGCCGTGCATCCCTGACCGCGCACGACTGCGTGGTGCATCCCGGGGTATCCGCCTTCGGATAGAAATAGAGCAGCACCTTGCGGCCATGGAAGTCGGAAAGCGTGACCGTCCGGCCATTCTGGTCGGAGAGTGAAAAATCAGGGGCCTTCTGGCCGCTGGTAAGCATCACGTCCATCAAAATCCTCCTGAGCCAAATGTAAGGAGCAGGAACAGCGGGAGTCAAACACTATGTCCTGTACTGGGGACACCAGGACATTTGCAGGGGCTTGGTCAACACCGGCGCCGGGGCTATACTCCCGCGATGCGGACCGCGAGGATCAGCGTGCTCGTCTACCACGGTGACAGCCGGCGCATGGCCGACCTCGAATCGAGAAGCGTGGAGCTGATCGTCACCTCTCCCCCGTATTGGCAGATAAAGGATTACGGCGTGCCCGGGCAGATCGGACACGGCCAGGGACTGCACGCATACCTCCGCGACTTGTCGCTCGTGTGGGGAGAGTGCCACCGCGTGACGCGGGAAGGCGGACGGATGTGCGTGAACATCGGAGACCAGTTTGCCCGCGCCAGCGTCTACGGCCGGTACAGGATCATCCCGCTGCACGCTGAAGTGATATGCCAGTGCGCCGCCCACGGGTTCGACTATATGGGCTCGATCATCTGGCGGAAGAAGACCACGATGAACACCACCGGCGGGGCAACGGTAATGGGCTCGTATCCTCATCCACCCAATGGGATCGTCGAGATCGACTTCGAATACATCCTCCTCTTCAAGAAACCGGGGGTACTGAAGAAGAAGGAAGCGGAATTGAAAAAGAGCGCCGCCATGAGCCGGGACGAATGGAAGACCTGGTTTTCGGGCCATTGGGAGCTCGGCGGCGCGCGAAAGAAAGGCCACGAGGCTCCCTTTCCCGAGGAGATTCCACGCAGACTGATTCGCATGTTCAGTTTTCCCGGCGACACGGTGCTCGATCCTTTCCTGGGAACGGGAACCACGGCGGCGGTGGCGCGGTCGCTGGGCAGAAACGCCATCGGCTACGAAATCAGTGAAGAGTTCGCCGGTCTGGCCATGGAGAGGCTCGGGCGGGACGCCGTGTGCCGGGAAGCCCGGCGCGCCGGCTCCCCGCGCGAGCACGGCGCCTGGATACCGAGGCTGCCGGACCTCGTCCCCGCCGAAAGCGGAACGGCCCCGGCCCCCGGCCCGACGCTCCACAGCGTGGTGTCCGTGGCGCCGGACTGTTCGCTCAGGCTGGATTCCGGTCTGCGGGTGGTCCTTCTGGACATCCACGTGTCAGACCGCGCAGCGGCTCTCTCATACCTGACGCAGAGGGTGCTGAAGAAAAAGGTCTTCCTCATGGATGCCCAGCCTGCCGGGGATTCCACTGTACGGGCGCGCGTCCTGCTCAAGAACAGGATATCGATAAGCGCCCAGCTGGTGAAATCGGGTGCCGCGGCACGGACGGCGGGAAAGGGAGGGTGATCGCGATGGTGCACGGGATCGGGGACAGGATCCCACGGGTGAGGGATGCGATCTTCGCGGCATGGAATGCCGAAATCGCAGGGGACGTCACCCTGGGAAAAGAGACGAGCGTGTGGTTCAGCGCGACGCTGCGCGCCGACATTGCGCCGATCACGCTGGGCCGGGGCACCAATATCCAGGATGGCGCCACCGTGCACGTGGACACCGGGCTCCCGTGCACAATCGGAGCCGGTGTCACGGTGGGTCACAACGCGGTCCTGCATGGCTGCACCGTGGGAGACGACTGCCTCATCGGCATGGGTGCGGTGGTCCTGAGCGGCGCGGTGATTGGAAAAGAAAGCATCGTGGGGGCAGGGGCACTGGTCACCGAGGGCAAGGTGTTCCCTCCCCGGTCCCTCCTGGTAGGGAGCCCCGCAAAAGCAGTCAAACAGGTGGACGACGCGACGCTCGAGAAGATCCGGGAGAATGCGCGCGTGTATATCGGACTGGCGCGCCAGGCCTCGGAAGACTACCACGAAGTGCGGAGCTGACTGGACGGGTGCTACTTGAAAAGAACGATGAAGCGCGCGTTCACATAGAGGAGAAACCCGAATTTGTTCATGGCGTCACACGGCGCCAGCGCAATGGCCCCGGCGCTGAGCCTGAACCAGTCGGTGTGCGCGAAGCTGACATCGATCTGAGGGACGACCCACGTCCAGCTGGTGTCGGGGACCTGGTTCACACGCCCGAAAGAGAGAAACACACCCCCGCCCAGGTCCCCCCGTATCACGACAGGATTCAGGTCTATCTCGATGAACGCGTTGGGCCACAGCAGGCTTTCGATGATGAAAGTCACGGCCTTGGCGCCCACGCCGAAGCGCACCGGGCCTTTTCCGAACTGGTACGTTGCCTCGATCATGGGCAGGAGGAACAGGTACTGACTGATGGTCGCGCCTCCTGAGACGCCCAGGTCCCCGAGATTGATTCCTTCGAAGACGGGGAAAGCGACCTCAAAATCGAACCTGAACTGCGCGCTCGCGTCGACGGCGTGCGCGCACAACAGCACCGCGACCACGACGGCGACGATATGCCGTCTCTTCATCTGGTCCCCCTTGCTCTTCTTCCATCCGTTCGCACACCCCTCGTGTTCGGTGCGGCTGCACCGGAACGCGATTGTCACTCCATTGTCAATGACAGCTGTTTTTCATTGTCAACAACATGGCGGATGACCGCCTCGATGCCCGGCAGGACATTCACCCGGTTCAGAGTGACGTCCGGATGTGCGTGCGCGAAGACGCGGAAAATCTCGTCGGCAAACCCCTGCCCGATGGACCGCACTCCCGAAAAATCGAGAATGACCTCGCGGAACTGGTCGAGCCGGGCCAAAAGGCGCCTTGCTTCCGAGCGCGAGACATGCTCGCGGGCGAAGAATCGCACGGTCACAAGACTTCGATCGAACCGGAACTCGAACTCCTCCGGTGCGAACGCGGAGAACACGTCCTTGAGCCTGCGCCGCGCCGACCGGCTGATGCGCAGAGCCACATCCGTGCCTTTGATGTAGGTGCGGACATGCACAAAAGTGTCCTTCTTCCGCGTGTCAAAGATGAGCTCGAGCCTGTGAGACCGGAGCGAAAAGCTGTCGCATGCCTTCGAGGTGAAGAAGATCCCTTCCCCGGCGTGCCGCTCCGGAAGGGACGTGGCCTTTCCCTTGAGCAGCTCACCGATCGCATCTTCCTCTTCGGCGAGATTGTGGCGCTCGGCAACCGAGGTGAATACCCCCACCCCCTGATCCCGAATCTGCGAACGGACTTCGCGGTCTGCCAGCGTCACGTCCACCGTGCAGGTCGGTGAATGCGAATGTTCAATGGCGTTGTTGAGCATTTCAGTGAATGCGTATGCGAAGATCTCGTAGGCCGCGGCAGACAGCGAACGCGTGAGCCCCAGGCGCACGGTCACATCCGCGAGCACCGCGTCCTCCATCAGGCCGGCGATGCGGTACGTGTGACGGAACGGATCGGGCGGCGGTGCCGGCGCGTTTCCGCCGCGATCGGGAAGGCGGTACAGGACTCCCCTGGTCCTTCCGGTGCGGCGCACGCGCCCCTCGTCCAGGAGGCGGATGAGATGGCGGTGCACGGCCTGTCGTGACAGCCCCACTACCTCCGCGATCTGCGCGCCCGAAAGGGAGCGGCGTGATCTCAGGGCATTGAGAATCCGGCTCCTCGTATCCATGGAATTCGACGGTGCACTTTTGTCAACCTATTGTCAACACCGCGGGCATTCTATTGTCAACATGGGGCGCGTTCCGCGAACGCGTATTCGGCGGCCGCGGATCAGACGTACTTCTGGTAGCTCTTCAGCATGATGAAGCTTTCCGACGCGAGGATCCCTTTGATCGTGGAAAGCTCCTCCGTGAGAAACCGCACAAGACCCCGGTTGGAATCCAGGAGAACCTCGGTGATGAGATCATAGCGGCCCGAGGCAATGGAGACCGAGAGGACGTTGGGCAGGCGTGAGATCTCCTCCGCCTTGCGTTCCAGCAGCTTGGACTCCGCTACACGGATGGCAACAATCACAAGCTGCTGGTTTTCCAGGACGTCAGGGTTGATCAGGGCCCGGATCTGGAGGATGCCGGCCTCCTTCAGACGCTTGAGCCGGGCTCGGACGGTGCCTTCCGACACGCCGAGCCTGCGGGCGATCGTGTTGTTCGGAACGTAGCTTTCCTTGAGGACGGAGATGATTTTCCAGTCCGTCTGATCCGGCTGCATCGCCCCTCAGAGTAATGTATCCGGAGAAACGTACGCAAGGCCGAACGCCTTTGCCACGCCGGGGAATGTGATGTTACCGCCGTATACGTTCAGCCCTTCCTTGAGGTCGGGATTCTTCCGACACGCCTCTTCGAGACCCAGGTCCGCGATCTTCAGACCATAGGGGAGCGTGCTGCTGGTCAGGGCGAGAGTGCTGGTGAGAGCCACCGAACCCGGCATGTTGGCCACGCAGTAGTGCACCACTCCGTCCACTTCGAACACGGGGTCGTCGTGCGTGGTCGGCCGGGTCGTCTCCACGCAGCCGCCCTGGTCCACCGCTACATCGACGATCACCGATCTCTTCTTCATCAGCTTCAGGTGCTCGCGGCGGATCAGCCGGGGGGCCTGGGCGCCGGGGATGAGGACTGCGCCGATGATCAGATCGCTCTCCACCACCACCGTATGGATGTTTGTCTCCGTGGCGTAAAGCGTCGCAAGCTCGCCGCGGAAGATGTCATCGAGGTACGCGAGGCGGTTGGGATTGACGTCGAGGACCGTCACGGCTGCGCCGAAACCAACCGCGACTTTTGCCGCGTTCGTGCCGACCACCCCGCCGCCGAGGATCGCAACCCTGCCCCGCGGCACGCCGGGGACGCCGCCGAGCAGAACGCCTCGGCCGCCAAAAGGCTTTTCCAGGTACTTCGCCCCTTCCTGCACGCTCAGGCGCCCGGCGATCTCGCTCATGGGCTTGAGGCAGGGAAGGGTTCCGTCTGGAAGGCGTATCGTCTCATATGCCACACCCTTGATCCGGCGTCCCAGGAGGGCCTTGGTCTGCTCCTGGTCTGCGGCAAGGTGGAGGTAGGTGAAGAGGATCTGTCCTTCGCGAAGAAGCCCGTACTCCTCGGGCTGAGGCTCTTTCACTTTGATGATCATGTCGCAGCCGGCAAAGATCTTCCTGCGGTCCGGCTCGATGCGCGCGCCCGCCGCGGCGTACTCCGAGTCTTCGAAGCCCGCGTCCGCCCCCGCGCCCGCCTGGATTATCACCTGGTGCCCGTGATCGATGTACGATTTCGCGCAGTGCGGCGTCATCCCTACCCTGTACTCGTGCCTCTTGATCTCTTTGACGCAGCCGATCTTCATTTGACAACCTCCTGCAAAGTAAGGGGCGATGGAATACGGATTGTGTACCATTCGCCTGTTTTCGTTACGATTGTCGCAGTATTGTCACTTTAAAATCGACATTGCAAGAGAATTCTTTGAGAATCAGCCCGTCAGACAGCCTGCGCGTAAGAAGCCAGGGCTCGGGCCGCCGTATGTGCGCCACCGCACATTGCTATTCCGAAATCCATGCACAATCCTTTCATGGTTCATCCCGACTGTGGCTCTACGAGGCTTTGTTTCCCCCTTCGCCCGTGATGAGCGGAGTGAAGAGGGCATGAGAAAGTATGTTCTTGAGGTCAGAGCCAAATTTGAGCCGCTCAACTCTCCAAGCGGGAAGGCCGAACAGCTCGCGAAAGACATTGCACACCGTATTATCTCTGTGTATCAACCTATAAGTGATGAAGAGCAGATCATACGTGACAACAGGTATGTCTCACCCCTTTTTCACCGGTTGTATATAAACCTGGTTGACAACGACAATACACTTGAAAAGAAAGTGGAAGAGTTGAGGGAGGCTTATCGCCCTCACAGAGCTTTTTTCAATCTCACCCCTCAAGCTGACTGACATCACCGTTTTTACGACTGACAGCCAGCATACGTACTATGCGCCTTATGGCTATCGTCGCGTCCCGCCATTCGCGGCGGCGAGCTCGGTTGACCGGCCACGCCCTCACATGCCGAGCGCGCGCAGGAGCATCGGCCACTCGCGCTCGAAAAGGGGTGTGAGGGAGCCGGAGCCGATGAGGGACTCGACCTCGGCCAGGGTGAAGAATCTCCCCTCCTCGATCTCATCAGCATCCGGGTGGATCTCTCCCCGCCAGGTGAGGGAAAAACATTGCGCGTATTCCGATTCGAAGGTGCCTTCGTTCAAAAGAGCATAGAGGAACTTTCCGCCTGCCGCGTCAATGTCCAGTTCCTCCCGCGCTTCCCGAATCAATGCCGCTGCCACATCCTCCCCAGTGCTGACGTGCCCCCCGACGGAGGTATCCCAGAGCCCGGGGTTTGTGTCCTTCCTTGCTGATCTCTTCTGTAAATAGAGCCGCCCGTGCGCATCGAACACGTGCAGGTGCACCACAAGGTGAATGAGAAGGGGATTTCCGTGGCATTCCTCCCGGGAAGCCGTCCCGACAGGCATCCCGTTCCTGTCGACGAGTTGAAACATTTCCATGGGGATGCCTACCGCGCGGAGGTCATCGGGGCACGCACGCCGATGCGGTTTTCTTCCCGAGACAGAACGAGACGAATGTATCCAGTGACGTGATGGCAGGACGGATATCCGGATAGACCGGCAGTCCCCCTTCTTCAAGAGCGGCAACAAAATCGCCGTAGTGCCGGCCCGCGTTGACCGACACGACCATGGGCTTGGAATGCCGCTTTGAAATCCCCACGAGCAGGCTCGCGAGCCCGTCCGGGTCCCTGCAGGTTTCCGGCACAGTCTTGAGGGACACCGCGTGCGGCACAACGGCCACGAATACGCAGTCCACTCCGGGGTCCTGGATTATCGCCTCCACGAACTCGGCATACATCGCGTCGTCCGCCATCGGAGTGATATCCAGGAAGGGGGAGGACGTGTCCACCAGGCCGTGCCGGTTGATGACGTTCAGCTTCTCCAGGGTTGCGGGAGAAAACTTTGCCTGCGTGAGCCCTTTGAGCTCATCTCCTCCCACCGTGGACTCGAATCCGGCGTTCACCACGCCTGCAACCCTGTTGCCCTGGGCCGGCTTGCCCGCCAGGAGGGAGAATGCCCTGATCTGATCGTAGTACTCCTCGATGGTGTCCGTCAGGATGACCCCGGCCTGCCGGCAGGCTGAACGGAACACCTCGTAGTTGCCCGACATCGAAGCGGTGTGGGACGCCGCGGAGCGCGCGCCGGCCTCCGTGCGGCCGCCCTTGTACGCGATGATCGGCTTCGTGGATTCCCGTGCGCGCTCGAAGAATGTACGGCCTTCCCCTGCGTCCAGGCCTTCGAGGTACACCGCCACGACCTTTATCGAGGGGTCGCGGGCGAAGTGGGCCAGCAGCTCTCCCACCTTCACGTCGAACTTGTTTCCGAAGCTGACCACCGAGCGCAGCGGCCTGCAATTGCGCAGCTTGTCGATGACCGTGACTGCCAGGGCGCCGCTCTGCGTCAGCAGTACGACGTTTGCCGAATCGGAGGACCTGACCTCCAGCCGCTTTTCATTGATGAAAAGGGTGTTGATCCCCGGTCTGCCGCGCGCCGGCGCGTGATACACGCCCATGCAGTTGGGGCCCATGACGCGGATCCCGGCGGGAGTCGCGGCGCGAAGCTCGCGCGCGTACTGGACATAGGGAACGGAGGAAGGCACACCGGGGATGAGCACCACCGCGCGGACACGCGTTCCCTGCAGGGAACGGAGGAACTCCGGGGCGCTCTGTGCAGGTGCCGCATACACGGCCAGCTCCACCTGCCCTGGAACTTCAGAGAGGGCGCGGTACAGCGGGTAGTCATGGCTGCCGAGCCGCAGGGTGCCGCCGTGCGGGTTGACCAGGTACAGGTCGTCCCGGCGCAGCTCGTGGAGAAGCTCCGCGATATCACGGGCAAGGCTGTACTTCGACGGATCAGCCGAGACCCCGATCACCGCGATCCCCCGGGGCTGGAAAAAAGCGTCGAGGTTCCCAAGGTCCACGCGCGGATTCCACTCTTCGGGCGAGGGTGCGGGACCGAACTCGGCGAGGCCGTCGAGCGCCACGAACCGTCCGTCCGACGAGATGGCGAATGGATTCACCTCGAGGGCCTTGATCACGAATCGGGGCTTCTCCGCCATGGGCGAGTAGCGCAGGGCCAGGCTGCTGAACTCCGCCATGGCGTTGGCCATGAGCGCGAGGTACTCGGGGTGCCCTATCTGCTCGAACTTGTACCGGATGTGCAGAGACCGGGTGAAGGCAAGCGCTTCCTCATACTCCATGGGGGGCAGGAAGAGATTTGCCGCGTCGTAGTGAGCGGCAAAGAACTCCGCATCGTCCCCGCCCTTGCTCACCGTGAGCACGGGACCGAACGCCGGGTCTTCACGGAAGCCGACCAGCACCTCGTAGCCGAGGGCCTGTGTGAAAGAGATGTGCTCCGCGATGAGAAAGCCGACGACCTCGGGCCGGGCCCCGTCCTCGAAGTGGGACAGCACTTCGTCCCGCATCCGGGAAAGCACGAACTGGACATAGAGAGGATCAGAGGCTGAAATTTTTTTCACGCCCCCGAGCTTCTGCTTGTGCGGTATTCCCGGAGAAACGATCTTGACGATCAGGGAATTGCCGAACCCGCGCAGGGCTTCCTCTCCCACTTCCGCGACGTCCCGCACGAAAATGAACCGCGGCACGGAGAGCCCGAGACAGGCAAGGATGCCGTATACTTCGTGCTCGTAGAGGGAGCTCCTGCCCTCACGGGCAGCGCCTGCAAGGATGCCGTCGATCTTCCCAGCCGCCTCGTGTGTCACCGCCATTTGCCGTCTCCCGCGGGGGAGCGCGGCACGGCTCCCCGTCTTCGAGAATCCAATCTCCTGATCACCTGGGTGGAAGACCATCCTTCGAGATGCGGGAGAAGAATGACCCGGCCTCCCCAGCCCTCCACCATGCGTCTCCCCACTACTCCGGCCAGTGAATACTCGGAACCCTTTGCAAGGACGTCCGGCCGAACCACGCGCAGCAAGGCACGCGGGTCCTGCTGGGAGAAAATTGCGCAAAGGTCCACCCCGCCCACGGCCGCTACAAGCTCGGCCCGGGCGAACTGAGGCACGACCGGCCGGGTCCTTCCCTTGAGGGACCTGGCCGACTCGTCGCTGTTGATGCCCACGACAAGGGCATCCCCCTGTCCGCGTGCCGCCTGCAGCAGCCGCAGGTGCCCGATATGGAGCATGTCGAACACGCCGTTTGTGAACACGATGCGCTTTCCCGCCTTCCGCAAGGCGGCGCATCGCCGCGCCACGACCTGGAAATCGGCGACGACCCGGGAGCGCGCGGCTTCCGCCTGCAGCCGGCGGATTGCGCGGACACGCTCCGCACCGCTGGCGGCGGCCACGGTCCCGAGAAAGGCCCGGCACACGTTGCTGGGAATGGTTGGGTGCGGCCCGCCCGAACGAAAGACGAGCCAGGAGGCCGACAGCTCCACATCGAGGGACTCCGCGAGCCCCCGCCAGGCGTCGAGCAAGCCTGCGCGTTCGACAGGGACCTGGGATTCAATGACCGCGTACTCCCCCTCGTGGTCGGCGGGCGCCGCAGGCCACCCGATGCTGAATATCGCGCGTTTCATGGCGACATTGAAGCAGCTCGCACCACGCTGATCGAGTCCAGAAGAAATGTACGTCTCTCGTTTCTGAGAGAGCAGAAAGCGACAACGCCGACCGACCCTCCCATGCACGAGAACGCCCGCGGCCGAATGGTCCGCACGGTCTTCTCTCCCCGCGCGCTGCAATAGGCGATCTCCACCTCGGCTCCTGCTGCGATTGCCTGCTGGAGCGCGGCAGCCGTGCGCGCAAGGCGCGGCGCATGCGTGGTGAAATCCAGGGGTTCCCCGCACGAACGGGTGAGCTCCTCCATTCTCCCTGCCTTCAGGCACCGCAGGTAGAGAAGCCGGCAGGCGTGCGCATCCGCAAGCGCCCTGTGCGCGCCCTTCACTTCCAGTTCAAGGTCACGAACGAGGTTCGCAAGGCTGTAGCTGAATCTGCCGGGAAACGCCCGGCGGGCCAGGACGCGGGTGTCCAGCACGGGACCTTCCGGCGCATCCAGCTCCTCGGCCATGATGTCCGCGGAAATGAAGCCCACGTCGAATACGGCATTGTGCGCCACGGGGGTTCCCCTGGACAGGAGAGAGAGGAACGGAGGCAGGGCCGCCGCGATATCCGGCATTCCCTTCAGCATGCAGTCCGAAATTCCGTTGACTTTCTGCGCCTCAGGCGGCATGGGGATGCCGGGGTCGACGAGCTGTTCAAAAGAGGCAAGCATGTTTTCGCCCTGGAACAGGACCGCGCCCAGCTCGACAATGCGGTCCACGCCGGGAATCAGCCCCGTGGTCTCCACGTCGAAGGCAGCGACGGCGCCGGCGGACCGCGTACTCGTGTATTCGAATGGCGGCTGCGTGCCCGGACTCTGTCCCTGCATCTACTGCTCGCCTTTGAGTTTTTCCGGTGTCGATTCGCCGAGCAGGAGCTTGCAGATGTTCTTGTAGCCCACCTTGCGGTACTTTCTCAGGAGACCCGCGAAAGCGTCATACGCCTCGGGATACTGCGCCTTGAGCTCATCCAGGCGCGCGAGCACGTCCTTGAGTTCTTCGAGCGACGCCAGTGCCGGCATGGAACTCCCCTTTCAAGGCTTTTCAGAGAATGGTCTTCTCAGGCGCATGGTAGGATCGCCCCGGAGCCTTGTCAAGGAGAACGAATGGCGATATGCACTATCTGTGACGGAAAAGCTCTACTACGACGATTCCGCGCTGCTCGAATTCGACGCGCGCGTACTGGAGATTGAAACACGAGACGGCCGCTCCGCGGTCCTCCTTGACCGCACCTGCTTCTACCCCGGGGGCGGAGGGCAGCCGTGTGACCTGGGCACGCTGAGCGGCGCGCGAGTGCTCGCGGTGGAGCATCGGGGGGAGGACATCATTCACCGCGTGGAGCCGGCATTGGGTCCGGAGATGCTGCACAGTGCCGTGCATGGATCGGTGGACGGAAACCGCAGGCGCGACTTCATGGAGCAGCACACGGGGCAGCACATATTCTCCCAGGCGCTGCTCAGGGCGGGAAAGCTGGAGACCGTTTCCGTGCACTTCGGGGATGACGATACGACGATAGAGCTCAAAGCGGACGCGGTCACAGAGGACACCCTGCGCGCGGCGGAAGACCTGGCCAACGCCGTCATCAAGGAGAACAGGCGGGTACTCCTGCACGAGATCGACCCTTCGGAAGTCTCGAAGTTTCCGCTGCGCCGGACTCCTCCCGACGCCGGGAGGCTTCGGATCCTCGAAATCGAAAACTGGGACTTTGCCGCCTGCGGCGGGGTGCACCTGGCTTCCACGGGGGGAGTGTTCCTCGTCAAGGCGGTTGCGCAGGAGAAGATCAGGGGGAGAGTGCGCATCCACGCCATGATGGGAAAACGGGCACTGGAGGACTACGGCCGGAAGGTCTCCCTCGTGCAAGGCCTGACCCGGACCCTCACCTGCGGAGAGGCGGACATCCCGGACCGGGTGGCGGAGCTCCTGAAAAGGGAAAAAGAGTCGACCCGTGAGCTCGGCAGGCTGCGCGTGGCGCAGGCGGCCGTGGATGCGGACGCGTCGCTGCCCGGCGCTCCTTTGGTCGGGGGTGGCGTTTTCATCACACGTGTATTTGACGCCGCGGGGGGCGACTATCTGAAAGCCTTCGCGGAAAGGGTGATCGCCGCGCCGGGAAGGATCTGCATCGCCATGGATCGGGGGACCGACGGCTTCCAGTGGATCGCCGCCCATTCCCTCGGTGAAAGCCTGGATCTTGCGCAGATCGTTCCGGCATTCTTCGAGATAGCCGGGGCCAAGGGCGGCGGCCGCGGCGCCCGGATGCAGGGAGTCGGTGCGCGAAACGAGGCAATCGACGGGTTCGTCGCCGCGATCCAGGCGGAGATTGCCCGCAGGCTCGGTGCGGAAGGAGCGTCATGAAACTCCGCGTACGGTACAACGCGCCGGTCGTTCTCTCTTTTGCCCTCATCTGCGCGGTGGTGCTGCTCATAGACCAGATCAGCGGCGGCCTTTTCATCCGGACATTTTTCCTCCTGCCTCCCGTGTTCGAGCCGGGCTCCCTGCTTTCGTGGCTGAGGCTTTTCACCTACGTGATCGGCCACCAGGGGTGGGCCCACCTGATCGGCAATTTCTCTTTCATCCTGCTCATCGGACCGGTTCTGGAGGAGAAATACGGGTCGGTCCCGCTCCTCCTCATGATGCTCGTCACGGCCCTTGCCACCGCAATCCTGAACTTGTTGATCGTCAGAACCGGGCTGTATGGCGCCAGCGGAATCGTGTTCATGCTCATCCTTCTCAGCTCTTTCACCAATATCCGCCAGGGGGAGATTCCCCTCACGTTCATCCTGATCGTGGTCCTCTACCTGGTGCGCGAGTTCGTGAATGCGCTCAACCCAGACACGATCTCCCAGCTTGCCCACATTGCGGGGGGAGTCATCGGCGGGCTGTTCGGATTCATCTTTTCACATGCAGAGTCGACGCCGGCGCTTCCCGCAGAGCCGGCGCCCAAGGAGTAGCGAATGCGTCCCCTCACAGGTTCCCTTCTGGTCCTCCTCTTCCTGGCGCCGCTCGGCGCCTCCGCGCAGGCGGAGGAAAAGGACGTCACGGTCCCGATCTCCAGCCTCGTGCTGTTCACGAGCGGAGTGGGGTACTTCCAGCACGACGGCACGGTGGAGGGAAACGCGCGCATGGAGCTCACGTTCTCCTCGGACCAGATCAACGATCTGTTGAAGAGCCTCGTGCTGCGCGACCTGGACGGGGGTTCGATTTCCAGCGTCACCTATTCATCGCGGGACCCGATCACCCGCACGCTCAAGAGCTTTTCCATCGACCTGACATCCAACCCCACCCTGTCGGGCCTTCTCACCCAGACTCGGGGGGAGGCGGTGGAGGTGAGCATGACCGGCGGGAACAAGCTTACCGGATCCATAGTCGGAGTAGAGACGCGGCAGCTCCAATCCGGTCCCAAGGGTGACGTGACCGGTGACTTCCTGACCCTGAACACGCAGACCGGCATCACGAGCCTGGCCCTTGCCGATGTCCAGGGGATAAGGTTCCTCCGCAAGGAGGTCCAGGACGACCTGGCGCAGGCGCTCCAGGTCCTCTCCTCCTCCCACGGCATAGAGAAGAAAAAGGTCGTGCTCCATTTCACGGGGACCGGCACGCGCCGTGTACGCATCGGCTACATCCTCGAGTCCCCCGTGTGGAAGACCAGCTACCGCCTCGTCCTTGCGGACAAGGGCCCGCACCTTCTGCAGGGGTGGGCCATGGTGGAGAACACTTCGGACACGGACTGGAAGAGCGTGGCCCTCACACTCGTATCGGGCAGGCCCATCACTTTCATCATGGACCTGTACCAGCCCCTCTACCTGCAGCGGCCGGTCGTGCAGCTCGAGCTCTACCAGTCCCTGCGGCCGCGGACGAATGAAATGTCGATGGAAGAGAAACAGTCGGCGGACGAGGCGGCAATGGCGGAAGAAGCGCCTGCGCCGCAGGCGGCCCCTGCCCCGTCAGCCAGGAGCGCTGCCGCGCCCCGTGCCCTGGCGAAGGGCGCTTTCGGTACAGGGCCGGGCGAGGGGGAGCTCTCCGTCTCCCAGGGCGTGGCAGCCGCGGCGAGCGGGGCCCAGGTCGGCGAGCTGTTCCAGTATGCCATCGACAAGCCGGTCACCCTCTCCCGTCAGCAGTCCGCCATGCTGCCCATCCTGAACCAGCAGGTCACCGGCGAACGGTACTCCCTGTACAACGAGTCCACCGACCCGAAGTATCCCTTGAACGCCGTGAAGCTGAAAAACGCGAGCAGTCTCCATCTCATGCAGGGCCCCATTACCGTATTCGACGGGGGAACCTATGCCGGTGACGCCCAGATCACGGACCTGGCTCCGGGCGCCGAGCAGCTCGTCACCTACGCCATGGATCTGGACACCGAGGTGAATGCGCAGCAAGGCGCTTCCCCGGTCACGCTCGTGTCCGTGAAGATCAGCAAGGGGGTTTTCTTCTACACGAACCGGCAGCAGAAAGAACGGATCTACGAGATCAAGAGCCGCGGCACGAAGAACCGGACCGTGCTGCTCGAGCATCCCTTCCAGCCGGAGTGGACCCTGTCCGAGCCCAAGGAGCCGGCGGAGCGCACGCGGGATGCATACCGTTTCGCCGTCCCTGTTGCCGCGGGAAAGACCGCAAAGCTTTCCGTCGTGGAGATCCGCACCGTGGCGCAGAGCGTGTCCCTGGCCAGCCTCGGCGGTGACCAGGTGGCCTTCTACGTGGCAAGCCAGGTGGTGAGCCAGGCGGTCAAGACGGCCCTCCAGAAGGTTGTCGCTCTCCAGCAGAAGGTGTCCGACACGGTCTCCCAGCGCACCAGGCTGGAGACACGGGTGAACGAGATCGTCAATGACCAGTCCCGCATCGGGTCGAACATGGACAGGCTCTCCCAGAGCTCTGACCTGTACAAGACGTACGTGAAGACACTCACCGACCAGGAGACCGAGCTGGCCAAGCTTCGGGAGAGCATTGCGCGGCTTCGAGACCAGGAGGCGTCCCAGAGAAAGGACGTGGACACCTTCATCCTCTCACTCGAAGCAAGCTGAGCCGTCCAATGGTGCTCAAACTGATTGCGTGCGAGGTATTCTATCGGGAGGTGTGCCTCTGCGTGGCCACTTCCCCCCACAGGGTCGATCTCGAGTTCACTGAAAAGAACGCGCACGAGCGCAGCGACTTCCTGCGCTCCCTCGTGCAGTCCAGAATCGACGCGGCGGAAAACGGCAGCGTCGCGTATGACGCCATACTCCTGGGATTCGGGCTGTGCGGGAACGGCGTGCTCGGCACGTCGGCAAAAAAGACGCCGCTCGTCATGCCCCGGGCGCACGACTGCTGCACGCTGTTCCTCGGCTCCCGCCGCGCGTTCAAGGAACATTTTTCAGACAATCCCAGCCTCCCCTTCTCATCGGTGGGTTACATGGAGCGGGGCGGCACCTGGGTACACGATGCAAGCGCAATCCAGGTGCCCGGCCTGGACAAAAAGTACGACGAGTATGCTGCCCTGTACGGCGCGGAAAATGCGAAATACATCATGGAGACACTCACCGCCTCGCAGCAGAACAACCAGATCGTCTTCATCGACGTGCCGGAGCTCTCTCATCTGGGCTTTGCCGAGAAGGCAAAAGCAGAGGCACAGGCAAGCGGCCGCGAGTTCGTCCAGCTCCCCGGTGACATGCGCCTCCTCCGCAAACTGGTTCACGGAGACTGGGATGCGGAGGAGTTCCTGGTCCTGAAACCGGGGCAGAAGATCGGGGGCGTCTATGACTGGGACGAAATCGTAAGAGCGGAGGACCAGTAGAAACCCCTGGTCCCCCGCGCGGAACTGAAAAATGGGGGGCAAAGGAGTCGAACCTCTGTACGGGCCTTTGCGGAGGATCGTAACCTGTTACGGTTTATGTGACCCCCCAACCCTCCCCCCTTGCACAAATGTCACGGTGTACCGTGACCGCGGTACACCGCGCAGTTCTCGGAAACGCCGAATCCGCGGCGCCTGAGCCTACCATAAACATGCACCTGTAGTCCGCGTCACGTCCGTCCGATATTGGAAAGGGACGGAGAAAAAAGCACGTGTCGGAAGCAGCATTACAATCAATCGACCAGCCGCCGCATCATGATACGGAAATCCTCCGGATCATCGGCGAGCTGAAGGAAGTATTCGAGAGCCATTTCGATCGCACGTGGTTCTCCCTCATCATCGACGGCATGCCCATCGATTTCCGCACGGTGCAGGACATCCGGGAGCTCGTGTCCCTGACATCCCTGTACCCGGGAGAAGAAAAGCTGCTCTACCAGGGCGTTGAAGAGCTGGAAACGTTCCACAAGACCGTGAAGCGCTTCCTGCTCCCCGTGCTGAGGGAACGCCTGGGCATCTCGTGGCTTTTTCCGCAGAAGCGCGTGCGAGATACCCAGCAGTACATCCTCCGAAAATTCGTTGCTTTCACATTCCCGTACAACCTCGAGCGCCTGCGGCGGCTCACGCAAAAGTTGAAATCCTGTCTCCTCCTGTACTATCCGTTCCTCGAGTAAGATGGTAAATTCTTGCGGATGGGTGACACGGCTGCCCCCCGCCGGCGCGGAATAAATCCTGCAGCACCGCCCCCAATGGACTTCAAGAGCTCCCACGCTTTGTCACGTCGTCTCGTGGAAGGACTGGAATCCGTCATCAGGGGCAAGAGAACGGTCCTGGAGCACCTCGTCACGGGCATCCTGGCCGGCGGACATGTCCTGATAGAGGACGTACCCGGTCTGGGCAAGACGACCCTGGCAAAAACAGTGGCGCGGCTGATCTCACGCTCCCGCAAGGGGAGCGCCGTGGTTTTCCGCCGCATCCAGTTCACCCCCGACCTTCTTCCCTATGACATCACCGGCGTGGACGTCTTCGATCCCGCGCGGAAGGCATTTGTCTTCACGCCCGGCCCGGTGTTCGCCAACGTGCTCCTGGCGGACGAGATCAACAGGACCACCCCCAAGGTGCAGTCGGCCCTCCTCGAAGTCATGGCGGAGGGACAGGTCACCGTGGGCAACACGACCTATGAAATGGATCCCTTCTTTTTCGTCATCGCCACGCAGAACCCTGTCGAGATGGAGGGAGTCTACCCACTCCCCCTCGCGCAGATCGACCGCTTCCTCATGAAATTGCGTATTGGCTACCCGGACGCGGAGGTGGAACTGGGGATAGTGCGGGACGACCCCTCTGAGACGGTCATGCCGCGCGTGCGGCCCGTCTGCGGCAAGGAGGAGATCCTGGCGGCCCGCGTCCGGGTGGAAGGAATCTATTGCGATGAGAAGCTGATGCGGGCCGCGGTCGGCGTATCCGCCGCCACCCGGGCGCACCGCGGCATTTCCCTGGGCGCGTCCCCCCGGGGCAGCCTCATGCTCGTGCGCGCGGCGCGCGCGTGCGCCCTGGTGCACGGCAGGGAATACGTCATCGACCAGGACTTGATCGACCTGGCTCCCCTGGTCATCGCCCACCGACTGCGCTTGAAGGACGCGCGCATGGACGCCGAGACGCTGGTGCGCGAGATCGTCATGTCTGAGCTTTCGCGCCTCTCCTATTAGCGCGGAGCGCCAATGACGCCCGCGCGTTTCACGGCCGCCGTCGGCAGGCTGGCCAGGGCGGTTTTCCCTTTTACCATCCGCGGTCTGCTGATCCTCGCGCTCTCTCTCGCCGTCCTTGCCGCGGGTCTGGTCCGCGCTGACCTGGCGGCCCTCTTCTGGGGGTCCAGTTTCCTGCTCTTCAGCGCATATGCTCTTGCGGCCGGCCATGTCTTCCGGCTCTCGCTTCGCCGCCAGGCGGCGCGGCCCGAGCTTGTGTCGGTCATCCTTCCGGCAGCCGGAATCTTTTCCGATGAAGAAACAGAAGCCCAGGTCTTGGTGCGCCTGCCGCGCGCCTTTCCTCCCGGAATCGGGGTGAGGCTTCGCCTACCCCTAGACTGGCACGAACGGCGCATCGATGCAGTGACCCTGCGTTGTGTACCGGGCAGAAACGAGCGCAGCATCCCGTTCAGCGCGAAATACCGCGGCACATATGCGAGCACGGAAGCGGTATTCGAAGTGCGGGACCTTCTCGGCTTCACGGCCAACCTGCTCCCGGTCCCCCTCCGTGAAACGCTGACCGTCTTTCCGTCCCTGTCCCCAGTCCCCGATACTTCCACGCTCATGGAGCAGGCCGAGGATTCTGCGGTCTACGCCCCCCGGCGCAGGCGCAGCGAAGAGCTGCTGGAGGCGCGCAAGTACTATCCCGGGGACGACGTGCGGAAGCTCAACTGGAAGGTGTTCGCGCACCTGAACGAGCTCTTTCTCCGCATCGGGGAGGAAGTGCCCCCGCCGGAGTCCCGGATACTCTTTGTACTGGACTGCACGGCCAATCCCCTGGTGCCGCACGCCATCGCGGCGGACTACCTGGACAGGCTGGTGGAGTCATGCGCTTCCCTTCTCGTCTCGCTCCTCGGCAGGAGAATCGATGTAATGCTGTCCCTGCCGGGAGTCCAGGCGTGCCGGTCCTACACGGAGGAGTCCAGGCCGGCGGTCCTCGCGGCCCTTGCAGACGCGTGGTGGACGGACGCGGCGTGGAAACCCGAGCTGCCCGGCACGCGCAGCCTCCATGTCGCCGTTTTCTCTTCGCCCGGCTCACCGGGCCTGGAGCGGATAGTCTCCAGGGTGAAGAGCCTGGGCTGGACCATGAGCCTGTTCATCAAGGGCCTGGATGCGGAGATCCTCACCCCGACTCGACGGCTGAAGGAGCTCCTGTTCCTTCCCGAGCGGGGAGCCGTGCGCGCGCCGGTTGCAGCCGACAGGCGGGAGAGAACGGCGTTCACGGATGCGCTTGCAAGGGACCTGGCCGCCTATCGAGGCCCGGAATGGAAGGTGAGGCATGCCGCAGAGATCTGAGCGGGCGAGGGAGCTCACGCTCTTCCTCATTCGAAACTTCATCCTCTATTTCCTCCTGGTCAATTCCTTTCTCCAGCTCCGCGACCAGCTGGACCTCGTGTTCCAGAGCGCGTCCTTCCTCCTGGCCGTGCTCGCCGGGCTCTGGATGGAGAAGGCGCGGCTGCGCCTTCTGCCTGCGCTGGTCCTGGCGGCTGTTCTCCCCGTGGCATTGCGGGCAGTCTTTTTCCTGGTGTTCAGGATGCAGCGCGCCATTGCCTCGGGACCTGCAACGGATTTCATGTTCTTCTATTTTGACAAGGACTTTTTTCCCGCTCTCGTGGCGTATGCCGTCGTCTGGCTGTTCAACTTCCTGGCGCTGCGCCGAAGGTCGTTCATTGTCATCGAGACGGGTCTGAACGCTCTCCTGATCATCCTTGTGTTCTGGACGCAGGCCGGATATCGGCTGACCCTCTATGCCCATCCCTCGATCTTTGCCTGGGCGCTGGCACTCTTCATCGTCACCGAGTTCTTTGTCATCCTCCTTGCAGGCGAGCGCGGCGGCGCAAAGGACAGGATCGATGCCCGGTCCGTCCTGGGCTTCTCGTGGATACTCGTGCCCCTTCTCCTGGTCTTTCTCCTTTTCCTCCTGGGCAAATATGGTGAAGGCGCGGTGAAGGCAGGAGGCGGGCTGATGAAGCCCACCCTGTTCAGGTTCGACTTCGCCCCTTTTGTGCGTCTTGAAAGCGAAATCCGCACGTCGGACGAGGCCGTGCTCCTTTTCCGCACGGAGGGCAAGGCGGAAAGATTCCTGCTGAGACGGTTCGTGCTGTCCGGCTATACGCCCAACCAGGACTTTTTCATGGAACGGGGCAAGGGGATCGACGAGTATCCCGCCGTCGTGCCGGATGCGCCGGAATCGTTTCCTGATCCCGGCTACCGCGATCGACAGAACGTGAGCCAAGAGTATTTCTTTCTCACCATCGACCCCTCGTCCCTCATCGCGCTGAACTATCCGGTTCGCGTCTCGCCCCTCAGGAACTGGAAGTCCTCGTCTTTCCTGCGGGTCTACCGGGTGGATTCCCGGGCCATCAGGTCCGAGGCTGGTCCGCGGAAGGTGACGGCCCAGCCTCCGCTGGCCCCGGACCTGCTCTCCTTCTATACCAGCGGGGGCAACGACGAGAAGATCCGCAACCTCGCCCTGCAGGTGACGGCCGGGGAATCTTCCTATGACGGGAAAGCGGCAGCCATCGAGGAATACCTCAGGACGCACTACCTGTACTCGTTGAAGCCGGGCATCGCGGAGGACGGAAACCAGCTTCACCATTTCCTGTTCGTTTCGAAGAAGGGCTACTGCTCCTACTTCGCCTTTGCAATGGCGCTGATGTGCCGCAGCCTCGGCATCCCTGCGCGCGTAGCGGTCGGCTTCTACGTGGATCCCCAGTCGGAAGTGCTGAACTTCTACGAGGTGCGCGCATTCCAGGCCCATGCATGGGTGGAGGTGTACTTCGGCAGTCTCGGGTGGGTGGAGTTCGACCCCACCTCCAACACGCCGGCCCCGGGAGAGGATTTCGTCCCCTTCCCCGCGCCGGACCGGGACAGGATGGCGAAGCTGATCGCGGAGATACTGAAGAACCAGACCGATCAGGTTGAGCAGGCGCCGGCGGCGCCGAGCTTCGTGGGGTCTGCCTCCCGATGGGGAACCCGGATCGCGCGGATTGCCCTTGTCATTGCCCGGCTCTGGTACGTGACGCTGCCGGCCCTGTATGCGCTGTTCCTCTTCTCACTGAAGCTTCTGCCCCTGCTTCCCGGCCTCCTTGCAGGCAATCCGCGGAAGCGGGTCAAGGCGTGGTACCGTCTCTGCCTCGTCGCCCTGGCCGGCGCAGGGATGATGCGCCGCGCCTCCGAGTCGCCCCTCGAGCATGCCGGCCGGATCTGCCGTGACCGGGGCATTACGCTGGCTCCGCTGGCAGACATGTTTCTCAAGGCATCCTTCGCCGACACATTCACCCGGGATGACCTGGTCTCCGCGGGCGCGGCGCGTGAAGGGTTCATGGCCTCCTATCGCGCGAAAGTTGCGTGGCCGCGGCGGGTCCTGGCAGTGGCAAACCCCTTGGGACTCCGCGGATGAGGCTTCCTGCCGCCTGCATCATTGCCATCCTCTTCGCCCTCCCGATCACTCCGCTCACCGCCCAGGCCGCGCAGGGTGAAACCCTGGACAGTCTCTCGTCAAAGGCAAAAGAGGCGATTACACAGAACTCCTACGAAACCGCGGTGAAGATCCTTTCACGGGCAAAACAGCTCTACCCGACATCGCCGCGGGCGAACCTCGCGCTGGGAGACCTCTACTACGACAAAGAGCTGTACACCCTCGCGCTGGGTGAATACCGGGAGGCCGAGACCAAGGGGGCGGAAGATTTCAGCACGTTGACCCAGATCTCGCGCTGCTACGGAAAGCTCAACCAGGAAAAAAGAGCCATCGAGTACCTGACCCGGATCCTGACACAGTACCCGGACAGCTCCGATACGGTGGATGATTTGGGCTGGATGTATTTCAAAACCCACCAGCTCGAAAAGGGAGAGCAGGTTCTGCTGAAGGGAATCGCGCGGCTGGGCACGCAGCGGGGAATGGCGATGACGCTGGGCACCGTCTACTCGGGTCTGAACCGCTATGACAGGTCCCGCGAGTATTATTTGAAATCGGTGAACGAGGCGCTGCGGGTCGGGGACCGCGAGTTCGCCGCAATCGCGTACTACAACCTTTCCCTCCTGGAGCACAACTTCTTCCACTACAACTCGGCCCTCCGTTTCACCGATGAGTCGATTGCAACAGGGGACAGGCCCTCGGGACACCTCGCCCGCGGGGAGCTTTTCCAGGCGCGGATGGACTTCGATTCCGCGGAGCAGGAGTACCAGGACGCGTATGCAAAAGACACCACTCCACTCTCCAAGGTGAACCTCGCGATACTCTTTCAGAAGTTCGGGCGCCTGGACCTGGCCCGCCGCTACGCGGAGGAAGTTCTGGCCTCCAAGGATCTGGCCTGGCTCGTGTATTACGGGACGGACATCACGCGTCATTTCAAGGATATGTACGAGCTGCTGGCACGCATCTATGCCGGCCTGGCGCGCCGCGAAGCGGACCGGCCGACCACCGGTTTCCCGGACCGCTGCGCTGCGCTCATTTCGGCGGCCCGCAGCCGGATCATTTCCTGGTATTACGCCCAGCGGTTCCACCTGTCATCCCTCCAGGTGGGGAAGGAGTATCTCAGCCAGGGATCCCTTGAAGATGCCTGGTGGGAGTTCTACAAGGGCAACGAGTCATACCCTGACGTCGCAATGAAATACTTGGCAGAGGCGCGGGCGCTGGAAACCGCGCGTACGCCGCACGCCGAGGTCTTTTACACGCTGGAGGAGGGAAAGGTGCGGCATTCCGCCGCTCTTCTCCAGCAGGCCCTCGCCGGCTTCGATCCTTTCTGGGAGAAAGAGCCCTCCGCGGAGGCGCTCATCACTCTGATACCCCTTCTCAGGGGGGCGGCTGCCGCGGATTCCCGCAGAGAGGCTATTGCGCGGCTTTTCGAAATCAATCCCGGCGCGTTGCCGCAGGCAGGCATCGGCCTTCCCCTGGCCGTCGATTTCCGCGGCGCGGGATGGAGCGTGCGGGAAAAAGCCCTGATCTTCCGATATCTAGGCAGGGCGCGCTCGGAGTGTACCGATGTGCCCGGGGCCGGATTTCGCCATTCTTTGAGGCTGACCCGGGGCCAGGACGGCGCCGTGGCCTGGGCAGTGCTGGAGACAGGCTCAGGGACCGTTGTCAGGGAGGGAAATCCTCCCCTCAAGGGACGCACAAAGCAGCGGTGCGCGCTGCTGATACAGTCAATCCTTGCAGACCTGTATGCCGTTCATTAGACTATAGAAGAGGAGTCTCGGTGTCCAAGCTGGTTTTGATGATGTCGGATAGCATTCCTGAACTGCCCGCAGCCGTCCGCAAGGTAAAAGGGCTGGCGGTCAGGCGGGTGCGCACGTTCACTCCTCCCCGCCCGGACGTCACGGATCTGGTCGCCTGGTTCCTTGATCCTGATTTCATACACGCGAACAGCGAGGCCATCCGCGCGGCAGGTCTTGCCCCCGGTTCGCTTCTGCGGTGGAACCCGAAAGGGGATTCGTCCCCCACGGATTCCCTTTCGGAAGAAATCCTTTTCGACGAGGTATTCTCCTTCAAGAGTCCGGCCTATTTCCAGCGGACACTGCGCAACCTCTTCCGCAGGCTGCACCTGGAACGGGAGCTCGCGCGCAAGGACGAGCTGCTGCGCGCCAAGGAGGCGGAGAACTCGGAGCTTCTCAAAGTCGGCATTGCCCTTTCCGCGGAACGGGACAATGACAAGCTTCTCAATGACATTCTCAAGCAGCTTCGCCACATTACGCGCGCCGACGCGGGAACACTCTACCTCCTGGAGCCCGGAGAGGCGGAAGGGGAACAGAAGCTGCGCTTCAAGATCGCTCAAAACGATTCCAATCCACAGGACTACAAGGAGTTCGTGCTCACGCCGTCCAAGAAAATGATCTCGGGCTACGTCGCGCTGACAGGCACCGTGCTCAATATCCCGGACGCCTACAATATCGATGCGGACAAGGAGTACGGGTTCAATCCGAGCGTCGACAAGTCCACCGGATATCGCTCCAAGAGCATGCTTACGGTGCCCATGCAGGACCACAAGGGTGAGATCCTCGGGGTGATCCAGCTCATCAACTGCAAGACGGACATCAATCAGCGGATCACGTCACCGGAAGATGCCGATCTGTACGTCGTACCCTTCAGCCCTGACATCGAGCCGGTCGTACGCTCCCTTGCCTCCCAGGCTGCCGTCTCCCTTGAGAACAACAGGCTCTACCAGGAGATCGAGACCCTTTTCGAGGGATTTGTCAAAGCGTCCGTGCAGGCAATCGAATCTCGAGATCCCACCACCTCGGGTCATTCCAACAGGGTGGCCGTCTACACGGTCTCCCTTGCCCAGGCGGTGGACAGGGCAGGCAGCGGCGCCTACAAGGATACGCACTTCACCTCGGAGCACCTGAAGGAGATCCGGTACGCGAGCCTGCTGCACGATTTCGGCAAGGTCGGCGTACGCGAGCCCGTGCTCGTCAAGGCGAGAAAACTCTATGGGCCGCAGATGGAGCTCGTGAAGCTGCGCTTCGGCTACATCCAGAAGGCGATGCTCTACGGACTCATGAAGGAGCGCTTCGAGCTCCTTTCCCGGACGGGCGCGGACGGCTACGAGAAAGCGAAGTCCGAGCTGGACCAGAAAGAATCGGAGTACCTGGCAGAGATCGACAGGTACCTGAAGACCATCATTACCGCGGACGCCCCCAATGTCCTGGCGGAAGAGCCGGACAGGATCCTCGACGAGATTCGCGGAAAGACATTCGAAGAAGAAGACGGGACGACCATCCCCTTTCTCAATGACGACGAGTACACCAAGCTGAAGATCAGGAAGGGCAGTCTGGACGAGGCGGAGCGCAAGGAAATCGAGAGCCACGTCACGCACACGTACCGATTCCTGCGCACCATTCCCTGGACAAAGGAGATGCGAAACATCCCCCTGATCGCCTACGGGCATCACGAAAAGCTGACCGGCGGAGGGTATCCCCGGGGCATCCCCGGTGAAGAGATCGCCGTGCAGACCCGCATGATGACGGTGTCGGATATCTTCGACGCCCTCACGGCAAGCGACCGTCCGTACAAGCCCGCCGTGCCGGCTCAGAGAGCCCTCGACATCCTCATCCTCGAAGTGAAGGACAACGAGCTCGACGGGGACCTGGTGAAGATCTTCATCGATTCCAAGGTATGGGAGAAAAAGCCCGACCTGGTTCCCGGCGGATAAGCTCGACGTGCGCCCGAAGGCGTAGCCAGGATGGCGAGGTCGGCCGAGGCCATGGATGGCCGAGAGGCCGACGCGCTCTCTACGCGTTCGCACCCAGCTTCACGATCTCATCCTGCTCGGAGAAGGCAAGCGGCTGGCGCGTCCCGTGATGCTCCACCCACACGCCGGTTCCCGGGCCGGTGATCGTCCCGATGACGGCCGCGGGGATGCCCCGCGCGCCCAGCACGGCGCACGCCTGCTCGGCAGACGGACGTGACGCGGTGAACAGGAACACGCCGGAGCTCAGCAGGCCGAGCGGGTCCATTCCAAACAGTCCGCACAACAGGCGGGTCTCTTCGCGGATGGGAAGAGCCTCGCGGGAAATGACTGCACCTGCGCCGCTTCTGCGGCAGATTTCCTGGATGCCCATGGCCACGCCGCCTTCGGTGGGGTCGTGCCCCGAGGTGAGGGCGAGTCCTTCGAGCGCCTTTCCCTCCTCCACGATCGAAATCCCCGGGTCATCGAGCCAGCCGACCACCGCGGAAAATCGATCCTCTCCCAGGGCCTTGCGGCTCTCCCCGGGCTTCTGCCGCGCGATGAGTGTCGTCCCTTCGAGCCCGACCCATTTCGTCATGCACAGGCAGTCACCGGGCTTCGCCCCGCCGGTCTGGAGTGGTTCCCGGGAGAGGAACCCGACTGCCTGGCCGCAGACAAGGGTGCGGGAGACCACCGGCGTGACTTCAGTATGGCCCCCGACCCACAGGATGCCTGCCCGGGCGCATGCCTGCGCAATGTCGGAGAAGATCTTCTCCAGCGTGTCCTCCGTGGCGCCGGGCGCAAGGAGTATCGTGGTGGTGAGATAGACAGGCTCCCCGCCCATGGCCACGATATCATTCGCGTTGACCGCGACCACATATGCGCCGATCCTTTCCTCGGTGAAGGTAACCGGATCCGCGGTGATGACGAGAGTGCGTGCGCCCGGGGCGACAGCCGCATCTTCCCCGGCCAGCGCTCCCACGGTGAGGTACGGCGAGCGCGAGGTGTGACGGAGGAGACGCTCCAGGAGCTCCGTGGGGAGCTTGCCTTCGGCCAGCGGCGGCTTCATACCCACGGAGAATCGGGGATTTGCCCCGGTTGGTCAAGAACGCACTTGATCAGGGGCATGGAGTGGCCTTAAAATGCCCCCATGGCCAAAACGCGGGTCCAGGAATATGTGGAGAAATACTCCGATCAACCGATCCGCTTCACCCCGTACGCCCTCAAAAAAACGGGTCTCGTGCCGTCCCAGGTCTTTCTCAAGATCGAGGACTACCTTCTCATCTGTGCCCCGTTCCAGCTCTCCATTCAGCGAGGGATCTTCCTCGTGGTGCTCAGCGCGCAGGAGATCACGTTTTTCCAGCAGTTCCAGAAGAAGCTCTGCACCATCAATCTTACGTTCCAGCAGACCGGTAACAAGAAGCCGCTCTCATTCCTGCTGCGCGGAACCCTCGAGCGCATCGGCCCGGTCAAAGGCAAGCAGAACGTCTGCATGATGGACGCCTCCATCAAAGCATGCCCCAATGACCTCGTGGAGATCATCGGGGATTACATCATCGCGTTCGACGGGCTGAAGAAGCAGAACGAAAATTTCAGCGGCAAAGCCATCCCCATCGATGAACAGTCGGCCAAGCTCATGCGGTTCAACAACTACGTGGAGCTCGTGCTCGGCACGACCCGGGCGCGCGCCGCCCTTTCGACACTTTCCGTGAACACCCTTTCCCTCACGCTTGCCGCCGCACCCCCGGGCCTGGCGGAAGGCGCACCGTGCTCGGTCCGGATGTATTTTCAGGTCTACCAGTTCACCACAAGCGGCACAGTGGCTGCCGTGGAGCGCGGCGAAGGCTCGCAGGTCAACGTCACCGTCTCCATCGAGTTCACTCCGGAGCTCATTGAAATAGTTGATGATTACTTTTTCAGACAAAGCATACAGGGAAAAGCCCGGGTCGCCCCTTAGCGCAGCCCAGGACCCGGTCGAGGATCTCGCCCGCAGCAGGTTCGGCGTCGCCTATCTCTACCCGATCCAGCGTTTCGTCATGTCCAACGTGCTGGAGGGCAGGCCGCAGATCGTCGTCCTTCCCACCGGCGCGGGCAAGTCCCTCTGCTTCCAGCTTCCCGCACTGCTTCTGAACGGGCCGACCCTTGTGCTGATGCCTCTGCTCTCCCTTCTCTCGGACCAGATGCGCAGAATGCGGGAGGCCGGCATCCCCGCGGAGCCGCTCCGCGGCGGGCTGTCCCCCGCGGAAAAGGATCGTCTTTTCCGGGCCATCCGGGCGGGAGAGACGAAGCTCGTCCTGGCCACACCCGAAGCCTGCATGGCCGAGCCCAACCTCTCCGCCCTGAGATCCTGCGGTTTCGCCCACATGGTCGTGGACGAGGCCCATTGCGTGTCGGAGTGGGGTGAAAGCTTCCGCCCCGCCTACCGCGAGGTGGGCTCGCTGGCCCGGAAGATCGGCGTGCAGATGGTGAGCGCTTTCACCGCGACCGCCTCGCAGGCCGTGATCGAACGGATCAAGGCCCTGCTCTTCGATGGCGCGGATGTGAGGCTCGTTGCAGGGGGCGCTGACCGGCCCGGAATCCACTACTCGGTGCTGCCGGTGCTGTCGCGTAGTCACGCGCTTCTGCAGACAGCCCGCGAGGCGGAACGCCCGCTGCTGATCTTCTGCCGCACCCGCAACGACACGGAGGTGGCTGCCCGCGGCATTCGACGCGGCGCTCCCGATCGACCAGTGGCTTTCTACCACGCAGGGCTCACCCGTGAGGAGAGGACCATAGTGGAAAAGTGGTTCTTCGATTCCCGTGACGGCGCCCTGGTGGCCACCTGCGCATATGGACTGGGTGTGGACAAGCCGGATATCCGCTCGGTGGTCCATGCGGATATACCTTCCTCCGTGGAATCCTATCTGCAGGAATCAGGGCGCGCCGGCAGGGACGGCAAGCCGTCACGCTCGATTCTCCTTCTCTCCCGCGATGAGGAAACGTTCCGTGCAAGGCTCCAGGACCCGGTTGCCCGGCAGCGGTACGAGCGCCTGCTTGCCTATGCGCGGGAGAATGGGACCTGCAGGCGAAGCCGCCTTCTTTCCCTGATCGGGCAGGATCCCGTTGCCTGCGCCGGCTGCGACGTGTGCTCCGGATCCGTCGCCAGCGAAGCCGCCGGCGAGCGCGAGATACTGTCGTTCGTCCGCGCGCACCGTCGGCGTTTCGCGGCCGTGCAGACAGCCGAGATCTTGTGCGGAGCGCCGGGTCCCCGTGCCATGCGGGAGTTCCATGACAGCGTGAGCGGTTTCGCCACGCTGAACGGCTGGGAGCGGGAAGACGTGGAGGTGGCGATTCGCGCGCTGGTGACCTCGGGGAGCCTCTCAATCCCCGCGCGCGGTCCGTGGGCGGGAAAGCTCACCGTGCGAGGGTGAATGGTGGAGCAGCGCCTCGGCGTCGCGCCCGGCAACACCACGAGGACGGAGAGTTCACCGTGGAGAAGGTCGCGTGCCTCGGCTGCTGTTCGCTCGCCCCGTGGTCATCAAAGAGATGGGGGGATCAGGGCTCGGCGGCCGGCGGGGCGCTATCCAGCACCTCCCGGACCTTCTCGGCAAGGCTGGTGAGGGAGAAGGGCTTGCCGATGAAGCTCACCCCTTCCTCCAGAACCCCCCGATGGGCAATCACATCCGCCGTATAGCCGGACATGTACAGGCATTTCAGCGCCGGCCGCGCGGCGTGGAGCCGTTCGGAAAGCTGCCGCCCGTTCATCTGCGGCATTACCACGTCGGTGATCAAGAGCTGGATCGGCCCCGCCTGCTCCTCGCTCATGCGAATCGCCTCCTGGGGTGTCCCCGCGGCGAGCACCGTGTACCCCAGCTCCTCCAGGCATTCCCGGGCCAGTTCCAGTGTAGCCGCCTCATCCTCCACCACCAACACCCTCTCCGTGCCCCCGCGAGGCGTCACCACCTCCACTTCCTCCGCATCGGCAGCCGGGGCCCCCTCGGCTCGAGGCAGGTACACCCTGAAGGTCGTTCCCTCTCCCGGCTCGCTGTACACATTGATGAATCCGTTGTTCTGCTTCACGATCCCGTAGACAGTAGCCAACCCCAGTCCCGTGCCCTTCCCCTGCTCCTTGGTGGTGAAAAACGGCTCGAACAAATGCGACAGCGTTTCCTTGTCCATCCCGCACCCGTTGTCGCTTACCGCAAGCAGGATGTATTCTCCGATGACGAAGCCGACATGTGCAGCGCAATACGCCTCGTCGAATGTGACGTTTTCCGTTTCTACCACCAGTTTGCCCACCCCGCCAATGGCATCACGCGCGTTCACCGCAAGGTTCGCAAGCACCTGGTCAAGCTGTGAGGGATCGATCTTCACCTTCCACAGATCGCGCCCCGGCAACCATACAAAATCGATGTCTTCGCCGATCAGCCGCTGGAGCATGTTCTGCGATCGCGGCACCGCTTCGTTGAGGTTCAGCACCTTCGGGATCACCGTCTGCTTGCGGGCAAAGGCCAGCAGCTGCCCGGTGATCTCCGCCGAGCGCTGAGCCGCGCGCTGTATCTCCAGCAGATACTTGTGCAGCGGCAGCCCGGCATCCACTTTCGCGAGCGCCATCTCCCCGTAGCTGATGATCACCTGCAGCATGTTGTTGAAGTCGTGCGCGACACCGCCGGCCAGCTGCCCAGCCGTCTCCATCTTCTGCGCCTGGCGCAGCTGATCTTCCAACCGAGTTTTATCCGCGGCCAGACGGACGCGTTCGGAGACGTCCTGGAAAGAGCCAACGACCCGGCGATGCTCGAGATCCGCCCTGCCGACGGCGTGAATGTTGCAGTGGTTGCCTTTGGCAGTAATGATTTCCAGCTCCACATCAAACGGCTCGCCCTGCTCCATGGCCCGCCGCACGGCACCTGCGATGATCGGCGCTGAAGAGGGGACGTAGAAACCGATGCCGTTTTCGATCGTCGGTTCGAAGGTCGAATCGACTTCATGAATGCTGTAGACCTCATCAGTCCAGACCTGTTTCCCGGTGTCGATGTTCAATTCCCAGCCGCCGACCTTGCCGATCCTTTCGGCTTCCGCGAGCAGGCGCTTGCTGCTGTATAGCGCCTCCTCGGCTTGCTTGCGCTCGGTGATATCCTGAACCGTCCCGACAATGGAAACAAGATTGCCGGTGTCATCATATCTGCCATGGAAGGTCGAGAAGTAATATCCGATGCTCTTATCGGGACGAAGAAACCGCTGTTCATAGGCGCCCTTTTCATGAGTCTCCGTAGCTTTCCTGATCAACTCCTTGTCGCGCTCGTGATCCGCGGGCCACGGCGAAAATGCGAGGATTGAGTCAATCTGGGGAATGAAGGTTTCCGCGTCGAGATGAAAGATTTTAAATACCTGCTCCGACCATTCGACCTTGCCCGTCCCGATGTCCCAAATCCATAGACCCAATTGGGCCATTTCCTGGGCTTCGCGCAGACCCCTTTCGCTTTCTCTCAAAGCCTCTTCGGCCTGCTTGCGCGGGGTGATGTCGCGCATGCTACCGACGATCGCTGTTGCACCCGTACGACCTTTGCGACGGATCCGTGCCGTGACGGAGCAGGCGATCATCGAACCGTCACGATTTCTGAGCGTTATTTCGTAGTCGTTGATGCGGCCCCTGTCCTGCAACTGCGCGAGCAGATTGCGACGGGACGCGGGATTCGCGTAGAAGTCTGACAGGTTCTTTCCAATCAGGTCCTCGCGCTTGTATTGGCCTCTGGAGAGAAACGCGATGCTGGGACTGACCTCGGTGATTGTCCCATCCAACTCTGTTTCGTAGTATACGTCCTGGATGTTTTCGAAAATACTGCGGTACTTTGCCTCGCTCTCCGAAAGGGCGGCCGTTCTATCCTCGATCCGCTTCTGAAGATTCAGCCTTTCATCAGCCAGGAGCAGTTCCTGTTCGTTCTTTTGCAGGATCGTGGCCAGCATCGTGACGGCATTGTGCAGCAGGCCCTGGGCTTCCCTGCTCAGGCTATTCAAATGAGCGACTCTGATAAATCCGTACGAAGTGCCGGATGCCGCGATTTCTATCTCCCCGCCCTCGTCCCCCTCTCGCGTAGTGCTCAGCGAGACTTCAATTGACGGCCAGATCTCGCCCAGGGCAGCTGCAAAGACGTTGATAACTGTGTCTTCCTTCCTGAGTTGGGACAGGTTGAACATAAGGAGAAACAGGTCGAGCGCCTTGTCATGCTCGCCTCTCATTGAGGCGGAGCGGCATGCCATTGATACTGCGGTGCATTCCGCGCAAGCCATTCATCCGGGTCGAGGTAGTATGGATTTGCCGTGATTGATCCGCCCTTGCTCACGGTGAAGGGGTGCGTCTGGAGGACGTTCATGATGAACTGGCCGCTGAACCGGGTGAGATTGTACATGCAGATGCTTATCCACGGTTTGCCGGGAATGAAGTAGTTCAGTCGTGACTCGTATGCCATGAGCTGCGTCCTGTCAAGGCCGATGTCGAGCGCCCAGACCATTTCCGCAGTGGTGCGTACATTGATCTTTCCGTTTTTCTGGCTCTCCTCGAAGAAGCTGTCGAGATTCATGGTCATCTTCAGGGGAGAGAACACACCATCGGGGTAGTAGAGATCCTTTGCCGTGTTCACCACGAAGCGGGGATTGTCACTGAGCTCCGGGTCCTGCGGATAGCGGGTCCTGTACTCAAGGGCAAAACTGCTCGCAGTCCTTTCTGTGGGCGTATACAGGACATGGGCCTTATCCAGTATCCCCTGCTGCAGGTATCCGAGGATGATATCATCTCTGTCCTGGGCGGCTTCATAGAGGCCGCAGAGATGCGCGCCATTGTTGCACTCGTGGCCGCCAAAGCCCAGCGCGATGCGCTCCTGGTCTGAAGTCCGGTAATACATTTTCCGCCTCCTCCCCTCCCAAGCCCGCGCGAAAACCAGAACTAACGATAGGAAGCTGGATTCCGACAGCCGCCGCCATTTGCATAACAGTCAATACGACTGTTCTATGACCGTTTAGAATCAATAATGCCACAATGCAGAAATACTTGTATGTAGGGGTCAGTCTGAATCGGGGGTAAGAATGTGACCGTCAGGCCGATAGTCAGTGTCCTACAGCGGAGCGGCGTGGACCCGATCGCAGACAGGATTGCTTCGGTATTAGACGGCACGCTCGATCGGCTGAGGAGCGGCGCAGTTTTCATATATCCTCGGTCCTGTTGCACCTCCTGCCCCGGCGT
>CAYTGX010000022.1:0-57993 GCA_964437385.1 uncultured Spirochaetaceae bacterium
CCAGGCGGCCCGAGACGCTGACCAACGACTTCTTCGTGAACCTGCTCGACATGGGAACGGAGTGGAAAGCGGTATCGGACGCCAGGGACCTTTTTGAGGGGCGCGACCGCAAGACGGGCGAAGTCAAGTGGACGGGCACGCGTGTCGATCTCATCTTCGGTTCGAACTCCCAGCTTCGGGCCATCGCCGAAGTCTATGCAAGTGACGACTCCAGGGAGACGTTCGTGAAAGACTTTGTCGCTGCCTGGAGCAAGGTGATGAACCTTGATCGCTACGACCTTGCGTAATCACGGAGGAAAGCGCCGAAGGATCTCTTGGAGCGCAGCCGCGACGCAGGGTTCGACACGAGAAGCGGAGAGTGTCCCCGATCAGGGACAGTGAGGGCCCGACAACCTGCCCGCCACCGGTTCGAAAGGCACTGCCTGACTACTCCACGACCATGGCCGCTCACTTGCCGTACGGCGTCCCCTCCAGGGGAAGGCTGGTTCTGAGCCTGCCATCGCGCGCGAAGTAGGCGCCGGCTGCGGCAGCGGCAGTCGGGATCGAGCTGATCTCCCCGATGCCTTTTGCGCCGTAGGCGGCGCCGGTAGCCGCAGCGGGGGCGCCCGCGAGTGCCGCGCCCCCTGCCACGCCCTTCCTGACAATGATCGTCTGCACCTGCGGCACGTCGGTAGCCCTCAACAGCCCGAGCTGCCCGAACTTCGCCGTGGGGACGCAATCCTCAAGCGGGAAGCGCTCAGTCAGCGCGAACCCGAGGCCCATGATGACCCCGCCCTCCACCTGGCCCTCGAATGCAAGCGGGTTCACCACTACACCGGAGTCGTGAGCTGCCACGACACGCTCGACCTTGCCATCCTCACCAAGCACCACCACCTGGCAGGCGTAGCTGTAGGCCACATGCCTGATGGGATTGGGCTTGTCGGACTCG
The DNA here is from genome assembly GCA_964437385.1 of uncultured Spirochaetaceae bacterium. Classification (GTDB taxonomy): domain Bacteria; phylum Spirochaetota; class Spirochaetia; order SZUA-6; family Fen-1364; genus Fen-1364. The sequence continues at coordinate 929 of CAYTGX010000022.1, forward strand.
AAAGGATCCGTGATCGCCTCGTACTCCCCGGAGAACTTCCTTCCGGCCACCATAGCAAGGTGAAAAGCCCCTGCTTCTTCACTGCGAGAGGCAGCTCCCGGCACCTGCACCGCCTGCAGCGCCTCGAGAGCCCCACGGCATGCGCGCCGGCAGGCCTCGCCCGTGACCAGGGTCTGGCGTGATGCAGTCGTTGTGCCGGAGTCGGGGGTGTTGAAGGTGTCAGGAAGCGCCACGCGCACCCGCGCAGGATGAAGGGAGAGCACATCGCAGGCGATCTGCGTGAGAACGGTGGCCAGACCCTGGCCGATACACGCGGCGCCAGAGCGGACCTCGACGTGATCAACCTCGATTTTGAGGACGCAGCGGCCCACGTCCTTGTGGCCCATGCCGAGCCCGGTGTTCTTGAAGCCGCACGCCACGCCCGCGCGGTCGTGCGCCGCCTCGAAATCCTGTCGTACCGCGAGCAGGCATTCTTCGAGGGCCGTGTCTGGAGCTGCAATTTGTCCGTTGGGAAGCATGTCTCCCGGCCGGATCGCGTTGCGGAATCGTATCTCCCAGGGGGAGAGGCCGGCCTTTGCCGCCAGGAGATCGAGGGCGCTCTCGAATGCGAAATTGACCTGGGGCACTCCGAATCCCCTGAAGGCGCCGGCAGGCGGATTGTTCGTGAACACGGCCACACCCTCGACATCGATGTTTCCGTACGAGTACGGGCCTCCCGCGTGTGCAACCGCGCGGTGAAGGACTGGTCCGCCGAGGGACGCATAAGCACCTGTGTCTGCAACAATGCGGGCACAATAGCCGACAAGCCTGCCTTCTGCATTGCAGCCCATGCTCAGGTCAATGGACATCGGATGCCGCTTGACGTGGACGCGCATGCTCTCCGCCCTGCTCAGCGTGCACTTGACCGGCCGCTTGGCCAGCCAGGCAAGCAAAGCGGCATGGTGCTGGACTGTCTGGTCTTCTTTTCCGCCGAACCCTCCCCCTACATAGGCCGAGACGACGCGCACCTTATCAGCAGGAAGACCGAGCGTGTCAGATACATACCTCCGCCCGTCGTACACGTTCTGCTCCCCGGTGAGAACCAGGACCACGCCTTCTCCGTCAGGGGGATACGCGAGGGCGCTTTCAGGCTCCATGAACGCGTGGTCCGTGAACGGCGTTGTAAAGGAACCATTCACGACATGGGCGGCAGATGCGATTGCCTTGACAGCGTCCCCTCGCTTGAGCTCGAGCCTGGTGAGCACATTCCCCTGTGGATGAATTGCGGGCGCCCCAGACGCAAGAGCGGCTTCCGGGGATCGCAGCGGCTCAAGTACTTCGTAGTCCGCCTTGATGAGAGCAAGGGCTTGCCTGGCAATTTCAGGGGACTCCGCGGCAACGAGGGCCACAGCATCTCCTATGTAGCGGGTCACTTCTCCCACAGCGACCAGCGTCGGCCAGTCAGCGGTGACGTGCCCTGTAAAACGATTGCCGGGGATGTCACTCCATGTTGCAACCGCGGCCACGCCGGCAAGAGCACGCGCCGTGGAGACATCCAGCGAAAGCAGGCGGGCGCGCGGATGGGGCGTCCTGAGCGCGGCGCCGACGAGCATGCCCGGCTCCGCGAAATCGTCCACGTACATGGCGTTTCCGCGCGCCTTGGCTGAGGCGTCGACGCGGCGGAGCCGCGACCCAATGCCGACTGGTGCCGCCGCTGCGGGGGATGCGGCCGCGGGAACCCGCGCCGCCCCACCAACCCCCGCTGCCTCAGCGCCCGTACCGTTCCTGTACCTGGCCGCAAGGAGCACGCCCGCGATGATCTTCTGGTAGCCTGTGCAGCGGCAAAGATTGCGGCGCAGGCCGGTGCGCACCTGGGCCTGGGTGGGCGCAGGGTTCTTGTCCAGGAGGGCCTTCGCGGCAATCACCATTCCCGGCGTGCAGAACCCGCACTGGACCGCCCCTGCGTCAGAAAAGGCGCGCACATATGCGTCCATTTCGGGCTTCTGGATTCCTTCCACGGTGACGATGGATTTCCCCGCCATCTTCTCAAGCGGGATAGTGCAGGAGGAGAGCAGAGATCCGTTCACGATGACCGAGCAGGCGCCGCATGTCCCCTCGCCGCAGGCGTTTTTTGCTCCCGTGAGGAGCGCCTCTCCGCGCAGGTAAGAGAGAAGCGTCCGCCCGCCTTCCGCCTCGACAGTGTCGCCGTTCAACGTGAATTGGATCATCTTCGGAATCCTGTTGCGCAGGATACCCGTGGGAGTGTATCGTGTCACGTGCCGCCAGCATCTTCACCTGCAGAGTTACAGCGATCGGGACGGCCCGCCACTGACTGGAGCGGCCTCGCACTGAAAGTCCTCCTGCCCATGGCAGGAGTGGTCGTTGCCCTGGTTATCGGTGCAGTCATGCTGGTGATCCTCAAGGCGGATCCTGTTGCCGCCTATGCAGCCCTGATCAGGGGCGCGGTGGGGTCCCGGTTCGGGTTGACGCAAACCCTGGTCAAGGCGACCCCGCTTCTCCTGGTCGGCCTGGGAATCTGCATAGCTTTCCGCGCAAATGTGATCAACATCGGAGGTGAAGGACAGATCATTGCCGGCGCGCTGGCGGCCGCCTGGTTCCCGCTGACGTTTCCGACCTGGCCGGGATGGCTGCTCATACCGTCCACCATGGTCATGGGCTTCCTGGCCGGGTCCATCTGGGGATTTGTCCCTGGGATCCTCAAGGCACGGCTGCGGGTGAACGAGATCCTCAGCACCATCATGATGAACTCGATTGCGCTCCAGCTTATGAACCTGCTCCTGCAGGGCCCATTGATGGATCCGGCGGGCGTCAAAGCCCGCACATTCCTGGCCCAATCGGCGCAATTGCCGGCGCAGGTCTGGCTTCCGCGCCTGGTGCCGCGAACGCTCCTGCACGCGGGGGCGATAGTGGCCCTGGTCCTGGCCGTCGTGGTCTACGTTTTTCTCTGGCGAACGACCATCGGCTACAATATCCGGGCCGTGGGTTTGAATCCCCACGCCTCTCGCTACTCCGGCATCAACGTGCCCACCTACCAGGCGCTCTCCCTCACGCTGGCCGGAGGATTTGCGGGGCTTGCAGGAGTGATGGAAGTGATCGGCGTCCAGCACCGGTTGCTGGAAGGGCTTACCAGCGGCTACGGATTCACGGGTATCGTGGCTGCGCTGCTGGGCAGCCTGCATCCGCTGGGACTGATTCCCGCTTCCATTCTTTTCGGCGGACTGCTCGTAGGCGCGGACACCATGCAGCGCGCCGTGCAGGTGCCGTCCTCCCTGGTGACCGCGCTCCTCGGCCTGGTCGTGCTGTTCGTGTCCGGCTCAGCGCTCTGGTCGCGGAAATGGGCCGCCAGGCAGAGGAGAGTAGAGGATACATGAAGAACCTCTTCTCTTTGGCCGTCATGTCGGGAATCCTCAATACAATGGTCAGCCTGGCCACTCCGTTTCTCTACGCCGCACTGGGAGAGACGATTGCGCAGAGCGCCGGCGTGGTGAACCTGGGCGTGGACGGCATCATGCTGCTCAGCGCGTTCGCCGCGTTCTACGTGGCCCTGACCACGGGGAGCCTGTGGCTGGGTCTGCTGGCTGCGGCCATCGTCGGGCTCCTGATGGGGCTCCTGATGTCCTTCGTGAGCGTCACGTTGAAAGCGGAGCAGGGCGTGAGCGGCATCGGGTTGTACATGTTCGGCCTGGGTATGTCGAGCCTGCTGTTCAAGATCCTGATCGGAACGGTGAAGACGGTGCAGGGATTTCCGCCGGTTGCCATTCCATTCCTGGGGGACATCCCGATTCTTGGACCCATCCTTTTCAGAAACGCTGTTCCCGTGTACGGGGCATTCCTGCTCGTACCGCTGGTCTGGTGGATGCTTGAAAAAACGACACTCGGGTTGAGGATCAAGTCGGTAGGACAGAACCCGGCTGCGGCAGACTCGCTGGGCATCAGCGTGGATCGCATTCGCTATTTCAGCGTCTGCCTGGGATCCACCCTGGCGGGAATCGCGGGGGCATCCCTTTCCATCTGCCTGCTCAATCTTTTCCAGGACAACCTTACCGCCGGTCAGGGTTTCATCGCAGTGGCGCTCGTTTACTTTGGCGGGTGGAATCCCATCGGTGTGATGGGCGGTGCCATTCTTTTCAGCGTAGTCAATTCATTACAGCTCTGGATGCAGGTCCTGGGCGTGAAGATTCCTTCGAGCGTTGCGGTCATGCTGCCCTACCTGCTGACCATCGCCGCGCTGACCATTACGGTCAACCGGATGCGCCAGCCCGCAGCCTTGAACAAGCCCTTCGAAAGAGGGGAAAATTAGAAGAGTCAGGAATAGCGGCCGTCGGCCGTCCTGTACCCGTTCGGATTCTGAAAGGAGAATCGGAATGAAGAGGAGTCTATTGATTGCCTTGGTGCTGGTGGTCGCGATCGCGGCTGCCGTCACCGCCGCGCCGTTTCGCATCGCCGTAGTGATGCCCAGCGCCACAACGGACATGGCGTTCAGCCAGTCCATGTGGAGCGCACTGCAGACAGTGCAGAAGGAGATGGGGGGCGCCTCGGCGCTCGATCTGAAGTTCTCCGAAAACATGTACAACGTGCCGGACGCCGCGGCGGCTGTCCGCGACTACGCAAGCCAGGGTTTTGACATCGTCATTGCCCATGGATCGCAGTACGGCTCATCCGTGCAGGAAATCGCCAAGGACTTTCCCAACGTGACATTCGCCTGGGGCACGGACGTCAACACGTTCGGCCTTCCGAACGTCTACGCCTATACGGCGGCCGCTGAACAGGGCGGATACGTCAACGGCGTGCTCGCTGCCAAGCTGACAAAGAGCAGGAAGATCGGGGTCACCGGACCCGTAGAGGTCGGGGATGCCAAGACATACATCGATGGATTTCTCCAGGGAGTGCAGTCGGTGGACAAGAGCATCACGATTTCAAAGACCTGGACAGGCTCGTTCTCTGACGTCGCCCTCATGACTGCTGCCGCAAAGACACACATTGCAAGCGGAGCGGACGTGCTGACGGGATCCTCGCAGTCGGTGGTCGGATCCATCGGCGCTGCCAAGGACAAGGGGAGCGTTCTCTGGTTCGGCACGCAGGCCGATCAGGCCAGCCTTGCCTCCGCGCTGGTCGTCGCCAGCCAGGTGTACGATTGGACGGGAATGCTCCGCGATATTATTGCCAAGCACAAAGCGGGCGTCCTGGGCGGCACCCAGTACACCCTCACGCTGGCAAACGCCGGTCTGAAGATTGCATACAACCCTTCTTACAAGCTCCCGGCCAGCGCGAAAGCAGCCGGTGACGCAAGCATCCAGGGCATCACCAAGGGCTCGGTCAAAGTAGAGCCGTAGCCATGGATGGCGAGATCGGCCGAGGCCAGGGATGGCCGAAAGGCCGATCGTAGCCCTGCCGCGCCAAATGACGCGCTAGCGCGTCGGGCGCGGCGTTGGATGCGTAGGGCGGCAGGCGGCTGCGCAGCAGACGCCGGGAGCCGCGAGGTCGGCCGAGGGCGCGTGCCCGAAGGCCGACCTTTTCAAGGCGGATCAAGATGCGTCATGCGGAGATGCGCGACATTGTGAAGTGCTTTCCCGGCGTGGTGGCCAACTCCAAGGTCTGTTTCGACGTGGAGCCGGGCGAGGTGCACGCCCTGCTCGGTGAAAACGGCGCGGGGAAGAGCACCCTGATGCGGCAGCTCTATGGCCTGTACCAGCCGGATGAAGGGGAGATCTTCATCGACGGAAAGAAGCTCATGTTTCACTCGCCGGCAGATGCAATCCGTGCGGGCATCGGAATGATCCACCAGCACTTCATGCTCGTGCCGACCATGACCGTGGCGCAGAACGTGGCCCTGGGCCAGCGCTCCTCCCGGGAGCCGCTCCTGGACTTGAAAAAAGTTTCCGCCCGGATCCGCGCGCTCTCCGAGGAATACGGGCTTGCGATGGATCCTCACTCGTACGTCTGGCAGCTTTCCGTCGGGGAGCAGCAGCGCGTGGAGATCATGAAGGCGCTGTACCGCGGCGCGCGCCTGATCATCCTGGATGAGCCCACGGCCGTGCTGACCCCCCAGGAAGTCGATGACCTTTTTGCCACCCTCAAACGCATGGTCGCGGAAGGCCATTCACTCGTCTTCATTTCCCACAAGCTGCACGAGGTCATGGCCATCAGTGACCGGGTGACCGTCCTTCGGGACGGCAAAGTCATCGGCACCCGGGCCACGAAATCGGTCAGCCGCTCCGAGCTGGTCACCATGATGGTGGGCCGGGAGCTCAAGGAGCTTGCCCCTCGGCCCCGGGAGCCAGGACATGCGCGGCTGCACATCCAGGGACTGCGGGCACAGGGGGACAGGGGCACCGAGGCGCTTCGCGGCATCGACCTTTCCATTCGAGGTGGAGAAATCGTGGGCCTGGCCGGGGTGTCCGGCAACGGGCAGCGCGAGCTTGCCGAGTGCCTGGCCGGCATGCGCAGGCCGACCGCCGGCACCGTCTCAATCGACGGCCGCGAAATCACGCAGGCAACCCTGAACCAGAGGGTGGATGCGGGCATGGCGTACATTCCCGAGGAGCGCATGCGGGACGGGGCTATCCGGGAGTTTTCCGTGCGTGACAACGTCTTCCTCCACGACCACGCTTCCCCTCCCTACTCCCGCGGCATCTTCCTCAGCCTGGGACGGATGCAGGAGCACGCCGCGAAGCTGGTTGCGGAGTATGCCGTAAAAACACCCAGCCTCGACACTCCGCTGAAAAATCTTTCCGGTGGAAACATCCAGAAGCTGATCATGGCCCGCGAGCTCTCCCGCCGCCCATCGGTCCTGATAGCCGCACAGCCGACCCGCGGCGTGGATATCAGCGCAACGGGCTACATCCACGAGCGCCTGCTTGCCCAGCGGGAGACCGGTGTCGGCATCCTGCTTATATCGGAGGACCTGGATGAGATCCGTGCCCTCTCGGACCGGATCGCCGTGATGTATGAAGGACGGATCACCGGTGTGCTTGCCCGCGGCCAGGGCAGCGTGGAGCAGATCGGCCTGATGATGGCCGGCATCTCCATGGAAGAGGCCCTGCGCTCATAACGCGGCAGGACCCTGCCGGGCGGCGCACGGCAGGCGCGACAGAGTCCGTCACTTGATGCTGATTCTTCCCTTCCAGAGCCGGGCCGCGACCCGCGATGCGGGATCCGGTTTCTCTCGCCTTGGAATTGCGAGCGCGTCCACGACACCTGCCACGAAGCGATCCAAAGACCAGCGGGCGATTATTTCAGAAGAGCGGCTCCCCATTTGCGCCAGGGCGTCTGCAGGCATGCGGGAGGCGCGGCCGAGGATCTCGGCAAGCTGACGTACGTCGCCCGATTCGAACGTCCAGCCATTGCTGCCCTCCTCCACCAATACGCTCGCGCATCCGCAGCCCCGGCTCACGATCACGGGGAGCCCCGACGCCATGCCCTCGTTGACGACCAGCGACCATGGATCCCATTCACTGGGCACCACGAGCGCGCCCGCCAGGCCGAAGCAGTCGAGCAGCTCTCCGCCCGATTTCCTTCCCATGACATGCACCTCGCTGTATCCCGCAGCTCTCCGGCGAAGCGTCTCCTCACCGGGCCCGGAGCCGACGATCACCAGGCTCCATGTCCCGTGAGGCGTGGCCCGGCGGTATGCGTCATACGCGTCGAGGAGCGTCGTGAGACCTTTGCGCGGAAGCAGCCGCCCTGCGAACAGGAAATAGCTCACCGGCAAATCCCGCACGGCGCGGGTCTCTGCCGCCGCTGCCCGCGCACGCCTGGCGCCTTCCGCGAAATACTCGTTGTCTACCACGTCCACGCCGAATACGATCCGGTCATCGGGGAAACCAAGAGAGCGAAAATACCCTGCGTGGGATTCCGCCGGCACGAACACCCCGTCAATGCTGCGATGTATCATCCGTTTCGCGCTGCGGATGAACCGGGCGCGCCTGTCCGTTTGCTCCCATGCGTCATCCATCATGAACAGGCGGCAGCCCGAGTGATTGCGATAGGCAACAGCCGCCATTCCTTCCGGGAACGGGGTTGCCGGCGCGAACACGACATCAGGCCGCAGCTCTTCGAGCAGCCGCCGTACGCGCCCATGCACGGTCCTCGCGGTCAACAGCTGGTAGTCTTTGCCGGGGAAGCAGCAGATGCGCTCCGACTCGTTGTTCCACTGACCTGTCTCGGGCCCGGGAGAAGGATCCTGCCCCACCACTTCGATCGCGGTCAATCGCATCTGATGATCCACGCAGTACCGGGCAAGCTGCCGAAGCCGCGCCCGGTTATAGGGCGGGAAATTCGACCAAATCACCGCGAGATGAAGCATTCCTGCCGGCAGTGTAACCCGCGGATGTCTTCGGTGCCAAGGGCGTGTCGCAATTGACGGTGGGCCTGCCATGGATACAATGCAGTGCGCGCAGGAAAGGAATTACCCGGGATGGAGGCCTCGCTTGTCAGGGAGTGCCAGCTCGTTCAGTTGAGGCTGCTCAAGGTATTCACGCAGATATGCCGGAATGAGCACCTGGCATACTGGCTGGATGGAGGAACTCTGCTGGGAGCCACGCGGCATGCGGGATTCATCCCGTGGGACGACGACCTGGACGTCGCGATGCCCCGGCAGGACTACGAACGGTTCAAGCAGATTGCGCCGTCGCTCCTGCCGCATGATGTCTTTTTCCAGACGTTCGAAACAGACGGATTTCCGTCGCGCCAGATAATGAAGCTGAGAGACAAGTACAGCACTCTCATCGAGCGAAAGGGGGGGCAGCGAAGAATAACGTACCACCAGGGTATTTTCATCGATATCATGCCCATGGAAAGAATAAGACGGGACAGGGCCGTGTATGCCCGGCGGACGGCGAACATTCTCAATTGGAGAGTCCCGTTCGAAAGAGGCCGCCCTTTGACGGCGCGAGACACGATCAAGAGTGCGGCCATTTTTGTCCGGGACAGGGTTGTGGGGTACGAAAGACTGTTTGCGTGGTTCCGCTCGCTTTTCGTGGCGAAGGAAACAGATCGCTGTTTTTATTTCCAGATATTCAAGGCAAAGGACTTTCCCCGCCTTCTTCTTGAAGAGAAGGATCTGTTTCCGCTGCGGGAAATGCGTTTCGAGGACGACCTGTTTTCAGCGCCGAACGATGTCCATAAATATCTCACCCTCATGTACGCGGACTATATGACCCAGCCTGCCGAGGAGGACCGGGTGCCGCACAGCGTTGCAATCCTGCCGCGGATCCCGTGTCATCACAGGGAAGTGCTGCGGTGGAAATGATCACGCCCCGGGACTATTGCATGAGCTCGTACCTGGCGTTCCGCTATGTCATTGATCAGAGTATGGAATGGGCTCCGGGTGTCATGCCCGTCCGTCCGGTTCCCTTGAAATCGAACGCATTGAAGGTCGAGACAGCGGAGGACGTGAAAGAATCGTTGCAGATCCTGCTCAAGGACACTGCAGACGGGCATACGGGCATACTGCTGAGCGGAGGGATCGACTCCGCGATCCTTGCGGCGATGCTTCCCGAAGGCACGCGCGCATATACGATCCGGTTCGAGGCGGAAAACTTCATCGATGAGAGTCAGCGGGCTCAAGAATACGCGCACGCCCGCGGATTTCGACATGCCACCGTGGAAACAGGCTGGCCGGACCAGGTCCGGCATGCGCCTTTTCTCATGGAACGGAAAAGGTCCCCGCTCCATGCCATAGAGGTTGCCCTGTACAAGGCGGCTCTCACCGCAAAGGAGGACGGCGTCACGACGCTGATAGTCGGAAACGGGGCTGACAGTACTTTCGGGGGCATGGACAAGCTCCTGTCACGGGACTGGACGCTGGAGGAGTTCTACAAACGATACACCTATGTCGATCCCCTCGAGGTCCTCAGGAGACCCGTTGATCTTCACTCTGTGTATGCTCCATATGTGAGAGACGGAATCATTGATACGCAGGGGTTTCTGAAAACCGTGCATGGAACAGGAGTCTTCCAATCGTTCGACAATGCCATCACGGCCGCCGGCGCAGCGATGTGCGCGCCTTTCGAGCGCATGCGTTGCGCGCTTCCCCTCGACCTCGGGCGAATACGCTCCGGGGACTCGAAATACCTGCTGCGGGAGCTGTTCCGCCTGCTTTATCCCGGATTCGAAGTGCCGGAGAAGATCCCTTTCTCGCGGCCGATGGACAGCTGGCTGCGGAATTGGAAAGGCCCGAAGAGGGACGAGTTCAGGCGTGACGTCCGCTATTCGGACATGACCGGCGACCAGAGGTGGCTCCTCTATTGCCTGGAAATGTTCCTTGAACAACTGGACTCGCATGGGTGACACGGAACAGCATTCTGTCGCTTTGTCCGCTGCAGAGGGCGGCTACCCTGCATTTCCCTTCAGCCCTTCCCGCAAATACCCCGAGTACAGGGGGAATGACATACGTGAGTCGGGAAATGGGGTCTACGAGGCCGTGCGGCACAATTTTTTCCTTCTCGGCTGCGATACGGGCAACTACGGCACCGCGCAGTGGAACCCGCTCGGCGGGATTATCGCGCCCGGAAACAAAGTCTTCATAAAGCCCAACCTTGTCGACCACAGGCACAGGTTCGACGACGATGTCTGGAGCGTCATCACCCATCCATCCGTGATTCGCTGCGTGCTCGATTTCGTACTCATTGCGCTGCGGTATGAAGGCCACGTCCGGGTGGGGGACAACCCTCACGTGGACGCAGACTTCGATGTCATACGAAAAATCTGCTTCTTCGATGAGCTTTCCGAGTACTACAGGACGGTTTTCAACGTCACGGTGGAATTTGCGGATTATCGCGTATGGCAGATACGCGACCTGTCCTCCTATGGGTACAAGAAGAAACGCATGCGGCTGCCCGGCGATCCGGAGGGAACCTGTACAGTCGACATTGGAAACCACTCCCTGCTGCACGGCATATCCAACAGGCTGTTCCGCGGAACGTACGAGGACCGGCGGGAAACAAGGCGCTCCCACCGGAATGGAAGACATGTCTATACGTTTTCCAGGAGCATGTATGAAGCAGATGTCTTCATCTCGGTCCCGAAATTAAAGGCCCATGCAAAGGTCGGGGCAACCCTCAACATCAAGGGGCTCATCGGAACGATTGCGGAGAAAAACGCTCTTGTACACTGGAGAATCGGATTCCCCGCCTGCGGGGGAGATGAATATCCGCGGCCTTTGAAGGCCGTTGACTACGTGAAACTCTCACTCCAGCACGCGTTGGCCGATATTCTCCCCGAAGGAGTATCACTTTTCTTCAGGGATGTACTGAAAAAGAGCAGCGCGGGCAGAAAACTCATGAGCTGTTTCCTGGTCGCATACCAGAAGGAAAAGGCGCCGCGGGGAGCTGCTGCTTTCAACGACACCACGTGGCGCACCGCAGTGGATGTGTACCGTGCATTCGCGGAGCAGAAGAAGAGGCGATTCTTTTCGATAATAGACGGAGTAACCGGGGGGGACACGGATGGACCGCATTTCCCCAATCCGACACATCCAGGGGCAATTATCAGTGGAGAGGATCTGCTTTCGACGGACCTGGCGGCCGTGAGGCTCATGGACTACGATTTCCGCCGGATCCGGTACCTGGATTTCCTCAACGGGCGCCAGGACATGATCGGTTCCATTCGCGTTGTTTCAGATGATTGGGATGTGAGAGACTATTTCAACCCGGAAAAAAAGTATTTGAGGTTCCGACCTCCCCATCGGTGGGAAAACCTGAGCCTCCACCATATTGCCCCGGGGAAAAAGTATCACACGCGCGATACTGATGCGTGAAGGAGTGTGTCATGGTTATTGGCTACGCGGCGGGCGTATTCGACCTGTTTCACATCGGACACCTCAATCTATTGAAAAATGCAAAGGGAATGTGCGACAAACTGATCGTGGGAGTCACGACGGATGAGCTCGTAGTATACAAGCACAAGAGAGCCGTGATCCCCTTTGAGGAACGGCTCGAACTGATCCGGAGCATCAGGTATGTGGACGCTGCCATCCCCCAGGAGTCGCAGGACAAGCTCGATGCATGGAAGAAAATACGATTCGATGTCATGTTCGTCGGGGATGACTGGTATGGATCGGAGAGGTGGCAGGACATAGAAAGCGAGTTCAAGGAGCTGGGCGTGCGAATCGTCTATTTCCCTTATACGAGAGGGACGTCCAGCACCCTGCTCAACAGTGTTCTGACACGCATCAGAAACAGGGAGATCCCCTAGCGCCCGGCACACCCTTTGTGCGGGCTATTCTCCGCCCGTCCACCCCGCGGTTTTGAATTTCACGCCCACGCCGACGAGGTTCTTCATCACGCTGTTTCCTGGAATGTTCGTGTAGTTGGAAGAGGCAACGAACGCATATTCGACCCACGCGCTGGCATGGAGCTCCGGGAAGGCGTATGTCAGGCCCAGGTGGGCAATATGTATCCACTCGTAGATGCCGTCATGGAGAAAATCCTTTGCCGGATATGCCGCAATCGCGTTGTAGTTGAGCGGGGTATTGATGTCGCCCTCGATCTGGCCCGACAGGTGATTGCCGGTCCCATGGCGGATGAGCTGATACTGCGCGGTCGCGGCAAGGCGACGCGCGGGATGGAAGGATAGACGCACGAGGAACTCGTCGGAGTTGGGGGGCAGATGGTAGCCAAGGTTTTCCCCGTCATTGGTATAGCTGATGTCAATGGGCAGCGTGTATTGCGGGACCGTCTCGGGATAGTGAGTATAGTTGTAAGGCTCGATCTTGGTGTACTGGAAAACGAAAAGAGACCATGCCAGCCACGGCACCGGCACCTTCACGCCGAGCTGCCATGCGTACTGGTTCTTGGGGCGCGTAAAGAAAGTGGCAAGGGGCACAAAGGAAATCTCGTCGAGGAACAGGGAGAAATACAGGCGCGCATAGGGCGCGATCGTTACCGCCACGTCTGCGCCCGCCGTGATATTGTCCAGGTCCCCGCCGAGCTGCTGCCCGAAGAAGAAAGGAAACAGCGGGTCGAGGTAGGACAGCTCCAGCCTCTTCGCGTAGATCACGCTCTCCCATGGGGACAAGTACAGCCAGTCGGAGGGAAACAGCTCGACGCGATGGAGGGAGAACATCTTTTGTTCCGCGGCGGCGTTCCACCAGCTGCCGAGCGTCCCGGCGAGGAAAGAGACGCCCCCCCAGGGGACAGGGCGGAAGCTCGCGGTGAAGGCCTCGACTGGCCGTGCCGTGCCGGAGAGGCTCAGGCTCCCTTCGCCGATCCCCCAATCCCGGCGTGTCCTGGCGAGCTGCACGTTCAGGCTATGATCGAAAAAATCGAAGCTCAGGGCGGAGAGCGCGGCGGAAGAGAAGTTCAGGTGACCGTTGATGCCATCGGACACCAGCGCTGCCGTTCCCCCGGTCCACTCCTGGAACCCGTCATATTGCTTTGTGAAACCGAAGGGTACGAAGGCGTCGGGGTTCACCATGTCCAGGAAGCCCTGGAGCTGGAGACGGTAGGAACCGGTGGACCACAGGGTGCCCATGACCCCGATCTCTCCCATGAGGGAGAAATCGATGTCGCGCGTATGGGAAAGATCGGCGCGGAAGCTCGATTCTCCCGCGGCCTCCAGGTATGCCACCGGCGCATCCCCTTTCGGGAAGCCTTTGGCCGTTTCGTCGAGGATTTCGCGCTCTGATGCGCTGAGCGAGGGGCCGGCGCGCGCGGCATCCAGGCGGCTGCGGACCTCTCTTTCACTGTAGGGCTTCACCGCGGAGTCGGGGGCAACGAGCCCCCTGATGGCGGAGATCTCCAGGATCGTGTAGACGGGATCGTCGACGTCAACGGGGAGCTGTTCCTGTGAGTGGACAACGCTCGCGCATGCGATCACAAGCAGCGCCGACAGGCCACGCATTCTGCTCATGCGGCGATCTCAGTAGTGGTCGGGGCCGCGGGCAAGCAGGCTGCGGAAGAACATGCTGAGCGTCTTCATCATGATGCTCACATCCAGGGCGAGTGACCATCTGCTGCGATAGAGGAGGTCCAGGTCCACCCACTCCCGGAAGCCGATCGTGGTGCTCCTTTCCGAGACCTGGGGAAGCCCGACGATGCCGGGCATGCATTCCAGCCGCAGGTAATCGCCCTCGCGATATTCCGCCACCTCCTGGGGCAGGTGGGGTCTCGGTCCCACGAGGCTCAGCGTGCCCAGCAGGACATTCAGGAACTGGGGAAACTCGTCGAGACTGTACCTCCTGAGAAAACCCCCGATCGCGGTGACCCGGGGGTCATTCTTCATCTTGAAGAGCGGTCCATCGCGGCGGGTGTTGAAGGCAAGAAGCTTCTCCTTCTCATTTTCCGCGCCGCGCCTCATCGTGCGGAACTTGAGGAATCGAATCGGCCGGCCGTTCTTGCCGATCCTCGTGGACACAAAGAATACCGGGGCGCCGTCCTGGATCAGGATGGCCAGCGTGATGAGCAGTCCCGCGGGAAGGAACACGGTGAGGCAGAGGGCCGATACCGCGATGTCGAGGATCCGCTTTGCGGAAACCGCGGTGAGGGAATCACGGGGCCCGGCGAATCTTTCCGACACGGGGATGTTCGGGAAGAACAGGTTCGAAATCAGCGTCTGCGGCGCTCCCGTTCGCGCCGGCACCAGGGAATAGCTGATGGACTGCGAGTGGCAGTATGCGATGAGCGCCCTCTCGAAAGCCTGATCGGAGCGGCTGCCGGGAAATACGAGGACGTCCCCGATGTTTTCCTTCAGGATGATCGTCCGGAGCTGCGCGAACTCCTTCACGACCTTCGGGGCTCCGCCCCGTGCCGGTCTCCAGAGCCAGACGCCGTCCGACCTGTCGATCTCGCCAGCGTAGATCTTCGTGATCCCGAAGTCGCGCATGCGCGTGTCGATCGAGTGAGGGAGGCCTGACCTGCCGATGACGAGGATCTTTCTCTGAAAATACCCCAGCCGGCAGAGGTAACGGATCCAGAGGTGCTGACAGCCGTCTGCCGCGGGGAAGCTCGAGAATCCCGCGGCAAGGAAGATGATCATGAGCCCCATCGGCTCGGCCTTCAATCCCCCCAGGGACAGGAAGCATGCGCAGGCAAGCACCGCGGGAAGGAGGCCGCTGTTCAGAACCGTTCGCTGACCGCGGCGAAGGTAGTAATGGTAGTCCCGCGAATAAAGGCTCCCCCAGATAAGAAGGAAATACGACAGGAAGAAGACCACCAGCGGCACCACGAGGCGGTACGAAAGGAGGTTTTCGTGCGGAGAGAGGACACGGGCCGCGATTCGGGCCGCGCACCAGAGACCGGCAAAGGCACACAGCTGCAGGAGAAGCATGATGAAAAACTTGTGCTTCCGGGCCTTCATGCTGCCCGGTGCGATCCGGACAGGCCAGGACGGCGCTTTCTCCGCCTCTTCTTCCAATGCCATTGACGAGCCGCCGCGCGCCTGTCCTGGACGGGCGAAGCTTTTCCGAACCCCGATCACTGCTGAATTCTCCTGGAAACAGGGTACCATTTCCGCCTTCCGAATTCAGCGTTGTGACTGCCCCGCGGGCGCGGAGTCGTCCGGCAGGGTCACGCGGAACCCCGCAGAGGCCTGGAACAGGAATGGCGCTATCCCCAGGTCCGACATGCCTGAGAGAACACCTGTCCCGAACGCATAAATGCTGGCGCGAACAGCGAGGGTGAGGGCGAACTCCGGCGTGAAAAGCATGTCGAGTCCTGCTCCGAAAATGAGGGAATCAAGGCCGTGCTCCGGGTTGGCGCCGCCGTCGTCATATTGTCTGAGGAGAGCCTGGTAGGAGAAGCTGAAATCGAGTCGGTAGGGAACGTTTTTCTCGAAAAACTTCATATCGAGCGAATAGACCGTCAGGCTGTCCGTGAGCGGGATGTCCTTCTGGCTCGAGTTGAGCTGTTCATACGTCAGGCCGAGCGTGGCGATGCCGAAATCACCCATGTAGAACCCGAGAAGAACCGTGTTGCTCTGGGCGAAATAGTCCCTCGTGTCGCTCGATTGCCCGCCCAGTGAGCTGTTCGTACGCAGGGAGATGAACACAACGCCCGGAAGCTCCAGCCCCAGCAAGGTGGAAATCCCGGACTTCAGATTGATCGAAGGGGAATTGAACAGCCCGAGGTAGGGGCCCATACCCGCCCGGACATAGTCACTCTTGTACTGCACCAGCGCCGAGAGCGAGTTCCCCATGATCAGGTCTCTGGCCAGCGCCGCCTCGAACTGGATGTTGTTGGAAATATCCTTGCGCAATGACAGCGCACCACCCCAGAAGTAGTCGGACCCGGAGTAGCGGGCATCGGCCTCGTCCCTGCTCTGCGTGAAACCGAGGTTGGCGAGCTGGAAGTTCCCCTCGATTTCCAGCCCGAAGGCGGAGGTGACCGCCCCGCAGCAGAACACGGCGATGATGAACAACGGAACAGGCTTTCTCGTCATGCGTCCTGCCATGTGGAGAGGATGAGCATATCACGAACCACTGCTCAACGGTAGCGGGAGAATCTGCTGACCCGCTGCCCGCCCGCGGCCTTCCTTCTCACGTCCGTCCGCCTCCTCCGCCGCGTGCCCTGGAATAGATCTCCATCAGGCGCGCGTAGTTCGCCTCCGCGGTGTACCGGGCCAGGAACTCCGCGCGCGCCTCCCCGCCCATTCTCCGCGTCTCAGCCGGCCGGGCCCACAGGCGGTCCACCGCCGCAGCGAGGCTCTGCGGGTCCCCCGATCTGAAGAATACGCCCGTTCGCCCGGCGTGCACGATCTCCGCCGGCGTCCCGATGTCTGTCGACACGACCGGAAGACCGCAGGCGAATGCCTCCGCAATCGCCATGGGGAAGCTCTCGTAGCAGGTCGAAGGGAAGACGAGGAATCGGGCTTTCTTCATCAGGTCGAAGACCTCCTGTCGGGCAAGGGCGCCGTGGACCCGAACCGCTCCCGGCAGCCGCGCCTCTGCGAACCGGTTCACCTGTTCCCGCATTGGCCCGTCTCCGCATACTGCCAGCGGGCACTGGGGGAGATTCCGCCAGGCATCGAGCAGCACCTTGACCCCCTTCTCTATCGAGAGCCTTCCCACGAAAAGGGCGAAATCCCCTTCCGCGCGGCCAGGCCCCGGATCCGGATGCACGAAGTTCGGCTTCAACGCGATCCGCTCTTCCGCGATGCCCCCTTCGATGAACTTCCTCCTCGAGAACTCCGAGAGCGCGATGAAAAGATCAACCCTGTTCCGCCAAGTCCCCAGCATGCGGTGCGTCTCCAGCATCAGCGTCACTCCGGCGGTCTGCAGGCGGGAGCCGCGGTAGCATGCGTGGAGCACGCCGGGCCACAGGGTGCGTGTGCCCATGCAATCCTCGCACGGACGGCCGGAACGGAAGAACAGCGCGGCGGCGCACAGAAGCCGGTAGTTATGGAGAGTCTGGACCACGGGGGTATCGGTCTCCCGGCAGGCCCAGTATGCAGAAGGAGAAATGAGCGGGAACGTATTGTGAAAATGCGCCACCTGGGGACGCTCGCGGCGGATGAGGTCACGCAGTCTCACCCTCGTGCCGGATGACCAGACGGCGCGAACGGCGGCCGAGGGCCACCCGATTTCACTGATGCGCCTGTTGTCCTCCGCGTACTCCCTCACGTCGTGGCCGTGACGGCGCAGAAGGGCGGCCTCCTGCAGGAACGCCGCGTCCTCGCCGCCCGCGTGCAGGTATCGGTTATGAACGAGCAGGATCTTCAATCTTCAATCTCGATCTCGAGCTCGAGCACGATGGTGTTGGCCGTGAGGCGCCGGGGAACCAGGCGGCGAACCAGGGAAAGCCAACGGACGAAAAAGCGGTACCGAGGCGCATGGGCGCTCACATGGTAGTCTTCCAGCAGCTCCCACTGAGTGACATGAAAGCCGTTCAGCCGGGCCAGTCTCACGAGGGTGTCGACGCAGAACCAGCCGGTGTGCTCCCGGTTCGAGCAGGTGTGGGGAAAGTGGTACAGGGCATACAGGAAGTGAACCAGCGCAAAGGCATACGGCGTCGTGAGAAGCAGCTTCCCGCCGGGGGCGAGGTGCTCTTTCACGCGCTGGAGGAACAGCCCGGGATTGCAGAGGTGCTCGATGAGCTCTCCTGCCACGATGGTGTTGAAACGCTCGGCAAGGTGAAAGCTTTCCGCGTTTGCGTGGTACACATGCGCGTACTTCATGGCGCCGAGATCCGCGACAATCTTTCGGTCGTAGTCGATTCCCGCCACGTAGGGAAAAGAATCGTACAGCCTTCCATGAACCCAGTGAGGCGAGCGGGGATCCGGAGAATAACCGGCGCAGCCGACGTTGAGAACATGGGGACCGCGCGTACGGGCAAGAATCCAGCTCATCCTTTTCGACATCGAAAGGCTCATTTTTCATCCTCCGGCAGAGAGACGGCGCCGGAGAGGTCGCGGTAGCCGGCTGCCGAACCGAGTCCGATCACCAGCGCGGCCATCAGCGTGTAGCCGGGCTCTTCCAGCCAGCTGTAGAAGAAGGCGAGCAGAATCATCATGAGAAACGCGCCCCGGGCGGCCGCCTGCTCCCACCCCGACCGCCCACGGAGGTTGAGCCAGATAGTCACCAGCATCCAGACAAAAACTCCAAAACCCGCGATGCCGAGGTCTCCCAGCAGCCCCATCCAGCTGGAAATGAAGCTCCACACGGAGGAAGATGCGAAAAACCTGCTGGAGGCGGTCAGGTTCCAAAGCTCCACGGTTGTCGCTGCGGGCTGGAGACCGAGCAGGTACACCGGGGAGTCATGTTTCACCATGGCCTCCAACCCCATGATGGCGACACGGCTGACCGAGTTCCCGGGCCCCAGTCCAATGAGCCACCGCGTCCACCCTGTGGAAAGCCTCCCCGCAATCAGGGCAAAGGAGCCCACCTTGCCCTGGGCGCCGCGATTGATGAGGGCCCAGTCGAGAGCCCTCTGCAGCGGCGGGTAAAGTGAAAAGACAGCGAAGAGAACGACGGCAAAAATCGGAAGAGCGATCACCACCCATGCAATGCGCCGGCGCATGGAAACCAGGATGATCAGGATCACCGCGGGAAGGAACGCGATGACCACCTGCTTGGCGTCGGCAATGATGGCAACCAGAAAAAGGACCGCCGCGCACAACAGCCAGGCGGCAATGGATGCCAGGTTCTCCTTGTCGCGTGCTCGCGCGATGCATACGAGGCTCCCCACGAGGGAGACGGCGCCTGCCACGTGCGCCCCGGCTCCCGCTCCGATGAAGAAGCCCTGCACGGGATCACCGAGTCCGAGGGTAAACGCCTGGTAGACTGCAAGGGGAACCTGGGCTGAGGTGATGACGAAGACCAGCCCCCACAGGAACCTGGAGCTTGTGCGCGCCGGCGGCATGACGATGATGGCATAGATGATCAGGAGCGGTTCGGCGAACACGAGCCAGTCAAGAAAGGGCCGCAGCACGTCCCCGCCGTTCATCAACCATGATATCAGCGCGATTACGAGCAGTCCGAGCAGCCCCAGGCCAAGAGTCCGTCTGACCGGTGAACGCCGTGAGGGCTCCCGCATTGCAAGAAGCCCGACGCCGAGGGCAAGGGGGAAATGGAAGAAGTTTGCAAAGTTCGAAACCAGGCCGGTGGCCACCAGGAGCCGCGAGCAGGCTGCGGAAAGAACAACCGCCATGATCCGAAGGTACGGCGGCGCCAGGAACAGCGCAGCGGCTGCGGCGATTCCCACCATCGACCAGGCCAGCAGGGGCGCCCCCACGACTGCGAACCCGGTGATCGCACCTGCCAGGAAGACGACCACTGCAGCTCCTACCGGAAGTGACGTCAGATTCCTGCCCCGCTCGTGCGGGCTCGAACGACCAATCATCCGTAGAACCTTAGCGGTTTGGGGCGAAAAGAGGAATATGCCCGTCTTTCCTTCCGATGGACACCGCACCACCGCCTGGATACAGTGCAGCGAGGATCGCTGATTGGCCGGCCGCGGTTGTCTTCGCCTGACACGGAAACTTTTTCAACGTCCCGACATATGGCGCAGCCCCGTGAAAGCCCTGTGGCGGAGACTTGTCTGGCGGGCGCGTTGGCGCCTCTGCAGGGCGCCGTGGCAGCTCTCCTATCGAGGAAACATCCGGATCGCCGTACCGCGGGACGGTGTGGGTGCTCAGCTCTTCTACCAGGGTTTCTCGGAACCCGATATCGAAGAGTTCTGCCTTCGGTTTCTCAACCCGGGCATGGTAGTCTTTGATGTCGGCGCGCATGTCGGAAAATACACGCTCCTCTGTGCACGCGCGGTGGGCCCGCAGGGACACGTGCACGCATTCGAGCCCAATCCCGCCCTCTTTCACCTGCTGCAGCTCAATATCGCCCGCAATGGCCTTTCCAACTCGCATGCCACCCGGTCCGCTGTCTCGGACGAAGACGGCGCGAGCGACTTCGAGCTGTGCGCCGAGTCCAGCATCTCTGCCCTCGTCAGGAAGGAAAACCGGGGCGCGCCCCGGGCAGCTTCAAAGATCGTCCGGCTTCCCACGCTGCGGCTGGATACCTTCTGCGCGCAGAGCGGCCTGGGACCTCACCTTGTGAAGGTCGACGTCGAGGGCGCGGAGCTGCTGGTCTTCCAGGGCTCGACACACCTGCTCGGTCTGCCCGCGGGAAGGTCGCCGGTGTGGGTGTTCGAGCACGAGCCGGCCAACTACGCGCGGTTTGGATACGCGCCGGCACGGCTGTTCGCGCTGCTTCGTCTGCATTCCTATCGCATCTGGACCTTCCGGCACGGCCGCATCACGCTCCTCGAGGAAACGGCGCACTCAGGTATTCCTGCCAATCTCGTCGCCGCAAAAGAGGGTGCGTGGGGGGCTTCACTGCCGTGACCGGCCCCTCAATGAGAATCCGCGACCTGCTCAGGCGGTGGGGACCAAAGTCGGTCTTGAGTATTCTCGACCAGGCGGTGTTTTCCGGGTCGAACTTTCTTCTCAACATCCTCCTGGCACGCTGGGTCGGGCCGGGGGAATACTGCGGATATGCCGTGGCCTTCTCTCTCTTCCTTTTCGCGGCCCGTCGCGACCGTCACCCTCGGGCTTGCGTGTGTGCATTCCTTGAAAATCCAGGGCGCCGCGCTGGGCTCTGCGCTGAGCGGTCTTGTAATGGCAGCAGGGACGCTTGCGATCCTGCTGCCGTACCTGCGCGGGAAAAATCACTCGGGAGAATCGTTCCCCCGGTAGTAGTACCCGTAGCCGTAGCCCGAATCGCTCTTGTCGATCCCGTTGAGCACCCCGCCGAGGATCGTGGCCCGTGTGTGATCGAGGATTTCCGACATCCTCCTGACCGCCCGCCGGTCGATCCTCCCCTTTCGAAGGACAAGCAGCACCCCGTCGACTGCCGATGCCAGGACCACGGCGTCCGTGGCGCCCAGGACCGGGGGGCCGTCGAAGATGATCCGGTCGAAGCTCCCCCTCAGCTCCTCGATGATCTGGCGCATGCGGGCCGAGCCGGTGACCTCCGCCGGGTTCGGCGGGACGCGCCCGGAGGTGATCACGCTCAGGTTCGGCAGGCCTGGCACCTCGCGCACGACGCGGGGAATGCTCAGATGGTCGACGAGGATGTTCGTGAAGCCGGGCGCCTGCGGGAGCAGAAGAACCCTGTGAACGGCGGGGACGCGAAAATCGGCGTCGATGAGGAGGACCCTCTCCTCCTGTGCGGCAAGGGCAGCGGCAAGGTTCACCGCGACGAGTGTCTTCCCCTCGCCGGGAAGGGCGCTGGTCAGGGCGATCGTCTTCAACCCCTTGTCGAGCTCGATGAAGAAGAGGTTGGTGCGCAGCAGACGGAACGCTTCCGAGATAGGAGACCGCGGCTCGTCGCGGGTGAACAGCGGGTGCCGCGGGAGAAGCTCCCCGGTCTTCTTCACCAGCGCGCGGCCATTCTGGTGGAACTTCGGGATGTATCCCAGGAGCGGAACAGCGATCAGGCTCTTGATCTCCTCCTCGCTCTTCACGCTCGTGTCGAAGTGCTCCAGGAGGAACGCGAAGAAGATGCCCAGGATCGTGCTCAGCAGGAACCCGAGGATGAAGTTCTCCTCTGTCTTCGGGCTGACTGGGCGCACCGGCGTCACGGCCGGATCGATCACCTCGATGTTGCCGAGCTGGCTGATCGCTTCTATCTGCGCCTCGTTTTTTGACTTCACGAGCTCGGAATACAGGTCGTCGTTGATCCGGCGCGTGCGCTCCAGGCGCGCGAGGCTGATGTCCTGCGCGGAGATGGTGTTGACGTCCGCCTCATTGGCGTCGATCAACCCGCGGAACGCCTCCTCCTGGGCCGCCAGTATGACATCCTGGTAGCGGTAGTCCGCGATCTGGAGCTGGAGAACCGCGTTGACCGACGCGCTCCGCGCCTGTCCCCCCGCTTTTTCAATTTCTCCCTGGATCTCCTTCTTCAACGACTCCGCGCTGCCGCGGAGCTGCGCCTCCCCGGGGTCACCGGGCGCGAGCTCTGCACGGCGTTTTTCCACCTCGGTCAGCCGGCCCTGCAGCGCGGCAAGAGCGGGACTGAGGGGAGCGTCCGGCTGCGCTGCGTCCGGCGAGGCAAGCTTCATGGCCGCGGCAGAGCGGGTGGCGAGGATCTGCCTGTCCAGTTTTGCCTGCTCGTAGCGGCTCTCCAGGTCGGAGAGCCTGTCCAGCTTGAGCCGCGCCTCCTCGCTGATGTCGGCGATGCGATGGCTCTGCTTGTAGCGCAGCAGGTCCTCTTCCGCCGTGTCCAGCCGGGCGCTGACCTGGTTCACCTGGTCGGAAACAAAAGCGAGCACCGCGTTGGCTTCGCTCCTCTTGGACCCCACGTTCCTGTTGATGAAAGACCGGGAGATCGCATTCGCGATGCTCATGGCCAGCCCGGGGTCCCTGGAGTTCACCGAGACCTTGATGAGACGAGTGCTCGGGATGCTGGAGACGGCGAGCTGCTTCCTCAACTGGTTGATCGTGAGCTCCAGTCTCTCTCCCTCCGGGAGACCCTTTTCCGTGACAAGGAGGTCCTCCAGGCCGAGCTGCCCGGAGACCTCCTCGAGGAGGCTGCGGCTCTTGAGGATCTCGATCTGGGTGTTGATCTCTTCGAGGGGAGACAAATCAGAGAAGCCGGTGGCAGTGAGATTGCCTCCCAGAACGGAGGGAATCTGCTCCTTGAGGTACAGCGTGGAAGAGGACTCGTAGATCCGCGGGGCGAGCTTGTTTCCGATGAAAACAGCGCACATGGCAGCAGCCACGCTGAGAAGCACCGCCCACTTCCGGTGCCAGACCACCTTCCAGTAGTCTTCGAATCTCCTGCCGTCCCGAAGAATATCGCCCGCGATCCGGTCACCTCTCATGCAGACCTCATTCTCCGAGCTGGCGGAAAAGGGCGAGCAGCTCCTGCCAGGCGTCCCCGCCCAGGCTCACCGCGGTTTCCATCATCGTCGTTTCAATCTCCCCGTCCAGTGTGTCCAGCTGCGTGTCGAGGTCCGCGATGCGCGCCCTCAGGTCCCACAGCTTGTCGGGACTGATTGACTGCTCGCTTCTCTGCCGGTCCGCCAGAGCGCTGTAATCCTGCAGATAGCTCCTGAGGGCCGTGAGGTTCTTCCCCTGGCTTTTCATCTTGCGGATGTCGCGGACCCGGGAGAACAGCGTGGCGAGCGCAGTAACCCGTGCCGTTTCCCAACCCTGCCGGGCGAGCTCCTTCTCCTCCTTTACTTTCAGGATGGAGAGGTCCCGGGCCGGGTCGTTGAAGGAAAAGCTCAGGCCGAACGTCACCGAGGGCAGCAAAGCCAGCGAGTCGGTAAACGGGTTCCAGGTGTACAGGCCCGCGTTGAGGCTCATCCCGGGGATGGTGAAGCCTGCCCTGCGGTCCGGGATGCGCTGGGCAGAGTCGGCCAGACGCTGCTGGCTGATGAGTGTGGGATTGTGCGTGACCACGAGGGTCACCATGTTCTGCAGGAGCAGGTCCCCATGGTCCTTGTCCTGCGTCCAGGCGGTGGCCGCTGCAGCAAGCAAGGCCGCCGCGAGAACCTTCCTGGCAGTACACATCAACATCATGCTTTCTCCGGGTGGATTCCGCGGCTCATCAGGTGTGGAATCGGATTCCTGCCATATACCCGTATACGGGGTTTGTCCATGGCTGCGTCGACAGCTCCCTTCCGAACACCGCCACATCGAAGGTGAGAAACGAAAGGTCGAGCGAAACTCCTCCAGAAGGAAGGAGCTGGTAGAATCCCGCCCGGAGCTTCACCACTTTCAGCAGCGTGACTTCCACGCCCAGTCCGAAATGGAGCAGCGGATTGCGCGCCGCCTGCGGGTAAAAGACAAAATCGAAAATATCGTTGTAGTCGGCCAGGACGCTGAACCCGTCCACGGAGCGAATGAGCATCTTGGCCGGCGGGCTCCACCGGACGCCGAGGGAGATGTCCATGGGGATCGGCGTGACCGTAGAGCTGTCCGCCGATCCCCCTTTCAGGTAGGTGGCCAGCGTCGAGTAGCTTTTCCAGGTGGTGAGCGCGAAATCCCGCGCTGCAAGCCCCACGGAAAACTCGCTGTTCCAGTTGTAGAGGATCCCCAGCTCCAGGCTGACCCCTGCGGAAAAGACGAAGGGCTGGTTCATGACAAAATCGCTGAGCGAAAGGGAGGAATTGACCAGTCCGCGTATGTCCTGGCTGGTATTGCTCTGGGCCGCCATGAAAAAGGGGACCGAGAAGCCCACGTCCAGGGTGCTCCGCGACTCCTCGGGAAGAGGAATGCGAAAGGCATAGCCGGCAATCAGGACGATGTTCTGTGTGAGCACGGCGCGCCCCGCGGGGTAGGTCCCGTAGGTCCAGCTCCTGACGTTCGTATCCGTAAAAAGACCGAAGCCCAGACCGTTGCCCACGTAGCCGATGAACAGGGGTCCCAGGAGGTTCAGCGTCGAGCTTTGGATGCCGGGGGTGACGGCCGGCACACCGGTCAGGAACTGGTCGATCTGGGCGGGCGCCGAATCGTAGATGCTCAGCCCGATTGTGGCGATCGAAAGGTCGGGACCGGCCGAACGGAAACCCGCCGGATTGCTTACAAGCGTGGAGATGTCATCCGCCTGGGCCGCGTGGACTCCCCCCATCGCCGCCTCCCGGGGAGAGAAGGGGATCTGGAACAGGTTGAAGAACGCCCCTTCCCACGCAAAAAGCCGGCCCGATCCGCCGAGTGAAAAGATGGTCAGGGAAAGGAGGAGGAATATGCGTCTTTTCATCGGGACTCCACGTCCATTCACTAGTCTACCATAATTGTCGGCATTTGAAATGCGGACCCGGAATCGGAGTCCTCTTTTCAGACAGTCGCGCACGTCGAGCGGCGTTTTCCTTCAGCGGCTCGGGACGGGCAGCGCTCCCAGCAGCCATTCTCTCAAATCGGCGACCTCTGCCATGCACACGCTGTGCGGCATCGGGTACGTCAGCCAGGTCACCGGGTAGCCGTTCGTGCGCAGAAAATCTCTCGACTCCTCGGCCACGTGCAGAGGCACCATTGGATCCATCGTTCCGTGCGCCATGAAAAGCGGGACCGCCGAGTTCGCCCGGTGCGCTTCTGCCGTCAGCGTGTCGGGAAGCGGCAGCCAGCAGGACAGGGCCGCCACTCCGCCAAGGCGCTCAGGCCAGCGCAGCGCCGTGAAGAGCGCCATTGCGCCGCCCTGTGAGAATCCCGCAAGGATAATCCGATCCGGGGCGATCCCGCTGTCCCGCTCCGCGCGCACAAGCGCGCCGATGGCTGCTGCTGATTCGCGGATACCAGTCTCGTCTTCAGCGGCCCGATGATCAATGTCCGCGATGTCGAACCACGCCGGCATGCTGAGCCCGCCGTTGATCGTGACGGGGCGGAGCTGCGCGTGAGGGAGAATCCAACGGATGGAAGGCGCGACAGGCAGGTGCAGCTCGGGGACAAGGGATTCAAAATCGTGACCGTCAGCTCCGAGGCCGTGCATGAGGATGACGGCGCTGTCGGGCTTCTCCTTCGGCTCGATGCGAACGGACTCGAGGGTTATACTTCTCACATGGCACTCCAGACTGACTGCGGAGGTCAGCTCAACACCGAGGTTCTTGCGCCTTTCCCTTCGGCATCCTGTCCGGCCCACGCCTTCTCGAGGGCCTCGAGGAAAAGCGCGCTTGGCTGCGCCCCGGAGACCGCAAAGACCCGGTTGAAGACAAAGAAGGGAACACCGTCCGCCCCCAGGGATTCCGCCTCGCGCGCCTCCTTTCGCACCTCTCCTGCAAAGCGCGTCCCCGCCAGCATCTGCTGCACCGCGGCCGGGTCCAGACCGGCCTCGGCGCCGAGGCCCGCAAGAGTGTCGTGATCACCGATATTCCTGCCTTCGCTGAAGTATGCGGCGAACAGGCGCTCCTCCATCGTGTCCTGCGCTCCGCGCTCTCGGGCAAGGTGGGTCAGGCGATGGGCGTCGAAGGAGTTGGCGACGATGGCCATATCGAAGTTGTAGCGGAGGCCCACTTCTTCCGCGGCAGCGGTCAGCCTTTCATGCATGCGGCGTGAGGCCTCCACGGTGACACCCTTGCGCTCAGCCAGGTACTCGTACAGGGTCTGCCCCGGCTTGAACCGAACCGCCGGGTCGAGCTGGAAGCTGCGCCAGGTCACCTGGACTGCGTCCTTCTGTTCGAACCCCTGCAGCGCCGCCTCGAACTTCCTCTTGCCAATGTAGCAGAAGGGACAGATCACGTCGGACCAGATCTCCACGAGCACCATTGATTCCTCCGCGAGGAATATACTGAATCCGGCGCTGCCTGGCGCATTCTGTTGCCGCTCCTCATCCATGGCGGCCGCGCTCATGGGTCAATGAGGCTTACCCAGGCGTCGAAGAAGTCCGAGCGTGCCATGAGCAGCCGGGAGGGCGATCTCACGGTGCTGGTTCCGGCGCCGCCCTCACCCTCCCGATCTGAATCCGCGAGGACCACCAGGCCGGCGGGAGCGAGGATTTCCTCGCAGAACATCTCGTATCTGTCAACGAACCGCGTGGTCCGCTTCTTTCCGTGATCGGAGATCAGGACTTGCCAGAAGATGCGCAGAATCTCAACGGCGTAGTCATCCGCAGGACGGAGAACCGCACCTGCTTGTGCGAGCATGAACAGAGTGTAGGAGAGAATCATTGGATCTGTCGCTTTCCAATACTTCAGGCAGAGGTCTTCCAGGACACCGGGAAGCTCCTCGAGGGCAGGCGTCTCCTTGCCGACGGACCGCGCGAGCCCAGCCAACCGGGGCGCACGCTCCTCAAAGAGCTCCCGTACCCGGCCGCCCATATCGAACCGGAAAAGCTGGCTGTCTTCCAGGGACGTTTTGATCTTGAGCCGTGTCATGGGCGGCGGCGGAGAGAAGCCGGGAAGCCCTCCCTCCAGGTGGATCTCGAACCTCCGCGCGCCTCGTGCCATCACTTCCTGCATTTCCTTCGCGTCGTCCAGGGGAACGCCGAACCGCCCCGCCGCCTCTTCGAGATCGAAGGGGAGACCCCGGTTCGAGCAATCAGTCATCTCGGCGGCAAAGGCGTTGAGCGCCTCCAGCCCGTTCTTCTGTCCAGGCTTCTCAGCTTTGTCGAATAGCTTTGCCAATCGCTCCCCCGGCTGTTCTTCGCCATGCATCAGGGAAACCACGGCATACATGTTTGCGGTAACGCGCCAGTCTGGAGATTGCGGCAGCAGGATAGCCGGTGAGAGCATGCGGCGAATGGCTTCATAATAGTTCATTCCTGATGTAGAGACCGCGATCTCCCCGCTGCCTGCGTCGAAATAGATCTGCCCGAAGTTGAAAGGACTTTCTTCCGCCGGGATGCTGAGACGGGATATGTCGCCCTTTCGTGCAAGGGTGAAACCCCGGGAGCCTGCGAAAGAATCGGCCTCGAAGCTGGTGCTCCGTGTCGAATGGAAACAAAGCTCTACTGCCCCTCCCGCATGCGTTACCGGGAGCGTCTCAGACCATCGGGAGAGCAGAAGAAAGGGAACCGGATCGCGGGTAATCGAGGCTCCCACCCCGCCCTTCGCGAATGCACGCGGCTGGATCATCCGGGAGAAATATACGAAGTCGTCCGGCTGAAATCCCCGGAAGGAGTGCAGCGGTCCATACGTCTGATGGCACAGGCCGTTGCTGAATAAGAGAGTGAAAAAAAGCGGCACGGCCTTTTTATGAAGACTCTCGACGCTCGCGGATTGCAGGAGGAGCATTTCTCCAGTGCAGTAGTCGTGTATCCGAAACAGTGTATCCGCGACCTTTTCCTCGACGCGAAAAACCGAATACCGCCAGGGGACGTCGATGAAAAAGTGGAAAAGCGCGCGGGTCGGCTCGTCAAGGGAATTGGAAATTGCATGCAGGCAGCGAAGCAGAACCGGTCCGCTCCCGTAGACTTTTCCGGCCACGTACTGGGTGGAGGTGCGCATATGCCATTCCGCGGGCAGATCGCGAGAGACATCCGCGTGGCGTTCCATCTCTGCCTGGAAGGACCTGAACAGGTCTGTCGTGTCCTCCGCCCAATGGAAGACGGCATTCTCTCCGGAAGCGAGAGAGCGTGAAGTGGAGTGGCTTTTCTGAAGGATTTCGATTGCCCTTGCGGCGGAATGCTTTCTCACGTGCTCGGCCCGCATCAGCGCGTAAGGCCGACACTCCGCCCGATGATCCGGTCAACCACGCGCTTGGGAAGGAGTCGCGGCATCACCCAGCCGCGGAACGCGTGAGGAACGACCGGGTAGCGCACCCGCGGGCGCGCGCGGGAAAGCGCGTGCCACACCGCGTCGCCCACGCGCTCAGGCGGGTAGCCCTTCCTTCCTTCCCTGAGAAACCAGTCCCCGAACTTTCGAAGCGGGGCGGCGTATTCCGTTTTGTCGAATCGACTGGTATCCTCGCGTTCTGCCTTGTCCCAGATCGGGGTTGCCACGGCGCCCGGGCCGATCACGATCACGTCGATGCCGAAAAGCAGCAGCTCGCGGCGCAGGCTTTCGGAAAGGCCCTCCAGCGCGAACTTGGACGCGGCATACGGCCCGAGGAACGGTGCGGCGATCTTTCCACCCACCGAGCCCATGTTGACGATCCTGCCTGGGCCGCCCTTCAGTGACCGGTCAGCGCCGAGGAGCGGGATGAACGCCTGGGTCACCCCGAGCACGGACACGAGGTTCACTTCGAGCTGCCTGCGCAGCTCCTCAAGGGTAATGTGCATCAAGGGGCCGAACACGGAGATGCCGGCGTTGTTGACCAGGGCCAGCAGAGTCGAGCCTGAAAGGCGCTTCTTGACGATATCAACTGCCGCGGCAATTGCGCGCGTGTCAGTCACGTCGAACAGCAGCGGGGTGAAACTCTCCCTGAACTCCGTGGAAAGCCGTGCGGCGTCTTCCTGCCTGCGCACGCTCCCGAATACGTGCACGCCATGCCGGACCAGCACGCTGGTTATTCCATGGCCGATACCGGTGGAAACCCCTGTGACGACGACGCTTCTGCCCCTTGTGTCCATGTGAGCCCTACCCTACCTGCTCCCAGCCTCCGGATTTCCCCGAGCGGAACAACGCGTCCAGCACCTTCATGTTGTCAATGGCATCCTGCGGCGGCGTGGGGACAGGACCGCCTTCCCGGACGGCCCTGGAGAACGGCTCGAACATCTCCACGTACTGGTCGGCCGCAGGGGAGAGGTAGGTCCTCGGCCCGACCCCCGTGGTGACATCCACCCGCATGGGCACGTCGGGGAATGCGTTGAAGGGGATTTGCACGGAAAGCTCGCCGCCGGAGCCCAGGACATCCACGCGCTGCCAGGGATAACTCTGGGTGCCCACGGTGAATACCGCCCGGGCCACCCCGAAATCCAGGATCCCGGAAGTGAGGATGTCTGTCTTGAGCTTCGGGTCGCGATGCACGAGGCTCACTACTCGTGCGGGTTCCCGGCCCAGCAGGAACCGCGCGCTGGAGACTGCATAGCACCCGATGTCAGGGATGGCCCCTCCGCCTGAGGCAAGGATGTTCCTGATGTTCGTCGGGTCGGTCAGCATGTAGGAGAAGATCGTGTTCACGGACTGCACGTCCCCGATCTCACCGGAGCGGACGATCTCCCGCGCTCTCTTCCACTGTGGGTGGAAGCGGTACATGAAAGCCTCCATCACGAGCACCCCTTTGCGCTCGGCGTACCGGATGGCCTGCTCCGCCTCTTTTGCATCCATGGCAAAGGGCTTTTCACAGAGGACATGCTTTCCCGCATCCGCGGCCTTCTTCACCCACTCCGCGTGCAGATGGTTTGGGAGCGGGATATAGACTGCCTCGATCTCCTTGTCGGCCAGGAGCTCCTCGTAGGACCCGTATGCCTTCTGGAGACCCAGGTCACGCGCGGCCTCGTTGGCCCTTTCCCGGGAGCGCGATGCGATGCCCCGCATTTCGACAAGCGGAGATTTCTTCAGATAGGTGTGTATGCGCAGCTTGTAGTGTGTCGACACTGAAAGAATGCCCCAGACCACTGGCTTCATTTTCCCTCTCCTTCTCCAGACACTAACATAACGCTCGCCGCGCGGCGGTCAAGCCCATGGATTCCCACACGGCCCGCCAATCCCCGGCCCACTCCCTCGGGCTTTTCTTGACAGCGGAATGCAGGCGGCTTATATGTGAGGCATGACTTCACGCGCAGTTCCCACCCTGGAGCTCATGGACCGGGCCCAGTGCGACACAATTCACCATGCATCGCTGGAGATACTGAGAAGGACCGGCATCCGGGTGCATCATGAAGAAGCCCTTGCCCTGCTTCGTGATGCCGGCTGTCCTGTGACGGACGGCAACCGGGTGCGCATTCCCCCCGGTCTTGCCGAGTGGGCGCTGAAGCAGGCGCCTTCCGAGATCGCCCTCTGCGAACGCGGCACTGGCAAGGCCACGGTGGCGCTGCGCGCAGGGGAGACGAGCTTCGGTCCCGGCTCCGATTGTCCCAACTACCTCGATCCCCGCACGGGGGAGCGGCGTCCGTTCACCCTTGCGGACCTGAAGGCCTGCGTGCGCCTGGTGGACGCGCTGCCCGAGCTCTCATTTCTCATGTCCATGGGCATACCGCGGGACTTCACCGGCCATACGTACCGGCGGCAGTACGCCACCCTCATTGAGAACAGCGTGAAGCCCATTGTCTTCGTCTGCGATGACGGCGCCGACTGCCGCGCCATTGCAGAGGCTGCGGCGGTAGTTGCCGGCGGGATGGACAACCTGAGGCTCAACCCCACCCTGCTCCTGTACTCGGAGCCAACCACGCCGCTTCAGCAGAGCCGCACCGCCACGGAGAAGCTTCTCTACATGGCGGAGCAGGGCCTGCCCGTGGTGCACTCGCCTGCCCCCATGATGGGCAGCTCCGCCCCAGTGACGATCGCGGGCGGGCTTGCCCTGGGAAACGCCGAGGTCCTGAGCAGCCTGGTCATCCAGCAGAGAAAACGTCCGGGCGCACCCTTTCTCTATGGAAGCGGTCTGCACCACTTGGACATGAAAACCTCCATCAGCGTGTACGGGGCACCCGAGTTCCAGCTCGCGCGGCTTGCCGTGGCGTGCATGGGCCGGTACTACCGGCTTCCGACATGGGGTTACGCGGGGCACTCGGAC
The DNA here is from genome assembly GCA_964437385.1 of uncultured Spirochaetaceae bacterium. Classification (GTDB taxonomy): domain Bacteria; phylum Spirochaetota; class Spirochaetia; order SZUA-6; family Fen-1364; genus Fen-1364. The sequence continues at coordinate 32,408 of CAYTGX010000022.1, forward strand.
GGAATCCTGTTCGATGAGCAGGCCGCGGCGGATGCCGTCTACTCGGTCCAGACTGCCATGCTGGGCGGAACAAATCTTGTCCATGACGTGGGATACCTGGAGGCGGGGCTCATCACCTCGCCCGAGATGATGGTATTCACGGCAGATATGATCGGGATGATGCGCCACTTCGCCCGAGGATTCTCCATCGATGAGGAGTCACTTGCCCTGGATGTGATACACGCCGTGGGTCCCGGGGGGAACTTCCTGGGAGAGGATCACACGTTGAATCACTTCCGTGAGTTCTGGCAGCCGACCCTCTTCGACCGCCAGCGTTTTGACGGCTGGCAATCCTCGGGCTCGAAGAACCTCGGAGCAAGGTTGAGAGAGCGGACGCTGGCCATCATGGACAGCCACCCTGGCTCACCCCTTCCTGACAAGCTGGCCAGGGAAGTGGAAAAGGTTCTCGGGCTGTAGGAGCGTGTCCGGAAATGGCAAACAAAAGACAGTCGGGCCCGCGCGTGGGCTCCCGGCGCGCCAGCCGCCCTATGGATACCGCGTCGGCCTCTTGGCCATCCATGGCCTCGGCCGACCTCGCCATCCTGGCTACGCCTTCGGGCGGTACGAGCTAGCTGATTTTCCGCACATCGCAAAGAAGGGCTTTGTAAACCGGAAAACCGGAGAGCGGATCCCGATTCTCGCTGTCGGTGAGCTCGTTGGCATTCGCCTCCCTCCAGGATGAGGGGCCCAGGGGACCGCCACCGGACGCATCCACCTCTACGGCTCCCGGAACGATGTCTTCGGTGACAAATGCCTCGAATCGAACATGTCCTCTCGGGGTCACCACCTCAACGGCATCACCGCTTGCAATGCCGCGCGGGAGCGCATCGCGCGGATTCAGCCACGCCAGGGGATTGGGCCTCTGATCCGCGAGACGGGCAATGTTGTGGTGCTGGGAATTGAAGAACGCCTTATTGCGCGAGCCCGAATTGAACACGAGCGGAAAATCCATGGCCAGCGCAGGGGCGCTTGTCGGTCCTTCCCGCGGCGGCGTATACATGGGAAGGGGCTCGTAACCGTTTTCTTTCAGGATGCGCGAGGCAATTTCGAATTTGCCCGACGGCGTTTCAAACCCGGGTCTGCCGTCCTTGCGCAGCAGGCCCGACTCCCATTTTCGGTAGCGCATGGGGGAAACCGCGAGCGACACCTCGCCGGTCTTTTCCAGCTCTTGCAGGTCGACCTCGGTCCCCTCGAAGGCCCAGCGGAGCATTTCCCTGGCCGAGCGCGGGAAGAGCTGGCCGTATCCGAGCCTGCCGGCAATTGCCGCCACGATATCCCAGTCGCTCCTGGACTCCCCCACGGGCTCGATCACCTTGCGGCGAAACTCCACGCGACGGCCTGAAATGAGATAGGAATCCTCTTCGAACGATGTGGCAGCGGGCAGTATGATGTCCGCGTAACGCGAGTCCTCCGTGGGGAACCGATCGACCACGAGAAAAAAATCCAGCGCAGAAAACGCGCGCCGCCACAGGCCGGGGTTGGGATAGCCGGTGATGATCGACGCACCCCATACTACCAGCGCACGTACGGGATACGGCTCGTTATGGAGGATTGCCCGCGGCAGCTCCGTGGCATGGGCCTCTTTTCTGTACAGGTGATAGAGGGGGTACGCGCTTTTTCCGATCGGGTCAACCCCGGCCGGCGGCTCCAGGCGCCGGCCGGGGTTGACTTTGAAATCCGTGTCCGGCATCTTGATGAGGTTCCCGCCCGGTGTGTCGAGGTTGCCGGACAGGGCCCACAGTGTCATGACCGCGCGTATGTTCTGCACGCCGCTGTTCGTGTATTCCAGGCCGGTGTAGGAAAGGAGTGCCGCGCCGACGTACCCGGCGGATTTAGCGCCGCCGGGTCCCGCAATTGCCCGTGCAACTTCACGTATGGCGCCCGCCGGTACGCCGGTCATCTCTTCGGCTTTTTCCGGCGGGAAGCCGGCAGAATAGGCCCGCAGCTCGTCGAAGCCCTCTGTCCAATGCTCGGCGAACTCCCGATCGTGAATCCCCTCTTCGATCAGGACGTGGATCATGGAGAGCGCCAGCGCCCCGTCCGTGCCGGGCCTGATTGCCAGCCACTGCGCGCCGGTCCGGCGCGCTGTCTCAGTACGCCGATGATCGATCACCACGACCTTTGCTCCCCGCTGCAGAGCCTTTTCGATCTGGCGCATCAGCAGGGGAGGAGAAGCGTTGGCGGGGTTCGTACCCCAGACGACTATGAGTCGGGAGTTTTCCACATCGGGGAACATCTCCGCCCCCCAGACGCCGAACGTAACGGCAGGAGCGAGAACCGCGTGGCTGACATAGCAGTTGGATCCGGCACCCGTGGAATTGGGCGAGCCGAATGGAAAGAGCAGGCTCCAGGCGCTGGTTTCACGCACGCCGGCAGGGGAAAGCATCTCCCAGAGCGATCTCTCGAACGTTCCGCGCCCCGTGTACATGCAGGCCGCCTGCGGACCATGCCGGCGCGCCGTGTCGTGAAGCCCGGCGGCAATCGCGTCCAGGGCCTCGTCCCAGCCGATCCGCTCGAACTTGTTTTCCCCCCGGGCGCCCGCCCTTTTCAGAGGGAACAGGAGACGGTCGGGGGAGTGCACGATGTCTGCCGCGCGGCCCACACGGGCGCAGCTCATTGCGTCCGGGCGGCGCTTGGCGCCGTCACGGTACCCCGTGACATTTCTGCGCGGCACGACCCGGCCGATCCTCCCGCCCTGTATCGTGATTTGAACAGCGCACCCGGACGGGCAAAGTCCGCAGTGCCCTTGTACCACCCGTGCGTCCTCCGGCACGATATCCCCTTTGTCCTATTCTATCATCGCTCTGGCCTGTGCGTCAGGCTTGCTTGCATTAGGAAAGTGTTCATGGCTACTATTATTGCAGCGAAGGAGGCGTTTCCATGGAACGGAAGGTATTTCCAGGACTACTGATCGCGGTTCTCCTCTTTTCGGTGACCGCTCTCTGGGCAGCGCCTGTGCCCGGGGGCGTTCTGAAGGTGGGAAGCCAGGCCATCGGCAACCTTGACCCGTATTTCGCGGCGTCCATTGCCGATATCACCCTGCTGGAGCAGGTGTACCAGCACCTGACGTTCATCGATCCGAGCAACAGGCCGGTACCGGATCTTGCCACGAAATGGCAGTCGGCAGACGGCAAGGTGTGGGTCTTCACGCTGCGAGGCGGCGCCAGGTTCAGCAACGGCAAACCTGTGACCGTGGATGACGTGATCTTCAGCTTCAACCGCCTGCGGGACCCCAAGGTGGGCAGCCCGGCGGCAGGCCTTTTCAAGGGGATCCAGGACATCAAGGGACTGGATTCATCCCGCGTGCAGTTCACGCTTGCAGACACGAATCCCGAGTTCGCCAGCGACGTGGGTGACTATCATGCCTGCATCATCCCCAGCGGCACCACTGATCCCGGCAAGGAACGCGTGGGAAGCGGGCCGTTCGTGATCGCCTCCTATTCTCCTGAAGACAGGCTCGTGTTGAAGAAGAATCCCAATTTCACGCAGAAGGATGCAAACGGCATCGCCCTGCCCTACCTGGATGAGATCGACATGATCTTCTCCCCGGACCTTGGCGGACAGGTGGAAGCCCTGCGCGGGGGCCAGCTCAATTACGTGCCCGGCCTGAGCACACAGTTCGCCAACGCTGTGAAGGCGGACAGCCGCACGAAGATCATCACCAACTCGTCCAACATGCATTGGGTCCTGCACATGAGATCGGATGCGGGTCATCCCGCCTCTGACAATCGCGTGCGCCAGGCACTGAAGCTGGCCACGGATCAACAGGCGCTGATCGACGCGGTGCGCCCGGGTCTTGCGTCAGTCGGCAACGGATTCACGCCCGTGGGTCCGGGGTTCGCCGACTACTATCTGAACCAGCCGCCGAAGATGGACCTGGCAAAGGCCAAAAAGCTTCTTGCCGATGCCGGATACCCGAACGGGCTGAAGATAACGCTCGTTGCGCAGAACCAGCTCGACGTCGTTCCCGTGGCCACCGTGTGGAAGGAACAGATGGCGAAAATCGGCGTGGATGTGGACATCCAGATCGTTCCTTCGGACGTGTATTACGGGGAAGGAGACCAGAGCTGGCTGAAGGCGGATTTCGGCATCACTGACTGGGGAACCCGGGCCACGCCCGTCACCTACTTCAAGCTTGCCTACACCAGCGAGGCCCAGTGGAACGAAAGCCACTGGTCGGATGCGGAGTTCGACGCGCTCACGGCCAGGGTGGACAAGGAGATGGACAAGGCAAAGCGCGCCGCCCTGTACAAGCAGGCGCAGCAGATCCTGATCGACCGGGGGCCGGCCATCGTGACCTATTTTGAAAAGGCGGTTGCGGGTCTCAGCGCCAATCTTGAAGGCGTGGTCCTCGCTTCGGACTGGGCCAGGACCCGGTTCACGAACGCGTACTTTACGAAATAGAAATTTGAAGGTCGTCTGTAGGAATACCCCCGTTCAGTCGGGGGTATTCCAATGAAAGTCTCTGACAGCTCCCGCACTGCCCGTGTGCTCGTGCGTTTTCGCAGGCTCCGACGAAATCCGGCAGCCTTTGCGGGCGCGCTCGTCTTCCTCTTCTTCCTTCTTATGGCCATTTTCGGAAGCCTCGTTGAACCGTACGGTTTTCAGGCCCAGGACATCGCCTCCCGGCTCATGCCGCCGGGCGGCACGCATTGGTTCGGGACCGACCAGTACGGAAGAGACATCTTCAGCCGGGTCCTGGCGGGAAGCCGCACGATTTTTCTCCTGAGCGGCTCGGGGACGATCCTTGCCGCCCTGATCGGGGTCAGCATAGGGCTCCTGTCCGGCTACTACGGCCGGCTCTGGGACGAGGCGCTCATGCGGGTGCTGGACGTGCTGCTCTCCTTCCCGCCCCTTCTCTTCGCGCTGCTCCTGCTTGCAACAGTGGGCCCCTCCGTGTTGAACCTGCTCCTCGTGGTGACAGTCCTCTACGTGCCCATGCTGGCCCGGCTTGCCCGCAGCATGGTGCTGGACCTCAAGACCAAGGAGTTCGTCGAGGCGGCAAGGATCCGGGGTGAGCGGGATTCGGTCATCCTCTTCCGCGAGATACTCCCCAATGCCATGGCACCCCTGCTCGTGGAAATGTCGGTACGCTTCTCCTACTCGATCTTCCTCGTGGCCTCTCTGGGCTTCCTCGGCCTGGGCGTCCAACCGCCGTCCCCTGACTGGGGCCTGCAGATCAACGAAGCCCGAAGCTACTTTGCCACTGCGCCATGGATCCTTCTCTTTCCCGCAGGCGCTATTTCGCTTCTCGTGGTGGCCACCAACCTGATGACGGACGGGCTGCGCCAGGTCCTCCAGCCGGGAACGGGGAGATAGGCCGTGGACAACCACCCGCCGGTTTTTCACACCCAGGGACTTTCAATCGGGTACGAGACGGAATCCGGTGTTCTGGGAGCGGTGCGGGACGCCACGTTGACCATTGCGGAGAAAGAATGCTTCGGGCTTGTCGGTGAATCCGGGTCCGGCAAGACCACCCTGGCCATGGGGGCCATCGGCTACCTGAGCGGGAACGGAAGGGTCACCGCGGGCTTTTCACGGCTGCGGGACGTACAGCTCACCGGGTTGTCCCGCCGGCGGATGCGCAGGATCTGGGGAAGCCGCATTGGCATGGTCTACCAGAACCCCTCCACGGCGCTCAATCCGTCGATGCGGATCGGCAGCCAGCTTGCCGAGATGGCACGGCGTCACCTTGGGCTGTCACAGCAGGAGGCCGGCAGAAAGGCGCGGGAGATGCTGGTCCGGGTGGCAATGCCGGACCCCGAGTCGGTCCTCCGCCGCTACCCTCATCAGCTTTCCGGCGGCATGCTGCAGCGCTCCGTCATCGCCATGGCGCTGATCACCGACCCCGAGCTTCTCATCCTGGACGAGCCCACGACGGCGCTGGACGTGACCACGCAGGCCGTTGTGCTGGACCTAGTGCAGCGCCTGAAGAGGGAATTCGATTCTTCGATCCTGTACATCACACATGACCTTGCCGTGGTCTCCAAGCTCTGCGACCGGGTGGGCGTGATGTACGCCGGTGAGTTCTGCGAGCAGTCGGAGATGCACACGCTGTACAGGCGCCCCCTTCACCCCTACAGCTTGAGCCTGCTGGGCTGTGTCCCGCGCTTCGAGCGCGAAGCAGGGAAGCGCCTGCTCACGAGCATACCCGGCATGATCCCGAGGCTGGACGAGCTTCCCCGCGGGTGCGTTTTTGCCCCACGGTGCGCCTTTGTCAAGGAGGAGTGCACCCTGCGGCGGCCGCCGCTGGTGGAGGTGCAGCCCGGGCACTACAGCGCGTGCATTCGCTGGAACGAGCTGCCCACCGCGGCGGAATATGCCCGGGCTGCGCAGGTCATCCCCCTGCATGCCGAAGAGCGGCGCGAGGTGCTTCGAGTCACGGACCTGAAGAAAAGCTACCCTGCCGTCGAACGGCTGTTCAGCGTCTCAGGCGCCGGGCAGACGACCGTGAAGGCCGTGGACGGCGTCACCCTCTGGGTCAGGCAGGGCAACACCCTGGGCGTGGTGGGGGAAAGCGGGTGCGGAAAGACCACAATGCTGCGCGCGGTCATCGGGCTTGCACCCCGGACAGGCGGGCAGATCACGCTGGAGGGCGCGGGCCTGGATCCGGGAGTGTCGCAGCGCCCTCGGTCCACACTGAAAAAGCTGCAGATGGTGTTTCAGAATCCCGAGGCCTCCCTCAACCCGCGCCACACCGTTGGCCGGGCCATCGGGCGCCCCCTCTTGCTTCTGGCCGGCGTCCCGCGCGCGGAGCTCAAAGGCCGGGTTCTTTCACTCCTTCGCGCGGTCAACCTCTCTGAAAGCTACTCTCATCGCCTTCCCGAAGAGCTGAGCGGGGGGGAAAAACAAAGGGTGGCCATTGCGCGGGCGTTCGCGGCTGAACCAGAACTGATACTCCTGGACGAGCCCCTTTCATCTCTGGACGTGTCCGTCCAGGCTTCCCTGGTCAACCTCCTGACCGAGCTGCAGGAAAGAAACGGGGTCTCCTACCTCTTCATTTCGCACGACCTGGCAGCCGTGCAGCACCTCTCCCACTGGATCGCCGTCATGTATCTCGGTGCGTTGATGGAGTGGGGTGACGCCGCCGAGGTCTTTGCCCCGCCCTACCACCCTTATACTGAGGCCCTGCTTTCCGCCATCCCCGTGGCGGACCCTGATGTCGTGCAGCGCCCCCTGCGCCTGGAAGGAAACGTACCGAGTGCGCTGAACGTGCCCGGGGGCTGCAGGTTCCATACCAGGTGCCCGCGCACGCTGGGCACGATCTGCGAGACCCAGACCCCGCCATGGCGGGAAGGAAAGAACAACCACCAGATATACTGCCACATCCCGCTGGAGGAGCTTGCCCGGCTGCAGGCGGAGAAACCGGAATGATCTCCTATATCGCCCGGCGTCTGGGCCTGGTTCTCCTCACGCTGCTGATTTCATCGGTCCTGATCTTCATCGTGACCCAGATACTGCCGGGGGACGTGACAAAAGCCATCCTCGGACGGTTTGCCACTCCGGAAGCCCTCCATGGACTACGGGTAAAGCTCGGCCTGGACCGGTCTCTCCCCCTGCAGTACGGAAGCTGGCTGGTGCACTACGTGCAGGGTGACTGGGGCGTTTCCCTGAGCACAGGAGAGCCGGTGCTGAATCTGGTAGCGGCCCGGCTGCGAAACTCGGGCATGCTCGCCCTGGTAGCGTTTGTCATGTATGTGCCGTTGGGGATCCTGCTCGGACTGCTTGCCGCGCTCCGCAGGAACAAGGCTGCCGACCAGATCATCTCGATCACGTCACTGGCGTTCATCGGGCTTCCCGAGTTCGTCACGGGGGTCGTACTGATCGCGGTGTTCGCTCTGAAGCTGAACTGGTTTCCGGCCAGCTCGGCCATCACGCCGAACGCGGGGCTCCTGGAAGCCCTTCCCCGTCTCATCCTGCCGGGGATAACCGTCTCCCTCGTGAGTCTTGCCTATATTGCCCGCATGACACGCTCCGCCACCGCGGAGGTGCTGTCAACCGACTACGTGCGAAGTGCGTACCTGAAAGGACTCAATCCGGCCCGGGTGCTTTTCACTCATGTCCTGCGCAATTCGCTCCTGCCCACCGTGACAGTGATCGCTATCGGCATCGGCTGGCTCATTGGCGGGCTGATCGTGACGGAGTCCCTCTTCAGCTACCCCGGCCTGGGGCGGCTGCTCTTGTTCGCAATCCAGCGCAGGGACATCCCCCTGCTGCAGGCAATCACGCTGCTTCTCGTCATCGTGTTCAGCGTCTCGAACCTGCTGGCAGACCTGCTGTACGCGGTGCTGAACCCCCGCATCCGCTACACCTGAATCAGCGCGAGCGGAATGACCCCCGCCTCTGCGGACCATGGGAGCCGTGCGAGCCCTGCTGAGCGCGGGGGCTTTGCTGTCCGCGCGAGCTTTGCTGACCATGGGAGCCCTGCTGGCCGTTCGAGCCGCTCCGCTGAGAAGGGACCCCGTGCCTCGGCACCGGTCTCTGCGCAGGAGCACCTTTCTGGACCAGCGCGGGTTTGGAGGTGTAATCGAACCCTTCCACTTTCTGCCGGGGAAGACGGCGTCCGAGCGCGCGTTCAATGGCGCCGAAATCCTTCTCCTCCTCCGGAGAAACCAGGGTGAGGGCGTCGCCTTTCAGCTGTGCCCGTGCCGTGCGGCCAACCCTGTGGATGTAGTCTTCGGGCTGGTGGGGAACATCGAAGTTCACGACCGAGCCCAGGGCTTCCACGTCGATCCCGCGCGCGGCGATATCCGTGGCCACCAGGACCTGGAACTTGCCCTGCTTGAAGCCGTCAAGCGCCGCGGTGCGCTGTGACTGGCTGCGGTTCCCATGGATCCGCGCGCAGCGCACGCCGTTGTGGTCCAGGAAATCCGCAAGCCTGTTGGCCCGGTGCTTGGTGCGGGTGAATACCAGGACGCTCCCCGTGATCCCCTTGCCCAGCAGCTCGAGGAACAGGTTGGATTTCCGGTCGGAGGGAACGGGAAATACCGAGTGCGTGATTCCGGTGGCGGGAGCCGGCTTCCTGTCGATGTTCAGCCTGGCAGGATTCCTCAACAGCTCGCGCGACAAGGTGACGATGGCCGCGGGGAGAGTAGCGGAAAAGAAGAAAGTCTGCCTTTCCTTTGGCACCGCGGCCAGCACGCGCTTGATGTCCGGCAGGAAGCCCATGTCGAGCATTCTGTCCGCCTCGTCGATGACGAGGAACTGGATGGAGGAAAGGTCCACGTACCTGTTTCGCATGTGGTCCAGGAGCCTGCCGGGGCAGGCAACGACCATGTCCACGCCTTTGCGGAATGCACGCTCCTGCGCGCCCATCGCCACTCCGCCATGCACGGCGGCGCAGGAGAGACGAGTGCCGACCGCGAGCTGGCGGAAATGATCGGCAATCTGTGCGGCAAGCTCGCGGGTGGGGGCGACGACCAGCGCGCGCGTGGCGCCGCGCTGCATGGGCAGGAGCTTGTGCATGATCGGAAGCAGGAAGGCTGCGGTCTTGCCGCTGCCCGTTTCCGCGCTGGCAAGGACATCGCGTCCTTCCATGCCGGGCGGAATCGCCGTTATCTGTATGGGCGTGGGCTGTTCGAAGCCCATGCGCCGCGCAGCAGCCTGCAGCTCCGTCGCCAGGGAGAAATCTGAGAAATCCATTGAGATCCTTCTACCGGGAGTTCTTGTGAAGATGTCCGGTTACATATCCGGCTTGTTTGAGTGTGAAATCGGTGGGATCGCCGGTGAGGCCGCCGCGAGGACTAGTAAGGCCCTGTTCACTCGTTGAATCGTCAGGCACCGTGACACGGCGCTCTGATGTGAGATGAATGTACACGCAACGGCAGGGCAGTGTCAACGGCCGCCGCGGCAGCGCGCCGGAAGCGAGGCGCAGGCCAGCGCCGCGGACGCCGCGGTCACAAATGTCACGGAGTACCGTGACCGCGGTACACCGTGACATTCGCCCCCCCTTACCCGTTCTGCTGGGACGGCTTTGTCGAAAGGTCCAGCTTCATTCGATCCCGCATCATGCGGAAAGCAGAGAGCGTTTTCTGGACGTCTTCCTCTGTGTGCGCAGCCGTGGGGATCATGCGGCAGAGAAACACGCCGTGGGGCACGACAGGGAACGTAACACCGGATACGAATATTCCGTAATCCTCACGCAGCATGGTCATGAGCGCCATGCCGGTTTTCTTGTCACCTGCCACGACATACACCGGCGTGATCGGAGACTCGGGTTCCCCGATGTCGAATCCCAGGTCCACCAGCCCGGATTGCAGCATGTGCGCAATGTGCCACATCCTCTCGCGGAGCTTCGGTTCACCTTCAACGATGGAGAGGGCTTTTTCCACTGTCTTCACGTACACCATGGGCAGGGCCTTGGCAAATACGTTTGTCCGCGCGTTGTAGCGCACCCACTCCACGACATCGGACTCCCCTGCCGTTACCCCGCCGATTGCCGCAAACGCCTTTGCAAATGTGCCGAAGTACAGGTCGATCTTGTCCTGAACACCGAAGTGCTCACCCGTGCCGCGGCCGGTAGCGCCCATGACCCCGAAACCGTGGGCGTCGTCCACGAAGAGCCGGGCGCCGTAGCGCTCCTTCAGCGCGCAGATCTCGGCAAGACGCGCGCAGTTGCCTTTCATGCCGAACACGCCCTCGGTCACGATGAGGATTCCGCCCTTGCGGTCCTTTGACGCCGCGCGGAGGTGCAACTCCAGATCCTCCATGTTGTTGTGCTTGTACGGCCGGAAGCGCCGGCCCGCGGAGGCGAGCAGCGTTGCGTCTATCATGGAGGCATGGGAGAGAGAGTCGATGACAATGATGTCCTCAGGGCCCACAAGAGCAGAGATCGTGCCCAGCACGCCGAGGTACCCGTAGTTGAATACGATGGAGGCAGGCTTGCGGCAGAAGGCGGCCAGCTGCCTCTCCAGCTCGATATGCGCCTCCGTGTTCCCGGTGAGAAGGCGTGATCCCATGGGGGCGCTGGGGCCGAAGCACTTGATTGCTTCAGCAGCCGCAGCGGTGAGCTCAGGTCTGCCGGAGATGCCCAGGTAGTTGTTGATGGCCCAGACAATCACGTCCTTGCCGCGGAACTTCATGCGGGGGCCGGGGTCGCCGTCAAGAATCGGCTGGGAGAAGTACATGTCTTTTGCGGCGCGGAGGTCGCCGAAGTAGCCGCCGTCGGTCCGGGCTTTCTGGAAGATGTCTGTCATGCAAGGGCCTCCCGAAGCAGCTGGAGGCCGCGCGCGGGGCCGTCCGTGCGCAGCTCCTCCACGGTGAAGGTCGCGTCTTCCCGCAGCGCCGCCGTTCTGCACGTGGCAAGGAGCCGGCGCCGCCCGCCCCCCGTGATGTTGAGCAGAACGGCGTCCCGCGGCCGGATCCGTCCCCCGCGCGCGGCCTCCAGCAGCGATGCCACGGCCACCTCTGCGGCGGGATCGATGTCGCACCCCTCACTCTCCTCGAAAAGAATGCCGGCGCTCCGCGCCTCTTCGTTGGTCACCCTGTACATGGAGCCGTCCGTATCGCGAAGCGCGTCGTACAGACCGCCGGTGATCGAGTAGGGCGGGTTCCTGTTGCCGAGCACCTGCGCGCGCATGACCTGCGACCGTTCACGGGCGCCGGGCACGGACTCTGCGGCAAGCGTGCGGGAACCGGCCTCCCATGCATCCGTCATCGGTGTGAAGGGAGCGTTCTGGCCGAGATGCAGCTTCATTTTCCTGCTGCCGAATCGTCCGTCCTCCAGCAGCCTCAGGTTCATTTCCCATGCGGCGATTGCCCCTGTCCCGCTTCCCACGGCCTGGAAGTAGTGGGCGGGGATCTCTCCCGCGGCTTCGACCGCGGCAAGCACTGTCGTGCCCATGCCGTCACGCCGCGCCGCATTGCGCGCGCCGCCCTCCGCATAGTAGCCCGCGGTGCCGGCAATGCCGTTGCCAAGCTCGATGGCATCCGCGTAGTCGGCACCGCCGTCGATCACCGCCAGGCGCACGGTGCGGCGGCGCGCCCCGGTGCCCCAGAGCATCGACATGCCCCGGCGGGGGACCACGATCAGCGCCGGGACGTCGTAGCGGGTGCAGGCATGGTGGAATGCGCGCGCCGTGTTGCCCGCGGAGGAGACGACCAGGGCTGACTGCCACCCGTCCATGACCCTGCCGCACACGGCCTGGGCCTCGAGCTCCTTGAACGTGCAGGTCTCCATGCGGGCGCCCTTCTCTGGCCACCAGCCGCTGAATACGACAAATAGTTTCTCCAGCCCCAGGAGCTTGCCCATCCCGGTGCTGCGGTACACGACCGGGCCTGATGCGCCGGGGAGCCGACGCCTGATCGGAAGCCAGTCGAAGAATCGGAAGACCCCTGTGTGCTCGGGATGCGCCTTGAACTTCTTCTCCCGATAGACCGCCCGCAGAAGCGCGGGAGGATGCGGCGCGGGGCAGGAGAGCAGGAACTCGTGCGGAGAGTCTGCGTACGTCCCTCCGCATACCGGGCACGCCAGCATGTAGTGGGGCTCAGTTGCTTGTATGTTTTGCAACGCTTTCATACTCTCCAACAGGAGAATGTATTTCGCGCGGGGAAGCGTCAACCGCCGCAGGAGCGGATGGGTCAAAAACGAGGGTTTCCCGAGGCTCCGGTGTGCAATGGGTGCCGCAGAAATAGTCGAAAAACGGGAAGAAACCGGATATTTGACCGCGGCATCCGGTCCGTACCCGTGGGAGATTCATGGAGAAAAACCGCAGAAGCACCCTGTTGAGGATCGGCGAACGGCTCTTTACCCAGCACGGCTATCGTGATGTCAGCATCAGGGACATCACGGATGCGGCGGGCCTCGGCATGGGCAGCTTCTACACCTATTTCACCAGCAAGGAGGAGTTCTACTCCGCAATCCTGGACACCATTGAACAGCGAGGCATCAGGGAACTGGAGAAGCACGTGAACAGCCTCCACTCTCCGGTTTTCCGCCTGAAAGCCCTCTTCCGCTACACGACCCTCAGCCTGCGAAGCAACGCGATCCTCCGCGGCATCTACACCGGGGAAAGGCGGTACCTGTACCCGGGGCTGGAGGACAGGGTGAGCAACGGCAGCACGCTCTTTGCGCGGGTGGAGGCGCTCATTGAGGAGATCCTGGCCGAGGGTACGCGCAGGGGAATGTTTCGCACGAGCCTCTTCCGCAACCCGAAGAGCATGCTGATTGCGATCTTCACGACCCTGCCGCTCAACGTGCCCGGGCCTTACACCGAAGATCTTGCCGACGATGTGATGATGCTGATCGAGCGGGGGCTGAAGAGGTGGCTCCGCTTCCGCCAGCGGGACGAGAGGCTGGACTCACGTGCGCGCCGCCGGGCGCGGCCGCAGGCCCTGTAGAGCGAACCGGATAAGTCGTTCATTTGTTCGACGTGGCCGCTGCTTTTCCGCCGCGCGCCTTTTCTGTATGCCGTAAAACCCCCTGATTTGGGCGTATTCGCCCCCGTTTTGGGCGTATACGCCCCCTGATTCGAACGCCCGTGTTGACGGGAAGCCCCGGTGCGTTGAGTATCCCGATAAAGGAGGACGCCATGGAAGACAACAAGAAAGACCACTGGCTGTCCCTGGACTGGTGGACGGTCATCGTGGCCTTCACCCTTACCGCCCTCGTCCTGCTGGGCCTGCCGGCCATCCCCTGGTAGGAGCGTGCAGATGAAAAGGTTCATCGATGCAACTGTGCGGCTTCTCCCCGGAGTCGCCCTGGTGGTGGCGCTGGCCATCGGCGGAAAGCTCCTCTCCAACTGGCTCCAGGTGGTCATCGTGGTCGCCTGGATCCGCTCCCTGGCCTCGAACGTCATCATCGCCATCGTGGGCGGAATGCTGATCGGGAATCTCGTACCCCTGCCGAAAATTTTTGCCCCCGGCATCGGCACCTACGAGTTCTTCCTGAAAGTCGGCATCGTGCTGATGGGGGCGCGCTTCCTTGTGACGGACGTGGCAAGGCTTGGCGGCATCGGGCTGGCCATGGTGGTCGTGGAGATCCTTTTCTCCATCGCGTTTGTGGGGCTCTTCGCGCGTATGTTCGGCCTTCCCGGGAAGCTGGGAAGCCTCCTGTCAGTCGGCGTCGGGATTTGCGGCGTGTCCGCGATCATAGGCGCCGCCCCCAGCATTGAAGCGAAGAAAGAAGACACCAGCTACGCCATCGCGGTTATCCTCATCTTCGGAGCAGCGGCGCTTGTCGTGTATCCTCTCATCGGGAGGCTCCTTTCCATGTCGGACAAGCTCTTCGGCGTCTGGGCAGGGCTTGCGGTGGATAACACGGCGGAAGCCGTTGCCACCGGCGCCATCTACTCCAAGGCCGCGCTTGCCTACACAACCCTCGCAAAGCTGTGCCGCAACGCCCTCATGGGTTTCGTGATACTGGGGTTTGCCATTTATTACTCCCGGCGGGGAATGGCGCAATCGGTGACGCACAAGGGGCTTTTCCTCTGGCAGAAGTTCCCCAAGTTCGTGTTGGGCTTTCTCGGTCTTTCCGTCCTCTTCAGCCTGCTGGCCGCGCTGTTCCCCTCCACGGAAGCTCACAAATTCCTCGCATCGAAGACCGGCGCGCTGCGGAACCTTTCCGAGTGGGCATTCCAGCTCACGTTCATCGGCGTGGGCCTGCGCACGAGCTTCAAGGACATGGTCAAAGCCGGCGCAAAACCCCTGGTGGTGGGGGTTGCCGCTGAGGCGGCGGTGGCCGTGTTCACCATCGGCATGGTCTTTGCCGTGGCAGGCTTCCTGCCCACGCTGTGAATCCGACGCTTTGAAATGGGGGACCCCGTCCGGGGCCCCTCCATGATCACTTTGGCAGCCGCAGGCGCTCCAGCGGGAACGCCGGGCGCGCAAGCGGCTTCAGGGCGAGGGACAGCAGGAGTCCCTCGTTGTCGTCCCCTGCAATCCTGTTGGCGCGCAGGGCGCCGCATTCCCTGCAGCGATGCACCACCGCCCATTCGCCGTTCTGCTTCACCCACACCGAGATGGGCTCCATGGGGGATCTGCAGGCGGAGCGCCTGTCACCGGTCTTGAAGTCGACATGCAGGCTCCACAGGCAATAGGGGCAATGATTTCTCTGGTCCGTCCCGGTGGACGCGATCAAAACGAGCTGGCTGCAATTGATGCAATGGAAAGGCTGGTCTGACAAGGATCAATTCCTCCGCGTGAGCTCTCCATAAGAATCGCGGGGGCTGACCGCTCTCACTCTCTCACTGGAACGGTTGGATTACCTCCGCGAGCTCCTGTACACGTTGCTGAACCTTTCCACCACAATTCCGACACGTGCCGACATTCCGACCTCCTCTGTCCTCGAGATACGGCGCACAAATCCGCAGAATACGGGAGTACCCGTTCGGGGAATACCCCGTACCGCGGCGCACAGGATGACCCGGACGCGCGGGACTGTCAATGGCGCGGCTGTCATCCGCCAGGCTGTGGGCGGTGCATGGCGGCCAACGCCCCTGCTGTCACCCGCCGGGCCGGCGCGGATACAGGAATCTCTTGATCTTCTGGGAAGGAGTCCTCTCGAACGGCTCGCTTTGCAGCTCCATCCTGTACACGCTGCTGAAACCGGGGAGCCGGGAGTTCACTTCTTCCTTGATGCGCTCCAGAAGCGCGGCGTGCGGTGTCTCCGGGGGAAGCCCAGGCGCCGGGATGTCTGACTTGAGCTGCACCAGCGCAATGACGACTGGTCCGTCGCCGTACACCAGGCTGTCCTCCACGAAGGGAGACTGATTGATGACAGCCTCGATCTCTTCCGGGTAGATATTCTCCCCCGAAGCGCCGAGAATCATGTTCTTCAGGCGTCCGCGTATTGAAAGCCGGCCTCTGGAGTCGATGGTCCCCAGGTCACCGGTCCGCAGCCAGCCATCCTCGGTAAACACCTCTCGGGTGCGCGCTTCATCATGGTAATAGCCGCTCATGACATTGGGTCCCCGCACCTGGATCTCCCCTTCCCCGGTGTCGGGGCGCGGGTCTGCAATGCGCACCTGCACTCCGGGCATGGCCCTCCCTGTACCGCCCGGGCGCGTCCTGAACGGCGGCGCGCCGGCAATCACGGGAGCGGTCTCGGTGAGGCCGTAGCCGACGGCATAGGGAAATCGAGCGGCGCGAAGAAAGCGCTCCACGTCGGGGGCGATCGCGGCGCCCCCGATCGGCATGGCGCGGAGCCGGCCGCCGAACGTCTTCCGGAGCTTCCGCCCGGCCAGCAGGATGAGGAGGCTGCGGAAAACAGGGAGCCTGTACAAGGGGATCTTCTCCAGCTCAGGCTGCACTCTTGTGCGGACAATCTTTTCGATCACGAGCGGCACGGAAAGGACGATGGTCGGCCGCACGCTCTGGAGCGCCGGGACAAGGGCTGTAGCCGAGGGCGGCTTGTCCAGGTAATACACGGAGGCGCCGCAGGAGAGGGCCGCCACCAGGCCGAGTGTGCACTCGTAGGCGTGCGCCAGCGTGAGAATCGAAAGCAGCCGATCGGTGGGACGTACGTGGACAAGGGGGTGGGTGGCCAGCGCATCGAAGACGATATTGCGATGAGTGAGCATGACCCCTTTCGAATGCCCCGTTGTGCCGGAGGTATAGATGATGGCGGCCAGGTCCTCCTCCGCAACAGGCGGAAACTCGAACGGCGCCTCCGGCAGGGATGAAAGCGCCTCGATGGCGATGGCCGGGCCGGCCCCTCCCACACGCGCAATCTTGTCCCGGAGCCGCGCAGAGACGATGATGGCCTTGCAACCGGCGTGGCCGACAATGTTCTCGATCTGTGCGGTCTGGAACTCCGTCATGATCGGTACGGCAACGGCACCCAGGCTCGTGACCGCGAAATAGGCGATTCCCCACTGGGTCATGTTTTCCGACAGGATCGCGACCCTGTCCCCCCGCTGCACGCCGCGGCCGTCAAGAAGGGATGCCGCGGTCCGCACCCGGGTAAGGAGCGCCGAGAAAGTGAGGGGTGTGCCGTTCACCATGGACAGGGCGGGACGGCCGGCGTAGGCACGGGCGCTGGCTTCGAGCACCGCGGGAAGTGTGAGGCTATGCATGGCGCAGGATCACGGCCGCTTCCTTCCGCTCCCTTCCGCTCCCTTCCGCTCCTGGCGGAGTTGCGGAGTTGCGGAGTGGCGGAGTGGCGGCATTCACGCCTGGTCCATCTTCTGCCAAAGGGATTTTGCTGCAGACTGGGCTGCCGAATAGACGGGCGCGGTGTCCCAGCGGAACGCCCTGCTCTCCATGATGATTCTGCCGTTCACGATCACGGTGTCCACGTCCCTGCTCCCCATGCCGAAGATCGCGTGGCCGGCCACATTCTCTCTCAGCAGCGGCGTCGGTGAGTCGTAGTCCAGGATGAGGAGATCCGCCTTGTAGCCTTTCTCCACCCTGCCGAAGCTCTCACCGAAGGCGCGATGGAGGATCTCGTTTCCGCTCTGGAGGAAACGCATGAATGCGCCGGGTGCCAGGGCCCCCCCCGAATCACGATGGCGGAAATAGGCGAACTTGGCTTCAAGGAGCATGTCGGAGCCGATCCCGTCCGTGCCCAGCGCCACGTTTTTCACCCGGGGCAGCTCGGCATTGTAGCCCACGTGATTGTTCATGTTCGAACGGCAGTTGTGCGCAAGGAACGCCCCGCGCACGTTGAGGATCTCCCGGTCCGCGGCGGTGAGGTACAGCCCGTGGGCCACTATGGACTTCTCGGAAAGAAGGCCGAACTCATCCAGCCTGCGCAGCGGATCCTTGCCGTACGCCCCGTGGGAGAAGGAGACGTCGAAGGCATCCTCCGCGGCGTGCACGTGGAATCCGCGTCCCGTGGCCGACACCACGTCCGCCAACGCCGCAAGACCGTCATTGGAAAGTGTGAAGGGCGCATGGCCGCCGATCATCGCCTCCACCAGGCGGTCCGCGCCCGCGCGTGTCTTCTCATCTTCCACCAGCCGCGCAAAGCTGCGGTTCTCTTCCACACCCTGCTTCAAGCCGTCCGGACCGTTCCTGTCCGTGGTCTCGTAGCAGAGGACTCCGCGGAGGCCTACCTTCTCGAAACACCCCTTCAGCATTTCCAGGGAGCCGGAAATGAAGGAAGGCGATGCGTGATGATCGATCACCGCCGTGCAGCCCGCCTTGACCGCGTCCAGCGCGCAGACCATCCCGCTGGACTGGAGCGTGGCGGGGTCCAGTGCCTTGTCCAGGCGCCACCAGAGGTTCTGCAGCGTGGAGACGAAGTCAGTGCTCGATGCGATCTTTGCCATGATGCCGCGTGAAAGACCGGAGTAGAAATGGTCATGACTGCACACGAGGCCCGGCATGACGATGCGCCCTGCCAGGTCGATTGCCCTGTCCGGCTTGAGCCCTTCCGCGGCGGCCCGCCCCACCGCCTGAATCTCGGTTCCCTCGATCACCACATCGACACCGGGAGTCACCTCGGCAGGGTGCAGATGAACGAGGGTGGCATTTTTCAATACGATCATTGCTGTTCTCCCAGAAGGTACGGGTAATCGCGCGCAATTGCGCTGACAACTGTTCTGGCAGGACTCTCCTCGATGCCGTCCGTCACGTTTCCCGCTGCGTCCACCATGAGATCCCGGACCCGTCCGTCAAGGCGGACCATGCCCCTGCCGCCTCGGAGGAAGAAACCGGGGTTGGTGCTGTCGCGGAAGTCGGCTTCATTGACAAACACGGTCAGCTTGTCCCTGTACGGCCGTCCTTCCCACGGGCAGAACGTGGCGCAGTTGCCGCATTCATTGCAGAACGCGTCCAGGTGAACGATCTGCGCCTCGTCGCGGAAGCCCTCCACGCGGACGAACGTGTTGGCCCTGTTCGGACAGACCTCCACGCACTTGAGACACAGCGCCCTGCAGCCCAGACAGCGATGGGATTCGACGTCGCGGACCTTCTCGTCATTCGCGCCTGCCGCAGACACTGGTATCAGGCGATCACGCAGGCTGCGCAGCCGGGCGGTGTCTTCAGCAGGGACTTCCCAGGCAGGGGCCCCGGCCACAGGCACGCTGAGCCGCGCGCGCTCCTGCGCGCAGATGGCGTCCACCGCCCTCCGCGCGGAGGCAATTGCCCTGACGATGGTCTCCGCACCCGCCGCTGCGTCTCCAATGAGAAACAGTCCCGGCACTGCGGTTTCCTGGGTGTGCGCGTCCACGACCGGTGTGCCGGGCGGCAGCCCGAGACTTTCGAGCCCGCTTCCGTCCACCTCGGCGCCCAGCGCGGTAATGAGGGTATCAGCCGGAAATGTCTCCTGCTTATCCGTGGCCACCGGGCGGGAGCGGCCGGTCTGATCTTCAGCGCCCAGCTCCATCACGCGGCACACGATGCCCGACTGTGCGGTCCAGCTCTCGGGGGCGCGCAGGAAATGGAACCGGATTCCCTCTTCCTTTGCGAAGGCATACTCCTCCGCGGAGGCGGGCATCTCCCGTTCGGTCCTTCGATAGACGATCCGCACGTCCTTCACGCCCCTGCAGCGCCGCGCGGCGCGTGCCGCGTCCATGGCAGTGTCTCCGGCGCCGATGACGACGACGGACCGGCCGAGACGCAGTGACGACGGATCCTTCCTGAATTGCCTGAGGAAGCTGAACGCGCCGCGCGCCCCTTCTATGCCCACGCTCTTGTCCGCCTCCGCACCGATACCGGCGCACACGTAGCGGAATCCCTGTGCGTTCAATTGCCCGACACCGGGTTTTTCCTTCACCCCGAAGTGGAACTGGACGCCCAGGTCCGTCAGGAGCGACACGTCCTTTTCCACCGAGTGTGCAGGAAGGCGGAACCCCGGCAGGAGCCAGCGCACGATCCCCCCCGGCTCGCTTTCACGCTCGAACACGTGCGCTTCGAATCCTTCACGTGCCAGGAATGAAGCGGCGGCAAGGCCTGCAGGCCCTGCGCCGATCACGGCAGCTTTCACGCCCCGGGGCGCCGCCTTGCGCGCGGCCAACCTGCCGCTGGCCCGATAGGCGTCATAGCCTCTCTCTGCGGAGATCCTTTTGACTTCCCGTATCCGCACGGATCCTTCCCAGTCCATGCGTGTACAGTTCTCCGTGCACTGATGATCGCAGAGATAGCCCGTCATGAACGGAAGGGGATTGCGCCTGTAGATGACCTCGAATGCCTCCAGGTATCTGCCCGCGCCGGCAAGATGGACGTACTCGGGAACGTCCTGGCAGATCGGACATGCATGCATGCACGGTGCGACGAAACAATCGAAGGGGGAAAGCGGCCCCTCGACGCGGACCTTGCCGGTGCCGCGGAAGTCTTTCCGGACATATGCGGCACCGCGCGCGGATTCCGCTGCGCGCCCGAGCTTCTTCGCGTCCACGCGCGGGGTGCTCCATGCCGCCCCATGCTTTTCCGCGGTCTCCGCAAGCTCCTTCAGCCGCGCATATCCGCCCGGCTTCAGCAGCTCCGTGGCGAGCGTGATGGGGCGGATGCCCGCGTCCAGCACTTCGCCGATATTCCAGGCCGACACCCCGCCGGAGAACGACAGCGGCAGCCCTCCCTTGAACTCGGCTGCAAGGCCGGCAGCAAGAGTGATGGTCAGGGGGTAGAGCGCCCTGCCCGACATGTACATCTCGTCTCCCGGCAGGACTCCCTGCGTATTGGCCGCCGCAAGGGTATTGGAAAGCTTGGCCCCGAAATGCCTGCCCTGCTGCCTGCCCAGGTCCAGGAGCCGCGTCAGCATCGGGACCGCGTCTGCATACTGAAGGTCCTTGCGGAAGCCTTCAGGGTTCAGCTTCACGTACCCGAAGCCCAGTCCTGAAAGTATCTCACTGGCGCGCTCGTGACCCAGGAGCGTCGGGTTGAGCTTTACAAGGGTATCCAGCTTCTTCTCCCGAAGCAGGTACGCGCAGATGGACTCGATCTCCCCGGGGGGGCAGCCGTGCATCGTGGACAGGGTGACCGAGGTGCAGATACGGGCAGGGATGCGGGACGGCAGCTCCCGAAGAAGGGGGGCGCGCGCCATCCAGGGCGTGCCCCGCAGAAGCCCCGAGTCCGCGGCCATGGCTGCAAGCTCTTCCCGGTAGCGTGTAAAGAGGGGCTCACGGGAGGAGTCGATGAGCCGATCAATGATCCGGTTCATCTTCTCCGTCTTGATGCCCTCCAGGTCGTAGCCGACGCTCATGTTGAAAAGGGTTCCCGGGTCCCGCGGCTCGGCGCCCATCAGCGTGTGAAAAGCGTGGACAAGGAGCCATGCCTTGAGGTACTCGTCGTAGGCTTCATCCAGGCTGAGCTCGGTGGACCACTCGACGTTGTAGCCTTCGTCAGAGGCATCGATGCACGGCTTGGCAACGGTGAGCGAATCGAGCTTCTGCACGGTCTTCAGCTCGATATAGCGCCCCCCGGCCAGCCAGGCGGCGATGATATTCTGGCAGAGCTGCGTGTGGGGGCCTGCTGCAGGGCCGACAGGATTTGCCGCCTGCGAGGTGAAAACGCGGGCGGTTCGAGTGCCGGTGGGCTGCCAGAAGTGCACGCCGGAGATGTCGAATATGGACTTCTTGGCGCGGAACTCTGCCAGTGCCCTGAAAAAAAGCCCCCGGAAGGGCACGGGGCGCATGCGATCGCTCATATGGAGGCAATTTTAACCCGAAACAGGCCGGCTGTCCAATTCAATCGAGAGCGGGATATACTGTAGATGTGGAGGCAGTATGAGAAAAATCCTTCTTCTTGCGGCCGTTGCGCTGTCGCTCAGCGCATGCGGGACCA
Organism: uncultured Spirochaetaceae bacterium; assembly: GCA_964437385.1. GTDB lineage: Bacteria > Spirochaetota > Spirochaetia > SZUA-6 > Fen-1364 > Fen-1364. Next base: position 54,110 of record CAYTGX010000022.1, read on the forward strand.
TCCCTCCCGCTGTGGCAGGTGCCCCCGCCCCGAAAGATAACGTTCTGCTGGGCGAACGCGTGGTGAACTTCAAGGCTGATCACGACACCATCGTGGTCGGCAACTACGAGGGAACTTTCAGGGAGGGAAGTTTCAGGTCACTGTTCTTCAAAGTGGAAAAGAACGACATCGAGCTTTTCAACCTCGTCATACTCTATGGCAACGGCGAGACGCAGAGACTGGAGACACGCCTCATCTTCAAGGAAGGTTCGCGATCCCGGCTGATCGACTTCGCCAATGGAAAACGCAGGATCAAGACGATCCAGTTCACGTACAAGACGGTTGGCACCTGGCAGGACGGCAGGGCGCGCGTGGTCGTGTACGGGGTGAAATAGGCGGCGGGGGGCGTTCCGGCAGTCCAATTCCATCGTGTACGTTGGCGAACATACTCCTCTCTGCGCGGAGGGTAAACTTTGTGCCGGAGGAAAGTATGGGAAAAATCTACGTTCTTGCAGCAGTCGCAATGTCAATGGTAGCCTGCGCCGGCACTCCCTGGCTCGTCACGGCCTCTTCAGACCGGAGCGCTGTCGCGGACCGGCCTGCCCCTTCGGAAAGGGCCGCCCCGCCGGGGGGTTCCGTCATGCTGGGGGAGCAGGACGTGGACTTCAATGTCGACCACGATTCGATCGATGTCGGCAACCATGAGGGATCTTTCAGGGCTCTCTTCTTCACCGTAGAGAATAACGATATCGAGCTCTTCAACATTGTCGTGGAATTCGGGAATGGCCAAAGGCAGTCGATCAACTCGCGGCTCGTTTTTAATGAGGGCTCGCGATCCCGCCAGATCGACCTGGACGGAAGAGATCGCCAAATCAGATCGATCCGGTTCACGTACAAGACGATAGGCTCCTGGCGGGATGGCAAGGCGCACGTGACGGTCTACGGGGTGAACTAACCCGCACCGCCCGAAGGGCGGTATCCATAGGGCGGCAGGCGCGCTTGCGCGCCGGGAGCCCACGCGCGGGCCCGACCGTCTTTTGCTTGCCATTGCCTGCACGCTCCTAGCCCAGTCGGCCGGCCCCGGTTTCATGCGCCGGCGGCCGTGCCTCACTGTCGACCCGGGCCGCGTCCTTGACATCCAGCGCGGCCCGGGATTCCATCGATGCATGATCAGCCTCACAATCAACAAGGACATACGTGCGCGCAACATCCAGCGCTGCAGGGAGAGAGGGATCGTGCTCCCGACGTTCGCCGGAATGAAAGAGCCGAGCCGGGTCTCCGGCAGCCTCCAGGAAGCCTTGCGGAAGGTGGGGCTCTGGGACGTGAACCCGCTGAACCTTCAGCGCATCACGTGGCGGAACCAGCCGCAGGCAAGCGGCGGGCTGTTCGGGGAGGTCAACTACCTGGAGATCCCGCGGGAGCTCACCGGCGTGCAGGCGCGGATCGTGGCGCTGGTGGGAAAATGGTTTCCCACGGGGGCGCACAAGGTGGGCGCCACGTATGGATGCCTGGCTCCCGCGCTGGTGACGGGTTCATTCGATTCCACCCGGCAGAAGGCTGCCTGGCCCTCGACAGGCAATTATTGCCGGGGGGGCGCATTCAACTCGGCCCTCCTTGGCTGTCAGTCCATCGCCATACTCCCTGAAGGGATGAGCAGGGAAAGGTTCGAGTGGCTCTCCAAAATCGCGGGTGAGGTGATCACCACGCCGGGAAGCGAAAGCAACGTGAAGGAGATCTTCGACAAGTGTCACGAGCTTGCCCGGGACCGTGGTGATGATATCGTGATCTTCAACCAGTTCGAGGAGTTCGGAAATTACCTCTGGCACTATGAAGTGACGGGAGCGGCCGTGGCAAGGCTTTTCCAGGAGGTGCTGGGAGGCAAAGGCGCGCTCACGGGCTTCGTGTCATCAACCGGGTCCGCGGGAACGATTGCGGCCGGGGATTATCTGAAGAAAGTGCACCCCGGCGTGAAGATCGCCGCGGCAGAGGCGCTGCAGTGCCCCACGCTGCTCTCCAACGGCTTTGGCGCTCACAGAATCGAAGGCATCGGGGACAAGCACGTGCCGTGGATCCACAACGTCAGGAATACTGACGCCGTGATAGCGGTGGATGACCGGGACTGCATGGGGCTGCTGCGGCTTTTCAACGAGAAACCGGGAAAAACTCTCCTGTCACACCTGGGGGCGGCGGACGGGTTCATCGAGAGTCTACCGCTCCTTGGCATATCGGGCATCGCGAATGTCCTGGCCTCGATCAAGCTCGCCAGGTGGTATGAGCTTTCCGAGGACGACGTGGTGGCCACGATCCTCACGGATTCCATGGAGCTCTATGGCTCGCGCGTCCAGGAGCTCGCAAAAAAAGACGGGGATCTGGATGCGGTGCAGGCCAACGGGATATTCCGGGAGAGCCTTGCCGGCCAGCGGACCGACAATGTCCTGGAGCTCACCCATCCCGAGAAAAAGCGCGTCCACAATCTCAAGTACTACACGTGGGTGGAGCAGCAGGGAAAAAAGATAGAAGAGCTGAATGCGCAATGGGCGGATGCCGGCTACTGGACGGCGCTGCAGGGGCAGGCGCCCCGGATAGACGAGCTGATCGAGGATTTCAACCGCGAGGCAGGGACCGCTCGGTGAGAATCCGCTACTCGTGCGTGACGTGCAGCCGCGCGTTCGAGTCGGAAGAAATTGTCTACGAGTGTCCCTCGTGCGCGGCCCGGGTGCAAAAGGATGGCCCGGGGGAAGGCTTCAGCAGGGGGTACTTGTCAGTGGAGTGGAGCCCTGCCGCCCCGTTTGCCCCGGGAAGCCCCGTGGATCCCCTTCAGTTCATGCCGTTTCCCATTCGGGACCTCCCCAGCTACCCGGCGGGCGGAACCCCGCTGGTGTCCCCTGCAATTCTGCAGAAGAAAACCGGCTTCCCGCATCTCACTTTCAAGAACGATACTCTCAACCCATCCGGGTCCCTCAAGGACAGGGCATCCCTTCTGGTGGCGGCCCAGGCATGGGTCCACGGCGAAAAGCGCGTGACCCTCGCCTCCACGGGCAATGCCGGTGCGTCCATGGCGGGCGCGGGCGCGGCTTTTGGCCTGGACGTCGTGCTCTTTGTGCCCGGCGCCGCCCCGCGCGCCAAGCTCCTGCAGTCGCTGCTCTACGGCGCCCGTGTCGTGCCCGTACAAGGCACATATGACGACGCGTTTTCTCTTTCCATGGCCTATACAAAGGAATACGGCGGCATCAATCGGAACACGGCGTACAACCCTTTTACAGTGGAGGGAAAAAAGACCGTTTCCCTGGAGCTGTACAACCAGCTCGGATGCCGCGTTCCGGACGTGGTCTACGTGCCCACCGGTGACGGGGTCATATTCTCCGGCGCGTGCAAGGGTTTCTCTGACCTCGTGAAAGCAGGGTGTGTGGACCGGATGCCCGTCATGGTCGCCGTGCAGGCGGAAGGAAGCAATGCCCTTGCCCGAAGCTGGAAGGAAGCCCGGGAGATAATTCTCCCCCGTACATCGACCATCGCGGATTCACTTGCTGTGTGCAGACCGGCAAGCGGTCACATGGCCCTGGAGTATCTGAGGCGCACCCGGGGCCGAGCCGTGGAGGTGAGTGACGCCGAGATCAGTGCCGCGCAGGTGGAGCTCTCCCGGGAGGCGGGCATGTTCGTGGAGCCGTCCTCCGCGGCCGCATGGGCCGGGTTCCTGAAGGACAGGCACCAGGTCGATCCCGGATCCCGGGTCGTGGTGCTGCTGACGGGCACAGGCTTCAAGGACACCGGGGCCGCGGAAAAGCTCGTAACGCTGCCCGCTGCCTGCGATGCCAGCCTTGAAGCTGCAGCGAGACTGCTGGCGGACAGATACGGGCTGCGGGCCCGGTCCTGAACCCCTCGCTGTAGAGATCCCGTTCGGCGAA
>CAYTGX010000023.1:0-42478 GCA_964437385.1 uncultured Spirochaetaceae bacterium
GTGAAGGCCAGCGGCGGTGTGCGCACGTACAAGAACGCCATAGCCCTCATCGGGGCCGGAGCCAGCCGGATCGGCTGTGTATCAAGCGTGGCGATTGTCACCGGCGGCGAAGGCGCCGGGAACTACTAGGCGGTAACCCGCCTCATTCCAAGCGCAGGTGAGTATCACTCTTCAGAACGGCCTCTATGGGGCAAGGATCGCTGAGACGGGGGCCGAGCTCAAAAGCCTGGCTGACCTGTCCTCGGGCCGCGAATATATCTGGCACGGAGATCCTGCATGGTGGAACGGCTCGGCACCCGTGTTGTTCCCCGTTGTGGGCGGGCTGAAGAACGGGGCCTATACCTTTGAAGGACGGCAGTACTCCCTTCCCAATCACGGCTTTGCGCGGGCCAGCGAGTTCACGGTCGTACGCCACGAAAGAGATTCTGCCGAGCTCGTTCTCGCCTCGAACGCGAAAACCAGGGAGAGCTTTCCCTTCGATTTCTCCCTGAGCGTCTCGTTCCTTCTGGAAAGGACCGGCCTTTCCGTCCGCTACCGTGTGACCGACACCGGCTCCCCCCGGATGTACTTCTCCATCGGATCCCATCCCGCGTTCGTTCTTCCGTTTGCAGGCGGCACGCTGGAGAATTATTACGTGCTTTTCGACAGGGAGGAGAGCGCCGGGCGATGGTTCCTCAAGGACAACCTCGTCCTCGCGGACACGACCGAAGAGGTCTTCATGAACAGCCGGGTCATCAGCCTTTCCCGGTCCCTTTTCGACAAGGGAGCACTTGTCTTCAAGCATCCCCAGTCCCGGGAGTTCTCGATCAGGAACAGCCTGAGCTCGCATGCCATTACCGTGGTCACGGAGAGCGCCCCCTACCTGGGCATCTGGGCAAAGCCCGGCGCCCCGTTTCTCTGCATCGAGCCCTGGCACGGGGTGGCTGACAGCACGAACGCCAGCGGCAACCTTGTGGAGAAAGAAGGAATTCAGTACCTCGATTCCCGGGGCACATTCGAGACGGGCTACAGGATCGAGATAAAGTAATCAGCAACGGGCTCGGGAAACGGGCCTTTGAACCCGCGCCGAGCTCTCTTCTCAGACATCCGTTCTTCCCCCCAGCACAAAACGAGCCAGCACTCTATTTGCCGCGAATATCATCGTGACCAGGGGGAGCAGAGACACGATGAGCGCAGCAGCGGCGGTCGGCCATTCCAGCTCGCGATCCGAGATGAAGAAATCGCTCATCGCTATGGGGACCGTGCGCACATGGCTCGTTGTCAGCATCATCGGGATGAGGAAGCTGTTCCAGTTGAGCACGAAAAGCATCGTTCCTGTGGCGGCAAGGCTGAGAGCGTGCGCGGGCAGGATCAGGCGCAGGAGGACACGCACGGGGGTTGCCCCGTCCAGACGCGCCGCCTCTTCGAAATCGAGAGAGACCTGCCGGAGATAACCGGACAGCACGTACACGGCAAGCGGCGCAAGGACTGCCGTTTGCGCAAGGCAGACTCCTGTGAACGTGTCATAGATGCGGAGCGCACGCAGGGTGGCATTGAGCGGCATCACGTACGCCATGACAGGGAGGCTTGCGAGAATCAGGAACACCTGCGCGCGTCCATTCCTCTTTCGCGCGCGGGTGCGGGTCAGCGCATACGCGGCGAGGAACGATACCGACAGCGTCAGTGCCGTGGAGGTGACGGATACGGCCAGGCTTGTCGCCATCTCCTTCAGGAATGCCGGCTCGACAGACCCCACTTCGGCGTAGTTCCGGAGTGTCGGCGGGAATGTCCACTTCACGTGGGACACGTCCGTGTCAGGATGGAGGCCGAGTGACGCGAGAAGCGTCCAGGCCAGCGGCAGAATGAAAATGAAGACAAGGACCGCGAGCAGGACCCGGCGCACACGCACACGGCGCCGGGAGAGCCTTCTCCAGCCGATCGCACTCATTCATGGGCCTCGCGGCTCATGAGGAGGAGATACCCCGCCCCGAGAAGCATGGTTGCGAGAACGATGAACCAGGCGGAGGCGGCGCCAAGAGACCAATTGTTGAGCTGGAAAGCCCGCTGGTAGCTGTACAACGCGGGCGTCAGGGTCTCAGCGCCGGGCCCGCCGCCTGTGAGCATCAGTACTCCATCGAAGGTGCCCAATGCATTTCCCGTGAGAAACAGGGCGACAGGCAGCAGAAGGGGCTTCAGCCATGGAAGTCCAATGTGACGGACCTGGCGGAAGACCGATGCACCTTCCAGCGTTGCCTGCTGCCACATCTGCGAGGGCACGGAGATCAGTCCCGGGACGAGGAGGAAGCTCACCAACGGCGCTGTGCGCCAGATTTCCGCGATCATGGCCGCCGGCAGAGCATGTCCGCTCACCCCGAGCGGCGAAGGCTGGAGGGGAAGATTGAACAGGGTCAGCGCGTAATTCAGGATGCCGCTCCCGCTCGCGTACAGGAACCGCCACATCACGCCGCCCGCCACCGGGCTGATCAGCCAGGGGACGAGCAGGAGCACGCGCATCATACCTCGGGCGGGGAACGGCTCACGCAGGAGCCACGCGGCAGCGAACCCGAGGAGCAGCTCGACCGGTACCGTGACGAGCGTGAACAATCCGATCGTGCGAAAGGCCCGTACGAAATAGACATCGCGCATGAGAGACGCGTAGTTCGACAGGCCGATGAATCGGGCGTGCGGATCAAACGGCGAATAGCTCGTGAAGCTCGCGAGAAATCCGAACAGGACAGGCCAGAGAAGGAAGAGGCCCAGGACGAGGGCAAGAGGGAGAATCAGGAGTGACCGACCGCCGGATGCGGGCACGCCGCTACACGTGAGCCGCCTCGAAGCCTGCGCGGTCGAGGAATGACTTCTGCGTGCCCGGCCTTGTCGTGGAAAGCGCCGCGTACCGGTTCGCACGCTCCATCGCCTTCATGAGATCGCCTGTTTCGATGAAATACGTGGCAAAGCACCCGATAAAGGCGTCTCCGGCTCCGGTGGTGTCCACGCTCTTCACCGTGAAAGCGGGAACGAGAGTCTCGGCGTTTTCCGTGAGGAAGAGAGAACCCTTCTCTCCCAGGGTGACGATGACCTTTGCAAGACCCTTCTGCAGCAGTGTCTTCGCCGCGGCCTTTACTTCGTCGACGGTCCTGGTGGGCATGCCGGTCAGCAGGTGGAGCTCGGTCTCGTTCGGTGCGAAGAAGCCGATGCCCTTGATCCTGTTCACGTCAAGGCCCGGATCTGCGGGAGCGGGATTGAGGATGACCGGCACCCCGCCGGCGCTGCACATCACAATAGTGTGATACACGGTTTGCAGGGGTATCTCCAGCTGCATGATGACCAGATCGCTCTTCAGGATCTTCTGTTTTGCCCGGTCGACATCCTGTGGAAGGAGATGCGCGTTCGCCCCCTTGATGATCAGGATGCTGTTGTGGGATTTCTTGTCCACGAAGATCGGGGCAACGCCGCTGGAGACCCCCGGCATCGTCTCGACATAAGTCGTGTCGATGCCATACCGCTCGAAGTTCTTCCTGGTGTTGGGCCCGAACATATCGTCGCCCACCTTCGTGACCATGCTGACATCCGCGCCGAGGAGCGCCGCGGCAACGGCCTGGTTGGCGCCCTTGCCACCGAAGCCCATTTCGAATCGGGGCGCCTCTATGGTCTCTCCCTCATTCGGCATCCGCTCCACGTACGTGATAAGGTCGACCATGTTGCTGCCCACGACGGTGATTTTTGGCCTGGCCATTCCTTCCTCCCCTAGAGCCCGCGAATCGTGGCTTCCATATTCTTCGTTTCTGCTTCATTCATATATCCCGTCCGGACGGAAAAGCTCGCCGTGCCGAGCGCGGGAATCGCACGCACGTTGCCCTTCTTCTTCTCCGAGGTGTATCCTTCAGGGTCGCATGTCGCCGGCAGGGCCATTGCGTTCACTTTCTGGTCGTCATGCTTGAGTATCCAGCGAACCGTGTGATCGAGCTCCCGGACGTTGTAGCTGACATAGTCGGAGGTGCCATCGGGATGCTTCTGCAGCATGTGCGTCATGCCCTTCGAGTCCGCCTTGAGGTTGCGTACGTAGAAAACGATCTCGGGATTGTACTGGTCTTCAGGCCGCAGAATACGCGTGACACCGGGATTCTTCTTCAACGATTCCAGGAACGCCAGGTACGCCGGCGTTGGCTTCACGTGGGCAGGAATGCTGGACCGCAGGACCATGTCTTTCGTGTCCCAGCCAGCGGCCTGGACTATCTCCCCGTTTTCCGCAGGCAGGAAGTTCACATGGCACATGTACATCAGTTCCATTGGCACATGCGCGTGGTTCTCTATGGTCATGCCCACGTCCAGAACAGTGCTGTTCTCGTACATTTTCACCGTGGGGATGGCCGTATACGTGTCCCCGAAAGCCCTCGTGTAATTGAAGATGCCGGAAACGCCCAGATACGTCCCGCCCGAATCCTCTCCGGCAATCAGCCAGGCGTCCGCATACGGGGCGGCGGGAAGCTCGCCATGGAGGGGGTGGTTGTCTTCAGGCCCTGGAGTGCCCATGCGCAGCGCGCCGCAGTGGTACAGGAAAGCACCATAGGATTCCAGGAGGTGCGGGGAGCTCACCGGCTGAGGGAAGAAGGTGCTCATCGTGAGCCGGCGGCCTGCGAAGACTGCATCCCATATCTGCTGGCCCTGGTAGGGGAGGACGATGATGTGTCCGCGCGGGTTTGCTATCCGCACGGCGTGCACGCCGGAGCCGAACAGGAATGACGAGGCCTTGAGCGTGTTGAACTCGCACAAGGGCCTCTCGGCTTCACCGAACTGGCTTTTCCGCAGATGGATGTGACCCTTCATCGCATTCTCCTGTCCGCCCGGTGCAGGCGCGCCTCACGCGATCCGAAGCGTGATCCCCAGTCCTTTGATGATCTCGAGGTACTCTTCGGAGATATCCGAATCAGTTATGATCTCGTTGAAAGCAGAGAGCTCGGCGAAAAAGTCGGACCGTATGACGCCGAATTTCGACGAGTCGACGAGGAGAATTTTCCTCTTTGCGGAAAGGATGACTGCTTTCTTGGTCTCGCTTTCGTACGAGTTCAGGCAGGTCACGCCGAAGGGGTGGCTCGCTCCTGCGGCGGAGATAAATGCTTTTGTGGCCCGGAATCTGCGGATCGTGGCGAGACCCTCCGGGCTTTCGAACATCAGCGTATTCTCGTGGAAGACCCCGCCGGAGAATATCGAGTGGCAGTTTTTTCTTCGCACCGTTTCCGAGACCACGTTGAGCGAATAGGAAAGGACCGTGTATGAAATGTCTTCCGGCAGGTATTTGCCCAGGTACTCCGTCGTAGACCCGGCGTCGATGATCAGCGTGTCCTCCGGCTCGATGAGCGAAGCGGCAAGCTGGCCTATTCTGCGTTTCTGTTCGGGATGCTTCGCACCTGCAGCAATAAGGGAATAATAGCTCTCATCGGCGCGCGCGCGGGTCCGCGGGTGAAGGATCACGCTGCCATGCAGCACTTTCACACGCTCGCTCTTTATCAGTGGAACAAGATCGCGACGGATCGTCATATGGGACACGTTGAGTTGTTCCGACAGTTCCTGAACGCTCGAGGCCTTGCTGATTTGAAGGGTCTGCATGATGGCGTTTACCCGCTCATCTCTGGTCATGGCAGGAAAATATAACATGGGGAATTTGTTAAAGATAGACCAAAGCAGCTCAGGATCCGTTCTGAAAGTCCAACTTTTGCTTGACATTTAACATTACTGGTTTCATGATGAATGAGATATCAGGAGAGAACTGGAATGGCGGACTACCTCCAGGTCATGAATCTCAGCAAGCAGTACCCCCGGGTCAAGGGGATTGATGACGTGAGTTTTTCCTGCTCAGAGGGAAGCTTCACGGTACTCCTGGGGCCATCCGGCGCCGGCAAAACCACCACATTGAATATCATCGCCGGGATCCTTCAGGAATCGTCCGGTGACGTGCTTCGAAACGGCACGAGCATGAAAGCCGTTCCGCCGCAACAGCGGAACATCTCCATGGTGTTCGAGGACTATGCCCTCTACCCGACATTCTCCGTGTACGAGAATATTGCCTCGCCGCTCCGCGTGCGCAAGGTGTCTGGGGAGGAGATCGACACGAAAGTCAAGCGGATTGCCAAGCTCCTCGGCATTGATGAACATCTGGAGAAGCTGCCCTCGCAGATCAGCGGCGGCCAGAAACAGAGAACGGCGCTTGCCCGATGCCTGATACGGGACGCCGAGATTTATCTCCTGGACGAGCCGATTGCGCATCTTGATGCAAAGTTACGGCACCGCATGAGGGGTGAGTTCAAGCGCATCCACAAGGATCTCGGCAAGACGATGATCTATGTGACCCACGACTACCGCGAGGCGCTTGCGCTCGCCGACTCAGTGGTCATCCTGGACAAGGGCACGGTCGTGCAGATCGGTCCACCGGACGTGGTGTTCTCCCAGCCGCGCAATGTTTTTGTCGCGACCCTTCTGGGTGAACCGCCGATGAATCTCGTGGATTTTGAAGCAGCGGCCAAGCCGGATGGAAGCCTCCTGCTGACGCAGGGCGGGACCAGTGTCGAGCTCCGCGGACTGCCCACGGAGGGAGTCGCGGGAAAGATCAAGCTGGGATTCCGACATTTCACTGCCACCCTTGAGTCCCAGGGCGGCAGCGGAAGCATCGAGGGATTCGTCTACGTCTCAGAGTCCATGGAAGACTCGAAAGTGTACTCCGTGAAGGTGGGCGACAGTCTCGTGAAAGTCGTCACCTCCCGGCAGACGCAGTTCGACATCAACCAGAGGGTCTTCATCAAGGTGGATCCCCGGGCCATGTACCTGTTCGATGGCGAGAGCGGCGAGCGGATTGTCGCGAGGAAGCAGCATGGGAACGGTTGAGCTCTCCGGCGTCTGGAAGATTTATGACAATCATTTCGAGGCGGTGAAAAGCGTCTCTGCAACCATCAATGACGGGGAGTTCATTTCGCTGCTGGGGCCGTCAGGCTGCGGGAAGACCTCCACGCTGAGGATGATCGCGGGGCTGGAAGAAATCTCGCGGGGCCAGATCAAGATAGACGGCATACGAGTCAACGAGCTCGAGCCGGGGGATCGCAACATTGCCATGGCATTCGAGTCCTATGCGCTGTATCCGCACCTGACCGTGTTCGAGAATATCGCGTATCCCCTGCGTATTCGAAAGACCCCGGAGAAGGAGATCGAGCGCCAGGTCAACACGATCTGCGAGTCCCTGGGGATATCGCGGTACAAAGGCCTGCGCCCTTCCTCCCTGAGCGGGGGAGCGCAGCAGCGGACGGGCCTCGCGCGCGCCCTCGTGCGGCCGGCATCACTGTACCTTCTTGACGAGGTGCTTTCTCATCTGGATGCAAATGAACGGGTCATGCTGCGGGGAGAGATTCGCCGCGTACAAAAGCTCATGAAGCTGACGGCCCTTTTCGTGACCCACGACCAGCTCGAGGCCCTGGCAATGTCCGACCGCATCATCGTGATGAATGACGGTGAGCTGCAGCAGATGGGAACGCCCGAGCAGATCTATGATACCCCGGAAAACCTGTTCGTGGCGGGTTTTGTGGGCGAGCCAGCAATGAACACTTTCCCCGTTGAAAGGCTGCGAGACGACGGGGCAGATTACCTGCGCATCGGCGGCCAGAGACTCGCGGCAAAGGACCTGAACCTCAAGGTCCCGGATGCACAGACCTTCATCCTTGGAACCCGGCCCAAGCACATCGTCTTGGGCGCGGCGGGCGCACCCGGCCGGATCAAGGGCCGCGTCCACACATTCGAGGTGCTCGGTGATTTCACCCTGGCCTCCATCGAGCTGGATTCGGGAGATCTCGTTTTCAAGATAGGCGATGCCGGGCTGCGGCTTGCCCTTGACGAGCCGGTGTCATTCTCCTTCGACCCTGAAAAGGTGATTTTCTATGACGCGAAGACGACCCTTCGCATTCACTGAGGCTACCCGCTCGATGGGTATCGAGCACACAAAATCACAGGAGGTGGTGAGTATGCAGGGCAAAAAGACGTTCGTGTTCATCTGCCTGGCCGTGCTGATGATCGTCGCGCAAACGTCATTCGCACAGGCGAAGGTCACGATCACGGTCTACGGTGATGAGGGGCAGAACCTCACTCCCGTCGAGTGGCTGAAACCCCTCGCGGCGGAAAAGGGCATCACCCTGGAGACAGTCGGGGTGCCGTTCACCTCGGTCTATGAGAAGCTCAAGACGGAGTTCGTCGGAGGCACCGGCGCATACGACGTGGTGATTTTCTATCCCGACTACCTGGGCGAGTTTGCGGAGTTCGGCTACCTCCAGCCCCTGGATGGCCTGTTCTCCGTCCACGATCCCAACATGGCGGACGTGGTCCCCGCGTACCGAGACCTGTACACGATGTACAACGGTAAGACGTACGCGCTGCCGTACGACGGAGATATCCTGAACCTGTACTACGTGAAGGACATATTCACGAACGCCGCGGAGAAAGCTGCGTTCAAGGCGAAGTTCGGCCAGGAGCTCGCGGTGCCGCGGACCTGGGATGACCTGTCCAAGGTCGCGCAGTTTTTCACCCGCAAGAAGGGCGACAAGCTGGCCGGAAAGGTGCTGGACCAGGACTACTACGGCTTCGCGTTCCTCGGCGCGCGCGGATTCGCGTATGCCTGGTGGGCCAACATTTTCGGCTCACTCGGGGGAGCGTGGTTCGACAGGAATATGAAGCCCCAGATCAACTCCGCGGCGGGCGTCAACGCCCTGAAGATCCAGAAGTCCCTTATGGCATTCTGCCCGCCAGACGTCATGAGCATGGGCTACCAGGAGCTGATGAATGCCTACCTGCAGGGCCGGGTGGCCACGATGATCCAGTGGTCGGATGTGTGGAAGAAGGCGAACGACCCCAAGCTCTCCAAGATCGTGCACAATGCGGGAATCTCGCAGGTGCCGGGCGTCAAGCAGGCCGACGGCTCCATCTACTTCCGCGCCGCGGCGCCCGTGGGCCGCATCATCGGCATCCCGACAACGACGAAGCACCCGAAGGAGGCTTTCTGGGTCGCCTCCATGCTCAGCAATGACGAGAGCATCAAGGCCGTGACCTCAAACGATACGGGTGAAGACCCGTACCGCATTTCCCACATGAATAATATCAAGGCTTTCGAGAAGTTCGGGACCGCCGCGGAGGCTAAGAACTACCTCGACACGGTGAAGGACAACCTCAATCACGTCTTCCCCGACGTCAATATCCCCGGCTCCGCCGAATACCTGGATGCGCTCGATGTCGCCGTGACAAGCGCCTTGTCCGGCAGCGGTGACCCGGCCGCCGCGCTCAACACCGCAGCGGCCTCATGGGACAAGATCACGCAGAGCCTGGATGTGAATAGGCAGAAGAAGATCTACAACTCGATGCTCGAGATGTGGAAGAAGCACGGTTTCTGGAAGGACTGATTCTTTCCTGACGAGTTTCACATGGGCGCCCTTCGCACCTGCGTCGGGCGCCTTTTCCGCGCCGCCGAAGGCGGATTTTCTTCATGAGGGGGAGGGCGTATGGCGGGATCTGCAGGTCTGATCACTCTCGAGACGAGTCAAAAGCGGTTTGCCCGCCTCATGGCGCTCCCCGGTATGATCGTTCTCATCCTGCTGGTCGTCGGGCCCTTGGTCTACATGTTCGCTAACAGCTTCATGCTGAAGACCCTTGCGACGCCCCTCCCCCCGCGCTTCGCGTGGTTCAAGAACTACGGTGACCTTTTCACCGACGGGCGGTTCTGGAACGCCTTCCTGAACAGCATGATCATCATGGTGGTCGGCATTCCCGTGCAGTCCGTGCTGGCCCTGATCATCGCCCTGCTTCTCAACAAGAAGTTCCCCGGCAGCAAGATCGTCGTCGCCCTGTTCCTGATTCCGGTCATGATCACGCCGGTCGTTGCCGGGTTCGAGTGGAAGATAATCCTGGACAACAGGTTCGGACCCCTGAATTTCGTCCTGAGCTTCTTCGGGGTGGCCCCGCTGGCGTGGCTTGCCAAGCCGGCGCTCGCCATGGCGTCGATCCTGATCATGGACACCTGGCAGTGGACCCCTTTCGTGACCATCGTGCTCCTGGCGGGGCTTGCGGCCATTCCCAAGCAGGTCTATGAAGCCTCCAGCGTGGACGGCTCCACCGCCCGCGAAACGCTCTGGCGGGTCACCATGCCCCTCCTGCGGCCGATGTTCACCCTCGTGGTCCTGCTGCGGATCATCTTTATCTTCAAGATATTCGACCCGGTGCAGATCCTTACCGGCGGAGGACCGGGAATCTCCACGGAAACCCTGGGCTTGCTGACCTATATCATCGGGTTCAAGAATTTCAACGTGGGGATGTCCGCGACAATCGCGGTTGTCCAGCTCATCATCATCACGGTGATCGCAAAGCTCTTCATCACCCTTGTCATGAATCGCAGGGAAGGCAAGCAGTAATGAACACGATTGCTTTGAACAGAGAAGACATCGCCAGGCGGAAGCGCGTCCGCATGATTTTTACAGTGCTGCGCTTTGCCCTCATCCTCATCTTTCTGGCCATTTTCCTGTTTCCCGTCTACTGGATTGCCGTCGGAGCTTTCAAGGGAGAAGGTGAGTTCTACCACTATCCCCCAGTGTTCTGGCCCAGCCATTTCGACTTCGGCAATTTCCTGCGCGGAATGACGATATTCGGAGGCACGCAGGGTCTGATCACGAGCCTTATCGTCGCGGTGACCAACACGGTCCTCGTGATCGGGTTCGGCGTTCTCCTGGCATACGGAATGGGACGGTTCAAGGTGGGCGGGGACAACATGAGCTTCTTTGTTCTCTCCCTGCTCTTTGCTCCCCCTGTTGTCGCGACCATGCCGCTTTTCATCATTTGGAAGACGCTGAAGCTGCTGGACACGCTTCCGGTGCTTTTCCTTTCCTACATCCTGATCAACATGCCCTTCGCCGTATGGGTGATGAAGGGCTTCTTCGAAGACATTCCCCATGGAATCGAGAACGCGGCCCTGCTGGACGGGTATTCACGGTTCCATGCCTTTCGCAAGTACGTGCTGCCGCTCGCCATTCCTGGAATTGCGGTGACTGCGCTCTTCGTGTTCATATTCTCGTGGAACGAGTTCCTTTTCGCGCTGATATTCACCCGCTCACGGACACAGACTCTCCCGATCACGTTGGCCGGCATGACGGGCGGCCACCAGATCCCCTGGGGGGAGATCTCCGCTCTTTCCCTCATCGCGATATTGCCTGGCATCATACTGACCCTCTTCTTCCAGAAGTATCTCGTACGGGGCCTGACCTTCGGCGCGGTGAAAGGGTGAAGCTTCTCGGCCTTTGATGGACAATCCCTACACCAACCGCTCTTCGAGAGTCTCAAGCAGCACGATGAGGCCGGGGCTCGCCTGCTATCGTGACGGAGAGCAGGCGAGCGTGGAGTACGTGCTGAAAAACTTCCACGAGGCCTGAAACCCTATCGTGCAGAGCGCGCGCCCTCCCGGCAGCGGGCTCAGCCGCTCCGCGGGACCTTTCTACAATTCCACTTTTATCGTGTATGCATACCGACACGGCATCTCGTCCACATAGAGCCGGGGCACTGTGACCGTGATGCCGCTGCCGCTCTGTTTCCACTCCAGGGTTCCCTTCAGCCCGAGCATGGACACCCGGGTCCGGGGAGAGGGAGTGAAATCCTTCAGGATGAACTGCCCGCGCGGCCAGTTCGGCATGATAGCGTACAGGATGCCGGGCTTCGTTGTGAAGAAAGCCTCGATCAACGGGTGGTCCTTGCCGCGGGCGGCGTCGGTGTATTCCGTGATATTGAACCCGCCCGTGTCGAATGACAGCGACTTGCCGTAGTCGATCTCGAACTCACCGTTGATGTTCCATTGGTACGGCGTGCGGCCCGCCCTGGTGCCGTAGATCGCCTCACCGTTCACCTGGAGCCATTCCCCGATCTGCAGAAGTCTTTCCGTGATCAGGTTGGGGATCCTTCCGTCCGCGCGGGGCGGCACGTTCAGAAGATAGTTGCCCCCTCGGCTGACGATGTCGATCAGCGTATGGACGAGCCTCACGGGAGATTTGTGCTCGAAGTACGTCGAGTTCCGTTTGTAGCCGTAGGAGCTGTCGATGCCGTGATTCTCTTCCCACGGCTTGCTGATGCCCCTGTAGCCTCCCCCGTACTCAGTGGTGAAGTAGCTGCCATGCTTGCCGTTCACGCCTCCCCAGCGGTCGTTGACGACGATTTCCTTCGCCACGGGAGACTCGTTGAACAGCCAGGCGAGGATCTCCTCGCTTTTCCACCCCCTGTAGTCCATCAGCCATTCCCCGTCATTCCAGATGAGGGACGGCTTGTAGCGGGTGACGATATCTTTTATCTGGGGAATCGTGACCTTTTCCACGTACAGCTTCCTGTCGCTTATCCACAGGGGGTTGAACCATTCGTACATCGTGTAATAAATGCCCGGGTGAATTCCTTTCTCCCGCACCGCGGCAAACACTTCTCCGAGAACGTCCCGCCGGGGGCCCAGGTGCACGGAGTCCTTGGCATAGCCCCAGCTGGCCCGTTCGTGCTCACTGGGGAACATGCAGAATCCGCCGTGGTGCTTGGCGGACAGGGCGATATAGCGGACCCCGCCCTGCTTGAGGATGTCGGCCCACTGGTGGGGGTCGAACAGCTCTCCCTTGAACATGTCGTAGAAGTTCTCGAACCGGAAGTTCCGGCCGTACGCCTTTTCATGAAAAGCCTTCACCGCGGCGGACTGCTTGCGGAAGTGCGTCCGCATGCCCTCGGGGGTCAGGCTGGTGTTCTGATTCTCCTGGAAGAAGAGGTGCCCGTCGATCTCGCTCGAAATGATGGCCTCGTCGGCCTTGAGGCAGAACTCGTACCACTCGGAGTAGAAATCACTGTCGGCAAAGGCGGGCACCGAGTACTCCCCCCACATGAGGAAGGCGCCGAACTTCGCGTCCAGGAACCATTCCGGCATCGCTCTGCGGTCCAGGGAATCCCATCGGGGCTCGTACTTTTCCATCGCCATGGTGTTTCCTCCTCGAAGCGCGTGCGCATCACGCGCGGCGGAATGGATTGTCAAATGCTCGATGATTGAGCATCTACTCAGACTGCGAGTTTTTCATGCCGGCCGGCTGCTGTCAAGGGCGCGATTTTCCCTGAAAGGGTACGTACACGGTGAAGATGGCGGCCCCTTGGAAAGACCTTTTGTCCTTGACAATTTTCCAACCGCGTGCTCAAATCACAAATTGAGCAATAATTCAGCCTTTGGACAAATGAACAAGTATGAATTCGTCCCGGCGATGTGCGCCGCAAGGGGGTCGTTGACCCCCGCGAGTCTGTGTGAGGGAGGTTCTATGGGTAAGAGAAGGATGACGCAGGCGGTTCTGCTTCTCGTGTGCCTGACGGCGGTGCCCGTGCTCTGGGCGTCAGGAACAAAGGAAGCAAAGCCGGCGGGCAAGCCGACAATCACCGTGTGGGGTCTCGATGCGCAGGATCACATCCTGCCCGCTCTCGAATGCTACAAGGCGATCGAGAACGACGTGACGATCGTGCCGACCTGGATTCCCAACACTCAGTATGAGAACAAGCTGCGGGTGGCAATTTCCGCGGGAAGCCCCCCGGACGTCATGTCAATCGATTCGCCCACCATCGCGTCTTTTGTCGACGGGAACGCGCTGGCGCCGCTGGATGCGTACTGGCCGAAAGCCGATCTCGACGATCTCACCAAGGCCACGCGGGCTTCCTTCACCTACAGGGGGAAGGTCTGGGCCGCGCCGATCGAAGAGAATAACGCGGTCGTGCACTACAACAAGCAGGCCTTTGAAGACGCCGGTCTCAAGGCGCCCACAAAGATCGAGGACGCGTGGACCATCGATCAGATCACCCAGGCAGCGATCAAGCTCACGAAGAAGGACGCCAACGGAAAGACCACGATGTACGGCTTCCAGCCGTTGATGAGCGGTCCGAGCATCACCCACGAGGGACAGAACTGGATCACGAATCTCTGGCTCTGGGACTTCGGCGCGGACATCATCAGCCCGGACGGGAAAACCGTTGACGGCTACTTCAACAGCCCGAAGAGCCTGGCCGCCATGAAATGGTTCGCCGACCTCTACGTGAAGTACAAGGTCGCGCCGCTGGAGGACATGCCGAACGGATTCGTCAACGGCCAGATCGCCATGTACACGACCGGCACCTGGCAGTTCGCCATGAACAACGCGGTCAAGGACCTCAAATGGGGCGCCATGCCGCTTCCCAAGGGGGAAAGACAGGCGTCCAACAACGGCGGCTGGAGCAAGGCCATGTCGTCCAAGACAAAGGACAAGGCCCTTGCCTTCAAGGTGATCATGGCAACGTGCAGCAGGGAAAACTTCAACCATATCTACCTGAAGATATGGCCGACCATTCTTCCTCCGAGGACATCGTCGTTCTCCGATCCCGCCCTGCCGCAGTTCAGCAAGGATCCGTTCCCCCTGGTGCTGACGCAGCTGAATCAGACGGCCATCACCCGCCCCATCACGCCGGCCTATCCGACCATTGCCGAAGCCCTGCAGAAATGCTTCAGTGACCTTGCGTTCGGAAAGGACCCCGCGGAAGCGATGAAAGAATACAGCCAGATGATGAATGACGCACTGGCAAAGGTGAACAAGTAGCGCCGCGGACGCGTTCAGGGTACGATGAAACATGACGAGGGAAGGCCCGAGGCCTTCCCTCGTCTTTGAATGAAGGGGGGATGAGGGTGGTGAACGCAATACCGCACCGCGGCGGACCTTTGCGGCGCGGTGCCGCCTATCAGCTGAAGGCATACGCATTTCTTCTGCCCGCGCTTCTGATCCTGGGGACCTTTGCCGTGTATCCGGTGATCAGTCTTTTCCGCCTCAGTCTCACCGACTACCAGCTCCTGGGAACGAAGATCAGCTTTGTCGGGCTGCAGAATTACCAGAAAGTCTTCAAGGATCCGCTGTTTCTCAAAACCATCGTCAACATCCTGTATTTCACCCTGGTGGACGGGGTCATCCAGGCCGTTCTGGGGCTGTTCTGCGCGGTCTGCTTCACCTATGCCATGAAAGGAATGAGGACGTTTCGGGCCATCATGTATTTTCCCGCCGTGACGTCCTTTGTGTCGGTGTGCATCATGTGGAAACTGATGTACAACGGCGAGTTCGGTCTGATCGGGGGATTCTTCAGCGACGTGCTCAGGATCAACACGAGCCTGCTCTCCAGTCCGCGGACTGCCATGAACGCCATCATCGCGGCATGCGCCTGGAAATCATTCGGCTGGTACATGGCGATGTTCCTTGCGGGGCTGACCCAGGTCCCCGACTCCCTTTATGAGTCGGCATATATCGACGGGGTCAACTTCTGGAAGAAGCTGGTCTACATCACGCTGCCGATGCTGAAGAACACCCTGATCTTCGTCTTTGCCCTTGAAGTAATCGATGCGATGAAGGTGTACGTTCCCGCGTTCATCATGACCAGCGGGGGTCCGGCGCAGAGCACGGCCACGCCGGTGTACAACATCTGGATCCAGGCCTTCAAGGTGCTGAACGTCTCCTATGCCTCCGCCATGGCCGTGGTCTATTTCGTATTGATCATGCTCGTCACCGTGATCCAGCTCAGGGTGATGAGGGCGGACAAGGGAGTCGAGTGATCATGAACGATCTGACCCGGGTGGCCAGGGTATTCATTTACACTGCTCTGCTCATTCTCTCGGTGATCGTGATCCTGCCGTACCTCTGGGTCATGGGCAGCTCGCTGACCATGGGCCAGCTCATCGGGCGCTACGGGGGCTTGAGCTTCCGCGCCTTTGTACCCGAGCAGGTGACATTCGAGAACTTCGTGGCGCTGTTCACCAAGGTGAACATGCTGCGGGTGCTGTTCAACACGGTATTCGTGGCGGTGTCGGTGAGCGTGGCCGGGCTGGTGGTGAACTCCATGGCGGCATTTGCGCTGGCGCGGCTGCACGTGCGGGGAAAGAAGGTGATCTTTGCGATCATCCTCTCCACGATGTTCATTCCCTTCGAGCTGATGATCATCCCGCTGTTCCAGGTTGTGCGGGACCTGGGGATCATGGACTCCTACGGGGCGCTGATCATACCGGCGATTGCCAGCGCGTTCGGGATCTTCTTTTTCCGCCAGTTTTTCCTGGATGTTCCCGCCTCGCTGGAGGAGGCGGCCTTCATCGACGGGGCGGGGCTGTTCAGGACCTACTGGCAGATCCTGCTGCCCCTGCTGAAGGTGCCCATGATCACGATGGCCATCATGACGTTCATCATGCAGTGGGACAACTTCCTGTGGGCCATCACCGTCATCAACAAGGAACAGCTCACCGTGCTGCAGGTCGCCCTCACCTACATTTCGACCCAGAGCATGTTCGTGACGAACTGGGGTGTCATTTTCGCTGGTGTTGTCCTGGCGGCCGTCCCCATGCTGATCCTGTATCTCGTACTGCAGAAGTACGTCATCCAGGGAGTCGCCACGGTGGGAATAAAGGGCTAGTGGCCACGCGCGCGAACACGAACGATCTGACCCGGGTGGCCAGGGTATTCATTTACACTGCTCTGCTCATTCTCTCGGTGATCGTGATCCTGCCGTACCTCTGGGTCATGGGCAGCTCGCTGACCATGGGCCAGCTCATCGGGCGCTACGGGGGCTTGAGCTTCCGCGCCTTTGTACCCGAGCAGGTGACATTCGAGAACTTCGTGGCGCTGTTCACCAAGGTGAACATGCTGCGGGTGCTGTTCAACACGGTATTCGTGGCGGTGTCGGTGAGCGTGGCCGGGCTGGTGGTGAACTCCATGGCGGCATTTGCGCTGGCGCGGCTGCACGTGCGGGGAAAGAAGGTGATCTTTGCGATCATCCTCTCCACGATGTTCATTCCCTTCGAGCTGATGATCATCCCGCTGTTCCAGGTTGTGCGGGACCTGGGGATCATGGACTCCTACGGGGCGCTGATCATACCGGCGATTGCCAGCGCGTTCGGGATCTTCTTTTTCCGCCAGTTTTTCCTGGATGTTCCCGCCTCGCTGGAGGAGGCGGCCTTCATCGACGGGGCGGGGCTGTTCAGGACCTACTGGCAGATCCTGCTGCCCCTGCTGAAGGTGCCCATGATCACGATGGCCATCATGACGTTCATCATGCAGTGGGACAACTTCCTGTGGGCCATCACCGTCATCAACAAGGAACAGCTCACCGTGCTGCAGGTCGCCCTCACCTTCCTGTCCACCGCGACGACATATGTCGCAGATCTCGGCGTCATTTTCTCCGGCGTGATCCTGGCGGCCGTCCCCATGCTGATCCTGTACCTCGTATTGCAGAAGTACGTCATCCAGGGAGTCGCCACCGTCGGCATAAAAGGATAGTCTCTCCGCATGCGCGCGGTGGATTTCCATGCTCATGCTTTTCCGGACGGGCTTGCCTCCCGGGCCATATCCCGCATCGAAGGGCTCTCCGGAATCACCTCTGTCCTTGACGGCAGTCTCAGCGCGCTCGTGGCATCGATGGATGCCGCCGGCATCGAGCAGAGCGTGATCCTGTCCATCGCCACGAAGCCGGCGCAGTGTGCCTCGATCCTGGCGTGGTCGAAGAAGATCGCGTCGGAAAGGATCATCCCGTTTCCTTCAGTGAGCCCTGCCGATCCGCGGGCCTGTGAAAACGTCCGCATCGCGGCAGAGGAGGGTTTTCGCGGGCTGAAGTTTCATCCCTACTACCAGGACTTCGATCTCGACGATGAGGCAATGGATCCGGTCTACGCGGCCATGGAAGAACGGGGTCTTATCTGTATTTCCCACACCGGATTCGATCATGCATACCCCTTCGTGCGGAGGGCGGATCCCGCGCGGGTTCTCAACGTGCTGAGGAGGTTCCCGCGGCTTGCCTTTGTTGCCACGCACCTTGGAGCGTGGCGGGACTGGGAGCGTGCGGAGAAGGAGCTGCCGGGGGCGAACCTGTGGATCGATACCTCCTATTCCCTCGAGTTCATGCCCCCGGAAGATGCGCGCCGTCTCATTCTCTGCTTCCCACCCGACAGGGTTCTGTTCGGGTCAGACTCGCCGTGGGCGGACCAGGGCCGATCCCTGGCGCTTTTGAAGGGCCTGTCCCTCGGCACGGTCCGGGAAGAGGCGATCCTCTCGGGGAACGCCCGCGCCCTGCTGGACGATCCCCGGGCAGCCGCGCGGCCGCACGCGCACGGCGCGGCCACCGCTGCCCGGCCGTCTGCACAAAAGCTCCCGCGGTGATGTTTCAAGCCTCCGCAGAGTCAGGCGTGGGCTTCCGAGCTCCTCAATCTTGTACGTGGACGTGCCGCGGAACAAGATTTATCCAGGGAAGTCTTAGGTCGCCCCCCGGCCCCGATTGCCCCTTCGGGGGCAAAAGTCAGGCCGCGCGGTGTTCCATTTCCACGAGGGCTGCGCTCATGCTACGCTCTGGGCGTCCCGCATCCATCGCAACAGGAGACCTTCGACACCATGGCAATCCAAATGTCCGCGACCTCGCACCTTAATCAGGGTCTGCGCATCTTTTTCTCCGAGTTCGTGCGGGTGAGCCTGCGGCACCCCCGCCAGGCGCTTTTCTTTGCCCGTACCGCGCTCTGGCAGGGCAGGGCCGCGCGGCTCCGCGCCCAGGTTGCGGCGGAAGGGGTCACTGTCCCTCCGATCGCGATTTTCAGCATCACCAATAAGTGCAACCTGAAGTGCAAGGGCTGCTATGCGCAGGCCATTCGGAGCGACGCGCCGGACGAGCTTTCTGCAGAGAAGCTGCGCCAGATCGTGGCCGAGGCTGATGAGCTGGGTGTCTCCTTTTTCGTGATCGCGGGCGGAGAGCCCCTCACACGGCCGGAAATCGTCGATATCGCTGCGGACTTTTCCCATATCATATTCCTCCTGGTGACCAATGGCCTTCTGCTGGATGGCTCCCTCATCGAGCGGCTGAAGACGCAGCGAAACACGGTGCCGGTCCTGAGCATCGAAGGCAACCAGGCGGAAACCGATGAAAGGCGCGGCCGCGGCGTGCACGAGCGGCTTCAGGGGAAAATGGCCGCGCTCAAGAAGGCCGGGATCTTCTTCAGCCTTTCTTTGACGGTGACCCGAACAAACTTCGAAACAGTCACCGATGAATCGTTTGTCCAGCGCGCCGTCGATGACGGCTGCCGCCTGTTCCTCTTCCTTGAATACACCCCGATCCGTGAGGGCACGGACGAATGGGTCATCACCGACGCCCAGCGGGACGCCATGAAGAGCCTGGTCTCTTCGTTCAGAAAGCGATTCCCGGCAGTATTCGTTGCCGTGCCCTGGGACGAGGAAGAGCAGGGCGGCTGTCTTGCCTCTGGGCGCGGATTCGTCCATATCAGCGCCAGCGGCGATCTCGAGCCCTGCCCGTTCGCACCCTATTCCGACACCAATCTGCTCAAGGTGCCTTTTCGCGCGGCCCTTGCCTCCAGGTTCCTGCGCCTGATGCGTGAACAGCACTCGATGTTCGCGGAAACGCAGGGCGGATGCGCCCTGTGGAGGCAGCGTGAGAAGGTCGAGGCCCTGCTGGACCGCGCCACGGGCTGAGTGAGCACTGCCGGGCCATGCTGCCTCACGGGAGCTGCGCACGCCCTTTTCAGAGCACCGCCGCGCTTTTCGCGTGCGGAGAGCCGGGCATTATCTGCATCAGCTCGATCCGGTTGCCGTCAGGGTCCTTCAGCCAGCACTGATAGTTGCCGTCTTTTCCCAGCTTGATCGGTCTGTCCAGGGTGCCTCCCCGCTTGAGTATTTCCGCCTCGGTTCGCTTCATATCGTCGACAAGAAAACACATGTGGGAAAACCCGATCCGCGCAATCGCATCCGGCGCCGCCTCCTTCTGCGGATAGAAGAGCTCGATGAACTGGGCGCCACCGTACGGGGTACTCCCCAAACGGGTACTCCCGTACTCGGTGGATTTTGCGCCGCCTCCGGCGCCCGTTCCGACCCTGAAGTAACAGATCCACGGATTACCCTTGTCGTCCGGGATCTCGAATACCTTCTCGAATCCGAGGATCCCGGTGTAGAACTCCGTCGAACGTCTCATGTCCGCCACTACCACGGCGAGGTGTCCGATTCCCGTTATGGCCACGATGTCCTCCTCCAAAGGATTGCGATGCGCGCCGCGCTCACCCGCGGATTTTCGCGCCGCGTTTCCCTCACTTCTGCATCTTCACATTCATCAGAAACCCGAGGGATTCGCGCGTATCCACGATGTTGTAGTTGGATTCCGGCGTGCCTCCATGATGAATACGGGGGTTTCCTTTCTGCTCCAGGAACCTTACCACCCGGGCAGAATCCTCAACCATGATTCCCAGGTAGCAGAGACCCGGGCCTGTCGTGTCCAACACTTCCTTCCAGGCGCTGGGAGATTCATCCGGCTGTGTCAGCTCGAAAACGATGCTGCCCATCTTGAACACGTAGTATTTCGTCTTTGTGGATATTTCCTTCCCCCGATAGTAGGTCCTGGATTTTTCCGCGGGGGGTATCTCTTTCAGGACGCCTTTCTCTATCCCGAAGAGATCCATGAAATTGCGCATCGTTGCCTCGGCGTCTTTGACAACGAGGCAGATCTGCATGATCGTCGTCGTATCGATCTTGTCCACCTGAGTGCACTCCTTTCGACTATCCTTTTGTCGCACCGGACGTGAGCCCGCTGATGAAGGCCCGCTGAATACCGAAGAAAAGGGCCACGATGGGGAGCGTCATCAGCACCGAGCCTGCCATAAGCGCTCCCCAATCGGTTGTGAACTCGAGGCTGAACTCGGACAATCCGATGGGCAGGGTCATGACCCTCTTGTCCGACGCGAAGCTCAAGGCAAAGAGGAACTCGTTCCAGGTGACGACGAAGCAATACACGGCGGTGGCAACGAGCCCCGGCAGGGACACCGGCAGGACCACTCGAGTGAGCACCCCTAGCCGCGTGCATCCGTCCATGAAGGCTGCTTCCTCCATTTCAACCGGAATGGAGCGGAAATAGCTCGTCATCATCCAGACGCTGAGGGGCAGCGTGATGATGAGATACGCCAGGATCAATCCCGGGTAGGTGTTGAGGAGGTGCAGGGTGCGCAGGATGATGAACACGGGAACGATGATGGCCGCGGTGGGCAGCATCTGGCTGGAAAGCACCGCGTTCTGGAGAAATGCCCTGCCCCGGAACCGATGCCGGGCAAAGCCGTACCCGCCCAGCACGGCGAAGACCAGCGCGATGAGGGTCGATCCGGTGGAGATGACCGTGCTGTTCAGGAAATAACGGGGGATATTGGACTTTGTGAACACGTCCCCGTAATGTCCCGCCGTGACGGACGACGGTACAAGGGTCGGCGGAATGGACATGATCTCCCGCTGTTCTTTCAGGGATGTGGTCACCATCCAGAGAAACGGGAACAGGCTGAAGGCGCACACGAGCACAAGGAAGACGGCCAGCCCGATCGCCCCTGCTTTTCTCCTTCTCATCACTCCTGCTCCTGCCGGGCCGCGAAAAGCCTGAGATACAGCGCAATGAGGACCGTCAGGATCAGGAAGAGAAAGATCGACTCCGCTGCCGCAGCATTGAAATTGAAAAACGAAAAGCCCATCCGGTAGACGTGCAGGGGGAGTATCAGGGAAAGGTCGGCGGGCCCGCCCTGCGTCATGGCAAATATGATCGTGATGCTGTTGAAGCCCCAGATTGTCAGGAGCAAGAGTATCGAGACGAGAACGTGCCGCAGACCGGGCAGGGTGATGTAGCGAAGCTCGTGCCAGAAACTGCTGCCGTCAACCCTGGCCGCCTCGTAGAGGGTCGTGTCGATGCCCTGCAGGCCGGCAAGGACCATCACGGCCACAAAGGCGAACATCTTCCAGACATTGACCGCGATGAGAGCCGGCAGGACCGTGTTCGGCTGAGTGAGAAGACCCTGGCGTGCGTGGGGAATGCCGAGATCGATCAGGAGGCGGCTCAGGATGCCGAAATCTCCGTGATACATCCAGGCCCACGTGGTGGCGGCCACGATTCCCGGCACGACCCAGGGGATGAGGATGATGCTCCGCACCAGGCCCCTCAGCCTGATCGGCCGATCCAGGGCGATGCCCACCGAGGTTCCCAGCACGAGCTGCAGGATGACCGAGCCTCCGACGTAGATGACGGTGATCCACAGGGACGCCCAGACCGAGCGGTCCCTGAGCATCGCGGAGAAAAAGGCGCCGGTGAGCGCTCCGGTGGGAGTGGTCAGAGACAGCCGGATGTTCGTGAACAGCGGAAAGACAATGAAGGTCAGAAGAAACAGAGAGACCGGGAGCGTGAAAAGCATACCCGCTCGGGCACCCCTGCGGGCAAACCTGTCCGCCGGCATCACCGCTTCCGGTCGTCCCCTTCCAGGCCCTAGAGAAGGGCCGTCATCTGCGCAGCGGCATCATCCATGGCTTTCTGGGCGGTCTTCTGGCCGAGCATGATTGCCTGGACTTCCTTGAAAATGATCGACGTCATCTGGACCCAGCCCTTGAGCGGCGGCGTCAACCGCGCATAGGGCGTCATGTCGATGAACGCCTTGAACTCGGGATTGCTGAACCGGGCGTTCTTCATGGCCGCGCCGGTAGCGGGGAATGTATCGGTATAGTAGGCCATGTTGTCGGTCTGGGACATCCATTCCACGAAGCTCCATGCAGCGTCCTTGCTCGGGGCGGCCTTCGGAATGATGTAGGACCACCCGCCGAGCACGGCGGCCGGCTTCTTTCCTTCCGGGGCCGGCAGCAGGCCGTAGCCGAGTTCGATGCCGGGATTGTCCTTGTGGATAGGGGCGATGGCATAGGAGCCCTGCTGGAACTGGGCGATGGATCCCTGGATGAACAGGTTCCGCATTGCAGTGCCGTCGTTCTGCAGCGTGGACGGGGGGGCCACCTTGTACGTCGTCAGCAGATCGGTGTAAAACGTGACCGCTTCCACCGCGGCCGGCTCGTTGATGGTGATCCGCTTGTAGTCACTCGAGACGACATCTCCCCCATTCATCCAGATCCAGGCGACCAGGATCGTGATCATGTTTCCGACCTCGCCTCCGCCTGCGATGCCGACGCCGTAGACGGGTTTGTCTCCTGTCGCCCGCGTGAGCTTCTTTGCGTTGTCCAGGAGCTCCGTCCATGTCTTCGGGGGCTTGTTGGGGTCGAGTCCCGCTGCCCTGTACATGTTCTTGTTGTACAGAAACGCGTGCGACTCCGCCCTGTAGGGAATGCCATAGACCTTGCCGCCGTACAGCATGCCGTTCCACGCCCCGGGCATGAAGTCCTTGGGGTCGATGACCTTCGACTTGGCGATGTAGTCATCCAGCGCAAGAAGCTGCCCGGTGGCTGCGTAGGAAACCGTCCAGGCGATATTCGTATCGATGATATCGGGGGTGGTTCCTGACTGAATGGCCACGAGGATCTTGTCCTGGAGACCCGCGGAGACCGTCTTTTGCACATCGATCTTGATGCGGGGATGGTCCTTCATGAACTTTGCCGCCAGCTCCTCACTTCGAGGGTCGTTGAAGTTGGGAGCCCACCACGTGACAGTCGCCTGTTTTGCCGCCGCAGCTTCGCCGGAGCCGCCTGCCCAAAGGCTCGCGGAGAACGCCGCCATCAGCAGAATCACCAGAGTTTTTGTCATCGCGTCACCTCCTCAGGAAGACCGGTCACTCTTTCAATGTGAAGATTTAACTTTGCCATTGTCAACACCATTCGCCTGCAGCGGCGGCGCTGCCGGTCTGCGCGTCGTTGATCCGCGCAGGCTTTTTCGGTATAAGAGACGGAGATCAACTCCATCACGAGATACGGTCGAATCGGTCCGGTGACACGCATTTGACTGCATTGCCCGCCGGTGGTAAAGAAAGGGCTACCCATGAACAACGTCGTGCCCGTCCGGCATGCCCACAAGTACGTCATTCTTGTCATCGTCCTGGTCGGCGTCCTGATGTCCGTCCTGGACGGGATCGTGGTCAGCATTGCGCTGCCCACGATCACCGGAGCGTTCAATGTCGACATCTCCTCCTCCCAGTGGACAATTACCGCGTACCTGGTGACCCTGACGAGCCTTCTCCTGTTTTTCGGGCGGATCGCCGAGTTCACCGGACGCGCCCTGCTTTTTATCCTGGGCCTCGCCGTCTTCACGCTGGCCTCTCTGGCCTGCGGGCTTTCGGCCACCCTCGGACAGCTTGTCGCCTTCCGCGTGCTGCAGGGCATCGGCGGCGCCATGGTGTTCAGCATCAGCGGTGCAATACTTTTTCTGGCCTTCCCGCCGCAGGAGCGGGGGAGGGCCATGGGGTACCTTGGCTCCACAGTGGCCGTCGGGAGCATTCTGGGCCCCGTCCTCGGAGGGTTCCTCGTGGATACGCTGGGCTGGCGCTCCATCTTCCTCATCAACATTCCCATCGGCGTCGTGCTCGTGGCCTGCTCCCTCTTGTTTCTCCGGACACACGAGGAGAAAGCGAAATCATTCCACATGGACTGGATCGGAGCGGCGACGCTCGCGGCGGCGCTTTTCTTCCTCATGCTTTTTCTCTCGCGGCTGGAACAAGTGTCCGTCTCACCCCTGATGGCCGCGTTGTGCGGAGGGCTGTTCGTCGTCTGCAGCGCCGCGTTCCTTCTGCGCGAGTCGCGCTGCGAGAGGCCCCTGCTGGAACTCGGCATTTTCCGCATTCAGGCGTTCCTGGTGCCGGTTCTCGCCATGATGCTCTTCTTCGTGTCCAGCTTCATGATAAACGTGGTCGGTCCGTTCTACTTCCAGGGCGTGATGGGGTTGCGCCCGACGCAGGTAGGGCTTCTGTTCCTGGTCGTGCCCCTCGTGATGGTTGTTGCCTCTCCCGTCTCCGGGTGGCTCTACGACACGCGTCACTGGAAGCACTATGGCATGGTCGGCATGGCAGTCGTGGCCCTGTGCTACTTTGCACTCGGGATAGTAGCGCGAAGCTGGGTCGACATCGGAGCCATGGCCGGAGTCTTTGTCCTGCTCGGCATTGGCAGCGCGCTGTTCCAGAGCCCCAACAGCACGGAAGTCATGAATTCCCTGCCGCGCAGCCAGACAGTCATCGCGTCGAGCGTTTCCGCCGCCGTCAGGAACCTGGGCATGACGCTCGGCGTTGCCCTGGCGTCCCTGCTCCTCCCGCTTCTGCTGAGGTTGACCGGGTCCACGGGGAGCGTCCTTCAGGCTGACAAGGGCTCACTCGCCGCTTCGGTCGGTGACATCATGCTGGTGAGCGGCGTGGTGTGCCTGCTCGCCGTGGCGATCCTTGCGCGCAGCAGGACCTCCGCCCCCGCCGGGGCGGGCGCATCTTCAGGGACCCGCGTGTCATGAGCTTTCTCTCCGATGCCCGGATAGTGACCCGCGCGCTGGATCGGTTTTACCGTCAGTCCGTAAATCGGAGGGGCCGCGTGATTTCCCAGGCCCCCATCGAAGATCTTGTTGCCCGGTTGGACTTGAAGGATTTCACCAGGCACGGCGGGCTTCGCGGAAGGAAGCTCTCGCGCTTCCTGGACCGGTACCTGGAGTCCTGCACACGCCTCCATCATCCCGCGTACATGGCGCACCAGGTGGCCGTGCCCGCATATGCGGGCGCTCTTGCCGCGCTGGTGGACGGGTTCACCAACAACGCCATGGCCATCTACGAAATGGGACCGGCCGCAGCGGCGATAGAGTTCTTCGTGCTGAACTGGATGATCGAGAAGGTGGGCTGGATTCCCGCCCCCTATCCGCGGGAGAGCAGCACGGATGCCCACGCAGGAGGAGTTCTGACACATGGG
This sequence comes from uncultured Spirochaetaceae bacterium, assembly GCA_964437385.1. Taxonomy (GTDB): domain Bacteria; phylum Spirochaetota; class Spirochaetia; order SZUA-6; family Fen-1364; genus Fen-1364. Next base: position 25,710 of record CAYTGX010000023.1, read on the forward strand.
GGCTCCCTGGCAAATCTCACGGCAATGCTCGCAGCCCGTACGCGCCTGGCTCCCGACTCGTGGGAGAAAGGATGCCCTGCAGACCTTGCCGTCCTGGCGCCCGCCGAGTCCCACTACTCGATCGCCCGGGCAGCCGGTCTGCTCGGCATTGGCAGGGATGCCCTGTACGCGCTGGAGGTGGACGCCCGCGGAAAGGTGATCCCGGACAGGATTCCAGCGGCGTTTGCCCGGGTGGACACGGACGCACGGAGGCCGATGGCCCTCGTGGCAAATGCGTGCAGTACCGCGGTCGGTCTTTACGATCCACTCGCGGAAATTGCGCAGGCCTGCCGGGCGCGCGGCGTCTGGCTGCACGTGGACGGCGCGCACGGGGCCAGCGCGCTCCTGAGCGAGCAGCATCGCGGGCTTCTGCGCGGCGTGGAGGCGGCGGACTCCCTTGCGTGGGACGCGCATAAGCTCATGCGCACGCCGACGCTCTGCGCGGCTGTTCTCGTGCGGGACTCACGGACGCTCGACGGGGCTTTCCAGCAGGAGGCGAGCTACCTCTTTCATGACAAGGAACAACCGGGGGTGGACTTCATTCACCGCACCGTGGAATGCACGAAGGCGGCCCTGGGACTGCGTTTCTTCGCCGTGCTGGCGTCCCTCGGCGAGACGGGACTCGCCCGATACGTGGAGAGGCAGTTCGCGCTGACGCGGGACGCCTACGGCTACATCGTTTCGCTGCCCGACTTCGAATGTCCCGTGCAGCCGGAGGCGAACATCCTCTGCTTCCGGATCCGCGGAGACGACGCACTGCAGATTGCCGTGCGCGACGCCCTCATTGCCGAGGGAAGCTTCTATCTCTCCACCGCGGAGCTCAACGGCAGGCGCTGCCTGCGCGCTTCCTTCATGAATCCCGATACTTCCCTGCAGGACGTGCGGAGACTGACGGAACGGGCGCGGGAGATCGCGCGGGCGCGGGCGGGTGCGCCGCGGTACTCCGCGGATTAAGTGGCCACCGCCCATTGATCGCTGCTGTTTCTGCTTACCTGGTGTCGATGTCGTCGGGATACATGATGGCGGCGTGACCACGCTCGCCGGTGCGAATGCGCACCACGTCCTCCACCGGATAGACGAAGATGATGCCGTCACCTTCCTTGCCCGAGCGGGCGGCCCTGGTGATCGCCTCGATGGCTTTTTCCACGTTGTGGTCGCTGAGGATGATGTTGATCTGTATCTTGGGGATCAGGTCCATCCTGTACGACGTGCCGCGCCAGGACATCTCTATTCCTCCCTGGCGCCCGTGACCGCGTATCTCGAAGACATTCATGCCCACGATGCCGATCTCGTGCAACGCATCCTTGACCGCATCCAGCGACTCTTCCCTGAGAATCGCTTCGATCTTCCGCGTCATAGATACTCCTTCTTTCGAACACCCCTTCTTCGCACGCGGCCAACCTCCCTGTTGTCCTCTTCATGCAATCGGCGTGCCAGGCCGGGGACTCATGAATTCCCAGTGTTTTCGGGGTGTTGTTTCCGGGCAGAACGAAAGAGGCTACATTCGTGTAGCATTTTTTGCAATTTCCTACGTTCAGGTAGTAATCGGTGCCCGTCCATTATCCGGCGGAGCCCGCGGGCAGGCCCGTGATGTACACGGGGTGGTCAGCCTGCTATCGTACCGGCATGAGGTTCGCGTTGATCCTCGCCGGTGGATCCGGCACCCGGCTGTGGCCCATGAGCCGCGCAGTCATGCCCAAGCAGCTCGTTCCGTTCATCCGGGGCAGGAGCCTTCTCACGCTCGCGTACAACCGGCTGCAGGGCCTGGTCGAACGGGGCGGGTGCCTGGTGTGCGCGGGAGAATCGCATCGCAAAGCCATTCTCGAGGAGCTGACCGAGCTCGGGCCGGAAGGGTTCCTCGGAGAGCCCGAGGGACGGGATACTCTCAGCGCCCTTGCGTATGCATCCGCGGTGATCGCGCGGCGGGACCCGGATGCGACCATCGGCGTATTCACCGCCGATCACCTCATCGAGCCGGATGAAAAGTTCCGCCGGATCGTGGCGCGCGGGTACGACACTGCCGAGCAGGGTGGGAAGGTTCTCGTCACGTTCGGCATCACCCCGACTTCGGCCGCAACCGGCTTCGGGTACCTGCGCCTGGGCCCTGTTTTCCACGGGGAGTCCCGGATCGTCGTCGAGTTCCGGGAAAAGCCGGACAAGGCCACGGCGGAGCGCTGGGTGGCGGAAGGTCCGGATCATTTCCTCTGGAACAGCGGCATGTTCGTCTGGAAGGCCGGCGTGTTCCTGGACTGCGTGAAACGATACGAGCCGGCTGTCTTTGAAGGCGTATCCCGCATCGCGGACGCGTGGGGCACGGCGCGGTTCGCGGCGACGATTGCCGCCGTCTACCCGGCGCTTCGAAAGAGCAGTGTCGATTTTGCCGTCATGGAGAAGGCGTCCCGCGACCCCGCGCTCAAGGTCGCGGCCGTCCCCTTGTCCGTTTCATGGACGGACGTCGGCTCGTGGCCCGCGTTCGCAGAGACGTGCCCCAAGGACGAGCACGGCAATGCGCTTGCCGCGGAGAGATTCCTTCTCGTGGACACCACGGGGACCCTCGTGGCTTCCAGCGATCCCGCCCATCTCATTGCGGCCCTCGGGTGCGAGGACCTTGTGATCGTGCATACGCCGACGGCAACCCTCGTCTGCCGGAAGGACAGGGCGGAGGACCTGAAGAAGCTGCGCGCACTGGCCGCGGAGAGGTTCGGCGCGGACTACGTCTGACAGCCAGCCCGTCTCCCGTGCGTCCCCTATGCGTTGCCGCCGAGCGGCACTCCCGCCTTGAAGAGGACTGCCCGCGGAGACCGGGCTGCGATGGAGTAGGGCAGCGCGGAAGGCACCATTGCAACGCCGCCGCGGGGGAGCGTGAGCGCGCGGCCGCCTGCAACCACGGTCGCTGCGCCCTCGATCACGATGAGACAATCCGCGCTGTGATCCCTCCCGCCTGAATAGGGGGTGCCCGGGGCAATATCGATCCTCTCCAGCGCGAACTCCTCCGCCGGGGTTTCGTACTCGCGTCCGGTCTCGGATGCGGCGCGTCCCTCGAGGATCGGCGGGCGGCCGTCATGGAATGACAGCGTGGCCAGCAGCTGCGGAACATCCACGTGCTTGGGTGTCAAACCGCCCCTCAGCACATTATCCGAGCTCGCCATGAGCTCCACGTCGGCTCCTTCGAGGTAGGCGTGCAGCGTGCCGGCTGGCTGGTAGGTGCCCTGACCCGGCTTCAGGGCCAGCAGGTTCAGCAGGTACATCGAAATGATGCCCCTGTCTCCGTGGCCGCCGGGCAGGGGGAATGTGCGCGCCGCCCGCAGCGCCCAGAACCCGTGGCTGTCCCTGCCCAGGGAGCTTTCGCTCTCAGCCGCTCCCAGGCGGGCAACGAGCGGCGTCAGGATGCTGTCCACGTCCGCCTGTGCCATTGTCATCACCCGCCCGAAGAGCTCGCGCAGAAGCGCCGCCCTGGCTCCCTGGTCCCCGCTCACCGCGCGCAGCTTTTCGTCGAACAGAGGCATGATGCCGCCGAGCTCGGGTTCGGAGGCGAGCGTCTCGGAGATTTCCTCCAGCGGCCGGAACCCGTGCAGCATCCAGAAATCCGTCAGCACAACGTGCACTTCGGGCTTGTGGTTTTCGTCCCTGTAGGTGCGCGTCGGGGCGTCCAGTGGTATGCCTGCCTCGTTCTCCCGCGCAAAGCCTTCTGCGGCCTGGGCTTTCGATGGGTGCGCCTGGAGGGAAGCCATGATCCGCACGTCCAGCACCTTGAAAAGATAGGGCAGCCTGCCGGCGAAGCGAAGGGCGACATCGCTGCCCAGTGTCTGCCATGGCTCGGCGGCGATCAGCCTGTCCAGCGCAAGGTATGTTCCATCGATCTCCGCCCGGGCCGGCCCGCGCGGATGGGTTCCTATCCACAGCTCGGCAAAGGGGCGGCGCTCGGTGTTCTGCACGCCCAGCAGGCCCGGGATGAACTCATATCCTCCCCACTCGTAATGCTGGAGAGCAGGGCGGAGCGTGAGCGCCCGCGGGGACGCACGGAACCTGGAAATGGCGGCGCGCTCGGCGGAGTCCCGTCTCAGGTGATCGAGGAGTCCGTCCCCTTCCACCGCACTCCCGGCGATGGAGCTGGCCCGTTCCTCTGTGTCCGCCATGGCATAGAAACGCATTTCAGGGGCATTACCGGACGGCCGTACGTGCGCCACCTCGTTTGTGCCGAACCCGACGCGCACACCGTCCTGCCAGTTGATCCAGGTGACCTCGGCGAACCCGTCCGCGGAAGTGAAGTATCGATGCAGGCGGCTGCGTATCCCGGCAAGCTCTTCCGCAAGCGGATCTCCCGCTGCAAGTCCGCGCTCGTCGCCCGCCTGGGTCCTCACGCTGACTCCCGCGGGAGCAAACCGTGCCTCCAGGATCGAGGAATCAGCAGGAGAAAGCCATGTCACGATTTCCTTCCCGGCGTCCATGGAGAAGTCGCGAACCAGCGCGGTCTTTCCGAACCGCCGCGGAAGAGAGTCCAGGAGCCCGCCCAGGCTTTTTCCACTGCCGAGTGAAACGCACAGGGCGGCGAGAATGGGAAGCATGGCGTCACGGGTGGGAAGCGCCTCCAGAACACCCCCCTCAGGAATCCGCAGGGGAGCTGCCGTGAGGAAACCGCCGTTTCCCTCCCAGCCGACCTCCTTCATCGCGGCGATCACGTGAGGGGATCCGATCTTTGTCCGGGTCACGACGACATGACGCTGTCCGAAATGCAGGTCAATGGAGTCGCTCGCGCTGACGGGAACCGCCACGTGAACGGCGCCCAGGTAGTCGGCGGCAACCAGGCCCAGCAGGTCACCGGGAAAGAAGCGCACCCTGCCGTTGTCCACGGCCAGGACGAGCGGCCGATCACTGTCTCCGTCGGTGGACACAACCGCTGAAATCGCGCCGCCGCCGTGCGTGTCCACGAGCGCCTGGATGTCCTGCACCATCTGGTCGGTCACCGCTTCGGTGTCCACGGCCACGAACGTGTCGCTCCTGCCCACGGCAACCGTGTCGGCGCCCAGATCCCGCAGTATCTTCACGACCAGGTCACGGCCGACCGCCGAGTGCTGCCACACGAGGATCTTCCTGCCTGCCAGGGCGCCTGCCGGGAATGCGGCGGTATAACGCAGCGCGTATTCCTCGGCCGCCCCGTCGGTCTCTTCCGGAAGCGTGCCCTGCTCCCGCAGCATGCCCTGCGCGTCGAAAATGCTGCCTTCTATCGGCCGTGCGTACTCCTCATCGCGTGTTTTCATGACCGCCGCGGTGATCCCGGCTTCGTCATCTTTCAACGGCTCTCCGGAGGGCTTGTTGAGCTTGAGCCCGTTCCTGTCGAAAGGGATGTGGCTTCCTGTCACCATGACGGAGGCCGCGCCGCGCTTCATCGCGTAGAGCAACAAGGCCGGGGTGGGGATTCTGCCCAGGTATCCAGCCGTGAGACCCGAATCCGCGATGGCTCGGCACACTGCCTGGAGCAGCTCCCCGCGGGAACCCTCTTCGGCAACGAGCGTGCCGGTGCTCGGCCGCAGATCGCCGGAGACGAACACCGTGTTCCCCCGGGCAATGTCACCGGTCTCCAGGAGCCGGCTGAGAAACCCTTTCGTGTTCACATACGCTTCGAGGCTGGTGATGTCTCTCACCCGGCCCCGCAATCCGCTTGTTCCGAAGGCCAGCTCCACCGGTTCGTAGGACAAGGACTGGCGCAGGGTGGTGACAACGGCTTTTTTCTTTTTCACGGCACGGCAATATTAGCTGATATCGGGCGTCGAATCCATGGCAATTCGCACGCACGCCGTTCCCCGGTCCCTTCCCTGCGCCATCGAGCCGCGCAATCCGCAGTGGCTGGACCAGAGGTACTTCGAGCTCCTCTCGGACGAGGGACTCGGTCACGTTTTCCTGCAGGGCTACCACATGTCTCCCATCGTGGACACCTACAGGAGGTTCGGGCACCTGCTCCGCGGCGCTGCTGTTGTGCGGCTGCACGGGCCGGACCGGGAAGGGATCGAGCAGGCGACAGGGGAGAGCTGGCACAGCATTGTCGCTCCGAAAGATGAAGAGCTGGCACAAATAGTCGAAATGGTCAGGGACATGAGGGGCCGCAGCAACGTGAACAACCATTACAAGGGCAGCGCGCCGCTTACTATAGAAAGAATCTGGGGGAAGGGGCTGGAGAAGGAGGATTGAGGTTGCACACGTCCGCAGCGCGCGCGGCCGCTCACAGTCCCGCCGAAACCCGCCTCTTCGTCTCCTCCGGCAGGAATGAGTGCCGTGCGGCGGCCCGGTTCATGGCCCTGAACTCCCTTTCCCCGAAGCCGAACTCCCGCGCGCACAGCTCGTATTCATGAACAAGGTCGATGCCGAATAGATTGGGGTCGTCCGAGTTGATGCAGACGGGCACACCGGCGCGGTAAAGGCGCGGCAGGGGATGAGCGGACAGGGAGGCAACGGCACGCGTGATCCAGTTCGAGGTGGGGCTCACCTCGAGCAATACGTCCTCGTCGATCAGGCGTCGTGTCACCTCTTCGTCGCCCCAGCTTCGGATGCCGTGGCCGATCCGTGAGGGACGGAAGAGGGAAAGGGTACGGGCCACGTGCGCCGCATCGGTGTCCTCGCCGCTGTGGATGGTGATTCCCATGCCCGCATCGCGCGCTTCCTCCACGAGGGGCACGAGCTCTTCAGGGTCGCAGTCCGCTTCACCGTCCGCCAGGTCGAAGCCGCATATTCGCTCCGCGCCGGGCTCTCTGCCCGCCCTCCATCGGATCAGGTCACGGGTGGCCTGCCTGTTTTTCTCCAGGGGAAAACGGCGCGGGAGGATGCCGATAAGACCGACCTCGACAGGCCAGGCCGCCATTGCGCGCTGCATCCCGTCCAGCACCCCCGCGATGATCTCGTCGTTTGAGATGCTCTTGCCTTCGGCGATATAGGACGGCGCAAAGCGCAGCTCTACGAGCGCCACCCCATCCTGCCAGGCATCCTCCACATTTTCGAAGGTGACGCGGCTGATTGCATCAAAGGAGCACAGCACTGCCTGCTGCACGGCAAACCGGGCAAGCACGCTGTCCAGGTCCTTCAGGGGCGCGCTGATCACCGCATCGCGCTCCAGCTCCTCCCGCGAACGCGAGCCCACCTGGATGCCGTGCTCCTGCGCGATCTCCCATATGGTGGCCGGCCGCACACTGCCGTCCAGGTGCCGGTGGAGCTCGACCTTGGGCAGTTTCCGCAGCAGCTCGTCCCCTTCCATGATGGCCCGAGTATACGGCTGGGCCGCTCTTCCGGCTACCGACGCATGCGTGCAAATATGGCGCTTCGCGCCAACGGGGGCACTTGACGCGGCCGGATGCGCCGGATACACCAGCGGCATGAGCGTGACGCTGCGTGAGTTCACAATCGCGGACTACGAGTCGGCGTATGCCCTCTGGCAGAGCATGGAGGGGATCGGGCTGAGCGAAGCGGACGAAAAGCGGAACATCGCCCAGTACCTCGCGCGCAACCCCGGGCTGAGCTTTGTCGCGGAGGAGGAGGGCATACTCGTCGGTGCCTTGTTGGGCGGCAGCGACGGCCGCAGGGGATTCCTCAATCACCTGGCCGTCGCGCGCAGTCACCGGCGCGCCGGTATCGGCCGCGCACTGGTCGAGCGAAGCCTTGCCGCGCTGGCAGACCTGGGCATGCGCAAGTGCCACATTTTCGTCCTGGCAAAAAACCGGGTCGGGCGTCGTTTCTGGAGGAAAATCGGCTGGCAGGAGCGGACAACCCTGCTCGTAATGTCCCAGGATGTCATTGCGCAGCACGCGCCGGCATACTGAATGGGGCTTGAAGAGACCGTTGTCAGCCTGAAAACCCTCGGTGTTGAGTACGCAGTACTGGAAACGGGCGCTGACGGCGCCGTGCTCGTCCTGCCCGAGTACGGCCGTGTGCTCGGCGTATGGCCCCACTGGCGGGGTGACAACGCGCTCTGGGTGAACCCGGGGTTCCTTCGGCTTCTGCACATTGGAGCCAAGGACGACGGCTGGATCAACCCGGGGGGAGACCGGATGTGGCTGGCCCCCGAGGATGAGTTCCTTGCCGGAGGCGCCGATGTGCCCCCGGCAATAGACCCGGGCCAGTTTGCCCGCTCATCCGAGAAATCAGGCTATAGCATGGAGAACAAGGGCGAAGCGCTGGCGTGGAAGACAGGGTCCAGGATCCGCTTCAAGCTCATCCGCCGGGTGCGGCCCATGAGCGAGGCGCGGCTGGCGGAGCTCTGGGGCACGACCTGGCTTCGGCAGGCCGGGTATGAGGAAGAGACGCTCCTGGAAGTCTCGGGTGATTGCCGCGCACCGGTCCGGCTGTGGAACATCACCCAGGCGCGCTCGGGGGCGGAGGTCCGCGTGCCTCTCCGCAGGCGCTGGACGGAGACGAGCCTCGTGACCCTGGCATCCAGCAGCCTCGAACTGGCAGAAAACTGGGCGCTGATACGCATGAAGGGCCCCCAGTCTGCAAAGGTCGAGATCCCCGGCGCGGATGCGGTCAGCCGCATCCTCTGCCTGGAGGAGCGTGAGTCGGGCCGGGCGCAGCTCCTGGTCAAGGACTTCGGGACGGAGGAGGGCCGGGAGGATGCCATGGTGGACTGCCGTTTCGGCGGCTCGGGGGATGCCATCCAGTTCTCCTGCACTTCGCCGGCAGCCGGCCCGACCGGCAAGAGGCGTGTTCTCTGGAAGACCTCTCTCTGCGCTTTTTCGGGTAGAAACGACGAAATCCAGGCATTCGCGGAGCGCATCGGCACCCGAGGTAGCTATTGAATCATGGGGCGCTGAAATACTACACTTACCTATCATGGTGAGGCGTCAGGCTCTGGAAAGATCGACAAAATGCCAAGAAACTGCGCGGAGTACCGCGAAATTGCGCGGAGTACTGCGCACGGGGCGCTCGAGATGAGTCGCCGCGCAGTTATCACCGGCATGGGGACCATCAACCCCCTCGGTGATACGCTGGAGGGCTATTATCAGAACCTGATAGCCGGCAAATCGGGGGTCCGGCGCTGGAAGAGCCTCGACATGACCAATATCGAGTGCAAAATCGGGGGGGACCTGGGAGACTACGACTGCCTGGGAGCCCTGGAGCGTTTCAAGGACTTTTTGGGGCCGGACACCTTCAAGATCGCAAGGAAGATGTTCCGTTCCACGACATTTTCAGCGAAGATGTCCGTTCTCTGCACCCTGGCAGCCTGGCAGGACGCCGGGCTGCCCTTGTCCCACGACTCCGCGGATTACCGACGCGTCGTTGATCCATACCGCACGAGTGTCATCGTGGGCGGTCATAACCTGAACTCGAACTATATCCACGAGAACTCCAAGCGCTTTCTACAGGACGTAGAGTTTCTGGATCCCCTCAGCGGTGTCGAGGGGATTGATCCGAACGTGCCTGCCGTCCTCACAGAGCTCCTCGGGCTGCATGGTCCGACTTTCACGATCGGCGGGGCCTGCGCCAGCGGCAACCTTGCCCTCCGGGAAGGCTTCCGCGACATCATGAGCGGGGAGTCTGACATGGCGGTGATTGCCGGCGGGCTTTTCGACGTGTCTCCCGGTGATATTCAATCCTCGGTGATCATCAATGCCGTCGTGGTAAAACCGGAATACCAGGACCACCCGGAAAAGGCCTCGCGGCCGTTCGACGCAGACCGGGCCGGGTTCGTCTATTCGCACGGCGCCGGAACCCTGATGCTGGAAGAGCTGGAGCATGCGGTGAACCGCGGCGCCCGGATCCATGGAGAAGTGATGGGCGTGAGGGCCAATGCCAACGCGTGTCATCTGCCCGCTCCCGCCGCCGGAGTCCAGGCACGACTGATCGGCGAGCTGCTGGCCTCCACGGACACAGACCCGTCCGAAGTGGACTTCGCAAGCTGCCACGCTACGGGCACCCCGGGCGGGGACCTGGAAGAGATCAAGGCTATAAAAGAAGCCTTCGGCGCGCACGCCTACCGGATGAAGCTCAATGCCGCCAAGTCCATGCTGGGACACACCTGCTGGGCGTCCCCAATCGTGGAGACTATCGCCGGGCTCCTCCAGATGAAGCACGGACGGCTCCATCCCACGATCAACATCGACCACCTGGACCCGGAGGTGGACCTCGATGTCTGCGCCAATGGTCCCGTGGAGCACAGGATCCGCTATATGCTGAAAAACTCGTTCGGGTTCGGCGGAATAAACGCCTGCAGCCTGATCAGGCGTTATGAGGGGTAGGGAATGGAACCAGGATCACCGGCAGCGTTCGTGACGGGCGGTTCCCGCGGCATAGGCCGCGCCATTGTCCTTCGCCTGGTGAATGAGGGCATCCCGACCGCATTCACCTATGTCGGCAACGAAGCGGCCATGCAGGAAACCCTGGCCCTGGCTGCCGGGCAGAGCGGGTCTGCCGCCTTGAAGGCGTACAGGATGAACGTGACGGACAGCGCTGAAGTGGAGCGCGTGGCGGACCAGGTCATGGCAGACTTTCCGAGCGTGGGCATCGTGGTGAACAACGCCGGAATCGTCAAGAATAATACGGCCGCGATGATGAGCGACGAACAGTGGCAGGACGTGATTGCCGCCGATCTCTCGGGTCCGTTTTTCGTGATCCGCAGCTTCCTTGCCCACCTCATGGGAAAGCGCTGGGGCCGGATCATCAATATCTCCTCTCTCGCGCAGGAAGGTTCCAGCGGCCAGGTCAATTATGCCGCAGCCAAGGCCGGGCTCATAGGGCTCACAAAGACCCTGGCGCGCGAATACGGCCCGCGGGGAATCACGTCAAACGTGGTGACCGTCGGCTACGTGGACACCGACATGACGGGCCAGCACATGGCAACAAGGCTCCAGGAGATCTGGATGGAATACTGTCCGATGAAGCGGGTCGGAACGGCGGAGGAGATTGCAAGCCTCGTGCACTACCTGGCGCGCGCAGAGGCCGGTTTCATCAACGGCGAGGTGATCCGTGTGGCCGGCGGGCTGAGCTACGCGCCATGAGGAGTGATATGCGCCGAATCGGCATTGAAAAGATCAACATCTACGGCAGCTCCCTCATCCTGGACCAGCAGAAGCTCGCTGTGGCCCGGGGCATGGACCCGCAGAAGATGGTTGCGGATTTCCTGATCGACACGCGCTCCCTGAATCCCCTCTACGAGGACACGGTGACCATGGGTGTCAACGCTGCCGCCCCGATGCTGGAGGGAGAGGACAGGCAGGCCATCGGGATGCTCGTGGTCGGAACGGAGAGCTCGGTGGATTTCGGAAAACCCATCAGCACCAACATCCACGGTGCCCTGGGTTTGCCCTCCAATGTGCGCAATTTCGAGACAAAACACGCCTGTTACAGCGGCGTGGCCGCCCTGGACACGGCGCTCAACTGGATTGCCTCCGGGCTGAACCGCGGGCGCAAAGCCCTGGTCATTTCGACGGATTTCTCGCGCATGCACCTGGGCGCGAAGGAAGAGTTCGTGCTCGGCGGCGTGGCCGCGGCGGCCCTGGTGAGCGACTCACCCCGGGTGGTGGAGTACGAGCTCGCGAAAAGAGGAACCTGGACCTCGGATGTCTACGATACCTTCCGGCCCAGCGCGCGTCACGAGATGGGCAACAACGAAGTGAGCCTGTACACGTACCTCGACGCCCTGGAGGGATCCTACCGCGACTACGTGGAGGCGGTGGGCGGGGCGGTGGACTTCGACGGCTACTTTGCCCAGAACTGCTACCACACGCCTTTCCCCGGTATGGCCTTCCAGGCCCACCGGACCATGTGCAACCTGGCCCGGCCGCGAACAAAGCTGGAGATCCGGGAAAGCTTCACGCAGAAGACCCAGCCCTCCCTCCTGTACGCCAGGCGGGTCGGCTCCACGTACGGGGCCAGCAACTTCCTCGGCATCTGCGGGCTTGCCATGAGCGCCCAGGGAGTGAAAGCCGGCGACCGCATCAGCTTTTTCGCCTATGGGTCCGGGGCAATCGGCGAGTTCTACAGCGGTCTTCTCTGTGCCGAGGCCCGGGAGGTCGTTGCCGGCATGGGCATCGACGCAAGTCTGGATGCGCGCCGCGAGGTGAGCGTCGCAGAGTACGAGACCATCGAGAAGATGCGGGAGCAGGCAATCGAACAGCCCCGCTTCGACCCTGATTTTTCTCTTCCGGCGGGCTGGTATGACGCGTATTACCGGGGCAAGAAGCGTCTCGTGCTCCGCCAGGTCAAGGACTTCTACCGCACCTACGAGTGGAGCTGACCGGTGGCGATGATCGAGCAGTACGAGGACTCGCACGTCTCGGTGATCACGCTGAACGACGGAGAGCACGGCAACCTCCTGAGCCCCGAGGGCCTGGAGCAGCTTGCGTCCGCGCTGGACAAGTCCCTGGATGATCCGCACATGCGCGCCATACTTCTTCGCTCCAACGGCCCGGCGTTCTGCCTGGGAATGGACCTTGCGCGGCTTGCCGCGCATGACTCCCGGGCGTCCCGCGCTGACGCGGAGAAGGCTGTGGATCGATACGCCGGCGTCCTGCAGACAATCTTTTCCGCGGCCCTGCCGGTGATCTGCCTTGTCGAAGGAGAAGTGAAAGCCGGAGGCGTGGGGCTCGTGTGCGCCTGTGACATCGTGGTGGCCGGGGAGCGGGCCACGTTCGAGCTCGGTGAAGTGATTTTCGGGCTGATCCCCGCCAACGTGCTGCCCTACATGCTTGCCATGCGGCTGACGCCGCAGAAAGTCCGCTACCTCGTGATGAGCTCCCGCCGGATCTCCGCGCCTGAGGCGCTGCGTCTGAACCTCGTGGACGAGGTGGTCACCCGCGCTGAAGCCGAGCATCGTGTACGGGATATCTTCAAGCGGCTCCTTTGTTCTTCTCCCCGGGCGCTGGCCGCGGTCAAGGAGTTTACCGAGGAGCTGCTCGGCATGACCCCGGACGAAGGCAGCGTGCTTGCGCGCCGCAGACTGATGGAAATGATACATGACCCGCCCACCCTCGACGGTGTGCAGGCGTTCCAGGAAGGACACGTGCCTGCCTGGTTTTCCCGGTTCCGTCCGTCGCGGCCTCTCGTGCTTTCCGCCGCGCGGGAAGGAAAGGACGGCGCGCAATGAGCGGTCGGATGACGCTGACCTCCGAGCCCTCCGGTGTGTCCTGGATGAAGATGAACGATGCGAAGGGCCGCAATATCTTCTCCGCCGAGTTCATCGAGGAGTTCCTCGACGCCCTGGAAGACCTTGAGCAGAACGCCCGACCCAGGGTGCTTGTTCTCAGCGGGCTCCCGGACGTTTTCTGCGGCGGAGCAGAGAAGAAGGCCCTGCTCGATCTCTGTGAAGGGAAGATGGCTGTCAGGGACCTCGTGATCTGCGAGCGGCTCCTCGAGGTGCCTTTTCCCGTGGTTGCCGCCATGGAGGGACACGCCATAGGGGGCGGCCTGGCGGTCGGGTTCTGCTGCGACATCGTCCTTGCGGCCCGTGAAAGCAGGTACGGAGCTGTCTTCATGAGCCTCGGCTTCACCCCCGGTATGGGCACAACCACCCTGCTGGCGGAGCTCGTCGGTCCCTTCCTGGCAAATGAGATGATGTTCACGGGAAAGCGCTTCCGCGGCAGCGAGCTGGAGGGCCGGGGGACCCACATCAACTATATCCTGCCCCGCGCCGAGGTCCTGGCAAAGGCCCGGGATATCGCGGAGCAGATCGCCGAGAAGGATGCACGGTCCCTGTCCCTCCTGAAGCACGCCCTGGGCGTGAAGAAAAAGAAGCTCCTGGTGGATGCGCGGCTCCAGGAGGACTTGATGCACCGCATCACCTTTTCCTTCCCGGAGACGCGGCGCCGGATCAACGAGCTCTACCCCGAATAAGGAAAGAGGGCGGCAATCATGGTCAGTGTGGATCTGAACGGTAAGACAGCCCTCATCACCGGCGGGACAAAGGGGATCGGTCTTGCTTCGGCGCTCGCACTTGCCGAAGCGGGGGCCCAGGTTTACCTGACGTACAAATGGGGAAGCGCGGACCAGGAGAAAATTGCGGAAGAGTTTGCCGCGCGCGGCGCCCTGCGCCCTGCGTTCTACGAAGCGGATGCCGCGGAGGAACAGGATACCGTGCGCCTGATGGAAGAGATCTCCCGGGCAGCGGGGAAGATCGACATCTTCATCAGTAATGTGAGCTTTGCGCTGCGCACCCTCACCCTTGCGGACTACAAGAAGAGGTCGCTTTTCAAGACGCTGGAGTACAGCACCTGGCCCCTTATCGACTATACCCGCAGGATCAAGGAGCGGTTCGGCAGCTATCCGAAGTACGTTCTTGCCATCTCCAGCGACGGTCCCGACCATTTCTACCCCGGCTACGACTTCGTGGCGGCGTCGAAAGCCCTTCTGGAGTTCTTTTCCCGGTACCTTTCCGTGCCTCTTCAGGCTGAAGGATCACGTGTGAACGTCCTGCGCTTTGGCACGGTGAACACGGATTCCTTCAAGGCGATCTTCGGAGAGGATTTTTTCAAGTACATAGCCACGCAAGGTATTCCCTCCAGCATGATTCTTACTCCGGCGGAGTGCGGGAAGGCAGTCCTGGCCCTCTGCAGCGGGCTCCTGGACGCGGTCAATGGCCAGATAATCAGCGTTGACTACGGCCTCCCCTTTCGGGATAATGCGATGGGCCGGTATCTTGCAGAACGGTCCCCCGATAAAGAGACTTGACAGGATAAGGAGTGCGAAATGACAAAAGAAGCGGTGATCGAGGTGATCAAGAAGAACATCGCCGCAAACAGCGACGATATCGACGCCGCCAGCATCGACCCTAAGAAATCCATGAAGGACTATGGCGCAAACAGCCTGGACATGATCGAAGTGGTTTCCACGTCCATGCGGGAGCTGAAAATCAAGGTTCCACGCTCCGAGCTGACGGACATCAACAACATCGAGGATCTGGCGGTGAAATTTCTCGAATACGTGAACAAAGGCAATGGCTGACAAGGCGCTCAGTTTCAGCCTGGCGGACTTCTTCTTCAACGACAGCCCGGATGTCCTGACACCTCCGAGTGATTTCCAGGCGTGGATCGAGAACCCGAAGATCCAGGCGGCCATGGGCCTTTTCGGTCAGCAGCTCCTTTGCGCTCCGCGCGCGGGCACGGAAGTCCTCAGCAGCCTCGACGGCAAGCGACACAAGGTCATCAACATGACCTCCTACAACTACCTCGGGCTTTCCACGCATCCCGAGGTCATCCAGGCGGCAAAGGAAGCGATGGACCTGTACGGCATGGGCGCGTCCGGCGCCCCGCTGCTGTCCGGTACCTTCGACCTGCACGTGAAGTTTGCGCGCAAGCTGGCGGAGTTCAAACAAAAAGAAGACTGCCTGCTGTTTTCCAGCGGGCTGGGTGGGAATGTCGGCGCCATCCAGGGACTTCTGCGCAAGGGGGACGTGTTCGTCCTCGACGAAAAGTGCCACAAGAGCCTCATCGACGGCGGTACTCTCTCCGGCGCAAAGATGCTGTTTTTCTCCCACAACGACCCGGTTTCCCTGGAAGCCATGCTGGAGAAGAGCAAGGGCAAACGTGTGCTTGTTGCTGTCGAAGGCGTCTATTCCATGGATGGGGACCTTGTGAGGCTGCCGGAAATCCTCAAGGTCTGCGCCCATTACAAAGCAGCCACGTATATCGACGAAGCCCATTCCACGCTGATGTTCGGCCCCAACGGCCGCGGCGTGGCCGAGCATTTCGGCCTTGAGCACGAGATCGGCGTGAGCTTCGGGACATTCAGCAAGTCCTTCGGCGGCGTGGGCGGGTTCATCTGCTCCAATGCCCGCATCATCCAGTACCTCAAGGGGTATTCTTCCCCCTGGAATTTTTCCTGCGCGCCCTCACCTCCGGTAGTCGGGGGGCTGATGAAAGCGCTGGAGGTGGCCACGCGTGATTCCAGCCTCCGTGACCTGCTGTGGAAGAACGTCGCGTACCTGAAAAAAGGTCTCCAGGCGTTGAAGCTGAATCTCGGCCAGAGCGAGTCCCAGGTCATACCGATCATCATCGGTTCCTCGGGTGAGAAGCTCATCCAGTTCGCCTACGAGATACAGAAGCGAGGCCTCTTCCTCCAGCCCGTGGACTTTCCCGCGGTGCCGGCGGATTCCCGCAGGTTCCGCATCTCGGTGTCCACGCAGTTCACCAAGGAGCAGATGGACACGGCGCTCACCATCATCGAAGACGTGATCGCAAAGGGCCTGCGCGCATAGAGTGGACCACGACGTTCTTCTCCGGGAGAATCGAAAAAAGCCGCTGTTCGCGCCGGGCAGTCTGACACCTCTCTCGTGGGCACGGGACGACATCAAACGCATTCTTCCGCACAGGGAGCCTTTCCTCCTGGTGGACCGTCTGACCGGGGTCGGCTTCGATGAAGAGGCGATTGCCGGTTCGCGTTTCATCTCGCCGGACGACCCGATATTTGCCGGTCACTTTCCCGACTACCCGGTGTATCCGGGCTGCCTGGAGGTGGAGATGATAGGCCAACTCGGCCTCTGCCTGCACTATTTCCTGGGAAACCGCAGCACCGCCGTCCCTTCCGAGGTCCAGCCCATGAACGTAAGGGCCACCCGGATCGTGGGCGCCTACTACCTGGCGCCGGTCCTGCCCGGCCGTGAAGTCACCTTGATCGCGAAGAAACTGGAGTTCGACGAGTATTTTGCCACGATGATCGGACAGGTCATTGTGGATGGCAAGGTTGCCTGCACGGCTATTGGAGAAGTCTGCTTTATCTAGTGCGCCGCGGTACTCCGCGGATTGTGGAGCGCCGCG
>CAYTGX010000023.1:42578-47867 GCA_964437385.1 uncultured Spirochaetaceae bacterium
GCGCCGCGGTACTCCGCGGATTGTGGAGCGCCGCGAGGGCTGGGCCGCCCGTGCCGTACGGACGGCCCAGGGATGACGCGTTACAGCACCGACCGCACGGCCGGAACTCGTCGCATCAGCCAGCTCCAGAGGAAGACGATGGGCACGCCCAGCGCCGTGACGGCGAGGAACTTCACGAACGGGGCCAGGGGCAGGGCGAGAAAGCCCATCTGTATCCCCACGATCAACACGGGGTGCCAGAAATACGCGGAGTACTGGTTTGCGGCCAGAAACCTGGCGAACCGGCCTTGAGCGTTGGCCGCCTGCCGGAACAGCACCAGCAGGCCGATGCACATGCCGAAACAGACCAGCTCTTCCCATAGTGGATAGACGATCCCGAAAGCCCGTCCGCCGAGAGTGATGCCGCTGTGCGGGATCAATGCCCACGCGTACCACGCAATTGCCGCCGCCACACCGATGGCGAGCCAGCGCAGACCTCTCCCCGCAGGGAAGCTCTCGAACCAGCCCCGCCTGAATGCCATGGCACCGAAAATGAAGAAGGCCAGGTCCCGGGGAACGTCGGCGAAAGCAACCCGAAAGAAGCCCAGCAGGTTCATCCATCGATCGATGGGGAACCAGATCCGCACGGCGGCGCATGCCACCGCCACGACGAGCATGGCCACGCATATCGTGGGCAGACGCGGTCCCTGGCTCGTCGATACCCGGCTGCGCTGCGGCGCATTCCGCCGATACGATTCGCGGATCACTTGCCAGAGCGCGTAGATCACGCTGAAAAGCAGGACGTGCTCGAGGTACCAGAGGTGCCCGGCGTTGAAATAGTCGTCCCAGCGCGTGATGTGATCGCCAAAGAGGAAAAGCCTTGAAGGGAGCATCAGCACCGCAAAGGCGAGCACCGGCACACCCAGCCGGACAAACCTGCTTCGGATGAAAGCGGCGGAGCCGTTGCGCTGATACGCGCTGACCATGAAATACCCTGAAATCATGAAGAACAGGCTCATGAAAAACGAGCGGTTCACCGTGAAAAAGGGCCCCAGGAGCGCGGCCCGCGCTGTTTCCTGCACGGGCCAGTATCCGCCGGTCGGCCCGTACGCCTGTCCGACGTGATGGGCGATCACCAGGATCGTGAGGACAACCTTCAGTGCGTCCAGGTAGAAAAGCCTCGCAGGTTTCGCTCCTGTTGAGACCGAAGGGATGCTCATCGTCTGCATGTTTTCACCTACCATTCGTAGCGGGCCGTGAAAGTCCGCTCTATTTCGGCAATCTGCCCGTCCGCGGCAGCCTTGAGAGTCTTCGGCGCATCATGTACTGCCAAAGCCCGTATCCGTCGCGCGCCCCGGGTCGCGTTGTTCTCCCGAATGACCTGCGATTCGATCTTGTTCATTTCCTTCCTCCTGTGCTTCGCACTGATGAGCATCGCACGCAGGGTGCAGTGTACGCGTCGGTCTGAGGAGTGGTTTTCAGCCGTCCGATGGTCTCAGCTCGAACTAGGACCAAAGTCGCAGTCTGACTCTGATGAGAAGGTCGACGCCGACTTCCTTGTTCGACCTACGCGGTGCCGAGCGGGATCCGCGCTTCGATCTCTGTGCCCGCACCGGGCGAGGAGCGCACGGCGAGCGATCCGCCCTGCGCTTCCAGCCGTTCCCTCATTGCCACGAGTCCGAAGCTTTCGGGGCGGTGCGCGCCAGCAGGGTCGAAACCCCTGCCCGAGTCCCTGACCAGGAGCGCGATCTCCCGCGGGCTGAAGGTGAGATCCAGGCGCGAGTCTTTCACTCCCGCGTGCCGGGCGATATTGCTGAGGGCCTCACGCGCGGTTCGGAATATCGTCTCCCTGGCCTCGGTGCCGCCCTCTTCATCGCCTTTCACCGTGATGGTCACAGTCATGCCGTCGCGTTTCCTGCGCAGAGTGGCAAGCCGTTCCAGGGACTTCACGAGGCCTTCATCCACCATCGACCCCGGCCGAAGCTCGCCGACGAGGGTCCGCATCTCCGCGAGGGCTTCCCGGGCCAGCCCCTGCAGGTTTTCCATGAGCGCCGACGCCTTCTCCGGTTCAACCCTCAGTGCCCTGCGTGCCGCTTCGGCCGTGAGGTTGATGCTGAAAACGGTCTGAGTTGCCGCGTCGTGCAGCTCACGGGCAAGAAATGTGCGTTCCTGCGACGCGGCTGCCTCTTCGGCACGCTCCGCATATTCGTGCAGGCGCCTGTTGCCCGCTTCCAGCTCGACCCGCAGCTCCTCGCTCCTGGCCCAGGCGATCTCGGCGTTCCGTGTTGCGCGTCCATAGAGGCCGAGTGTGAGGCACCCGGCGATGTAGAGGGGAAAATAGTTCACTGCTCCCGTCCCAAATGCGGCGATCAGTCCCGCGGCGACTCCCGCGCAAAAGACCGCCAGCCACACGATGCTCCCCCGATTGGGTATGTCGCGGCAGGCCACCACGCTCAAGGCCATGAAGAGAATGCAGTAGTAGTCGGCAGGAGGTTTCGTGAGAAGCAGGGCGAAGACGATAAAGGACTGCAGCGTCAGCATGACATGCACGGCCAGGGGCCAG
Source organism: uncultured Spirochaetaceae bacterium (assembly GCA_964437385.1). Lineage (GTDB taxonomy): Bacteria > Spirochaetota > Spirochaetia > SZUA-6 > Fen-1364 > Fen-1364. The sequence goes on from CAYTGX010000023.1 coordinate 45,121, forward strand.
CGCGCATTGAGGGGCAGCTGTGCGATGCTCAACGCGAGGAAGCCTGCCATCAGGACATACGCGGTCACCCCGATAGCGTTGCTGCCGGGACCACTCAGGAGCATGCGGATCAGGACGGACGTGTAGGCGAGCAGATACAGCGTATAGACCAGCGGGGAATCCCGGTGCGCGCGCACCGCCGAGGCGCCTGACATGCCCGGATTCTCGCAACAATCGCCGGGGAGCGCAAGCGCGCGCCGCGGCAGTCCCCCGGTTCTAGTTCTTCAGTCCGTGAAGCGCGAGAGAGTCACAGCAGCGTTCTGACCACCGAAGCCGAAACCGTTGGACACCACGTGATTGACTCTGGCCTCCAGCGGCTTTTTCACGACATTGAGGGTGATCCGCGGATCCTGCGTGAACTGATTGATGGTAGGATGTATGATGCCCTTTTGTATGGCCAGAATAACGGCGATTGCCTCCAATGCGCTTGCCGCGCCGAGGGGGTGGCCGGTCATCGACTTGGTGCTGTGAGACGGCACAGTGGTTGCAAGCTCCTTGAACACCGCGCTGATGGCCTTGCTCTCCGCGAGGTCTCCCAGCGAAGTGGATGCTGCGTGACAGTTGATCAGGTCCACCTGGTCCCGGGTCAGGTGCGCGCTGTCCAGCGCGTCCTGCATTGCCCGGGCAGAGCCGCGGGAATCCGGGTGCGGCGCCACCAGATCATACGCATCACTGGTGAACCCGTACCCGGTGAGCTCGGCGTAGATCGTAGCTCCCCTGCGTTTCGCGTGCTCCAGCTCTTCCAGGCAGAGCACGCCTGCTCCCTCGCTCAACACGAACCCGTCCCTGTCTTTGTCGAATGGCCGTGAGGCAGTTTCCGGAGAGTCGTTGCGCTCCGAGAGAGCCATGATGTTGCCGAATGCCGCCAGCCCGGTAGGGTTGATCACGGCCTCGGCCCCCCCGGTAAAGATGGCATCCGCCATTCCCATCCTGATAAGCGAGGCCGACACTCCCATGGCATGATTTCCGGTGGCACACGCCGAGTTCACGGAGAAGCACGGGCCCTGGAGGTTCCACTCCATGGCGAAAAATCCCGACGCGGTGCTTGGTATGCACATGGCAAAGAATGGGGACGCGGCCTGCATCCCATCCTCAAGGATCTTTTTCGTGTTGAAATAGCGTGTGCCCGCGCCGCCTTCACCGGTTCCGATGATGACCCCGTAGCGGTGCGGGGCCTTTTCCGCGTCCAATCCAGAGTCCTTCATGGCCTGGACAGCGGCGATCTGCGCCAGCACGGTGAAACGGTCAAGCCTCCGCGCCATTTTCCGATTTTTGAAATACGGCGTAATGTCCGGCAGATCGACTTCCCCGGCAATCTGGACGGAATAGTTGTTGATCGGGAAACTCTGGATCTTTCGTACTCCGGATTTCCCCTTGATGAGGTTTTCCCAGAACTCCGGAACGCTGTTCCCGATAGGGTTGATCGTGCCCATGCCGGTAATGACGACTCTGACATCAGTGGGATTTCTCATGGTATGCATGCATCTATAAACCGAAACAGGGGGTTGTTGTCAAGGCGCGCGGGGAACCGTATCATCCTTGCCTATGTGGGCTCTCCCTCCCCGGCAGCTTCTCCTGGAACAGGGCGGCCTTCATATCTGGCGGGCTTCCCTGGCCCTGCCCTCAGAGGAATGCGGGCCCCTGGAAGGCGTGCTCTCTGCGGAGGAAAAGGATCAGTGCGCCAGGTTCGTGCGTCCCGCGGACCGGGCACGGTGTCGTGCCTCCCGCGCTTCGCTGCGCCTCGTATTGGCAAAGTATCTTCGCGAGGACCCGCGCGCGCTGTCCATCAGGGCAGGGGCGTCCGGAAAGCCGTGGCTGGACGGCGCGGACAGCTCCATTCAATTCAACGTTTCCCATGCAGGAGACCTGGCGCTGATCGCCGTTGCCCGCGGCCTCCGGGTCGGCATTGATGTCGAACGCGTCAGGGAGGTAGCTGATATGGACGCGATCCTCGACGGCTTCTTCAGCGGGCAGGAGACGGCCTGGCTTCGATCACGTGAGGAGGCTGAGCGCTCCGGGGCGTTTTTTCTTCTCTGGACGCGCAGGGAGGCGGCGGCAAAAGCCCTTGGCACGGGTCTTTTCGACTGCTTCGCCCGCTTCGCTCTTCCTCTTTCTGACCATGCAGGATCTGGTTTCAGGGTCGAGCTGCCGGACACGCCAGCCGGCCCGGCCCCAACCTGGTGGATGCGTGACCTGCTCCCGGCCCCCGGATACGCGGGGGCCGTGTGCGTGGAGCAGGACAACCCGACGCCAATGCTCTGGAGGCTGGAGTAAGGCCCCTTTGAAGGAGAGCACGAGCGTGCTACGCATGACACGCGTCGTGGAAACGTCCTATTATCCGCGGGGAGTCAGTGCCCCACCGTGATGATACATTGAGAGTGCGCAGCGGTATTGCGCGGATCCAAGGAGAAAGAACGGCATATGGCGGCCTCCGGTAAAGAAGACGCGGATTTCAAAGACGATCTCCTTCGCCGGGGCGTGCCCGAGGAGGAGATAAAGAAGGTCTACAAGACCCTCCGCGGCAAGGGATATGGAGATGAAGAGGCTCAGCGTCGGTCCCATGCTGCGTATCAGAAGCTGAAGACACAGAAGGAGCTCGAAGAAAGGCGCCAGGCCGCCCCGCCACGGCCCCCGGCGGAGTCCGCCACCGCGCGCCGGGCAGGGGCCACCGGCCGCGCGGACGCCCGCCAGGCAGCGCAGGCCGCCGC
>CAYTGX010000023.1:47967-54791 GCA_964437385.1 uncultured Spirochaetaceae bacterium
TTCATCGACACGCTGAATGCGCTTCGGGACAGCGCGAGGATCCTCCTGGGCAGAGGGCCTTCAGGCACAAAGGCCACGGACAGGGAAAAGGCGTTGGAGCGTGCGGAGGAGACGCTGAAATCCCTGCGCGCGCGGGAGCCGTTCGCCGTCGTCTTCCTGGCTGTCTTCACGGAGCGCCGCGACATGCTTCGCAAGAGCATCGAGTTCCTCGGCTCCAACCTGCGGGCCGGCCAGCGTGTGCGGATTGCCGAGCTGGCGCGCGTGGTGAAGGACGGGTGCCGGCTCATTGCGATGACGGAAGCCATCGAAAGGGACAAGCTGGAGACGCTGTTCGAGGTCGTGCGGGACGTCACTCTCTCCCCTGCCCATACTGTCCGCGCCGCGTCCGAGCTCGCGGAAGCGGAGAGCCTTTTCAGGGCAGCATTCCAGAACCTCCACCGGTTCGGCCATGAGCTGTACCCGGCACTGCTCAAGATGATTGCCGCCTTTTACCCGGAGGAGGACGCGAGCCCCGCCAAGCGCACGGCCGTCCTGCAGTTCCTCGGGCTCACGGAGAAGGACATCCTCACCTGGGAGGGCTGGCAGAGACGGCTCCACGAGGCCAGGGAAAAGGCGCTGAAAGAGCGCCAGGAAAAGGAGCTGACCCGCCTGGAGCTGGAGAAGACCGAGCAGTTCGGTGTGCGTTTTGAGGGCACGCTTGCGACCCTGGAGTCCCTGTTCCCCGAGTCCGGCATCGAGCGCATGGAGCAGGGCGCGTTCATCCTGCCGTATTTTGCCAACCGGGTTTTCACACGGTCGGCAGTTTTCCAGTCACGCCTGGCGGACCTGGAAAAACTGTCCTCCACGGACGCCGTGGCCCTTCTCATGGTTCTGCATTCGATTCTCGACGACCTTCTGGCGTCCATGGAGCCCTATGCCCTGGAAAAGATCATCGGCACGGACGGAATTGCCGCGGCCGTTATTGCGCTCCGTGACTCCTGGCATGACGCGTACCTGCACTTCTTCGAGCCGTACCTGGAGGAGATCCGCGAGTATGCGCGGGAAACAGAAGGAGACCCCCGGTTCGCGAAGCTTTTCCGGGAGAGCCAGAGGGCACGCAGCATCGAGGAAAGAATAAACCAGCTTCGCAACCGGGCAATCAGGAACTTCGGGCATATCATTACGGAACGGGAGCATTATGACGGGCCAAAACCGTTCGAGCTTGCCGCCAAGCTCTGCCTGCATCTCTCCGAGGCGGGCAAGGTCGTCAACCAGGCCACGCTCTCAGCGGAAGATCCTGTGAGGAGGAAGACCGCGGAAGACCTGTCCAAGCACCCGATCGTGGATTTTACTTTGAAGTCTCAGACAGGATCCACCGAATACCGCCCGATCGCCCGCCAGATCAGGAGGTGGATCGAGGCCCGGTTTCGGGAATCAGTGCGCGACATACCGCGCAAGGCCCAGGTGGCGTTCATGGAGGTGTTCCGGGGCGTCGCAGAGGTCTACGAGTATCTTCTGAACGATCCGAGAAGCTTCGTGGCACAGGCGGGCCACGGGGTGATCATTGCGTCGGCGGAAGACCGTGACGCATGGACCCGGGAGCGGGACGCGCGGGGAAGGGATTCCTACCAGCTCCTGCAGGAGACCCTGCGGGAAGAGTTCCCGGGCCAGTTCGTCGACGCCCTCACTGGTCTGAAGAACAAGGACTATTTCCTGACCGACCTTCCCCGCAGGCTGGAGACAATCCGCGCCAAGCATAAGAGCCTGACCCTGCTCCTCATGGACATCGACCATTTCAAGTGGGTGAATGACGAGCTGGGCCATCCTCGCGGAGACGAGGTCTTGAAGGCAACCGCGGACATGGTCCTGGACGGAGTAAGGGAAGGCGACCTTCCGATCCGCTACGGCGGAGAGGAGATCCTCGTGGTCGTGCCGGCCAACCTCCACACCGGCATCATCCTTGCCGAGCGCCTGCGCCATGCCCAGGAGAGCAACATTCGCAACCGGGAGGCCATGGAGGATGTCAGGAGCATCGGGGACAGCCAGGGGCAGCCGTGCGGCACCCTGTCGATCGGGGTGGCTGACGTCACGGGCATCCTCGATCTGGCAAAAGCAGTGGAGCGCGCGGACAAGGCGCTGTACGCAGCCAAGCGCACGCGAAACGCGGTGGTGTTCGTGGATCCCGGCAAGGAAAGCCTCGGCGGAGAACCGTACTCCACGTACGCCGAATATCGCCGCAAGGCGCACGATTCAAAGACCTGAAGCGCGCGGTCGCGCGATCTTCAGCCGGCGAACTCCCTGAGACGGTCAGAGAGGGCCGGAGGGATCGAGGCGCACAGGCGGATTCCCTCCGCCAGGTCTTCCCGCGACTGGACGGTCCCCTGTTCATAGACAAGCTGCACCAGGTCATATCTGTCATACGGGATGACCACCTCGAAGGCCACGAGGCTCTCTCCGAGAATCGCCTCCGCCTGGGCAAGCATCTCGCTGATGCCGGCTCCTGTCTTTGCGCTGATTGCCAGGGCATGCGCGTGGGAAGACCCCAGGAGCGGCGTCGGGGCGTCAGCGGGGAGCAGGTCGATCTTGTTCCACACCAGGAGAACCGGCGTCTGTGCGACCTGCAGGCCTCCCAGGACAGCCTGCACCGCGGCGATCTGCTCGGAGGCATGCGCATGAGTGCTGTCCACTACGTGCAGGATGAGGGAGGCCTCCTCGATGCCTTCCAGCGTCGCCCGGAATGCTGCCACGAGCGTGTGGGGCAGCTTCCGGATGAAGCCGACGGTGTCGGTGAGAAGGGCTTCCCTGCCGCCGGGGAGCTTGAGGCGCCGGGTGGTAGGGTCCAGCGTGGCAAAAAGCTTGTCCTGGACCAGGACCCCTGCACCGGTGAGGGCGTTGAGAAGCGAGCTCTTGCCCGCGTTGGTGTAACCGACGAGCGCCGCCACGGGCAGTCCGGAGCTTTCCCTGCGCGTCCGATGCGTCAGTCTCTGTTTTCGCATTTCTTCCAGGCCTCGGCGGAGGGTCGCGATCCTTCGCCGCGCCTGCCTGCGGTCGAGCTCGAGCTGTGTTTCACCGGGTCCGCGGAGTCCGACGAGCCCTACCCCCGTGCCACCGGTCTGCTGCGAAAGCCCGGCCCTCAAGCCGGCCAGCCGCGGGAGCAGGTACTGATACTGGGCAAGCTCCACCTGCAGTTTTCCTTCCCGTGTGTGCGCATGCTGGCTGAAGATGTCCAGAATGAGCCTCGTCCGATCGATAATCCTGATTCCGTCACCCAGCGCCATTTCGAGCTTCTTCTGCTGCCCGGGGGAAAGCTCGTCGTCGAAAAGTACGAACTGGGCGCTGCTGTCAGCAAGCAGTTCCTTGAGCTCCTGCACTTTGCCGGATCCGATCCACGTGCCCGGATTCGGGCGGGTCAGCTTCTGCCAGGTGGTGCCCGCCACTTCGAGCCCGGCGGTATGAGCGAGGCGTCCAAGCTCGGCCAGGGAGTCCTGGATGGTCCATGCCGTGCCGGCCCCTTTGAGCTCGACGCCGACGAGCACGGCGCGGCCGCCGGCGCCCGGTCCCGTTATGGTGCGCGTGAAAAGGTCTTTATCCATCGTGACTCAAAGATACTTCCAAAAAACCCTTGCATTTGTTTTTTCGTTGTAGTATGCATTGATCTATAGGCTAGAGAGGGAGGGGACCCGCCGTTCGCACACCATGCATTGCATGACGCGAGAACCCCGACGAAAGAAGCTCGGCTTGCTTTCGGACATTCCATAGGATGAAGGAGTTTCGACAGAATGGAAACCAAAGTGCTCAGCACTGAGGAGGCAGAACCTCCAGGTACGATGCCCGTAGTTCTGGACTTTGCCGAACTGGCCGGCATCCGGACTACGATCCCGCCGTTCACGTCTTATTCCCGCTCCATCAAGAGAGCAGCGCCCCTTACCCCCAAGTTCATCGTCTCCCCCGGGGCAGAGGTCTTTCGCGCCCGATTCTTCCCGCTTTCCACGCCGGCGGAATGGTGCGACTGGCGCTGGCAGCTGCGCAATCGCGTGCGGTCCATTGACGCGCTGGAAAAGATCGTGCAGCTCACCGAGGACGAGCGGACGGCCATTGCCCGTCACTCCGGCTCGCTCCCTTTTGCCATCACGCCCTATTACCTGAGCCTGATCGACCCGGAAAACACCGAACAGCCCCTGCGGCGGACCATGATACCGGCAACGGATGAGTACCTTCGGACACCGGGAGAGGCGGAGGATCCGCTGGCGGAGGACAAGGACAGCCCGGTGCCCTGCATCGTGCATCGCTATCCGGACAGGGTCCTGTTTCTCGTGGCGAACTCCTGCGCGTCCAACTGCCGTTACTGCACGCGCTCGCGGATGGTTGAAAATCCGGACAGCAACAGCATCTTTTTCCAGGCCCAGTGGGAGCAGGCAATCTCCTACATCGAGGCTCACGTCGAGATCAGGGACGTTCTCCTTTCCGGTGGGGACCCGCTGACCCTTTCGGATGAGAAACTGGACTGGCTGCTATCCCGTCTGCACAGGATCCCTCACGTGGAGTTCCTGAGGATCGGCACAAAGGTGCCGGTCGTCATGCCGCAGCGGGTCACACCATCCCTCACCCGCCTGCTGAAGCGCTATCATCCCCTCTGGATCAGCATCCACTGCACGCACCCGGATGAGCTCACCCCGGAGACCCGGGAAGCGTGTGCACGCCTTGCGGATGCCGGAATACCCCTGGGAAGCCAGACGGTGCTCCTGGCAGGCATCAATGACAGCGTGGAGACCATGACGCGGCTCATGCACGCCCTCCTCAAGGCGCGGGTGAAACCCTACTACCTGTACCAGTGCGACCCGATCATCGGCTCGTCGCATTTCCGGACCCCGGTGCAGAAGGGACTGGAAATAATCCAGGGCCTGCGGGGACACACGTCGGGCTACGCGGTGCCGACCTATGTCATCGACGCCCCCGCCGGAGGCGGAAAAATCCCGCTTTTGCCCGAGTACGTGATCGGGAGGGACGGGAACGACCTCGTGCTGAGGAACTATCAGGGTTTGATATTCAGGTATCCGGATCCGGCAGGACAACAAAGGCAATGACCACTGGATGCGCCGCGCCCGAGCAGGGCGCGGCGCAAAATCCACGGGATACGGGAGTACCCGTTCGGGGAATACCCCATACCGTGGCGCACGTATCTCTCCTGCACACAAAAGCCTCCCCATGAGTCACCAGAAGATCGCCATCGTCTATGGCCGCGTGGACCCCTCGGCTTCCGCGGATGAAACGGATGTCCTGGTCCAGGTAAACACGGTCCGCGAAGCGCTGCATGCGCTGGGGCACGAGACTTTCGACGTGCCCATGACGCTGGACCTGGGTGTGACGGCGGCGGTGCTGAAGGCGGCCGGGCCGCTCATCGCCTTCAATCTTGCAGAGACGATCGAGGGGAAGGGGAGCCTGATCCACCTGGCGCCGAGCCTTCTGGACACACTGGGAATCCCCTATACCGGCGCTCCCTGCGAGGCCATACTGCTCACCTCGCACAAGGTGCTTGCCAAGAGGACCCTGACGGCAGGAGGCATTGCCACCCCGCCATGGGCGGCGGCGGCAGAGGTCCTTGATTCCGGACCGGACTTTCCCGCTCCCTGGATCGTGAAGTCAGTATGGGAGCACGCCTCGATCGGTCTGGAGGACAGCTCGGTGGCCGGATCAGCGAAAGACCTTGCGGCAGAGATCCGAAGGCGCGTACAGCGGGAGGCAATCGAGAACCTGTTTGTCGAGTCATTCATCGACGGCCGGGAGTTCAACCTGGCGCTGCTCGGCGGAGAAAAGGAGCCGGAAAGCCTCCCGCCCGCGGAGATCCGGTTCGTCGGCTATCCGCGCAACAAGCCCAGGATGGTCGGGTACAGGGCAAAGTGGGTGGAGGGGTCCTTCGAATACGGGGCCACTCCGCGTGCATTCGACTTTCCGGCCGAGGACGACGGGCTGATTCGAGAGCTCGTGCGGTTGAGCCGCGATTGCTGGCGGCTTTTCGGATTGCGGGGGTACGCGCGGGTCGACTTCCGGGTCGACCGGGCCGGACGTCCCTGGATCCTCGAGGTGAACACAAACCCCTGCCTGGCTCCGGATGCGGGCTTCATGGCCGCGGCGGGCAGGGCAGGACTGACGACCGGGGATGTCGTGGAAAGAATCGTCTCGGCGGCCACGCGGGTGAATGCCGGGAATCAACTGGAGGAGCGACACGCATGAACGTCGTGAAGATCGGGTTCAGGAGCACCGTGACGGAGAAGGACCTGCAGTGGGTCCGGGAGATCACGGATTCCACCGGCTTCTTCTATCCGGAGGAAGTGGACACTGCCGTGGAGCTCGTGGAGGATCGGCTGGCCAAGGGGCCCCGCTGCGGGTACCACTTCCTCTTTGCTGAGCAGGACGGGGAAACGGTGGGGTACACGAGCTTCGGGCCCGTTGCCTGTACGCGGGAGAGCTATGACCTGTACTGGATCGTCGTCAGCGGCACGTACCGCGGCAAAGGCCTGGGCACACAGCTCCTGGAGCAGAGCGAAGAGGCAATCGCCTCCCTGGGCGGCACGCGCGTGTACATTGAAACCTCCGCGCGTCCGCTCTACGAGCCTACCCGGGCTTTTTACCTGGCCCGCGGATACACGCAGGTCGCCGAGCTGGAAGACTTCTATGCGCCCGGCGATGCCAAGGCGATGTACCTGAAGGTCATGCCGCGGCGTGCGCGGGGGTAGCACATCCAGGGCGGACAGGCCGCCGAGCGCCGAGGCCGACCAGCGGCCGGCAGCGGCGCCACGGAATCCACGGAATACCGTGGCGCCGAATCCACGGAGTACCGTGGCGCC
>CAYTGX010000023.1:54891-56338 GCA_964437385.1 uncultured Spirochaetaceae bacterium
AATCCACGGAGTACCGTGGCGCCCATAGCCGGTCTCATCGCCGGATTGCTCCTGTTCGATGTCCTGATCAACCTGCCTGGCTGGTCTCCCGCTGCCCCGGTATCTTCCGCCCTTGCTCCGTCCGTTGACCTTCTGCTCGTGGCAGCGGCGCTCATGGGCGCGGCCACAGCGGGCCGGGGTCCGCGCATCGTCATTCGAACCGCCGTGTGCGTCCTGCTGGTCTTCCTGCTCGGCTATGCGGCTGGGACACGGTTCGGCTTCGATGTCGCCTTCCGCCTCTTCGGGGGCAGTGCAGCGGCGCGGCCCGCAATGGGGTATCTTCTGTCCGCGGGCGCTGTCGCGGCTGCGGCGGGCCTGGCATGGCTGTTCTCCCGGCTCGTCATTCAGGGCTTTTCACACATTGTCACACGAAGCGTGTTTCTGGCCGTGGTTGCCCTTCTCACCGTATTTCAGGTGGTCTCGGGAAGGCACATATTCACGCCGAGTGAGATACCGCGGCTCATACGGAATATTGGATTGTCCTGAAAAGTGGAAGGGGATGTGAGAGGCGCATTTCGAGGTGACTCTCTACGAGAGACCTTCAACCTCCATCAGGAGGTCCCTGCTTCTCACGATCCCCTTCAGAGATGAAGAACGTTCATCGGGCGCAGTATAAACCCGGCGCCCCGGGAATGCAACAAAAATTGTTTTGTGGTAGGTTGTGAATCCTATGGGCATGCAGGCGGATGCGCGCAGGGTGAGCGAGATCGACTGGACCTCCTGGGTGCCTGTTGAAAAGGCGACACTGCTCTTCGTCCTGCGGGACGGCCAGATCCTTCTCATCCACAAGAAGACAGGCCTGGGGGCGGGCAAGATCAACGGCCCCGGCGGGCGCATAGACCCGGGTGAGACGCCCCGGCAATGCGCCATCCGCGAGGTGCAGGAGGAGCTCTGCGTGACGCCCACCGGGGTGCGCGAGGGGGGAGAGCTCTTTTTTCAGTTCGTCGACGGGTATGCGCTGTACGGCGTCGTTTTTACGGGAACCGGTTTTGAAGGGGAGCTGTGCGAGACCTATGAGGCTGCCCCTCTCTGGACTCCCCTGGACAGCATCCCGTACGACAAGATGTGGGCCGACGATGCGCTGTGGCTTCCCCTTCTTCTCCAGGGGAGGAGCTTTCGCGGGTATTTCATTTTCGACGGGGATACGATGCTCGACTCCCGGGTCCAGGAGAAGACATCCTGAACAGCGCCTCGATCGAAGGGAGGCGCAGGCTGGTGCCGGCTTCCTTTCTGCTGATCCCTTTCTTTTTTCTCCTGACCTCCTACCTGCCTGCACAGTCTGCATTCTCCGTACGCTGTGATGCGCTCCTGGGCTGGAATGGCGTGGTTCGGGAGGGATGCTTTGCTCCCCTGCTGGTAAGCGTCGAGAACTCCGGGGCCAGGCTCCAGGCCCTGGTGCGCGTGGACG